>WJME01000312.1 GCA_014728115.1 Candidatus Zhuqueibacterota bacterium | reverse complement strand
TCATTATTTCTGCCGGAAACAGTATCGAATCCAAGGTGTTGAGCGAGCCGGGTCTTTAAAATGGTGCTTTGTCTGGACTTTTCATGCAATTGCACCATCGCACTTTGACCGCGAAAGATCCCTTTTGCCGGAACCGCGATGGCCGTGGTAAATCCCATCTTGCGAAGTGATTTCTTTTCTTTTTCAGCAATCGTGACCTGAGAAATATCCAGTTCAGGATGAATCAGAGGATTCCAATGAGATACGGTGAATTGTGTATCAGGTTCGACCGCAAGCATGGATTCAATGAATCCGGCATAGATCCAATGATCGGTATAGTCCCAGATTCTTGCATCATCCGGGATATCAATATCCTTTCCCACATTGACGATTTTGCCTCTATCAATCAGGATCGATCCTCGAATCATAGAGGTAGGAGATACGACGATATTTGCATTGGACAGGACATGCTTTTGAGGAGTATTGTCGTGCAATCCTGTAACAGGTTCCAACTGTGCCCATCCGGAGGAAAGAGGTCCGATGAGCAAGCACAGCAACAGGATTTTTTTCATTGTCAGCCTTTCATAAAATCATTAATTCGCCTCGAGGGAGGCACAAAGCAACTCTTTATCGTTACGAATAAACACATGTTTGTTGGCGAATGCAGGGTGCGCCCAGGTCACGCCGGTCCCCTTGCGATCGAGTTGGGCGGTGGTAGGTTCGATGAGTTGTCCCCTGCTGATTTCGTTATAGCCCTCGGCATCGAGTTGGGAAATGATCAACTGACCGTGTTCATTGAACATCCAGATCTTGTCACCATGGCGAATGAGATGAATATTGGCCCAGCGATTTTTTTGAACCGCCTGCAACGACTCCCAGAGACGATCACCTGTATCCAGATCAAGACAACGCAGCTCACCATAACTATCCACGCCGTAAATATAGCCATCGAGAATGACCGGAGTGGAAATACAGCAATGCAGAGCATCCGTATCACGCTCATTTTTGCCTTTACGGTGCCACACTTTGGATGCAGCAAGCTGATTTTCAGATAATTTAACCAACAGGGTTCCATCATAAAATCCGCTCACCAAAATATAATCTTTATAAATCACCGGAGTAGAAATCCCGATGATCATGCGGTCTCGCTTATAAGGCACCTGCCAATAGATTTGCCCGGATACGGGATCCAGGCCGGACAAAAAATCTGCAGTCCATACGACAAGAACCCGCTTCCCGGCCTGATCGATGACAATCGGAGATGAATAGGAGGCATCGTCCTCCAGTGCCCGCCAGATCTCTTTACCTGTATGCTTATTCAGCCCGATCACACAGGCATTATCTCTGCCACCAATATGCAGAATTAAAATATCTCCTTCAATCAGTGGCGAAGCAGCGATTCCCCAGGTGGGCATTCGGATATCATATTCCTGATCCAGATCCTTTTTCCACAATACCTTGCCGTCTCGAGCATTGAAGCAGAACAAATGTCCCATGGTACCCAAAGAGTAAGCACGATCATCCTCGACAAGCACGCTGGTTCGGGGGCCGGCCGGATACCCAACCCTGCGATAAGTGCAATCATAGGCATGTGACCATACCGGTTTTCCATCACTGGCGCGAAAACAGTGCACACGTTCCTGTTCAACGGGTTCTGTCACGCGATCCGTTACAAAAACCAATCCGTTAGCTACCGTTGGTCCGCTATAACCCTGGCCGACAGGAACCCGCCACCGGGCTGAAAGGGAATTCGGAAGACGTTCTACAATCCCTTTTTCAATCCAAACGCCATCGCGATCAGCCCCACGCCATTGTGGCCAATCTGCGCCAAACAAGTGAAGGTTTATCAAAAACAAAACGAGAAACAGATTTTTCAGCATAACAATATCCTATTTTATCCACCATCAATAGATAACAGTATAGGACAATTTTTGCAATTATTCAACAAAGATATGATCGCGCTGAAAAGCAAAGCGCTCGATGTGTTCGTTCTACCATCCTTGCAGAAAATTCAATTTCCAGAGCTGAAAATCGAGATCATTGATTTCAGCATCGAGGTTGAGGTCAGGGGCAAGAGCATCAGAGGGCGCACTTGAGCGGTGGGCATTATGCCAGATGCAATAATCGTGTCCGTCGAGGAGGTCATCGCGATTCATATCTCCGGCAACCAGGGCTTTGCGTCCATCCGCAAGCGTTACCCGGCTGTCGACAAATCCGGGAGGCGCTTGTTGTTCTGGCCGTGTCAGATCCAACACGTCTGTCAATTCAGGAACCGTCGTTTTGTCCGGAGAAATATACGCGAGATGATTTCTATGCCTTAATCCTATATAATATTCGCCGGGCGGAACATCCAATAGCAGTCGGTCTGATCCATTTAAATCGAGCAATCGTCCGTCATTACGGATAAAGAGTTTTTTTTCGGCAACCGGTGACGACAATGGTTCCTTGTAAAGTTGGAGCGTCATCCAGTCTGTCACCTGGTCGGGAATAGAGGAAACAAGAAGAGGATCGTCGGGATAGGGTGCCAGGGGCAAGGCCTCGGTTTCCTTGAGGGCAAGTGACATGGTCCCGGTTTCAGAACGGTACGGTCCCTGAAGCAAAGCAATCAATGCCAGAGGCTCACCATTGGCTATCGTCATCTGTATCTGGCCGTTCGATGGCTGAGGAGCTTTAATCCAGAGGTATCGAGATTCGTTGTCATAATGCCACCCGGATTGCGACTGATCAAAGGTCATCCATTGCTGATGAAAGGTTATGTCCTGACCATCGATACGAACCCTTGCAGGTCGCTGTGTGTATTTTATGCGTAAAACAGCCGGTTTAAAGTGATCCTGCCATAGAAAAGTAATTCCGTCTGCATCAAGTGTATATTCCAGATAAACCGGGGTACGTTGCGGCCAAAACAGAATTGAATGGGACCCGGACTCGGGATAGCAAATCCAGGTATAGGAATCAGACGACCCTGTACCGCCATGACCAGTCTCGGCATCATCGACTTGCATGGGGATCACTGCTCCCTTGCGAATGAACAACGGATAGCGACTCAGGGGTACAGAATAGTCTGACAGAACATGTCCCCCGTCATAAACTCTATCATCATTCCAATAATCGATCCATTGATCATTCGCAGGCAATTGCAGCGATCGGGATGTAACATCACTATAGACCGCAGCGACATATAGATCATTGCCCAGTAAATATTGCCAGGTGCCGTTCTGCGCTTGCATAATGGAACGGTTTGCGGTATTTGCCAACTGAGCCTCATGATAAAGATAAGGAACGAGCTGGTGATGCAATTTGGCAAAATACCGATAAATATCTGTGGTTTCCTGATCGTACATCCATGGACGATGTTCACCATGGCCGCCGTTTTCCATAATCGGACACAATGCTGACAATTGTGCCCACCGGATAAAAAGATTTTTGGGAATGCTCGATGCCCCTTCAAATCCACCGATATCAGAACCACAGGCGATATATCCCTTTTCAGCAGCCAGGAAGAGGTTTTGCAGTGCATTGAGCAATCCATCGTCACCCCAGGTCTGCTTTTGATCGCCCACCCAACCGGCAGGGCAGTATTCTACCGGCACGAACGTTGAATCATCCGGATTTTCGTCATAGGGTTTGCAAAACGTCAAACCTTGCATGCCCAGGACGAGTTGAGTATAATTGAAAAAATCCCTGTAGAACAGCCGGCTGTACTCTTTTTTACTGATCGTGCCAGAGTAACAAGAGGCAAAAGCCGGAAACTTTCGATTTCCGGCATCCACTTTCCAGCCATCGATACCGGCTGCAAAGGCTTTATCCATTTGACTGTGCCACCATTCGACAGCATCAGGATGGGTGTAATCGATAAAACTCCCCCATCCTTTCCACCAGTTGAATAATTGACCGTTTTCGACAAAAAATCCCTGATCTTTGGCAAATTGATATGTCGATGCCGGACCGGTATCTGGCCCGTCAACCGATGACCAATTGATGAGACTGGTGATCCATACCAATACCTTAACATCGATGTCATGTAACTGATCGATCAACTCTGGGGCATCAGGATAAAAAGAGGGTGCAAATTCGAATGTGTTATAGTTGGTCTCCCAAGGACTATCGATAATGACAGCTCCGACAGGGATATCATGCTCGAGATATCCCTGCACAAGATCCATCACTGCCTGACCGGTATTCAGATCATCTTCCCATACCCAGGGTTCAAAAGCCCAGGCCGGTGGAATCGGAGGGGGCATCATCTCATTGTAAGGAGGTTCCGGGATGGTATGGGCTGCCCTGAGCGCTGCAGGCCGGGAAAGCTGGGCAAGACCTGCGCTTACCAGCACGAATATTAAGATCAGAGAAACAAAAAGCTTTTTATCTGTCATCTTTTCCTTGACACATTTATTCAGACCAACCCGAAAGTGACACGGTTGCCTGGTAATTGGAGCTGTTGTACAATGGATTGCGCTCGGGTTGATAGAGCTTTCCGGACTGTGGATTATCTTCCTGTGTATACACCCAAATTTCATAGGGATCCCAAACCACGATCTCGTCTCTGCTGTCGCCAGTTATATCCATGACCGCATTGCACAACTCGGGGTGTCCATCAGCTGTTCAGTACGTGATCAACGTGTTCCTGGGGATGAATTGCTACTATAGCTTGCGCACTGTCTGGCTGAGCAAGAGAATACTGCTTTACACCAAAGCTTAAAGCAAACCGCGCTTTAAGCCATGCGCCAGAGCACGGGATTGACCTTCACCCAGCCGGCCCTTGAGCAGCTCGACCAGGCCTTGCTCATCCAGAGTACGCACAAACTCGTCACGCATCTTTTTTTGTTTTTCAAAAGCAGCCATCGTTACCGATTTGGGGTCCACTTGCTGGTTTAGGAGCTCCTGCAATTCGAGCTTAATATCCTCAACCTCGGGATCATCGATGCGATTGTCAAATTCGTAGGGATCCTCCTTGACATTAAACAAGAGATCATCGTAAAAGGAAAAGTGAATATATTTCCAATCCCCTTTGCGGATCATGAATGATCCGGTGGCATTGCCCTCTGAATGGGTTTCGCAAAATGCGAATCCCGGGTGATTACCCTGTTTGCCCTGCATAAGCGGTGTCAAAGAATGACCGCGCAGATAGCTGGGCTGCCGGACATTGGCCCATTCGAGCAAGGTCGCCATGAGATCCACATGAGCTGTGGCTGTCGAAACACGAACTCCTTGGGGGATGCCAGGACCGGCAATGATCAAAGGTACACGGGCAGCGACATCATAGAGATTGTTCTTGAGCCACAAACCGTGCTCGCCCAGGGTTTCGCCATGATCAGAGGTATAGATAAAAATCGTGTTATCCAGTTGGCCGGTTTGTTCCAGAGTATCCCAAAGCTGTCCCACATAATCATCCAGCTCGGTAATCATGCCATAATAGCCTGCCCGTGCCCGCCTGATTTTCTCTTCTTCGATCGGTGTGGCGATGCGTTTAAAATGGCGCAGCTGTTGGAACACATAATGTAAATTTTCGACATGACCAGGGGGGACGTTAGGCATATCCACGCGATTGGGATAATAACGGTCAAAATATTTTTTTTGGGCACGAAAATCCGGGTGTGGTTGTGAGAATCCGACGTACAACGCCCAGGGCTTGTCCAGATTTACAGCCTGTTCGCTCAGAAACATTTGCGCATTTTGTAACAGGTGCAGATCATGATGTGGCTCCTCCCGGCTGCTGCCATCGATCTGCGGTCGTTCGTTATAACGCGCAATTGGAGGTAACCGAAACAGCGAAGTGATATCCGGATTATGAGCATGTCCATGCGTGGTATCGATCTGTTCAAAGCCGATATCATATTTATCATGCAGATCGAATTTCCCGGTGGCCCAACACTTGTAACCGGATTCCGACAGCAGATTCGCCCACGTAGGGTGCTGGTTGGTCCATACCGTGGAATTGCAGTAAGAGCCGGTATCCGAGGCATAGACACCGGTCATCATACTCGCCCGCGAAGGCGTGCAAACCGGGTTGCCGCAGTAATTGTTCTCAAAAACAACGCCCTGCTTTGCAAGCTTGTCCAGATTAGGGGTCTCGACAAAGGGATGGCCATTGTATCCGGTGTATTTATAGCTGTGTTGATCGCTGCAGATAAAGACGATATTTGGTCTTTTTCTGCTTTGAGCTTTGGACACTGCCGGAGAAAGCGTTGTGGCCGCCGCGCCGACACCCAAAGCCACGCGCTTGTGAAATTCTCGTCTACTCATTCGCTCCATGGTCTACCTCTTTTAGGTTTTGGAAACAACTCGATCGGGAGGGATTCATAAATAAATAGGCCAGGTTCATCTCCTGATTACATCTTTACCTGAAAAGGTAGCAGGTCAAGACGTAAAAAGCAAGTACAAGAATATCTTTTCTTATGAAATTATCTCAAAATACACATGTCACCAGCACTGGTCCAGAATAAAGGTCAAAAGCTGTCCTACAGGCCAATGACCCTTTCATTGCGTTTTTGCAAGAGATGTGTAGAGATTATCGTAATTCGAGCGCATTGGCATCAAACACAGGCTGCTCGCATTGATAATCCCGGCAGAGATAAAAAGTGGTCTTGTTGTCAAGGCTTTTCATTTCCGTGGTAAATGGAGCAATGGTATTCAGCTTGTCCTGAGCACCGGATTTCACAAGGATCACCATACCGGGCAAATAGGAACGATTCAGCTTTTGTAGCCACTCTGGAGAATCCGTCAGAGGATCCGGCGTGGCGACTACCAGCTCCTGGGTGGGACCCAGAACAAAGTCCAGCACACAGAGCATCAGCGTATGTGCAGTGGGATAAGCCACAACATCTGACGAAAACCGTTGCAACAACATTCGGGCCCGTTCTTCATAGGAAGGCTCACCTGTCAATCTGGAAAGGCGTATCAGGTTCAATGCAGAAACAGAGTTGGCAGAAGGAACTGCCCCATCAGACACCTCGATGCGACGAACCAGCAAAATTTCTGAATCATGACTGGTGAAATAAAAACCGTGTTGTTCACGATCCCAGAATCGCTCGACCATCTGCTGTTGCCACCGACTTGCCAATTGTAAATATAAAGGATCAAAAGTCGTTTGATAGAGTTCGATCAACCCCCAGATATAGAATGCATAATCATCGGCATGCGAAGCGAGTCCGGCTTTACCCTGCCGATAGCGGTGTAAAAGCACACCCTGTTCATTCACCAGTGTGTGCTGAATGAATTGCACGGCTCTTTGGGCGGCTTGCCTGGCTTTGGGCAGTGCAAACACACGGCTGGCTTTGGCCAGGGCTGCGATCAAGAGACCGTTCCAGTCAGTAAGGATCTTGTCATCGAGCAGAGGCCGTTCCCGCAACTCGCGATAGTTGAACAAGAGCTGACGGATGTGTTGCCACTGATCCAACAGTTCGGTTTCTGATTTCTGAAGATCCTGGGTGAGTTCTTTCCAGGAGGCACGGCGATGTAAAATATTATGGCCGGTTCGTTCACCGCTCGCTTCATCGGCAAAATTGCCTTCTTTGCGCACCTGAAATACCATCTGCATAAATTCCATATATTCGGACGACAATATGGATTCCAATTCTTCCCAGGACCATACATAAAATCTGCCTTCCTCTCCTTCACTGTCTGCATCCTGAGCCGAATAAAACCCGCCCTGATCGTGGGTCATCTCGCGCAGAATAAATTCCACCAGCTGCTCAGCGGTTTCCCGATGGTATTCATCTCCAGTCATTTGAAACGCTTCTGAAAGGGTAAACAGATAAAGGGCCTGATCATAAAGCATTTTTTCAAAGTGGGGCAAGAGCCAGCTGCGGTCCGTGGAATAGCGATGCAAGCCATAGCCGACATGATCCCAGATCCCTCCCTGGCGCATGGCTTTTAAGGTTTTCTGTACCATATTCACTGCATGATCGGAATTATAGCGGCGAGCATAACGCAATAGAAAAAGCAAATTATGAGGCATGGGAAACTTTGGTGCCTGCCCGAACCCGCCCCAACGCGCATCATAACGCTGCTCGAGCTGCTCAAAGGCGATATCGAGAACCGGCTCTTCCAGAGTTTCATTGCCCGGACTCGATCCGATGGTTTGCAAAGACTGGGTAATCTGTTGCGCAGATTCCAGCAGTTCATCCCTGCGATCATTCCACAATTCCTTGACACGCGGAAGCAGATCCAGCAACCCCGAGCGGCCTTGTCGGGAAGATTTGGGGATATAGGTAGCGGCAAAAAATGGTTTTTTGTCCGGGGTCATCATGATCGTCAAAGGCCACCCTCCTCCTCCGGTGACCATTTGACACGCGGTCATATAGACCTGATCTATGTCAGGACGCTCTTCGCGGTCCACTTTGATGTTGACAAAAATATCATTCATCAGTGCCGCGACCTCTTTGTCTTCGAACGACTCGTGCGCCATGACATGGCACCAGTGACAAGTAGAATATCCTATGGAAAGAAAAATGGGTTTTTGCTCTTTTTCTGCTTTGGCAAACGCCTCATCGCTCCAGGGATACCAGTTCACCGGATTTTCGGCGTGCTGAAGCAAATAGGGGCTTTTTTCGCTATTGAGATGATTCATCATATCACGCTTTAGTTAATGGTCTTTATCAAGTCAACAGAGAGAATATTTGCGGTATTCCGGGTAAGGAATTTAGAATACATAAAGACTTGGAAATACGGATCAGGTAAACGGCCAAAAGGGTTAGAGTTAAATCGTTGAATTGTTGAATGTTTAGGATAAATAAAAGCCCTGACAAAAATAAATCAGGGCTTTATATTGTAAATAAAGTGTGGAACGCAGGTGTGTTCACTCTTTTTCACATATTTAATTAGTTAGTTTATACGTCTTGTGGCACTATATAAGGTTCGCGGTAGGTACGACTGAGCATTTCATTGGCTGCCTCATTCCCAACGAATTTTTCATTCATGGGATCGAATTCCAGTTCTACACCATACTGATAGGTCATATCCTGCAAATTACCGCCTATTCCCCAGCTGAGGTTCTTGATGATGGTCTGGTAGGAATCAAATACATGTTCATTGTCCATCACCTCATTGGGAACCTTGCTAAAGGGCACTTGTGGTCCCAGACGCATGGAGACATTGGGCAGATGGCACAAGGCCGACGAATAATGACCCAATTCGACCGGAGCATTCAGATCGGCTTCATTGCGACTGCGCATGGCATCGATGAAATTGCCGAAAATTCCGCCGGGCTTGACATCGGTTTCAAATTCATCAAAATTAATGGGTTCAGGGTCGCCGCCATTCTTGGGATAGAACTTGCCCTCAAAAATCCGGCCTTCGGTGGTAAAAAATTCGTTGCTGACGATACGATCCATTTTGGATTCGTTTCCCACCAGTCCGCGGGTTTCGAACAGCATGATCACGTCGCCGAATTGCATGATCGAGAGCTGGGTATTGGGGGTTTCGCCCTGGTCATCATAGCCAAAGCGGCCACCCATGCTCCATACTCTGGTAGGCAGGGTTGCGCCTTTGATGGCCCACATGGCCACATCCATCTGATGTACGCCCTGATTGCCGGTATCACCGTTGCCGGTATGCCAGAACCAATGCCAGTCGTAATGCACCAGATTGGCGTGGTAACGGTCATCCAGCGCGGGCCCGACCCACAGATCGTACATCAAATGAGCAGGAGGTTGCTCGAACGGCTCATAGCCAATACTCCAGCGGGGCTTGCAGCAATAGCCTTTGGAAACCGTCAGTTTCCCGTATTTTTCAGAATGTACCGCAGCCACGGTCTTGCCCCAACTCTCGCTGGCGCGGCGCTGGGTACCGTGTTGTACAATCCGGTTATATTTGCGTGCTGCTTCGACTGCCTTGCGGCCTTCCCATACATTATGGCTCATGGGCTTTTCGACATACACATCCTTGCCGGCCTGGCAGCCCCAGACCGTTGCCAGGGAATGCCAGTGGTTCGGAGTTGCAATCGATATGGCATGTATATCGTCATCATCGAGGATTTTGCGAAAATCCTGTTCGACCTTGAATGTTGTGCCATATTCTTCTTCATACTGTTTTTGCCGTTCCTTGAGTACATTCATATCCGGATCGCATAGCGTGGTAACCTGTACGTTATCCAACTCCATAAATCCGCTGACGTGGCTCTTGCCACGACCCCGCAAGCCCAATACCGCGATATTGATGCGATCATTTGCACCAAAAGCAGTGGATGGAACGAACATGGGCACGGATGAAGCAAGGGCTGCTGCCGATGCTGTTTTGAGAAATGTGCGACGATTGAGAGTTTCAGTCATGGCGTTTCTCCTTTCTTTTTAACGAGAATTGAAAATGGGTTTTATTGATAGATGCAAGAGTTTTGCAAAAAACAAAAGGGGTAAAATTCTCTCGTTTTTCTGATTGTATTTTGCTTTACAACTCGATCCGGATTCCGGTCACAGAAAATAGCAACAAATCAAATTCAATGGAAGGTCAATCGATTGCATAAGCAAGTTAAAAGAAGATCCTATATCAATAAACAAGATGTACAGTGATCTATTTCAGGTTTTCAAAGGAATGACCATGTTCCACGATTTGTCAAAATGCCAGTACTGCGTCCCGCGGCCAGTGGCAGCAAACAGGTGCGTGGGTTTGCCGTCTTTGAAAAGTAAAAAAGGTCGCTCAAAATTGGCCATTAATTCCTTCTCGCCGTTCTCCCATAGAACATGTTGTGAATAAGCCATGGGAGGATCAGTGATGGTCCATTTAATTCCATCGGTGGACGTACAATGTATGCCGGCACCGGGTTCACCGGTAAGATGACCGGATCGCTCTTTCATAATCAACTCATAATATTCACCGTTCCACCAAACAAAAGGATCCTCGACATCATGTTTATCATTCCCTTCAAGATGAAATTGGAAAATTGGCTCATCCGAAAGCCTTTTAAAGGGGCCTCCGGGATGTTCGGCTCCTGCAACTCCCAATAACAAGGGAGGTTTATGCGCGACAGCAGATTTGTAGACCATAATTGTGGATCCATCCTCGCGCACGGCAGGTGATGGGTTGGTGGTAATAAGAGAATCCCATTTTCCCGGACGTGGTTCGAGTATCGGCGTATCCAAACGCTTCCAGGGACCGTACACCGAGGTGGAGGTAGCCAGACCGATCCGTTTATTGGACCATGCCCGGGTATACATTTCCCGCGAGATCGGCTCTTGAGGCAATGGAAAATCAAAAGTCGTGCCCAGGTAATAGAGATAATACGTATTTTGATATTTGAGGATACGGGGATTGTGGGTCATCATGCCGTCGAAATAATGTCTGTCCCGGCGGGGAAGAACCACTTCCTGATATTCATAAGGGCCTTCCGGCGTATCTGAGACCGCGCGCACGACCAGCGAATTCGTACACCAATGCCTGGGCAAAGGAAGAAATGCCGGTATCTGTGAGGCAAACATATGAAAGCGTCCGTCCTCTCCCTGGATCACGGAAGAGCCCCAGATATGATAATCCTCCATGCTGAATCCACCATCGATAGGGGCTGGCAATAGCCGGTCGTAAAAAGATCGCTGCGGTGTGCTGGAACGGCCTGACCCGCTCATGAGATAGCCTGTCAGCGCCATAGTATTCTTGAAAAATGTTCGTCTATCCACAATTTTGCCCCGCTGTATAGTAACAGTAATGGTCTCGTTTCTTAATATATCTAAATATTTGAAACCTCCAAGTATTTTAAGTACAAAACTCTATGC
>WJME01000031.1 GCA_014728115.1 Candidatus Zhuqueibacterota bacterium | reverse complement strand
TAGACAAATCTATAAGGCATTAAATATTAACTGTTCGAAGATGAAATCAAAAACGATAGAATTTTAAAATATGTAGTACCCCTAAAAACTCGTCAACCTTTGTTTATATTGCATTTAATGCATGTGTGTGGTAAAGATGGGCTAGGCAACGGCGCCCCGGTATGGGAGTGGCAGGATGTAATTCTCTTACAACCAGGAGAAAAATTTTACGAGACCACAAAACAGGCATTTGATGAGCTCGATCGCGATGAAGGAATGTGGGCCGAATATGCTCACCCCTATTCCCGTCTTATCGAACAGGCTGCACAAGACCCGGTTAAACGACAAACCGGCTGGATGACGCGTATCCACCCCATTACGTTGCCATCGGGCAGAATCCTACTTCCGCTTTATTCCGACGGATTTAACATGGGGCTCGCCGCCATCAGCGACGATCTAGGCCAATCGTGGCAAGCCAGCAAACCCATGGTCGGCTATGCGCCGATACAGCCGACGCTGGTGCGTAAGAAAGAGGGCACGATCGTCTCTTATATGCGCGATTCTGGCGATAAATCGAGAGTGCTGGTCAGCACATCAATGGATAACGGAGAGTCCTGGTCACCGGCAGTCTCGAGCGACATTCCCAATCCCGGATCCAGCCTGGAAGTGATCTCTCTGCAGAACGGCTCCTGGGTCATGCTCTATAACGACACTGAAGATGGCCGCCACTCTCTGGCCCTGGCCATGTCAGATGATGAAGGGACGTCATGGAAATGGAAACGTCATGTGGAAAAGGGGCAACCGGGAAGCGGCGGATTCTCCTATCCTTCCATTTTTCAGGCAAGTGACGGTCAGTTGCATATGACCTATTCTTATCATGTCCCGGAAGGCCGGACCATCAAACATGTCCGTGTCGCACCGGAATGGATCACACAAACCCCGTAAAGCCGGTAAAAGTTGCTGGAAACCATATTCTTTACATAAACTCTGGAGTTGCTATGTCTTGTTGCTCATGTCACCCAACGCGAAGAGAATTTATCTCACTTGCCGCTGCCGGAACCGCTGCCATGGGTCTGGCCGGTGCAGGCAGTGCCTGGGCGGGAAAAGCTGTTCCTGAATGGGATCCGTCACAACCCTTACTGACCCTCGGCAAACCCCTGACCGTCCAGCCCGTTCTCATGTATATCGAATCTGAACCCGTCCCCCAGCGTTCCTACAAATCCTGGGGAGGGATTCAGCGCGATCACCATGCAGAACAAGAGATAGAGCGTATTACCGCAGAACTGGACAGTATTGCCAAAAAGGCAGAGTTTGACATCACCTTTAAACCGGTCAAAAAAGCCAAAACCCCGGAACAAGCGGCACAGATTCATCAGGGCGATCATGATGTGGTTCTGGTCTATGCCGCTCGCGGCGGTGGCCATTTGCTGCGCGCCTGTTTTTCGCCTGATCGCCATACGGTGGTATTCGTGCGTCACCGCTCGGGTCCGGTTTATTACTGGTATGAGGCTCTCAGCACCCGTTATTTAGAGACAGATGTCATCAATGCCGACTCGGACACAAAGTCTCATGTCCATGTGGATGATGCGGTCGTTGATGATTTGGATGAGCTCTTGTGGCGATTCAGAGCGCTTTATGGCGTAAAAAATCTGCTTGGCACGCGCATCGTTGCTCTGGGCGGTGCCTGGGGAAAAAGGAGCCCGGATGCACCACGCCTTTGTCAGCACCGTTTTGGCATGGAAATTATCGATGTTCCCTATGAGGATCTTGCCAAACGTATTTCCAGTGCCCAAAAGGATCCCAAATGGCGCAAAAAATCCCAAACCTGGACAACACAATTTCTTGCCATGCCTCATACCAGCCTAGAGACGGAAAGGGCGTTCGTGGAAAATGCATTCTTGCTCTATGCCATTTTCAAGGATATCATGCAGGAACACGATACCCAGGCCTTTACCATCAAAGATTGCATGGCCACGGTCATGCCCATGTCTGAAACCACGGCCTGTCTGACTCTGGGTCTGCTCAATGATGAGGGGCTCATCGCATTTTGCGAATCCGATTTTGTGGTCATCCCTCCGGGTATTTTATTGCGTCATATTTCTGGCAAACCGGTGTTCATGCACAATTCAACGTTTCCCCATAACGGCATCGTGACCTGTGCTCATTGCAGTGCTCCCCGTCGAATGGATGGCGACCGTTATGAACCCATGCGCGTTGTCACCCATTATGAATCGGAATATGGTGCGGCACCCAAAGTAGAGATTCCCGTCTCGCAGCAAGTTTCGTTTCTCAATCCCGAATATGCCACCAGCAGATGGGTAGGCATGAAAGGTGAGGTTGTCGACAATCCGTTTTTAGAGATTTGTCGTTCACAACAGGATGTAAAAATCCACGGCGACTGGAAAAAATTGATCAATGAAGTGAGGGATTCGCACTGGATGATGGTCTATGGCGATTATATACGAGAGTGTGGCTATGCGTCGCGTAAACTGGGAATGAGATGGGAGACCGTTTAACAATTGTTTTTCAGGGACGTCCCGCCTGTTTATTACATGTGGCCGTCCCTGAAAAAATCATAAAAATCTGTTATTGCTTCCAAGCACGAATAAAATATTCACTTTTGTGAATTGGGGATTTTGCCAAAGCATTGCCCCCCGCTTTACACTGAAAAATGTAACCGAATAGATGGATATCAGTACTGCTGGCCCTGTCTGGCATTTTGCAGCCATAATAAATAATCATTCATATCCAGTATACCATCTAAATTAAAATCGGTATCCTCACCATATAAATATGAAGCATTGTTTTCACTGTTATACCATTCAACATAATCCATAGAGGTTACAGAACTATCCTGATTAGCATCTCCGGCTATCAATCCTAACCTGCCATCTCCCAGATCAAGGCTTGCATTATTGAGAGACTGTTCAGTGGTAAAGTCGATCAAAACAGCACTGGCATCAGAAAGAAAAGTTACGTCCGAGCTGATAACGGACACATGGTTTCTATGAAAAAGGGCGATATAATAATCATCACTTTGCGCATTATAAAACTCTAAATCTGTATTCCCAAAAACATCGATAATCTGACCATCATTTCTGAGAAAAAAGGAACGTTGCGAAACAACAGGCCCGGCAAAAGTGGTTAACAGCTGGATCTGGATCCAATCGACTCCATTGGACGGGATATCATTCTGAGAAGACACGCTTTCCCCATCTCCATAAGGCGAAGTGAGAGGTAAAACACCCCGAGTTTTGAGATCCGTACGCATCTGACCTGATCCGAGATAGGCACCCTGCAAGAATGCCTTACAGTTTAAAAGGACAGAGGGTTGCACTGCTTCGATGTCGAGATAATTAAGCATGGTATATTCATTGAAAATTCCCATATCCATGGTGAGTTTGCTGTCGGAAATCGTGACCTCTTTTGTTCTTACAATATAAGGGGTTGAAGGCGTGGTAGCTTCATCATCGATAAACGAAATTCCTTCGATATCGATTTTATGATGCGAATAGGTTCGGTTGGGCCACCCCACAGAGACGGTTACATGATAGGTGCCTGCCGGTAAATCAAATTCAAACACTTTGGTGCGTCCCCAGTCATCGTAAATGATACTCTTTTGCAGTTCATTCGGACCAGCGGATTGATAGGTGGTCATGACGTGTGCCAGGTCGCCGAACCAGCCATATCCCAGACCGTCATCATAAGCATTCCAGCCGAGTTTTAGATATTCATGGCCATTCACGATGAGCGGATCATTTGTCGGAGAACCTGATGGATCCTGAAAATTGATATAATAGTTACCGGGAGGCCCTTCAGCTCGCGGATGACCGGCCGGTGGTTGAATATCCGGAATCGAAGCGATTTCTCCCCCGTTTTTTTCACCGATCAATCTCCTCAAATTATACATAAAATGGCTGTCACGAGTGTAACTGGTCGTGCTCGATATGATTTTATCCGCCTGAGGATCCGCATCATTGCTGACATCGACTTGAGGTTGTCCTCCTGCCAAAATTTTCAAATATTCATAATCCTCTATGCTGTCCCGCATGAGTTCGAACCGGATAGAGGGCACAAAGCGGTGATTGTTTGAGCCATAAGATATGGGAGTATTATCTTCTGCCGGAGGGTAGAGCATAAACAAATCTCCATTATGGCCGCTGTTTAACGGGTCGGTCCAGGGATTCTGGCTCCAATTGTTCATCGAATAATAGGCGATACCGCGTATCCGGTATTTCCACAAGAACCATCCGGTAAATTTGCTTTCTATGCCCGGGTGATCCAACGTGATGGGATTGAAATAGGGCGGTCGTGTACCATGTAGAAAATAGATCCAGGTCTCTTCCAGATGAGGCGAACGAGCCCGTGCGAACGATTCGACCGGATCATACTGGTTGAGTACGGGCAACCAGATATCGATTTTTGCATCGGCATAGGTCGAATGATTATAAATTTCCGGTTTCGGCGGTTCCGAGACCAAGAGTTTAATGTCCGGTGCCGCCTGATGCAGATATTGCGAATACCAGGCCACGGCATCATAATCGAGTTGGTCCTGGGGTTCATTTGCTATATAAAAATAGGCTTTATCCAGATAGCCTGTCGTGTTGAGATAGGTCTCGACCTCGCTGATATAGGAAAACCATTTGGTGTTGTATGCAGAATTGGGATTATTCATCCAGTCACTGCTGCTTTTGCTGAAACCGCAAAAAGATGAAGGTCGGCCATCATGGGACGCATCGTTACTGGTGAAAAGTTGCCCGGCCATAAAGGAGGGAAATCCTGAACTCTGGCGTAAATGGCTGCCATCCAGATAAAAATCAGCCGGGTCCTCGAATCCCCAGATTCCATGAGGATCGGATAAAGTCTCTGTGGAACAATCATAATCGATATAGGGGCCGCCACCACTGCTCATCAGCCCTCCCGACCAGAGGGCAGATTTGGGGGTGAGACGATGGTCGATAAAAAACTGTTTCATCTTGTCGACGTACATCCAATATTCTGTGCCTGTCCCGGGTACACTATATTTATCCAATATCGCATTGTGGCTGAAATTCATTTGAGAGTAAACGCTGGGTACATCGGGGAGGGTAAAATCAAAAACATGTAATTGGACAGGAATGGAAACACCACCGATGGTCACAGCACTCGAATAATCTCCGGCCGGCGCGGTAGCGGGCACAAAAACACTGAACCACAAAGCCGTATTTTGATTTGCCGTTACATCTATGACTGCATTGTTTTCCAATGGCCAGAGGGGATCCGGATAGCTGCCCGTCTGACCCAATCCGTCCGAGGGTTGGGTAATCGTCACATACTTTACTTGATAAAGCTCAGTGGTAATACCATTGCCAAAATTCGAAACATTTACAGTGATGCTGGTATGTGAGGAGGGCTGTACGACGATTTGAAAAGGTTCAAATTCATTCTTTGCTGCATAAACATGTACGGTTGAACCTATGGTTGAACTAAGCCCCGCCCCAAAAGACGGCGGGGCACTTTTTTGCCCGATAATTGCAGCCATCGTGAACCATAATCACTATTTAATTAATTTAAGGAGGTTCACGATGACTGACTGGCGTAAACGCATGACCGAAGATCTG
>WJME01000311.1 GCA_014728115.1 Candidatus Zhuqueibacterota bacterium | reverse complement strand
TTGTCAGCCGAACAATGTGTGAATATGCCACCCATCCCATGGGGATCGACCAACCGCAACCCCGCTTTGGCTGGCAACTTTTGTCAGATGAGCGAAATCAGCACCAGATTGCCTATCACCTCCTCGTGGCCCGGTCACCCGAAGGGCTGAATCCTGACCAGGCAGATATGTGGAACAGCAAGACCGTCTATAGCGATCGCTCCATTCACATTCCTTACCAGGGCCTATCCCTTGAAAGCGGTCAGCGTTACACCTGGAAGGTGCGGGTATGCAATCAGGATTCTGTCTGGAGTGACTGGTCCGATCCCTCGCCATTCGTCACCGGTATCCTGGATCCGCAGGAATGGCGTGCCGAATGGATCGGTCGTCAGGATCAAACCCCTCAAAATGACAAGGGCTATTACGATGCGCCTGATCCTAATGAACATGCTGATTCGCTTTTACCCGATTCCTCCTCGCTCCTCTTGCGCAAGACTATTTCCTTTTCAAAACCCATACAATCCGCTATTGCGTTTGCCAGTGGTCTGGGATTTTACGAGTTCTATATCAATGGAATCCGGATCGGGAATAAAGTGCTCAATCCGGCCAAAACAGACTATTGCCAGCGGGTTCTCTATGATACCTATGATGTGACATCGTTTTTGCAAACAGGCGAGAATGCATTGGGATTTCATCTGGGCAATGGCTGGTACAATCCTCTGAAAAAGTGGTGGAGCTGGCGTATGCAATGGTTCGGAAGCAAGCGAGCCATGCTGCAAATGCACATCACCTATGAGGATGGATCGACCGACACCGTGATCACCGATGCCTCCTGGAAAGCGAGCACCGGTCCGGTTCAGTCTGCCTGTATCTATGACGGTGAGATCTATGATGCACGTCTGGAACAGTCTGGTTGGAGCCGGTCGCAATTCGATGATTCCGAATGGAGTTGTGCTACGGTCGTACAACCTCCCGGAGGTAAACTGACGGCACAGGTCATGCCGGCCATAAAACTCGTCGAGGAGATCCGCCCCAAATCCATTACCCGGATGGATTCGAGTATGGTGGTGGATATGGGCCAAAATTTTTCCGGATGGTTGCGTTTGCACATCGATGACCCTGTGCCGGGAGCCAGAATCGTGCTGAGATATGCTGAAAACCTCGATGCCAAAACCGGACATATCGATCCACACAGCAACAATCTGGCCCTGGCCCGCGATATCTATTTCTGCAGGGGAGAGTCGCCAGAGATCTATGCACCACGGTTTACCTGGCATGGATTTCGATATGTAGAGATCACCGGCCTCGAAGACCTGGATGCTGATGCGGTGGTCGGGTGCGTGGTGCACTCGGATTGTACACCTGTCGGTGAATTCGAATGCTCCCATGATGGACTCGAACACGTGCATGATTGCGTGCTCTGGTCTCAGCGCAGCAATCTTTTGGGCGTTCCGCTGGACTGTCCGCAGCGCGATGAACGGCTTGGCTGGCTGGGCGATGCGCATGTCACGGCCAAAGAAGCGATGTATAATTTTGACATGCCCCTGTTTTACGAAAAATGGCTCGAGGATATCCGCAGGGGACAGGATCCGGAAACCGGAGCCCTCCCGCATATCTCTCCCCGGCCTTTTCTCGACGCAGGCGGTGATCCGCCATGGAGCGCAGGCTATGTGCTGATGTGTTGGGATTATTACTTGCATTATCATGACCGGGAATTCCTGGCTCATCACTATCCGGCCATGAAAGCGTATGTGCGGTTTCTGGGCTCCCAGGCCACGGATCATATTTTGCCACCCAGCCGCTATGGTGACTGGGCCAGCGCCAACGAGACCGGCTGGTGGTCAAGGGGTATGCATACCGCAGTGAGTACCGGATATTATCTCTATTGCAGCCAGATTCTGACGCTGGCGGCCAGAGTTCTGGGGAATGATCACGAGGCAGACTGTTATGAGGATCTTGCGAGTCAAATCCGTAAAGCCTATCATGTCAATTTTTTTCATTTCAAAGAGGGGACTGCTTTTTATGAAATGAACAGCCAGTTCGCCAATCTCTTTCCACTCTACCTGGGTATTCCTCCGGCGGAACTCGACGATCAGGTCTGGAAAAGTCTGTTGAACAACATCCTGGATATCCATGACGGTCATTTGACCACAGGGATTCTGGGCACCCAGTATCTGATGGAGCTTTTGAGTGAACGAGACCGCATCGATATCGCCTGGCTCATTGCCACGCGTCCCGATTACCCGGGCTGGATCGATATGACCCGAAATCGCACCACGCTTTCAGAGCACTGGAACGGTCATGGCTCGAACAACCATGTCATGTTTGGCAGCATCGATTCATGGCTCTATCAATATATCGCCGGTATACGCACCGATGTCCTGGCGCCGGGATTCAAGCGCTTTACGATTCGTCCCATGATTCCGCCTCAGCTCAGCTGGGTAAAGGCCAGTACCCGTACTCTTTATGGCAAGGTCGCCAGTCAATGGCGCGTAAGTGGTGATCAATATGAGCTGGAAGTGACGGTTCCGGTGAATACCCGGGCTCGGGTTTTTGTGCTGACGTCTGATCGGGCTTTTATCACAGAAGGGGGGCATGAAATAGGGGCGGATTCGACAGTTCGGTTTATAGGGATGCAGGGGGATCATGCGGTTTTCGAGGTGGGATCCGGTCACTATGCTTTTCGATCCCGCATCACTCCCGATCTGATTCCCAAACCCTGGGTGGAAAATGTCAGTATCACGCCTGATAAAAATGTGATTTTTAATCAGGGCAAAACCGAAATCCGTTTATCCTGTCCAACGCCGGGCGCCGACATCCGTTATACCCTGGATGGGTCGATTCCGCATCGACAATCTGAACTGTATTCGGGTCCTATTCTTCTTGAACAATCGTGCACCATCAACGCCCGCGCCTTTAAAAAGGGATATCATGATGGCTTTCCGACCTCGCAATCATACAGTGTGCTGGATCCTCAGGTCAATGGTTTGAGATATGGCTATTTTTGCGGACACTGGGATCGTGTACCCGATTTTGAAAACCTAACACCAGAGCGCACCGGCAAGGTCTATGATCTCAACCTGGCGGCTGTTGACCCGGCCAAGTTTGACTTTGCGGTAGAGTTTGTTGGGAAAATCGTCATCCCGATATCGGGGGATTATACCTTTTTCCTGGCGTCAAACGATGGCAGCTGGATGCGTATCGATGATCGTCTGGTGATTGACAATGATGGCGGGCATCCGCTGCGCGAGCGATCGGGCGAGCTTTATTTGTCCAGAGGTGAACATGCTTTTCGAGTCGGCTATTTTCAGACCGGGGGGAGTTTTGCACTGAACGCTTTTGTCAAAAGTCCGGGTACGTCCAAATCGCCCATTCCCTCAGAGTGGTTCCGGTCCGAATAGGTCCGGGGTATGGGTATATCGGGCTTGGTCCAGGCGATCAGGGCGGCTCTTTTCGATCTCTGTGTTCCGGTTTCCAGAAACCCATTGGAAAATGGGATTTATTTTGGATAATGATGCATTGGAAATGCAAAGCGTGTAAAAACAATAAACAATAAAGCTATGCTCATTTATTTTGGCAAGCAATGACAACAAGCTGATGATGTAGGGGATGTTTCCGTTTCTGTTCTTTGAATGCTCTGCGCTCAATCCTGCCTGACCTCACTTTTTTTCAATATTTCACACTATTGAGCGAAATATAATATAGGGTTGGTGGGGGGCCAAGTTTATCCTGTTTGCTTTTTTCTATCGGAGGCTAGAAAAACAGGGGATCACCATTTATCGGAGGCCAAAAGATGAAAGACGCCAAGCTCGCTCCACAAACGTTTATCTTTATTACCATTCTTATCCCGGTCATTTTCTTTTGTTTGCCGGATTCGCTTTTCGGCCAAACCTGCACTGCTGATTTTGTAACCCAGCCCACAAACGGGTGTGAGGGGTTGGAGGTCTGGTATACCGACAATTCCAGTGGAGCGGACTCTTGGAGCTGGAATTTTCCAGGGGGAACTCCGTCATCTGCTCAGGGACCAGGTCCGCACAAGATTGTATATAACTCTGCGGGTACTTTTGATGCTTCACTGGAGATAACCTGTTCACAAACAAGCGACACGGAATACAAAAAGGCGCTGGTTCAAATCGTGGATTGTGATTGTGAGGCTGATTTTGGCGTTAAAAAGAATTCAGGATGTGCCCCTTTTGAATTCACTTTTTTCGACAAATCCACCAACGCCACGGATTGGTTATGGAGCTTTCCGGGCGGCACTCCATCGGCAGCGCAGGGTCAGGGGCCACATTCGGTGCTTTATGACACTCCGGGTAAATACCAGGCCACCCTGCAGATTCAATGTCCTAACGGGGGCAGTGACAGCAAAACCATCAAAGAGATCGTCGAGGTGTTGGACTGTACTTGTCAGGCTGACTTTGAGGGCAGTCCTACAGAAGGAAATGCACCCCTGACCGTTTTGTTTACCGACAAATCCAGTTCTGCCACCAGCTGGAAGTGGGATTTCCCCGGCGGTGAACCCTCAAGCGCGACCGGAAAAGGGCCACACACTGTGGTGTATCATGATCCTGGTGACTTTGATGCCCGGTTAAGAATCGAGTGCCCCAATTTTACCTCGACGTTCTTGAAGGAAGATTATATTCGGGTCAAGCTCTTGTTGCCTTTTGAATACGGCGATGCACCGGAGGGGGTGGTCGCCTATCCCGGCAGTGGTGTGATGGGGAATTTCCCCACGTGCCTGGAATCAGGGCCTGCCGGCTATATCCGGCATGGAGGAAACAAAGGCACCTTTTTGGGCAACAGTGTCGATCACGAACTGGAAGGCAATGAAGGAGCCTGTCCTCCGGGAGGTGGTCATTACGATCAGGATGAATCCTGTGGTGAGGCCGATGCCGGATTATGGTCACCCGATGCCTATACGATTGTCGACAGTTCAGGCACTCTGTTGGTAAAGCCCTTGTGCGAAGAGTTTGCGGGCATCGCCCTGGGGGAACCATGCGAAACCGCAGTATGGGGCAGTCATATCAATCTCTATTATTATACGGACAATCCGGACGGCGCTTATGTCAATGTCCTGATCGACTGGAATCAGGACGGCCACTGGGGAGGATCCAGTGAGTGTGGCACTTATGCGGCTCCGGAGCATGTATTACAAAATTTCCATGTCCCCGGAGGCACAGCGGGTCATCTTTCCACACAGAGTCCTCCAGGATTTCGGATCGGGCCCAACAGTGGCTATGTGTGGGCGCGCATGACCATCACAGAGACGCCGATTCACGGGACCTGGGATGGCTCTGGCGAGTTCGATGAAGGCGAAACCGAAGATTATTTATTGCGGGTTGCAGAGACTTATGATCTGCTGGATTTCGGGGATGCCCCGTTTCCGGGTTATCATACGCTGTTGAGCGATCAGGCTGCCCGTCATGTGATTCGACAGGGAATATATCTGGGATCTTTGATCGATGCCGAGGACGATGGCCAGCCCGATAATGAAGCTCTGGGTGACGATAAAAATGGCCTCGATGATGAGGATGGTATAATCTTTACGAATGAAATATTTGCCGGTGATACTGCTATAGTAAATCTCACGGCTTCTGTACAGGGCATGGTCAAAGTCTGGATCGATTTCAATCAGGACAAGGATTGGGATGATCCGGGTGAGATGGCCCTCGATTCTCAGGTCGGTGAGGGAAAAAATCTGTTGCGAATCCCGATTCCGGATGAGGCCAAGGAGGGCGAGACCTTTGCCCGATTCCGTTTTAGCACGCAGGAAATCGGCTCTGTCAAGGGCCCGCTTCCGGATGGTGAGGTCGAGGATATGAGGATATTTATTCGTATTCGGTATTATGATTTTGGTGATGCGCCCGAGCCTTACCCCACCACACGATCTGATAACGGCGCTTTTCACTGGCTCTTGAATGACCTCCATTTTGGCAGTGACGTGGATTGGGAGGATGATGGAACTCCGTCTGCAAATGCTGACGCGGATGATTTAACGGGTGAGGATGATGAGGACGGAATCGAGATGAGACGGCCGATCATACCCGGATATTATTTTGATGTCGGTTATTTTCTTTCAGGTGAGGGCTATGTCAGCGCCTGGATCGATTTCAATGGAGATGGCGATTGGGATGATACGCATGAACACATTCTCCTTGGCAGAGACTCTGAGGGGCCCCGTACCGATCATCCCGAGTTACCTGTTTTAAAATCGATTTACGTGCCACCAGACGCGGTTTTACAAGACGTCGCAGCACGGTTCAGAGTCAGCAGTACGCCGGAATTACCCTATCATGGCGGAGCGGCTGACGGTGAAGTCGAGGATTATCTTGTGCCCATCGGTGCAGGAATGGATTCTCTGGATTGGGGGGATGCTCCGGATCCGCCTTACCCGACCCTGGCTAGCAGTGACGGGGCCCGGCATATCGTTGGTAATCATAGTTATCTCAGTATTCCTGACACAGAAGCCGATGGATTGGCAAGTCCGATGGCAGATGGCGATGACAACAATGGTCGAAACGATGAAAACGGCATTCGGTTTATCACTCCGCTATTGCCCGGAGAACTGGCACAAATCGAATATTGGGCTGCAAATAGAGGGTATCTGAATGCCTGGATCGATTTCAATGCCGACGGGGATTGGCGTGACCCACATGAGCACTGTATAAATGACCTCGAGGTTTCCAACCCTGGTCATCCGGATACCATTGAAATCCTTGTCCCCGAATCCACCATCGATGGATATTCTTTTGCTCGATTTCGGTGCAGCAAGGATGCCGGGGTTGGAACTACCGGTCTGGCTGTGTTCGGTAACGTGGAAGACTATCGGATTATGCTGGGGGATGCGTCTGTTTGCGAATCCGATTCTTTGGCTCTGGTTGCCCTGTATCATAGCACCAACGGTGATGAATGGGAAGATAACACCCACTGGCTCGAGGGACCCATCGATACTTGGTATGGGGTCGAAACCGATGGTTGCCGGGTTACGCGCATCATGTTGACCTATAATCATTTAACCGGAACGCTCCCCCGCGAGATCGGCAATTTTTCCTCTCTGCAAAGTCTGTATTTACATGGAAATCATATCAGTGGACCTCTTCCACAGGAATTGACAAATTTACGCACTCTTAGATATCTGAGCCTGAACACAAACGAGTTTACAGGCCCAATTCCTCCGCAACTCGATAATCTGGATTCGATCGAGCATCTGAGCCTGGGTGTTTGCGAGTTGTCCGGAACCATTCCAGAGGAAATGGGCGAGCTTTCAACCTTGAGCTATCTCGATCTGCATGGGAATCAATTGGAAGGGCCAATTCCTTCCTCCTTGTTTGACTTGACAGGATTGCGTGTTCTCTATCTCGGTCGTAATGCAATCTCGGGAACAATCCCTTCAGACATTGGCCGCCTGGTCAATTTGGAAAAACTCGACCTGAGCTTTTCCGGTCTCTCGGGTTCTATTCCTCCTGAATTTTTCGATCTGGTCGAACTGAGAGAAGTTGATTTCAAGAGCAATGAACTGACCGGCAGTCTTGCCGGGAGTTGGGATCGATTGGATCACCTGGAATTTCTGGATCTAAAGAACAATCAATTTGAAGGCGAAATACCCTCAGGGATATATGCTATACCGACTTTGACCGTCCTGGAGCTCTCTGAAAATCGGCTTACAGGCATGGTATCGGACAGAATCGGGGATTTGACCGAGCTCACACGTCTGAGCCTCGCCTATAATGATTTTTACGGTGAGCTTTCTGATGAACTGGCTCTGTTAACCCGATTGAATTGGATCGATATAGGAGCGAATCGATTTACGCGATTTCCTGATTTATCGGGATTGTCAGATCTGCGTCATCTGGGACTTGCGAATAACAGGTTCACATTTGGCGATATTGAACCAAACATGCATGTTGAATCCATTTACTATGCTCCTCAGGACAGTCTGGGAACACGTCGTGATACCACATTCGCTGTCGGTGATCTGTTTGAAATCATCGCCAATGTAGACGGATCTGCAAACCAGTATCAATGGAAGCATAATGGTCTAGATATGCCAGGCAGCACGAGTGCAATCTTGACCATCCCGGCCCTTGCTGCCTCTGACAGTGGGCAATATTGCTGTCATATCACCAATGCACTGGTTCCGGGTTTGACTCTGGTCACCCGACCGGTTTATTTGCATATCGATGGAGCGACCAGCGTCAAAAATCAGGGCGGAGACTTGCCAAAAGAGTTTCATCTGGCCCAGAATCATCCCAATCCGTTCAATCCTGCCACACAGATTATCTATCACCTGCCCCGGACAGCAGTGGTGCGGTTGGCGGTGTATACCGTGAATGGCCAGCAGGTCAGAATTCTGGCAAACGGAACCCAGAGCGCGGGGATTAAAACCGTGACCTGGAATGCCCGCGACGATCGTGGCAGGAAAATGAGCTCTGGTATCTATTTTTACCGTCTGCAGGCCGGAGACTATATCGCTGTCAAGAAAATGCTCTTGCTGCAATAGGTTCACAGGAACCAAATCACCACCACATTCGGGTGATTCTGAGTTTTTGTTATTTTACTGTTGATTTATACGGTGATTGGTTTTATACTATTATAAACCGATCACCGTTTTCTTTTTTTCAAGATGCAGGAAATGCATGACGTAAACAGAGACGGTTTTGGTCACGCTGTTTTATCTCGAGGCCGTTTTGACCTGTTATGGTAACTCTCGAATCAGTTGTTATTCAGCCTTTTAGTCAAATGTAAGTGATTAGATCAAGCGTACAAAGTTATATCAACCCAATACAAGGAGCTCTTTATGTCTGTACACTTTACGCGCCGTCATTTTCTGAGGACCATGGCTCTTTCGGTTGCAGGTGCCGGCCTCGCCTGCAAAACCCGTGCAAGTAAATCAGGCCCACCAAACTTTGTGATCGTTTTTCTCGATGATTCCGGGTGGTCTGATTTCCGGCCTTTTGGCGATCCGGACTATTCGACGCCCAATGTCAACAGACTGGCGGAACAGGGCTGCCGGTTTACACAGTTTTATGTGCCACAGGCAGTCTGCTCTGCCTCGCGTGCTTCTCTGATGACCGGGTGTTACCCGGGTCGCACCAAGGTGTTTGGGGCGCATCCGCCCAGAGCCAGGGGCTTGGATCCCAAATTCGAAACCATGGGCCAGGCCATGCAAAAAGCGGGTTACAAGACTGCTGTCTTTGGCAAGTGGCATCTTGGGGATCAGGAGGATACCCGGCCACCGGTGCGAGGATTTGATGAATCGTGCGGACTCATGTATTCCAATGACATGTGGGAATACCATCCTCAGCATCCCGAAAGTTATCGGGGCAAGCCGCTGCAATATTGGGATAATGGTGAAATCACGATTGAGCGCATGACCCCAAAGGAACAGACCATGCTGACCACCTGGTATACCGAACATGCCGTGGATTTTATTCAGCGACACAAAGATCAGCCCTTTTTGTTATACGTACCCCATTCCATGCCGCACGTGCCGATTTATGCCAGCGAAAAATTTGCGGGTAAATCCAATGCCGGGGTCTATGGAGATGTGATGATGGAACTCGACTGGTCGGTGGGAGAGATCATGAAGGCGTTGAACAAGAATGGACTGGATGACAATACGGTCGTGATTTTCACTTCAGATAACGGGCCGTGGACCAGCTATGGCAATCATGCAGGTGCCACTCCGTATCGTGAAGCCAAGGGCACCACTTTTGACGGCGGAACCCGATCTGCCTGTATAATCAGATACCCGGGGCATGTCAAAGCCAATACCGTTTCTGATGATGCGTTTTGTTCTATCGATTTTTTTCCGACTCTTTGTACTTTGGCAGGCGCACCCTTGCCAGCCTATGAAATCGATGGCAAGAATGTCTGGGATCTTATTATCGGTACACCAGGAGCTGAAAACCCGCATGAATATTATGCTTTTTCCAGGGCAAAACATTTTGAGGCAGTCATGAGTGGTGACGGTCGCTGGAAACTGCATTTGCCCCATTCCTATCGGACGCTGCAACTCCCGGGAATGGATGGCGCGGCGGGTCGATATCGGCAGGAAAAGATCGATCTTGCCTTGTTTGATCTCGATAATGATCCCTATGAGACGCAAAATGTCATCGGGCAATATCCTCATATCGCAGAACAGTTGCAAGAGTTTGCCAGGGCGCACCAAAAAAAATTCTACAATTCTATCTAAATTGAAAGCCAATCTCGAAATAGCTTGTTATCAAAGATAGCCATTAAGGGAATAAATATGACGAACAATGGACTTGGTTCCTTTAAGCCGATTAATACTGGCATCAGTGGATTGGACGAGATTCTGAATGGCGGACTGGTACCGAATCGTTCCTATTTGGTCTATGGCCGGCCTGGAACGGGTAAAAGTACTCTGTCGTTTCAATATTTGATGCAGGGAGTGAAGAACAGCGAAAAAGTCCTGTATATCACTTTATTGCAGACAAGAAATGAAATTCGTGAGATTTTTGCCTCGCATGGCTGGGATATCAAAGGCATCGAGATCGCAGAACTACCCAAAGAGATCCATGAGGTGAGCACCTCTCCGCAGACGATTTTCAGTACGGCTGATATAGAATTGAACGAGATCTCTGACAGTATCGTAGAGATGATCAAAAACCATCAGCCTTCGCGTGTGGTTATTGATTCTCTCAGCGAGCTCTATGTGCTGGTAGATAACCCGCATCAGTTTCGCCAGCATTTGTTAAAGCTAAAGCGTCTTTTGAATGATATGGAATGCACTTCCATTTTCACATCAGGCGATAGCAGAGACGGAGATCTCGATCATATCAAAACAATCGTACACGGTGTTATCGAGCTTTCCTATGAGATTCCTTCTTATGGAATGATCCGTCGCAGATTGTCGATTCTCAAAATGCGGGGTATGGTTTATCGCGCAGGATACCACGATTTTCGCATTCTCACCGGAGGACTGGAGGTTTTTCCGAGCATGCATCTGGCGGGCGAGACGTCCCAGACGGGTTTCCCGGTCCTCAAGAGCGAAAATTCGCAACTGGATGAGCTGCTGGGAGGGGGATTGCAGGCCGGAACGACGTGTTTGATTACCGGGACGAGCGGAGCCGGCAAAAGCATTTTGGCCAACCAGCTGGTTCTGGCTGCAGCCAACAGAGGTGAAAAGAGTTCTGTGTTTTGCTTTGATGAAAGAAAAGAGATCTTTTTACGTCGTGCCGAGGGCGTGGGTATGCCCTTTGAAAAATTGGTGCAGGGAAAGGTGATAGACCTTCAACAAATCAATGTCGGTGATCTCTCGCTGGGAGAATTTGCCTTTCAAGTACAGGAGAGCGTCGAGAGAAACCGTTCAGAAATTGTCATCATCGATAGTCTGAGCGGTTACCTCAATGCCATGTCCGAAAAGAACCTCGTCATTCCTGTGTTGCACGAATTGTTGGGATATCTCGGCAAAAAGGGAGTTTTGACTGTATTAATCGTTACGACGAGCGGACTCTCTTCAGACTCGGGTTTTAAAATTGATACCAGTTACCTGGCTGATTCAGTTGTTTTGCTGCGGCATTTCGAAGCTCATGGACAGGTGCGTCGTTGTATCGCTGTGCTTAAAAAGCGCTACGGGCCTCATGAAAATACGATTCGGGAGCTGTCTATTACTGAAAAGGGAATAGAGATCGGTCAGCCCTTGAGCGATTTTGCCGGTGTTCTTACGGGGACTCCCAGATACGAGGGGCCTCATGGCAAGCTTTTACAAAAATAGAGGCGAAATTGTCCGGACAGGATGAAAAAGAGCGACCAAAATTTCAAATTCTCGCTCCACTGGAGCGCGATGCAGATCTATTAATCCAGCTCTTGGAAAAAAATCAAATGTCCTATATCCGTTGCCATTCCATGAATGAATTGGCTATGAATGGCAAAGACAACGGCCCCGCAATTATTACCCAGGAAGCGCTTACAAAAGAGTCTCTTAAGGAACTGAAAACATTTGTCAGAGGGCAGCCAGCCTGGTCGGATTTACCCATTATCTTGTTGGTGGATGCAAAGCATAAACACCATCTTGGCGAGTTTTGGACCTCCCGCCAGGCCGTCGCCCTAGTGACACGTCCTATTAAAATGGCAAATCTATTGGTTTTACTCAAGGCAGCTGCTCATTCGAGGGAAAGACAATATCGCGTCCAGACTCTGCTCAGTCAACTCGAGGAATATAGCCGAAAATTGCAGCTTTTGACGATGCAACTGAGTGAAGCCGAAAATAATGAGCGACGTCGCGTGGCTACGGCTCTGCATGACGGGGTGCAGCAGTTACTCTCGGCGGCGCTGTTGAATTTGGGACCCTTGACGCAAAATTTTTCCTCGGATATTTCCGAAACGGCAACAAAGGTCAAGTCTTTGTTAAACGAAGCCATAGAAGCCAATCGTACTTTGTCGTATGAACTGAGTCCGGCTGTACTCGAATATGGGGGGTTATGTGCTGCTGTCGAATGGCTGGTCAAATATATGTATGATAAATACCGATTAAAGATCGATTTGCAATGTCTTGTGGAATCCAATGCGATCAAACTCGCTCAACGACATCTGCTTTTTCAGATATTGCGGGAACTGCTTTTCAATGTGGTCAAACATGCTCAGACAGATCAGGCTTTTGTCACTATTAGCGGTGAGAACAAAGAGATCATTCTCTCTGTGAGAGATGAGGGAGCGGGATTCACCCCTTCGGATTTGTCTCTCAGGAAGGGTAAAGAGATAAGAATGGGACTGTTTGCCATACAAGAGAGGGTGAATGTCCTGGGGGGACGACTGGATATAAAAAGTGCAAAAGACCAGGGAAGTGAATTTCTGCTAAAAGTGCCGCTGCTGACGGATTTAGATGCTGAACATGCCGCTGAGAAAAGCGAAATCGCAAAGAAAGAAAAAAAATCCACGAACGGCTATCCCATTCGAATTATTATTGCCGATGATCACAAGCTGGTACGGGAAGGGATTGCTGCTTTGCTGCAGGATCACGAGAATATAGAAATCATCGGTCAGGCCGGGGATGGTGCCATGGCTATAGAGATGGCTTTAGAGTTGCAACCGGACATTGTCCTTATGGATTATTCCATGCCTGGTATGAATGGTGCAGAGGCCACGCGCGAGTTGCTTTTAAAAATGTCCGATATTCAGGTCATCGGCATGTCTGCTGTCCATGAAGAGGGGTTGGAAAATAAAATGCTGGATGCAGGGGCCTATGCTATGGTGCCTAAAGAAAAAGCGTCTGATGAACTCATGTCCTTGATACACTCTGCTTACCGTCTGCTGCATGAATAGACCCGTCAACCACCCGCTTTTATGAAAAATATCTTGACTTTTTTTTTACTTTTTTCTATATTAGACGGCTGTGTTGGTTAGCACAATATGGTGGGTGTAGCTCAGGTGGCTAGAGCATCAGATTGTGGCTCTGAAGGTCGCGGGTTCAAGTCCCGTCACTCACCCTAATCTGAATCTGAGCACACTCGAGACTCGGATGAACATTTGGCCCCATCGTCTAGTGGTCAGGACTCAGGATTTTCATTCCTGCAACCGGGGTTCGACTCCCCGTGGGGTCACATTTAGCGCGATTATCGCCATATAATCGCGCTTTTTTTATGTCCTCTCTTTAGCGGCTGCCATTTCTGCCTCTTTTCATTTCAATATACAGAAACCGAGAAAAAAAGTAAAGATTTTAAGAAAGTTCAGACAAAGGGGAACAATCACAGCGGTAAATAATGTTTAAAGAATGAGGCCCTCTTCCGACGTCCTCTATTCTCCTCCTATTTGATATGTAAGGGTCTCGTCATCATATCAATTCGAAAGGAGGTGAGACAACATGTCTTTTTCAGAACTCGTTATCGATGTTCCTTTTTTGATGACAAAAGGATTGCTTTTGGGGTACCGTGCAGGTGCAGATCTTGAATTTGATTATTTTTTTCATCACAAGAGTGGTATACGACGCGAATCTATAGGAGAGATGGTGCGAGAGCTGTTAGATCTCGATTGTATGACGCACATCTGTATACCGGATGATCAGGTTCAGGGTTTTCGAAAGGCCTTGGCCAAAGTGTCAGAGACCATTCCTGTGCATGTGCGTTCGATTCGTCCCATTGAATCGGCTTTTTTTAATTTCAGCTTTCATATCTATAACAAGCGACTGGGCGAGATTTGCAAAAGTATCTTCAAGAACGTTGAAAAGGGAGTTGAAATCGACCAAAAGCAACCCTCTGAGGTCTATACTCCTACGACTGTAGGGGTCCACGAATATGCGCCCATGCATTCTTATACTTACGACGGACAGGGGACGGTTCATGGTGATTTTTATAACGTGGTCAAGTTATTCCGGGAGATCAAAAAGAGTAAAGTGGCAGAGTGGGTGCATTGCAGTGACATCAAGTTAAAGATCAGAGATGGATAGAGGCCCCTTGCGAGGCCTCATTTCCAATCGTGTTGAGGCAGCTTATTTCATGACGGTCATCTTTTTCATGACAGAATGGTTCGCGCTTTCGATGGCATAGACATAAACACCGCTGCTCAGACCTTGGGCATGGAACTGGTATCGATGCAAGCCGGCAGGCAGCTGTTGATCTTGCATCAGCACCGATACCACCTTGCCCGTGATATCATAGATTTTTAAGGTGATTGTTTCGGCTTGCTTTAGATTGAATTCTATCACCGTACTCGGATTGAATGGATTGGGATAATTTTGTGCCAGGTCGAATTCTTGAGGCCTGGGTGCCAGCGCGTTATGTTCAACAGCTGTGGGCGCTTGTGTCGTATCAAATCCCAATTTAGCCATTTGTATCTTGGTCATCGGGGTTGCAAAAAAGAGTTGATGCCCGTCCCACGTATCTTCCCCAATCGCAGACCAGTTTTTAGAAGGTCCTACCGGATCATCCACATTGCCATCATAGGTGATAAAATCCATCCTAAACGATCTTTCATAATCAGCCGGCAGGGGCACGACCCCTTTGGTCCATGACAGGGTGCTGTCATTCGCATTCCAGGACGCGAATTTTATGATACCATCTTCATTATAATCGTCGATGGCATCGATAGAACCGCCCAGATTTGCATGGCAGTCTGCACATTTGCGACCTTCACTGGTGATGGTGTGTGCATGATAAGGAGCAAAGGCTACCCAGCTATCTCCCTTGTACGTCAACGACTGAAAAGAGGCAGTTCCCACTTTACCATCTTTGTCTCGATTGACCAGAATCACAAAATCTTTGATCGGCTGCTTGGCTCGTTTGAGATGGCTTTCCACCTGACTCTCGAAATGGCAATTGTAACAGCTGATGACCGATTGGGTATGACAGGCGGCGCAATGAAGGGCATCCCCATGCGGGTCATAAGAACTGTGATCGGGAAGCGTGCCTGCATCTGTGTTATGGCATTGCTCGCAGGTCACTTTGATTGCTCCGGGTTCGAGCATTGATGAATATTCGACACCGTCATCCCCATGAAGTTCGGCTTCACCATGACAATCCCAGCATTTAAGGGGATTATCACCAGAACGGTGAACATCGGTAAAGCCGAGTTTGTTGGCCTCGGTTCCTTGCCGGCCATGACAGCCATAGCAACTTTCTTCGGCGACCGGCATACCCGCTGTTTTGGTCGCATGACAATCCACACAACCGGGTTGATAGGGTGTGGGATACGCTTCACCATTGGCACCCAATCCGTCTCCCGGGTGGCATTGGGTACAGGCTACATTGGGGTGGTCGATGGGTACATTGGTCAAGGATTCAAACCCGGGGGAAGGGGCACCGGTAACAAAAGTGTCTGCACCGTAGAAATAATTTTTCCCGGACCGGGTGGCATGCAAACTGGTCGAAAAATTTCCCTGGGCATAAAGCCCGATACTGGCAAGGAAAAGCAGTAATGCTGCCAGGATAGTACGCTGGTGGGTCATGTTGAACCTCCTAAATGGTTGAATAAATAAGGCAGGGTACGAATCCCCATAGTCACTCATCTGAATTTTACTCGAATTAGGCTTGGGATGCAAGTATCATTCAGGCTTTTTTTCTCGATTGCAGTAAACAGCAGCATAGGAGCGACAAGGATATTTTTGAAAAAACTCGGAACAAAACTCATTTGTGACCGTCTATGCAATCAGCAAATCACCAACGTCTATGTTCATCAGGAAGACAACGTGGATATTTACAAATTCCAGGATATTCAAGAGTGGATTCCCACTCCGGTCATGCTGTTATCATGGCCACAACAGAAACTGATCCTCGCAAACCAACATGCGAGAAACCTCTTTCCCATCGTGTGCGAAAAGAACGGATCCATGTCTGATTGGATCAGGGATTTTCCCGGACTTGGCCTTGCCATTGAAAAATTTCAGGCTCTTGACATCAAAGCGGAGCATTTACCGAGCAAACGATGGTTCCATATCTTTATCATGCCGGTCATTGAGAGTAAAGAAGTAAAAGGTATCTGTTTGAGCACGATCCTCCTGAAATCCACCAGCGCAGATACACAGTTGGAAAAGCTTTTTATGCCTTTGGTCGGGTCTTCAAAGAGTATGGCACATGTACATACAACAATAGAGGCCATTGCAAAATATGAAACCAGTGTTCTGATCACAGGTGAAACAGGTACAGGTAAAGAATTGGTGGCACGGGCCATACATGCCTCCAGTCCTCGTTCGAACGGGCCTTTTGTTCCGGTCAATTGCTCGGCTCTCAGCAGTACCTTGCTCGAGAGTGAGCTTTTTGGTCACGTCAGGGGCGGGTTTACCGGGGCGATTAAAGATCGCAAAGGCCGGTTTGAATTGGCTGATCAAGGCACGCTGTTTCTGGATGAAATTGCAAGCCTGGATATAGATGTCCAGGTAAAACTGTTGCGATTTTTGCAAGAGCGAGTCATCGAAAGGGTGGGAAGCTCGCAACCGGTGCAGGTGAATGTGCGAATCATTTCAGCCACCAATCGCAATCTGATCGAATTGATAAAAAAGGAAAAATTCAGACAAGATTTCTATTACCGCCTCAAAGTCATTCAGGTTGAACTTCCCTCGTTGCAGGAACGTAAATCAGACATTCCGGAATTGGTAGACTATTTTATCAGCCGGTTCAATCGCCTTTATAAACGCGCTATCCGGGGGATGAGCCAGACGGCCCTAAAGATGCTGGAGGCCTATCCCTGGCCCGGAAATGTCCGTGAACTGGAAAACGCTATAGAGCATGCATTTGTATTGACCGACCAGGTGATCATCGATGCAAAGTTTTTGCCCTCCGAGATCCGTATGGCGTTAGAAAATGGTTATCCAACCAGTCTTGCAACCTCATCTCTGCAGAGCGAAGAAGAGAGTATTCGCAGAGCTTTACTCGCATTCAATGGCAATGTCAGCAAAGCTGCCAAGACACTCAATATGCATCGCACTACCCTCTGGCGAAAGATGCGAGAATTGGATATTGCCAAAAGTTCGGCAGAAGACGATTTGAATTGAGTGTTGCAACAAATGCGTTGCATGCACCAGATTTTTGCAACGTTACAAAAATATGAATATTCATTTCTTTGACGTTAACAATTTTTTTGAAAATTTCTTTGCAAGTATTGTAAAATATACGTTTATGGATCCAGTTTGGCATCTGTTTCTGTGAATACTTTTCCGTTTCCGCTAATTTGGCACGTCCTTTGATGATCCGGTTTATCGGGAGCAGATAGAGGGTCTATCTCGCTTTGGACCTCACTGAGGAGGTGTGCCATGCATACTATTCTACGAATCACTTTACGATTTTTGCTGACGATTCTGGTTACCTCGTTTTCACTGTTTGCCCGGGAAACCGGCCATTCTCTGTCTTTGTCAACGGTCACTTTTGAACCTCCATCATTTTCCGTTCGTGCTATGGCAGAATGGGAACCTCTTCAAGGGATTATGATGACATGGGATGAGATGTCTGATACTGCAAGTTGTGAAGGTTGTCTGCCCATTGATTTTATACCCGTTCTGACCGAAATCGTGCGTCATGCACAAAAACATACCCGGGTCTTTATCATCTGTAATGATCCTTCCTCGGCCGAAAGGTATTTGCGATCTGCCCATGTCCAGCCTGAAAATGTGGAGCTCATCCGTTATGGCCATAATTCGGTTTGGGCGCGTGATTTTGGGCCATGGTCTGTATATCATGAAAAGGATATGACCTTTAGCCTGGTCGATTTTCTCTATTCTGAACTTCGGTATCTGGATGATCAGGTCTCCCGCGGGATTTCCCAATATCTCAATGTACCCTTGTACGAAGGGTCTAAAATCCCCAATAATATTATCAATGATGGCGGCAATTTTATGGTGGATGGGCATGGAAGAGCCTTTACATCAAAGCAGTTTCTCCAGTCAAATCATAAAATGAATCAAAGTCTGCTCAAAGAACGCCTTTACCGTTATATGGGAATCGATGATCTGGTGATTTTGCCCTGGGAATCCGGCGAACACATTGATATGTATATGAAATTATTGGATGAAGAAACCCTCTTGGTCGGTGAATACCCTCCTGATGAGGAGAATGGCTTGCAGATCGAACCCAATTTAAAGCATATCACGTCATATTTGTTCACTCCATACGAAAGACCGTATCGCATTTTCCGTGTCCCTATGCCCAACCTGAGGCCGGGTTACTATTTTAGTGACCAGGGAGGATATCGTACCTATACCAATTCTATCATCATCAATGATCTTGTTTTGGTTCCTGTTTTTGGATTGCCTGAAGATGCCATCGCTCTGGATATCTATCGCCAGGCAATGCCGGGATATAACATTGTAGGGATAAACTGCGACGAATTGATTCTTTCGGCGGCAGGAGCTCTGCACTGCATGACCCGGGAAATCGGAGCCGCCGAACCCACCCTTATTCAGCACGGCCGTCTTTATGGAGATGAAAATCAGGGCAATGGCTTTGAGGTCAGGGCCGAAATTCGCAGTTCAAAGGGTATTGCAGAAGCAAGTCTATGGTATCGGAGTAAAAAAAATCATTATTTTGAAAAAATAGACATGCAGCAGGAATCCACTCATGTCTATACGGCCAAACTCCCCTTACTCGCTTTAGGATCTACCCTGCAATACTATATTCAAGCCAGCGATCAGTCCGGTGTCATCACCAAAAAGCCTCTGTCAGCACCTGACGGTTATTACGAGTTTACGGTAAAATCCGCGACTGCAGTAAAAAGATCCACCTCTGATTATCATTTGGTGCATTTGACCAATTTTCCCAATCCGTTCAATCTGTCGACGTGTATTCAATACACTTTGCCCGAACCTGCTGATTCAAAAGTACAAATTTTTAATGTCCGAGGCAGCCTGATTCGGTCATGGGAAATGTTCCGGGTCTCGGGGTCTCATTCTTTGATCTGGGATGGTTTGGATCAAAATGGTGAGATGGTGTCCAGCGGAACTTATTTTGTTCGGGTGCAATCAAGAGATCAGTTATGGACCCGAAAGATCTTAATGATAAAGTAGAAGAAAAAAGGTGAACTTTTGCTGTACTGTCAACCCACTTATTGCACCTGTCTTTTCGAGTATTCTACGCATCCCACAGGGGTATAACAGCCAGAAAAGGATGCTGCCTCATCATTCGGGGCCGGGCATAGCGCATCATCCTTTTGATACATTCCTGTATAGGGGTTTGTAGCAGTGTCCCGGATAGATGTTGCAGGTCGGTTTATTCTCAAAAGGGCTTGCAAAAGCCGTTTTTGAGCATATTGCCATAGATCCGAATCATATGGGTACCCTCCATCTGTCGATCGATGCATATCCCGACATTCAAGATGCATCATAGTTTTTACTCAAAGTCATGCTTGCGGAAATCCATAAAATTACATTTATTTAGATAAACACAACCTCATGTCTACTGACAAGGAGATTTCATGTTCAAAAAATTTCTTTACCTGATGGCCGTGGGCTTGCTTTACAGTGCTCATAGCGGGGCTCAAACCGAATTGCGTATAGGTCTTATCGGACTGGACACCAGCCATGCGCCTGCTTTTTCCCGGCTGCTCAATGATAGTACAAATGAAAATTATCTGAGGGGTGCCCGTATTGTCGCGGCCTTTCCCGGCGGGAGTCCTGATGTAGAGGCCAGTTACACGCGAATCGAGCGGTTTACCCATCAAGTCAGGGATGAATTTGGTGTGGAAATTGTGAATGATATCCCCACATTATTGAAAAAGGTGGATGCGGTCATATTGACCAGTGTGGATGGCCGGGTGCATCTCGCACAAGCGACCCCGGTTCTCAAAGCGGGAAAACCCCTTTTTATTGACAAGCCTATGGCTGCCAGCCTGCAAACCGTGCGTGAAATATTTCGATTGTCCGATGAATATGGAACCCCATGTTTTAGTGCATCCAGTTTGCGTTTTTTACAGCCCCTGCAAGATGCACTTGAGGACACTGTTGCCGGAAAAATCATCGGATGCATTGCCTATTCCCCGTGCAAGTTTGAGCCTCATCATCCTGATTTAATGTGGTATGGTATCCACGGTATAGAGATGCTGTTCACTGCAATGGGTCCCGGATGCACCCAGGTGACCCGAATACATAGCGAGGATACAGACGTGGTGGTTGGACTCTGGAAGGATGGCCGGATCGCAACCTTTCGAGGCATTCGCGATGGCAAGAGTGCCTATGGAATCATGCTTTTTGGAGATAAAGATATCATCGACGCACGGTACACCAAAATCGCCCTTTATAAAAATCTGTTGATCGAGGTCCTGGAATTCTTTCGAACCGGAAAATCTCCGGTACCCCGGCAAGAGACTCTGGAAATGTTTGCATTTATGGAAGCGGCTGATGAGAGTAAAAATCTCGGTGGCCAGGTTGTTCGTCTCGATTTGCAGTAAATTGTGTATTTTGGGTTTAAGGACCAGAGTGCATGAAAAAAGGCAGACCTGGGTGCGGGGTCTGCCTTTATGGGAGGAGCTAGTGCTGGTACATTTCAGAGATCTTTTTGTAGCATATTGATCATGCCTGAAAGCGCATGACGAACGGTTTTATTCACATCCCGAACGGCTTGTTCTTTAACCGCACGGATCGCCCTGGGAGTGGCAATCTCGATCAAAGCCAGTCCGGCGGTAATTCTGGCTTGATGTTCATCATCGGTTTTCAGCATTTCGATCAGTTCATCTGTGGCTTGTGTTATATGGCGTTCCGCCAATGTTTTCGCGGCATCCACTCTCTGAGTCAATTCTTTATCATGTAATTTTGCAATTAACTGTCTGTCCTGATGATCGAGTAAAGGCTCATCTATTCGAATACTCTCTTTTGCCCAGGTGTTCATGGCGATGAACACAAACATGATATAGACCAAATACTTCATTTTGACCCTCAAAAGTTTTGTGATGTCGTTTTCAGCTTTAATTGAAGCAAACCTTGTGCCAAAGAATGGATATGGTTCAGGTATTGGAAAATTTGGACTTATAAAAATCATTACAGCGACCTGGTGGTACAATTCCCCCAGGTTGGTAAATAAAGTACCAGGTTAATGTGGAAAGGATCCCCCATGTTTGCTTTTCGTACGCGTGTCAGATTACACCATACAGACGCAGCAGGATTGTTGTTTTATGGGAATATTTTTATGTTGGCTCATGATGCGTATGAAGAATTTTTACAAACCATAGATATGGGTATCGAAGATCTGTTAAAATCGGAATTTATCCTGCCTATCGTGCATGCAGAAGCCGATTATCGCAAACCGATCGGGGTGGGCAAAACACTGATGGTAAGTGTTGATGTCCTTTCATTGGGTAAAACGAGCTTTGTTTTGGGATATCGGTTTTCCGATACAGAGGATACCACGATCGCCACTGCCCAGACCGTTCATGTATCCATGTCAATAGAGACAAGAAAAAAAATAGATCTTCCGGAAACACTGGCAGCTCGTTTGAAAAATCTGATAGGACATCCCCCTTCAGGCATGAGGTAGTTTAATCAGGTCGATTACGATCTCTTTCGACCCGTTCCCTGGCAATCGTTTCGAATTTTTTGCGATCCGGTTTCATGAAGGTATTTACATCAGGCCAATCCCAGATACGATCCGGTATCTTGAATTTTGCCAGTTTGGTTTTTAGCTGCTTTTTGATCGTGTTTTCGTCCCATCGAACGTCAGGAGCAGTGCGAATGAACGCAACCGGCCGTTGACCGTACAAAACATCCTGCACCGCAACCACCACACATTCTTTTACAAAAGGCAGAGCGCTAAGGACGTGTTCGATCTCCTGTGCGCTGATATTTTCACCCCCTGAAATAAATATATTGTCTGAACGTCCGATAATATGAACTCTTTGATGTTCATCCATGAATCCTTTATCCCCGGTGCAAAACCAGCCCTGTTCATTCCGAGCGGGATCGAGCCGAGCACCCTGCACATATCCCAGGAAAAGGGTTTTCCCTCTTACCCATAGCTCACCCTCTTGCGAAAAGGTCATTTTACCATAGGGGAGAACATATCCGCTTGTCTGTAATGTCTCCAAATCTGCGCCGGGTGGAGTGGTCGCGATTTGTGAAGCCATTTCAGAATTTCCATAACTCGTATGAATGGCCAGCTGCAAAGCAACGCATCGCTCAACCAGAGAGGGTGGAATGGCGCTGCCACCCAGAAGGATAGCTTTTAATGGTTTCAATTTTTTTGCCCAGTCTGGGTGATCGAGCCATTTGATCATCATAGTCGCAACTGCCGAAAGATGGGTGATCCCCTGAGCATTTTCCAAACTTCCGACATGGACAGATCCGCCTGAAAACAGGGCGCGCATAAATATGGCCAGTCCCCCTATATGATAATGCGGTAAACAAAGCAGCCATCGATCGGAAGATCCAAAAGGGATATTGGCCTGGGAACCCAGGGCGCTAAAAAAATGGTTTGCCATAGAGTGGCATACTGCTTTGGGGTGACCGGTACTACCGGAGGTAAAGACAATGGTTGTCGGAGTTTGAAACCCGACCTTGGGTAACGTCCTGGAATCAGTACAGACATGCTCAGCCAATGAAAGAGGGAGATGTCTAAAGGTTGACACATCCATCTTTGCATGGGTTGCAAAATACACCCGGCAATTCAGATTTAAAAGTTCTTTTTGTATTTGTTCCCTAGGCCACCTTGTAGGCACCATAATCGCTATTTTTCCTGCATGCCAGATCGCTTGCAGACAGATCAGCGCTTCGACAGAGTTTTCTGCATAGATGGCTATTCTGGTTTCGTCTTTAAGAGGTTTTAATTCATGATATACAGAAGCCACTTTAGAGACATAATCTTTTGCTGTGACGGTCGTGGCCGCTGACCCTAAAAACGGGTGAGTTGGTGCCAGGGCTCTCAACCGGTGCAGCAGATCGATTTTTTCATCACGAGGAAACATGTTGGATCCATTCCAGGTGCTTCTCTTTGATTGCTTTATCGAGGATATGATAAGAGCTGACTCGTCCGTAACGAGATTTTATGGTGTGCTTTAACCACGGGCATTGCGACCATGTAGAAGCATCGAGTCCCATAGATCGGTTGTGGCCTTTCCAATGATGGGCCCACGAAATAAAGTGTGACACTCCCACCGGGGATTCAAAACAATGTGAAAGAATCCATTTTTTGTTTGTTCTTTCGGCAACTTTTATCCATTGATGAACCGTGTGAACCCCTCCGAGCAGAGTCGGTTTCAGGATCAATGCCTCAATTCCCCGCGTCAGGAGCGGTGAAAGCGGGGTCAGTTCCTGGAGGCTTTCATCCAGGGCAATGGGAAGGGTGAGTTTTTTTAAGAGTAATGGATAGTCTTTCAGGGATTGCAAAGGTTCCTCGATATATTCAATGCCTTTGGGATCGAGTTCTGACAGGAAATTCAATGCTGCATCGATGGACCAGGCTCTGTTGGCATCCAGTCTCAGTGTGGCCCGCCCTCTGGCCACGTCTTGAATGAGACGAATTGTGCTTTGTTCTTCTTTGACCGATTGTCTGCCAATCTTGAATTTCAAGCTTTTATACCCCATATCCAGTAAGCGGAGGATGTCCTGTGTGCGGGGCGATGGATGCAAAAGGGCATTAACGGGTATCGATATGCCGGAGGATGGATGCAAGAGATCCCATAATGCCATATCCATGCCTGTGCGAACGGATGGCGATAACGGTATCTCGGTTTTTAGCAGATTTTGCACAACATGATGGTATGAATGGGACGCAGAGATTTCTTGTTTGGTCAATTGTTGAGCCAGATAAAGCCATTGTAATTCTGCCTCAAAGATGGTTTCTTGCGAGGTGCCGGGCAATGGAGATGTTTCTCCCCAGCCGATGGCGCCTTCTGAGGTCTTTAATTTTAGCAAAAGTCCGGACCGGCAGTCGATATTCTGATGCCCGGAAGGGATGCTTTTGGGGGGCACGAGTTGAAAGCGAAATATATCGACAGAATGAATTTTCACATCAGCCACCCAACGGAAAACAGCATGCTATAGAGGAGAAGCAGTTTGCCGGTTTCTGCGAGGATCGTGTTATACACAGGACCCGGCTCCATCGTAAAGACCTTTCGCAATGTCGGAATGGCAGCAACGAGAGTCAGAGCAGAGAGTGCTGATAAAGCCGGGGCATCAAAAAAGGCAATAAGCACCAAAGGAGTCAGGCTACCGAGAACAATACAAAGCGCAAATTCCGTTTTTGCAAAGCCGGGTCCGAATCGTACCACCAGGGTGCGCTTTCCTGCCTTGCGGTCAGAATGGATATCCCGATAGTTGTTAATATCCAGTATCGCAGTGCTGAAACATCCCGGTGCAATTCCGCTGACCCATACCATTGCGGGCCACTCCAGGGCCTGAACGTAATAGGTGCCCCCCACTGCTACAAGACCGAAAAATATAAATACTGCGATATCTCCCAATCCGTAATAACCGAGAGGAAAGGGTCCACCGGTATACATAATGCCGAGCAAGATAGAGAGAGCACCGATCAATACGATGGGCCATCCCCCCCTATACACAAGATATGCACCAATCAGGGCAGCCAGTGCAAATGTGAGAACAAATGCCGTTCGCATGGCTGAAGGCTTGACCCACCCGGCCTGGGTGGCCCGGGTGGGCCCTGTTCGTGTATGATCGTCGACTCCTTGAACAAAGTCGAAATAGTCATTGGCGAAATTGGTGCCGATTTGAATCAAGAGAGCTCCACAGGCAGCGAGTAGCGCTGAAAGCAGATGTCCCTTGCCGTTTCCCACGGCCATAGCCGTACCTATGAGAACCGGAGCCACAGCTGCCGGTAAAGTCTTTGGGCGGCTGGCCAGCCACCACACTTTGGCCGGCGTCATGGTTGTCTCGGGTATTTATTGAAATCGGGTTTTCGTTTTTCCAGAAAGGCATTACGACCTTCTTGTGCTTCCTCAGACATGTAATAAAGCATGGTTGCGCATCCTGCAAGCTCTTGCAGTCCGGCCTGACCGTCACAATCCGCATTCAACGCCGCTTTCAGACACCGGATTGCTGTCGGTGAGTTGGCAAGAATTTCATGGCACCATTGAACCGTTTCTGCTTCCAGGTTTTCCAGGGGGACGACCGTGTTCACGAGCCCCATTTCCAGAGCCTGTTGAGCTGAATATTGCCGGCAAAGAAACCATATTTCACGGGCTTTTTTCTGGCCGACGATACGGGCCATATAACTCGCTCCGTATCCGCCATCAAAAGAGCCGACCTTGGGACCTGTTTGTCCGAATACAGCATTTTCTGCAGCAATGGTTAAATCGCACATCATGTGGAGAACATGGCCCCCGCCTATGGCATATCCTGCGACCATTGCGATAACCGGTTTTGGACAGGTTCTGATCTGACGCTGAAAATCGAGGACATTTAATCGGTGTATGCCCTTTTCATCTTTGTAACCTGATTCTCCCCGGATTTTCTGATCGCCACCGGAACAGAATGCTTTTTCCCCCTTGCCCGTCAGGATGATCACGCCGATATGCGGATCTTCGTGTGCATCGGCCAGAGCTTTGGACATTTCATAGACGGTTTGGGGCCTGAATGCATTGCGGACCTCGGGACGGTTGATGGTGATTTTTGCGATGCCTTGTGATTTTTCGTATATAATGTCAACATATTCGCCTGCTGATTGCCAGTCTAGTGTGTTCAATCTAAACCTCCTATTGTATGCAAAAATGATTTTATATTTTCAGTGACTCGTTGTGGCTTTTGGATATGGACAGAGTGCCCACAATCCGGTATAATTTTTACAGTAATTGATTTGTATTCGTATAACTGATAGGCGATGCTACAATATTTCGTGTCGTTTGCGCCTGCCAGATACAAAACAGGTTTTTCGATGTTCTCGAGTGCTGTCCAGAAAGAATTTTGCTGGCCCGTACCCATTCCTCGCATGACTTTTGCCAGCTCTTTAGGATCATTTTTTCTGCGCTTTTCCCAAAAGGAATCCGACACATCCATTTCTAATGTGCCAAAAAGGGGTTGTTTATACCATTCTGACAAAAACCGTTCAAAGGGTTGGTGTAAGAGTTTTTGAGACATGTTTTGGTCCCATTTTCTGCGCTGAGCCTGTTGTTCGGGTGTCAAGAGTCCGGGTGATGCGGATATGACAATGGCCCCGGATATCCGGTGCGGGAAATTGATCAAAAGATGGAATGCCAGCCTGCCACCCATCGAATATCCGACAGGGAGAAATGAGTGAATTCCCTTTTGCGCGAGCAGATCCAGCAGCCATTCGGCTGCACCCTCGAGAGAATACCTTTTCGCAGGTGCCCGAAGGTGCCGGCCATGTCCCGGGAGATCGATGGCCAGGCAAAAGATCTCGTTTTCGAGCAGTTTTGTAATGTCGTCCCAGTCGTTTGCAGAGCCCATGAAACCGTGTAAAAATACCAGTGACAGAGGCATTGGTTTCGACAGTGTGCTATGAGATGGCATCCAGAGCGGTTCTGATGTTATGATAAATTTGCATGTGAATTTGATGGTTTTTTTGACGATCGGTGATCACTTCGACAAGCGTATTCTCTGACCGGTTCAATGCCCTGCGATAGGCGGCTTTGAGCTCTTTTAGTGTTTTGGGCTGATCGTAAGCCAGTTCAAACTGGCGCGCCAGGTATTCAAAGTTCCACGCATGCAGAGTCGCAAAAAATTTCTCAAACGTGTCATGCTCTGCTATGGGTAAAAAATGGAAAATGCCGCCCCCCCTGTTATTGATCAATATGATGATCAACGGATGTCTGATCGTTCTCAGTTGTGAAAGCGAACTCGCATCATGGATTAAAGCCAAATCTCCCATGATCGCGGTAACGGGTGCATTCATTCCCTGACTAAACCCAATGGCTGTGGCGAGATTGCCATCTATGCCACTGGCACCCCGATTAGAAGCAATCATTTGCTCTTGTCTGCGACCAAACATGTCTGCATCACGAATGGGCATGCTATTTGAAATGAAAAAATGGCAGTGATCAGGAGCGAGGGCCATGATTGTACGGATGATATTGGGTTCTGAGAAATCAGGAATGTGTTGTGCAAGCAGGGATTGCACCGTGGTGCTCGCTTTACGTAATGACTCTAGTAAATCGGATTCAGGGTTGATTTCTGGTACCCAGGTTGCCAGGCAATTTGGGTCGATTTCGATGTGATCGGTTACATGATGTGCCGGATCCTGGCGCCTGGTATTCGAGGTACATAGAATATAAGGTGCCTGGTGTTCGGTTTGCAGGAACTGATAAAAGCGTTTCGATACCAGGGGCCCTCCGATATGCAAAATCGGTGTGTTGGCCAGTTTTTTTTGCATGACCGGGGATAGCAAGAGCAAATCCATATGATCGACGATATTGGGCAGCATATTCACACGGAGGCCTGATGTCACATCTGCATAAACCGGCCAGGGAATCGATTGGATCCATTTCTGTACTGCATCGATGTGATCCTGTGAATTCAATCTTCCAATCACCAGTAACGGCTCGGCATCTTGCACAAGAGAATTAAGAATGACCTCTGATTGGCTCTTTTGAGCAGGAACAACACGGGTAAAGGGATTCTCATGTTTGATCCAGGGTTCTATAGGGGAAAGATATTCTCCGGGGACAGGAATTTCGGTCGGTGCGAGAGGTTCTCTGAACATGCAATTCATGTGAACCGGACCCGGGTGCGCAGAAATGGCCCGAAAATAGAGCTGATCGATGGTGGTGAGCAGGGCATTCAAAGAGACATTCACATCCGGGCAGGGCAGATCAAAATGCCAGCGAACATAATCGCCATAAAGGCCAGGCTGGCGAATCGTTTGATTGGCCATGGTTTCACGCAGCTCAGGAGGTCGGTCACTGGTCAGCACGATCAGGGGAATCGAATCCATGGATGCTTCGATCACTGCGGGCAGGTAATTGGCGGCAGCGGTGCCGGAGGTGCAAACAAGTACAGCCGGTTTACCGGTAGCCCGTGCATAGCCCAGAGCATGAAAAGCTGCTCCCCGTTCGTCGTAACAGAGATATGTGCTGACACGGGGGTTCTGGGCTGCGGCCACTGTCAGAGGAGTGGATCGGGAACCCGGTGAGATACAAAAATAATCTGCCCCGAGGCGCCTTAATTCTTCTGTGATGAGGCTGGTCCAGAGGTGATTGATGTTTTTGTCATTAATGACCATTACCCTGAAACAATCGCGTAAAGTTTAAAAGCTTGATTTCTGTTTCTTCCCACTCTTTTTCAGCGGTTGATCCCTGCACAATTCCTGAACCGGCATAAAGGATCAGCTGTTGCGCATTCAACAGTGCCGAACGAATGGCCACGGCAAATTCTGCGCCGGTGCCGTTGATCCAGCCAATCGGTCCGGCGTACCAGCCCCGGTCAAACGTCTCCAGTTCCCGGATGAGATCATATGCCTTGTCTTTGGGATGACCTCCCACGGCCGGCGTGGGATGCAAGCATCCGACGATTTTACCGTCCGAGATTCCATTCTTTAATTGACCATGGAAAGGGGTAAACAAGTGTTGAACATGGGCGAGTTTTAACAAACGCTCCTTTTCAGGTTTGTCCACCCTTTTACACAGAGGCTCGAGATGAGACCGCACGACATCGCTGACCCAGCGATGTTCTCTGAGATCTTTTTCACTGGTCAACAAATCCGTTCCCAGTTTTTCGTCCATTGACCGGGTTTTACCTCGCCTTCTCGTACCGGCAACGGCTTCGCTATAGAGTTCATCTTCCTTTCGATAATAAAGTCGCTCGGGTGTTACGCTTGTAAATCCACTATCCCCAAGTTGCAAAGCAAAATGAAAAGCCTGAGCGTGTTGAGGCGCCAAATGTCTCAGCAGGGTTATCGGATCTGTAGAGGTTTTCAGTTGGTATTCGGTTCTTTTGGCCAATACCACTTTTTGGAGGATTTGATCTGAAAAAGCCTGCAAGCTAGCGTCGATTTGATGTTGCCATCTTTGCCAGTCAGGTTCATCTTTACGATGTATAAAATCGGGCAAGAGGGTCAGTTTTGCGTCTCCGTTTAACTTTAGACGCTGTAGTTCGTGCATAAACTGATTTTCTATTCCAGCCCGATCGCTCCCTCGCTGGATAAAGTGAAATGCGAGCAGGGCTGAATCCGGCAACACCTGGAATTCAAATCGGGGAACAATAAAGCGAAATGCTTTAAAGGGGGCCCAAAGCGGATCTCTTAACGGCCCGCTGTCAAAGGCGATTCCGCCTATAAAGCGAACCCGTGGATCAGAGCCCTTGAGTCGATCTCTGATTTTCTTCAGGATTGACTCTACATCCGGCTCATCACCGCATATGGATACCGTTTCTCCGATACCAGCGAGAACGAGGTGCTTTTGCCGGTCCGCCCAATATATTTTTATGTCATGATTTTGTAGCGAGAGCCAGTTTAATGCATCCTGACGCGGCCAGGGGATTTCGATGCGATGAATACCCCCATCCGGCCTGCCCGGGATCTGACGCAAGAGGCGTGCAAACCGTTCTCGTATCTCTGAATATTTTGTGTCGATTGTATGCATGGTTTTTCTAGGTCTAAGCTATCGTAATAACCTGAATCCAAACTAATGATTGCCGTAATTTTATGAACAAACGAATAGTAAAGATAAGAAATTCATTCTCCTTATCCAATATTTTCTCTCTTTTCGCCCCAATACAAACAACAAATTCCAAATGTCATGGCTTTAAATCCCACCTGCACAAATCCGGCCTGTTCCATTTTTTGACAGAATTGATTGCCATAGGGAAATGTCTCAACGGACTGGTTTAAATATCGATAGGCAGGAATATCGCCGGAAATCATGCCCCCCAAAATGGGCAAGAGGTTTCGAAAATAAAAGAGATATGCTTTACGTATGACCGGATTTGATGGGAGGGCAAATTCAAGAATCAATGCTTTGCCGTTCAAAGAGAGCACACGATACATCTCTTGCAGGGCGAGATCTATATTTTTCATGTTTCTTATACCAAACGCGATGGTCGTGATATTGAAGGCATTTTGCGAAAACGGTAAAAACATGCCATCAGCAGGCATTAAATACAGATCTGCTCTTGGTGGGTCTGTGACCTTGACGCGCCCGATCTTGAGCATTTCGAATGATCGGTCTGCCCCAATAATGAGGTCCATTGAATGATCAGCACTCAGCATTAAGGGGATATCAGCAGTGCCTGTGGCGATATCCAATACTCTGAGATATGCCGATACCGGGATATGTCGACCCAGTTCCTTACGCCAGGCCACATCTCTTCGGAGAGAGAGGACTCTATTGAGTAGATCATAGCGATGTGCAATCCTGTCGAACATCTGCCAGATACGATGTCTTGATGGGGAGTGTAATTCAGACATGAGGCTCCTACATTGATCAGTCCTGGATTATAAACAATCATTTCTCTGCCTGGAATATTCCACTGTTTTCACGGACAGACTGCAATGTAAGAAAGCATTTTTGAGGACAATTGCAATTCAAAAAAAAAGGGCGGACCTCTCAAGAGATCCACCCTTGGTGTAGGGTTTAAAAAATCTAGATCTGTTCTTCAAGTTTGGATGCCATCGCTTTCATGGCGGTACGGGCTGTTTTTACGGGATCATTTTCTGCTTGTTTCTTGAGAGCATCCAGTGCAGCGGCATCCCCGATTTCTACAAGCGCCATTCCTGCAACGATTCGGGCACGATATTCTTTGTCGTTTTGTAGCATATTGGTCAATTCTTTTACAGCACCTTGAACTTTACGTTCCCCCAGCTCCTGTGCCGCTTTTACGCGTTGGTCCAGGTCAGCGGACTTTAATTGTGTGACCAATTTCTGGTCTTTTTGGCTCATCGTAGATGCATCTGCTCTCACAGATTCTTTGGCGACTGTCGTAGAAAAAATTGCAGCACCTGCGATCAAAGCAATCACAACACTCTTGATGGACTTCATAGAAACACCTCTCTTTTTAACAAATTTTTTCAACTCTTTCTCATTACCCGGTTCATATTATTCTTATGCAATGAGCATGCCAAAAGTGGATTGAATTCATTTTTTGGCGGGGTCCAGTTTTAAATATTTGTTTTTTAAAACTTTATTTTAATGGGCTGTTTTGTGGGTACGGACAACAGGATCATGCTGGCCTGGTACGAATCCCCCATTTGGTACCTTATGAACCGCCAAAAGTGGTACCCATTGAACCAGTCATAAAAAGGCTGGAACTTTAAAGAGAAAACTGATATATTAGGATTGATGAGATCGAGGTCAATGTCCACAGAGATAACCATTTTTTGCGACTGTAAATGCCTGTACCGGAGGAGAAATGAAACGGATCTATTTGCTCATTTTGGTCGGTTTTCTGATCAGTTTGTTGTCATGTCAAAGCCAGTCGGAGAAATCATTGCAATCATTTATTCATGAGCACACTGCAAAAGTAGAACCTTTACAAAAACGCGCCGCCCTGGCTTATTGGAACGCAGCCACCACGGGGGATGAAAAGTATTACAAAGAATATGGTCAACTGGATCTGGAGATTCGTCGGATTTATGCCAGTAAGCAAGATTTTGAATTCTTAAAACAGCTTCGGCAGGAAAATTCCCAGGAGGATGGCCTATTAAAACGCCAATTGGATGTACTTTATCTCTCTTTTCTAGAGAACCAGGCCAAGGATGAATTGCTCAAAGAAATCGTCGAGTTGAGCACCAAGATCGAACAAACCTTTAGTACCTTTCGAGGTAGCATTGACGGGCATAAAGTCAGTGCCAGTGAAATCGACGAGATTCTAAAAAAAGAGACAGATTCTCTAAAACGCAAGCAGGCCTGGCTGGCGAGTAAGCAGGTGGGTGAGCAGGTATCCGGGGATATCATTCGTCTCGTAAAACTGCGAAACCAGCTCGCTCAAAATTTGGGGTATGAAAATTATCACACGTTTACGCTTGCCACTGGTGAACAGGATGTTGAGACGATCACTGAAATCTTTTCTCAGCTTTACGAGTTGACGAATGAACCCTTTGCAGAGCTGAAAAAAGAACTCGATGGCATCCTTGCGGAAATGTACGGGGTAGGTGTCGGGGGGCTCATGCCGTGGCACTATCACGATCCCTTTTTTCAGGAGACGCCTTTGGTCTATGATTTGGACCTGGATACTTTTTACAAAGATGAAAATATCAAAGATTTAGCAGAACAATTCTATTTCGGCATCGGATTACCTGTAGAGTCGATTCTACAGAACAGTGACTTGTACGAACGGGATAAAAAGAATCCGCATGCTTTTTGCATCGATATCGACCGGCAGGGTGATGTGCGAATTTTGTGTAACATCACCCCGACTGAGCGTTGGATGGAGACCACTCTGCACGAACTGGGTCATGCTGTTTACGACAAATATCATGATCCTGATTTGCCTTATCTTTTGCGAGAACCCGCTCATGCGTTTACCACAGAGGCTGTAGCCATGTTTTTCGGTCGATTGAGCCGTGAACCGGAATGGATGATGGCCATGCTGAATTTGAATGAATCGCAGGTAAAACCCATTGCAGCGATTGGCCGTAAATATGCACGCCTGAAACAACTCATATTTGCTCGCTGGGCAATGGTGATGTTTGAATTTGAAAAACAGCTTTACGCTGATCCTGATCAGGATTTGAATTCTCTGTGGTGGAAAACCGTATCCAAATTTCAGCTCGTCAAGCCCCCTGCCAACAGAACAAAGCCAGACTGGGCTGCCAAGATTCACTTTACGATTGCTCCCTGTTATTATCATAATTATCTGCTCGGTGAGCTTTTTGCTTCGCAGCTGCATCACACCTTGAAAAAATCCGATTCACAGATTGTGGACAATGAGAAACTGGGTGACTTTATGAGAGCTCAAGTGTTTGAACCGGGCAATCGATTCCTCTGGAGTGAGATGATTACCCGGGCCACTGGCGAGCCTTTGACCCCCGAATATTTCGTCGAACAATATGTCAATCCCTAACCTCCCGGAGGTTGATCAAATATGCCTACAGCACTCGTCATTGTTGAATCACCTGCCAAAGCCAAAACCATTAACAAGTATCTGGGGCAGGACTATCAGGTCAAATCCAGCATGGGACACGTGCGGGATTTACCTGTCAAATCCGGTGGTCATTCTCCGGCAAAGAGAATTTCCACAAAAGGATTGAGCGAGAAAGAAAAAATAGAGTTGCGTAAACAGAGAGAACAAGAGCGTCTTATCCGAAACATGGCCATCGATCCCGAGCATGACTGGAAAGCTCATTATGAAATTCTGCCGGGTAAACACAAGGTGGTCAAAGAATTGAAAAGCCTTGCGGCCAGGAGCGATGTCATCTATCTGGCTACCGATCTCGATCGTGAAGGTGAGGCGATTGCCTGGCATTTGCGTGAAGCGATAGGAGGAGACCCTGAGAGATATAGACGGGTCATATTCAGTGAAATCACTCGTCCGGCTATCCGAGCTGCTTTTGAAACCCCTACTGAATTGAATATCGACCGTGTCAATGCCCAGCAAACACGACGGTTTCTGGATCGTGTGGTGGGGTTCATGGTTTCGCCTCTCTTGTGGAAAAAAATTGCCCGGGGACTCTCGGCCGGACGGGTACAATCGGTTGCCGTTCGTTTGATTGTGGAACGCGAACGGGACATCCGGGCGTTTGTACCTGAAGAATATTGGAAACTCTTTGCCGACTTGGAAGCCTCGTCCATTTTTCGGGCACAGGTGATAAAATATCAGAATAAACCCTTCAAGCCTGTTTCAGAGGAGGAGATCAGAAGCGCCGAGGATTATCTCAAGGGACAAAAATTTGTGGTTTTGGATCGCTCGATGAAACCGAGCAAGCAAAATCCTTCTCCTCCCTTTATTACCACGACCCTGCAGCAGATGGCCAGCCAGCGTTTGGGGTTTAGCGTGAAAAAAACCATGCTTTTAGCTCAGCGGCTATATGAGGCCGGACTCATTACCTACATGAGGACTGATTCCACACAAATCAGTAGTGGCGCTCTCTCTCAGTGCCGTCATTATATCGAGAGTGCGTTTGGTAAACGTTACCTCTTGCCCAAACCGCGCATCTATGCCAGTAAACAAGGAGCTCAGGAAGCACATGAAGCGATCAGGCCCACTGATGTCACAAAAACACCGGAAAAGCTGACGACACTGGAGCGTGATCAACAGCGTTTATATGATCTCATCTGGCGGCGATTCGTTGCCTGCCAAATGCCTGCGGCCGAGTTTGATAATACCCGTATCGATATTCAGGCAGGTGATTATCAGTTGCGGGCCACCGGGCGAATCATGCGTTTCGACGGTTGGATGCGGGTTTTGCCTCCTGCCGCAAAAAAGGATGATAGCGACGCGATCTTGCCACAGGTCGCTGTGGACCAGGACCTGCCCTTGCAAGAGCTGATTTCTACCCAGCATTTCACCAAACCGCCTGCCAGGTACACTGAGGCGACTCTGGTACGGGAGTTGGAGCGTTTGGGGATCGGCAGACCGTCCACATATGCTCCAATTATTTCCACAATCCAGGATCGTGGATATGTTGAACTCGTAAAAAAGCGGTTTTATGCTCAAAAAATCGGCGAGATCGTAACCGATCGATTGGTGGAAAACTTTGACGACCTGATGGATTATGGGTTTACAGCTAGCATGGAAGATGACCTGGACAAGATTGCCCAGGGTGAAGCAAAGTGGCGTGAGGTCCTGGATCAATTTTACAGCGACTTTAAAGAGCATCTTGAGACAGCTGAGACCAAGATGCGACCCAATTCGCCTGTTTTGACTGAAGAGATTTATTGTCCCACGTGCGGGAAACCCATGATGATTCGCACTGCGAGAACCGGCGTTTTTCTCAGTTGCAGTGGCTATGAATTGCCCCCAAAAGAACGCTGTAAAGAAACGATCAATCTTGTTCCCGGTTCAGAATCAGAAGCTGTAGAGGGAAAAGAGAACGATGCCAAAGAGTTGATGGCAAAACGTCGTTGTCAGGTCTGTCACACTGCCATGGAAAGTTATCTCGTCGATACCGAGACCTGTCTTCATGTTTGTGGTAATAATCCGGATTGCCAGGGGATGGAAATTGAAAAGGGACAATTTCGCATCAAGGGGTATGAAGGACCGGTTATAGAGTGTGACAAGTGTGGGGCCGACATGCAGTTAAAAACCGGGCGGTTTGGTAAATATTTTGGGTGCACGCGATATCCTGATTGCAAAAATACGCGCAAGCTTATGCGAAATGGTCAGCCGGCACCGCCCAAAGCCGATCCTGTACCCATGCCGGAATTAAAATGTAGCCAATCGGAGGCTTATTTTGTTTTACGAGACGGCGCAGCCGGTGTCTTTCTCGCTGCGCATAATTTTCCCAGATCCCGTGAAACCCGCAGCCCGCGCGTGGAGGATTTGACGCGCCATCGCGATGAACTGGATGAAAAATTTCTCTATCTTGCGGATGCACCCCAAACAGATCCGGAGGGAAATCCTGCCATCATACGGTTCAAACGCAAAGAACGTGAACAAGTCCTGGGCTCAGAAAAAGATGGCAAAGCCACAAAATGGATAGCCCATTATGAAAATGGCGAATGGAATTGGACAAAAAAATCAAAATAGCTAAGGAGATATTATGAAAATTGCAAAATACTCGATGGGGATCGGAGACCGTTTTGCGCATCAGGGCCGTGCCCAGTTGCAAGCGTTTATCAAAGCTCGTGAAGCAGGTGTCGAAATCGCCCCGGTCTGGAACAAATCATTTCGCGAACATGCGATCATTCAGACAGATCATACCAGTGTTCGCAATGAAGCTGATGCCGCGATCAAAGCCCTGGACTGGCAAGGCCCTTATTATGTCGATGCTGATCATATTGGACTGAAAACTGTGGATAGCTTTATCGAGGTGAGTGATTTTTTTACGCTCGATGTGGCTGATTATATCGGACAAAAACCCATGGACCTGGAACTCGATGCGTTTGTCGATCGCAACAGCAAATATATAGGCAAACTGGAGATTCCGGGTATCGATGAGCCGATCTCTGTTTCAAAAAATGATATTGAAACTGCCGGAACAAAGTTTCTGTTTGCCGTAAAAGAGGCAGGCAAAATTTATAAACATATCGAAGAAAATAAAGGCAAAGAGTACTTTATCACTGAAGTGTCAATGGACGAATCAGAGGATCCTCAAACACCGGCAGAATTGTTCTTTATTCTCGCTGCCATTGCTCAGGAAGGGATCCCCGCTCAAACGATCGCTCCAAAGTTCACAGGCCGGTTTAACAAAGGGGTTGACTATGTAGGAGATCTCGAACAATTTAGCCGGGAATTCGAACAGGATTTGGCCGTAATCCGTTTTGCGATCTCTGAATTTGGGTTGCCGGAAACATTGAAATTGAGTGTGCATTCAGGAAGTGACAAGTTTTCTATCTATGAACCCATTAAAAGAGCCATCAAAAAATTCGATGCCGGGCTGCATATCAAAACCGCAGGGACGACCTGGCTTGAAGAATTGATCGGTTTGGCTCTCGCCGGCGGAGATGGACTCATTTTGGCCAAAGAAATTTATGGCCGTGCTCTTGAGCGATATGATGAGCTGGCAAAACCTTATGCCGCAGTCATTGATATCGATCCTGATGAGCTTCCTTCCACAGATACAGTTCAATCCTGGGACGGAAATATCTTTGCCCAGGCTTTGCGGCATGATCAGACGTGTGAATTGTACAATCCAAATTTTCGTCAATTATTACATGTCGGGTACAAGGTCGCAGCAGAGATGCGTGAACGTTTCAGCAATGCCCTGGAAAAACATCAGAATATTATTGCAAAAAATGTGACCGAAAATATATATGACCGTCACATAAAGAGATTATTTTTATAATACGGGTCAATAAGGGATAATATAATGGCCTCCCCGCTGCGAATGAAAATTATAGATGATTATCATTTTCATTGAACGCAGTCGAGGAGGCCTCTATTTTTTTCGGTCTGGCTCAGCGGCGGGAATACTATGGCTGTGGAATTTATGGACTCCAGGGACTCGTTTGCTGTGCAAATTTTTTATTTCCCTTGAACAAATGATAGAGATATGCACCCAGGCAAAATTTTCCAAAAAGTAACAGGCCAAAGGCAACTATTAGAAAAATTTGGAAAATAAAAGCCACTGCCATCTGATTTCCCCATAGCGCCAGGGCAACAATAAGATTGATCGTGGCTGCCATTCCTTGCATGAAACGGCGGGGAGCAGGCGCGGGTGGCAGTTTGCCTTCATAACGTCTTTTCCCCAGCGTGGCGTCATAGAGTCGTTCAAAGGGATTCAAACGGGGTAAAAGGGTGTTTATCCACAGAATTGCCGATATAGCAAGAAAAATCCACGGATTTTGTAATATGATACCGACCAGAATAGCTGACCCTACGATTCTGGGCTGCCATTGTAACGCCCGAAAATGAGTTTTAGCTCTGTTCTCATCAGACTCGATGAATCCTTGTTGTTGCATGAATTTATATTCAAAAGATCTTGACACGCGTTCCTCCATTGCGAATTACTATAATTACATCGTGTTTTACTAGTGGTAACAATCTATTTTAGACGGATAATTCCCTTGACACGTGTATCCGGAGGCAGATGACAGAGTGGTTCGCAGAGAGGGCGCATACAGGATTCATGATGAGGGCACAAATCACTTTTATACTCTCATGGATGGGAGGGAAATGAATTTATGACCTCCCATCCATCAGTGCATTGTCAGAATGCGATATCGTTTATTGAACCTCGACTAATTCGAGGTCGAAAATCAGGGTCTGTCCGGCCAACTCATGATTGGCATCCAGGGTCACTTTTTGCTCATCCAGCTCTGTTATGCGAACCGGAATTTCACGACCATCTTTGGTTTTTAATCCCAGTTGCATGCCCTCTTTGGGTTCAATATGCTCCGGGATCTGATCGCGATTCATCTCTGCAACCAGATCATCTCTTTTTTCACCATATCCTTTATCCGGGGTAATGGTGACCGTCTTTTTTTCGCCGGGTTCCATCCCAATCACCGCTTCTTCAAAACCGGAAATGACAGAATTTTCTCCCAATGTAAAGGTCAACGGCTCACGACCTTCTGAACTATCAAAAATATAGCCATCCTTCAAATGTCCGGTATAATGGACGCTAACTTTGTTGCCGGTAGTTGCTTTTGCCAAAATAACTCCTTTCAATGGTTTGATGGTTACCCATAGTAACAAAAGTTTTTTGCAAATTACTTCATCAAATCTAGCATTTGGATATCAAACAAAGTTTTTTTACCTTGTGGCAAGATAGTGATTTTTTCATACAGTTGCAAATTCTGAGGGTGTGATGAAACGATTTCTTTTTTTATTGGTCATTCTTTATCTTTTTGCATGTGCTGGCCGCGATGACGAATGGATCGTCAAAGTAGGAGAGCAACGACTTTTGACCCAAAGAATCATGAATTCTTTTATTCAAAGTCAGGAGTTTCAGGAGTTTGGCAATTTCACTCCACTTCAAATCAAACGATTCATCGATACAAACTATGTCCCGGATTTGCTCATCGTACAAGAAGCGGTTAATCGCGGTCTGGAATCGGATAGTCTGATTCAGAAAATCCTGGAAAAAGAGAAAAAGGAGCTTTTGGCAAAACCGAATGGTCCATTGTACAGAGTGATAGTGCCC
>WJME01000310.1 GCA_014728115.1 Candidatus Zhuqueibacterota bacterium | reverse complement strand
TGTGTTGATTCCCGCATATTCCCAGGATTTGATCAGGGTGCCATCTGGCGAGAAGATAGCCAGGTAGCTTTCGTCCCGCCTAAAAGGTCCGAAAAACTCGCCATGTCCGGCGCCGGTGAGCTTGGCCACGATTTTGACATCATCGCCATTATTGAAATTGACGATTTCAAATTTGCTGGCCATGGGGGCAACGTCCAGTCGCAATAATGACGAATCGGTTTCGGAATCGATGGCTAAAAGGCAACGCGGTCTGGCATCGGACCCGCTGTTTATTTTTATCCACAAATCCGGTTTGCCGTCCTGATTGGCATCCCAGAGACCGGCAATGCCGGCACTCCCGTTCCATTGACCGGTGTTGGTTCGATCAATTCCCTTTGGCGCTGTAAGAGAATTCATTTTTTCAAAGCGCCCATTGAGCAGATAGATATGGATATTTTTCTTACCGACATAAATCACGGCATAGCGATAAATGGGGTGGTTTTCAAGAGGATAAATAATGTGATGGCGTCTCAGTTGGTCAAAGGAAGCCGGGTGAGCAATGTTGACCAACCCCTCAAAGGAATAAACGGTTTCATCCTGTTCATAGACCGCAAGGCCTATACCCACATCCTGGTGCTGGCGCAATACCCCGATTTCGTCGATGCTGTCTCGATCAAAATCATCGATGACATAATGATAGATCGGGGCATCTCTCGGACCCAGTGTTTTTACATCCGGTTGAAAAGCGCCTTTATCGGAAAAAGGAACTGTTTGTGGTTGTGCGAAAACGTTCAGAGTGGACCATATTATACACAGTATTATCCGTCGCATAGAATTCCCCAAATGTGCACCTGTAAAAGATACGATGATTAACGATTAATTTCAAGGACAGGATGACTGATTTTTCAATTTATTGTCAGCTCAGGAGAAAATATTTGCCTTTTTTTTAAGGATTCAGGCAAGAACAGGGAGCGCCAGCGTGGATAGTGCCTGGTGTGATTCATTGCAAGACTCACAGGGTTTGCCTTGAAATCGTGAATAGAGGGTGTTCTGCCGGATCCAGGCCGGCGGAGCCGGCCGGTGGCGTTCCCAGCCAGAAGGCTGGGAACGAGATTGTGGGTCATCGAGAAATAAAAACAGAGGAGCTTTTAAAGCATTTCATCAGTATACGAGAATCCCTGCAACTGTGGCGGTGAGCCAGGAGGCCAGGGCGCCGGCAAACATGGCTCGCAGAGCGACTTTGGATAGTGCCGAACGTCGTGATGGGGCCAGGGCGCTGATGCCGCCGATTTGAATGCCGATAGAAGAAAAATTGGCAAATCCGCACAGGGCATACGTGGCAATGGTGATCGCTTTGGGAGACATGTCGGCGTTTTGAATTTGCGAGCCCAGCTCGGCATAGGCCACGAACTCGTTGACCGCCACTTTAATGCCCAGCAGATTGCCGACGTTCATGGCATCTTGCCAGGGCACACCCATGATAAAGGCCAGGGGGGAGAACAGAGTGCCAAAAAAGGTCTTTAAACTTCCCGGAAAGATCCCGTGATATTCTCCCTGGGGTCCCAAAATCCCTCCCAGCCATTGTCCGTCTACCAATTTGTCAAAGTAGCCCAGAATGGCATCGACGAGTCCGATCAGAGCGATAAAAGCCAGCAGCATGGCGCCGACGTTAACTGCCAGTTTCAGTCCGTCTGTGACGCCGCTTACCGTGGCATCGAGAATATTGGAGGCTTTTTGAGTGGTATGGATGGTGACCTCTCCGGCTGTTTTGGACTGTTCGGTTTCGGGATAGAATATCTTTGCCATGACCAGAGCCGCCGGTGCAGACATGACGCTGGCAGCGATGAGATGCCCGGCATCCACGCCCATGCGGATATATCCGGCCAGGACTCCGCCGGCAATGGTGGCAAATCCTCCCACCATGATGGCGTGCAATTCCGAGGGGGTCATCTCTTCGAGAAAGGGGCGTACCAGGAGCGGCGCTTCGGTTTGACCGACAAAGACATTGGCCGAACACGACAGGGTCTCGGCTCCTGAGGTCCGGAGTGTCCAACGCATAAATCGCGCCATCATCTGCACCAGAATTTGCATCACGCCGAGGTAATAGAGAATGGACATGACCGCAGAGAAAAAGATGATGGTCGGCAAAACGGAAAAAGCAAACTGAAAACCAAACTCGTCAAAATATTCAGGCTTGGCCAGGTTGCCGAATAAAAAGATACTGCCAAGATCCGATAGTTTCAAAAAAGAGTCGACTTTATCAGCCAGAACGCGGAAAATGTCCCGGCCTGCGATGCGATTTTCAAACAGGATGCCGAGTCCGAATTGCATCAATATGGCAAAGAAATAGCCGTTGTAAAAAGATTTTTTCAACAGATTGAGAACGACCGCAATGATCAGGATGATGAAAAATAGGGCCACAGCGATTCCCACCGTACTCGTCAAATATCCGATGAGAGTGATAACCGCTCCTGCCAGCAGGTAGAGCATCGCTCTTCCGATTTTAAGAGTGGTTTGTGGGATTGTAATGATCTGTGTCTGAAAGATATAGAACAAAATGAGGCTGAATAAAAGATACATTCCGAGCCAGGACAACCATAGTTTGCCCAGGATAATTGCCGCAAACAAGAGTTGTAAGGATAGCCCCCACACAACGGTTCTTACTTTAATGGCTTTGCGATTCGTGGAAAAGATAACTCCAATGGCCAGCAAAGCCAGGATGCCGATAATTCCGATAAAACGCATAGCGGTCCCTCGGGATTTTATGGGTTTTGAAGTTGAAGGTTAATTTTACAGGAACTTAAAACAGGGTATGACAAGCCTATTGAATTGAATGCATCATAAGATCCTGCCATGTGGCCTGTTCGTTTGCCGGTCTTGCTCGAGATTTCATCAGGTTGATCAATGTTCTTCTTGCGGAATCGTATGGCAGACCCTGCACCTGGCCTCATAGATATCATGGGTACCGACAATCACCCGGTTGGTATCATGTGATAACCGTTGCGTCCGGTTAGCCGGGTTACCGCATTTCATACAAATCGCCAACGTCTTGGTAATATACTCGGCCACAGCCAGGAGCTGTGGAATGGGTTCAAAAGGTTGTCCCATATAATCCTGATCGAGTCCGGCAATAATGACGCGTTTGCCTTGATCGGCCAGTTTTTGGCTCACACTAACGAGGTTCAGATCAAAAAACTGGGCTTCATCGATACCAATGACATCGGCATCATTGGATTGATCCATGATTTCCTTTGCGTTTTTGACAGCCACCGAGGGCACCCGCTGATCATCATGAGACACGATGTGATCGATGGAATAGCGATTATCGATGACAGGCTTGAAAATTTTCACTCGCATTTTGGCAATTTGGGCACGGCGAATGCGTCGTATGAGTTCTTCGGTTTTACCGCTGAACATGCTTCCACAAATGACCTCGATCCACCCTATGCCTTTGGGGACGATGCTTAGCATGGCTCCTTGATTCCTTATTCAGGGATGATGGGTTTTCCAAATATGTGATATAAATGATCTTTTAATGGATATATATTTTGTTTGAAAGGATTGGTTTCTCCATTCAAAATCATATCGGCATATTTTTTTCCGGGTTCTACAAACTCTATATACATGGGACGTACGGTGGATAGATATTGATCGATGACCGAGTCAATCGAGCGACCCCGTTCCTTGATGTCCCGTTGTAATCTGCGTATAAAGCAGAGGTCCAGGGGGGTATCTATGAAAATTTTGTAATCCAGGAGATCTCGGATCCGTTTATCATGAAAGATGAGAATCCCATCCACAATCAAAACGCGCGGTGAGTCCAGTTTGGTGGTTTCCGTATGCCGGGTATGCGTTTTAAAATCATAATTTGGATGCAGGATGCTTTTGTCTTTTTTCACGTCCAAGAGTTGTCTGGCCATAAAGTCGAAATCAATCGCGTCGGGATGGTCAAAATTGGATGTAGCACGTTCATGCAGAGACAGATGATCCATAGAGCGGTAATAATAGTCTTGAGCCAGCAGGGCCCCCTCCTTTTGAGGGAGTAAGCTTAAAAGACGATGTGCAAAAGTACTTTTGCCGGAACCGGAAGCACCGGCAATACCAATCACAAAACAAGTCATTTTTGGTTCAGAAAGTTGCTGCCAAAGGCATTAGGTAAAAGGTTCGATAATTTAGTTTCTTCATACTCGGAGCCGCTGACGATGATGACCCGTATATCGCCTGCCAGATCCCACATCACTTGCCTGCAGGCCCCGCAGGGAGGGCAGGGCAGGGTACCTGGCCCTGCGATGGCAATGGCTTTGAATTCTGTATGTCCTTCCGAGATGGCCTTGAACAAGGCCACTCTTTCTGCGCACATGGACAGACCATATGAACTGTTCTCGATATTGCATCCGAGGTGGATGTTGCCGTCGGCATCCAGCAATGCCGCACCCACCTGAAAGTTGGAATAAGGAGAGACGGCATGATTTTGTGCTTGCCGTGCCTGTGTTATGAGGTCGTGAACATCCATATTATTCAATTCTCAAAAAAAATGCCAGGATGAGATTTCATCCTGGCTAAAGTAAGAATTATTGTTTAGAAAAAAAAGTTGTTTGTTAAACCGTTTCTTTTTAAAATGGAAGGTCGTCCACGTCTTCCGCTGCCTGGTTTTGATTGAATTCAGCTTCGGGCGGTTCTTCGGCAGGTGGAGGAGAGGAGGTGTCGCGTTCACCTCTGCCACCCAGCAGTTGAATGCTGTCGGCGACCACCTCGGTCGTGTAGCGCTTGGTGCCATCTTTGTCTTCCCAGGAACGCGTGGTTATTCTGCCTTCGACATAGACCTGGGATCCCTTTTTTGCGTATTGATTGATAATCTCGGCAAGCTTGCGCCAGGCAACGATACGATGCCATTCCGTGTTTTCGACCTGGCTGCCATCCTGGGCTTTATAACTGGTATTGGTGGCGATGCTCATGTTGAGCACAGCGGTGTTGGATGGGGTATATTTTAATTCCGGATCGGCGCCCAGGCGCCCGATGAGCATGACTTTGTTTAAGGTGCCTTTGCTGTCATATGCCATAATTTCCTCCAAATTTATTTGAATGACTTTTTTAAATTAGAAAATTTCAACGACATTGTCAAGAAAAATATGGTAATTTTTAATGAAAAAAGAGCTCATAGAATGTCAAATACAAGCAATCGATTTGCAGGATGAGACGTTTCGTCTCTATCCCGATCCGCTGGAACCGCACCTCTTGCAATCTATCAGAAAAATAGGACTAATTCAACCTTTATTCCTGCAAAAAAAAGACAATAATCAATTTCGAATCGTCGATGGGTTCAAACGCCTAAAGGCGCTGTCCGAACTCGGCATCGGCCACTTTTCTGCTTTTGTCACGGATCATAAAGATGACGTGCAAATTTTTAAAACCGGAATCGAGTATAATCATGCTCTGCGCTCTTACCATGCGATGGAAATTGCCGGGCTCATCCAAAAAGCGGAACACCATTTTCATCTCCATCGAGCAACGGTTATCCGAGAGTTTTTTCCCTTGCTCGGCTTTGGGGCCAATCCGCAAGTCTATGAATTGTACGCGCCTCTGAGCTCTCTTGATCCTGACTGGCAACAGGCATTACGTACCGACCAGGTATCTCTAGAGGTTGCAGGAGTCATGGTGAACGAATCCCCTGAAACCCGGCAGCAGTTTTTGCGTTGGATTAACATAATGCGATTGAACAAAAATCAACAGCGCGATTTCTGGCAATTGCTCCTGGATGTAGCGCGCAAGAGTCAATGTTCTGTTGACGAGCTCGCCCGGCAGAGTGAACTGGAGGCTATTTTACAGCCGGAGAAATTGACTCCCTCACAAAAAGCGGGCCACATGAAAAAAGTGCTGTTGCAAAAACGTTACCCGCGTTTCCATGAGCATCAAACACATTTTGATGAACTGATCAAAAATGCCTCCTTGCCCGAGAATGTCAGCATGAGAACCGATTCCTATTTCGAGAGCGGGCAATTGCAGATTTTATGGACGGTGCGGGAAATAAACGAGTATAAAAATGCATTAAATAAATTCGACGAGCTCTTGCAGAGCGGATTCATTCATAACCTTCTTGAATCATTATGACCCGTCCCTTTATTCATAAATTATGGGTTGAAAAGAGTGTAAAGTCCTTTTCTTTTACCCAAAGCATCATCGACCGGTTACAGGTTAGTACAGAATATATCGATGACGCAGAAGCGCTTTGGCGGCAAGCGCAAAACAGTGTTCAAGCCCGGGACTGGCAAGGGCATGCTTTATTGGCACGCCAGCGCGGACCGTTTCTGAGGCTATGTCCCGGTACTCAAAAACATATCTGTTGTCTCTATTATAATCTCGACGTCGCTGCGGGTTGTGATTTGGGATGTTCCTATTGTATATTGCAAGGCTATCTCAATTCTCCGCTTTTGACCTTTTATTGTAACCTCGATGATCTTTTTAAAGAACTGGAGCAGAAACTCGCCAGTCCGCGGTTTTTCCGTATCGGAACCGGAGAACTGACCGACAGCCTCACTTTTGATCATATTACTCACCAGAGTTCGCATCTGGTCACCTATTTTGCCCGGAAATCCAATGCCATTATTGAACTGAAAAGCAAAAATATCCATATCGA
>WJME01000309.1 GCA_014728115.1 Candidatus Zhuqueibacterota bacterium | reverse complement strand
TCAACCCGCTTTTTTTTATCCGGAAGATCCTCCCCAACCGCGAATAAACTCGAATGAACACCAATGAACCGCCAGATATGATACAACTCGCTTTTTTGCAGAGGTTCCAATGACTCTAGGCAAAAAATGCAACGAGAATTTTTAAAATTATATTGCATTGCAAAAAAAAATATTTATATTTGATTGGGGATTCATTCTTTTGTATGTGTAAAGACTTTTGATATACCTGTTGGCACTAGAAAAACTCATAATCATGAGGACTCCTCATGCTCAGATCTCTGATACTACTCTTGCCATTCCTGCTATCCCTCTCCGTGGATTCCAGCCCCTTACTCAATCCAGCAACCCTGGATCGCCTTGATTCCTTAATGGTTGCAGGAGAATTGTCAACTGTCAGAGATTCACTTATACAATATGACCAGCATATGACCAGAAAATCCCTTTCTTTTCCGGAACACTATGAATATAATCAACAGAAACAACTCTATATGCAAATTTTCGCCAGTGTACGCTATTTACAAACACGAAATGATCCTTCTTTTCATGAACTTTTGGTAAAGAGAGTTCGGGACTATTTCACGCCTGAAAATGCCGGTCCGGTTGCGGCTTTAAAATTTAAGGATCTCTTGGCGGATCTCGATACCCTTGCTGTTTCCCGGGGTATAGAAAAGCTGGGAATCGCGTATTTTTTAAAGGAACGTTATCAAGAGGACACTCGAACCGATGCCTCTGAGAATGATGACTTTTTGCGCGAGATTCTCATCGCTGACCTGGAACGAAAAATGATCCAGTGTACCCTATCTGACAGCTCTCGTATGGCTGATTCACTTGCCGTAGAGAGTGATATCCCCGGGGCAGCCGTTTTTTGGGATCAGGTGTACAAAGGACGTACACCTCTCTACCTGGCAAAACCCTCAGATAAAGTCCATCTTTTAACCGTTTATAAAGCAGGAACAGATCCTTTTTGGCAATTTGTTGGTCCTGGACATTTTCCTGCTCGTCTAAAGGCAGTCATCGGGAAAGCCTGGATTACGATTCTTCCTTTGCCTGGGGCCACCATGGTGTTGGACGATACCTTAAATGTTTCTTGCGGATTGACCCATCATGGAGTCATGACCGGGATGCACTCGATGGAGATCCGCGATTTTCCCGGTCATGAAAACATGACCTTCAAGATCGATATCCCCAGCCTTGCTGATACCCTTATTGTGCCAAAATTACAGCCAAAGACAAAGAAAAAAGCGGTTGCCTATGCATTGTTGTTTCCCGGTCTGGGCCATCGATATATGGAACAGCCAGAGAAAGCAACCACTCTGTTCTTGACTGAAATGACGCTACTGACCGCCCTGCTCGGGACGCGAATGTGGATTTCGCAATTGAATCAAGAGCCAGAGGATTTTTGGTTCAATTACGAAGATGAGCTCCTTGAAAAGAGATTTTCCATCAAAAGAGAACAAAATATACACCTCGATGCGCAAATCAAGGAAGTAAAACGAATGCAAAATCTTTTTTTAGGGATGGCTGCAGGAGTATGGATTTACAGTCTCATCAATGTCGCTTTTTTTGAACCCGCAGAGCCGTTTTTATCTGATCCAGAATTTGGATTACAATTCACTCCGACTGTTAACCCTTGTGGTTTCGGTTTTACCTGGCATTTTTAGGAATCAAATGACATGAGACGATGGATTCGGTTAGGGTGTGTGATGACAGTTTTTGTCTTTTGTAAAGACTATTCTCCAACGGGAATCAACCCGGTACAACCAGACACGATACAACCTACGATAAAAGTGAATTTAATGGATCCAGTCGATTCTTTGACCATAGTCGATTCGGTTGTATTTACCTATGAACAAACCATTGGGCAGGGGATATTTGGATTTTTACGGGTCGAACTGGATAGCGTTGCCATCGATACGGTTTATGATGGTCAGCACTATACGTTCGATTCGACACCTTTTCCCGATGGATTTCACACCATGCAGTTTACGGTATTCGCAGTACCTCAACCCTATCCCGATGTTGCTTCCTTTTTTCACAAACAGTTCAAAGCGAGCTATTCTGTTTCTTTTACGGTTAATATTTCCAATCACACACAGCCTAAAATAGAACGAGCGAAATTCAAGATTGTCAATGGACGAGGGGAGCTCTCCTGGCCAGCGGTTAAAGTGCCCGGGTTTATTCGATATGAAATTAAGCGATGGTATCCACCCCTGCCGGGTTTTGCTACTTACTATATCAATGACTGGACAAAAAACAAATGGATCGACAGGGATTATGTGGGAGGATCTGTAAAATATCGTGTCGATCTTGTTGCGAATGGGTATGAATCTATTGGAAAAGAGGTCAACGTCGATTACCCGGTCCCAAAGATTCTTCAGGCTGAACCGTTTGAAAATGGAATCAGAATTGTGTGGTCACCCTGTGTTGCTGACAGCAACTTGCAACACTATACTCTGTATGTGAACGATGTGCGTGCGATACAATTCTATGAATTTCAAACAAGTTATCTGGATACAGCGATTCAATTTGGGAGCACGAATTATCGTCTGGAAACGAGTTCCGGAATCAATGGACACACCATCAGCGCTGAACCGTATCGTGTCGAGATCGGTAATGCCTGCCCACCCTTTACGCAAATAGAATATGTCCCTGAATATCAATCCTATTTCCTCAGTCATTACGACGAGAATGGGGGGAAATTCCTGCGACTTGGCATGAGTTATGCCATTCTCAATTCTGTTCATAGATACGGTATGATAAGTAAAAATGGCAAATATGCCTGCCTTGTTCCGGAGAATATCGCTGCAAAATCAATTATAAGAATAGATCCTCTTTCTTTTTTGCCCCAGGAAGACATTAAAATCAAAGTGTTTTCAGGTTCTTTGCCGCCCGGGATCAATATTGATAAAGCTCCATTTTTCATTTCAGATAAGGGATTGCTATTTCATATTTACTATTCGTTTTGGAATGGCCATTCGGCTCAAAAAGGGATCAATGTAATTGATCTTGAAACAAAGTCCCATTTTTCATTCCTTGCAGGGCAATTTGAACATATCCTTCTTATATCGAGAAATGGCAGATTTGCCGTCACTCTGTCCGATAAAATTCAAATGTGGGAGGTTTTTAACCAATTTTTCGACGAGAGATGGCAGTCGATCTCTTTGAATGCGTTGGATTTTATCCAAGATGAAACCCTTGTCAGCCTGGAACACGACCAAATCAAAGTCTTTGACGATCTACCGGGTCGCGATACCCGGTTTTCAATCGAGACATCAGGTACGATTCTGGATTTGACTGTTGATGAAGAATCTAACCATGTGGGAGTGTTGAACACAGACTGGCGATTTCAGATATACGATCTGGATAACGGGCGGTTGACAAAAGAAATTAGAGTGTCACCCAACCCAGAGACTCGATTCGTTTTGATCAATTCCACCCTGTTTTCCAGTGATGGTCTTTATCTTCCCTTAAATCTTGAATAGGAAACGACATGGTGAATAAGATATTGTTGATATGCGGGATATGCCTTTCTGCTCATTCGTCTGTCTTTAGCGCAGATTTGAATGTCAAGGGAAGCCTTGTTCACCATTATCATCATTTGGCAGATCTCAAAGATTGGCATGCTTCTTTGACCAGATCTTTTCAGGGTCAGGGTTTATTCCTGGAAACAACGGATCACTTTGAGCAGCATCCTGCTTTTGCCGTTCAGCTGGACTTTGCTTCTATAGGGCCTTTAAAAACCGGCGTTTATTATTCCCATATCTCTACAGGGGGGCGATCTGCCATTCATGATCCGACAGGTTCATTTTTAATCGATCATGTCATTTCTTCGCAGGTGATGGGGCTGGCATTACGATGGCCAATATTAAAAAGCAGAATCAACCTGTATGGGACGTTCAAGCCATTGTTTCTCTCGACAACCCTCGGTCATAGGGAAGAATTAACCATTTTGGAAAAACAGGAATCCAGCCTCTCCTTCAAAGCCCATCAGTGGGCGATTGAACCGGGATTGACTCTTTGTTTACCCTATCGGATCTTTTTTTTGGACATTGAATGTGCTTATCAAATGGCTTCAAAGAATACTCTAAAACGACAAAAGGGTCAATCGCTCATGTTTTTAGAGTATTCACTCGCTCAATCACTCTCTGTTGATTGGAGCGGTCTGAAATTATCTCTGAGTCTGGGTCTTTCTTTCTAATTCAATCCTGTGGTTTATCACTTTCTTTTCTGTAAAATCGCACAATTTTTGTAATCAGTCTTTTCTCCCCTCTGGCACATATAACATTTTGTTATTTATGATCTAAGGTCTGATGTCCAGTGATGGCATAATTGTTGTTGTTCCAAAAGCAGGCATCCTTGATCACCATCTTTTAACCTGAAAGGAACACAGTATGTCCAGATTATCAACAGCAGTTTTAATGCTTTGCATCATGGCCTCTTTAGGGGGGGCAAAAGAGGGATCCGCAAAAGTTCAAAGCCTTATCAAGCAGTATTACCATTCCGCCCTTGAGCAAGTCAATGAGGCAGAGACACCCGCACAACAACGTCAGATTCTCGATCGGTCTTTGGATAAATTGATTTCGGTTCTGGGTACCTTGCAAACTTGGCCCGATTTTCCACAGTCCGAACTCTTGACAGTACAAAAACTGCGGCAACGTTTTGTCGAAAAAAAGGACGAGCTGCAGGGTCGAAATGGTTATGAACGGGTTCCTGATAAAGATCTCGTTGCATTTGCCAACTATGTGCAGCAAGATATGGAAAGCGCTGGCTTGTTTCCACTTTTGGGTCTTACCAATGCCATTGTCATGGTGGTTATCTTTTTGATGAATTGAGAAAGGCCGGGGGGCCTGATCAGATCATCAACTTTGCGATCGTTTCACCCTAAATATCTATTCCTGCTATTCCCCCGATTCCAGGATTCCTTGCCAGTGATACCACAAGACTGCACAACTGGGTCACCGATTGTACCGATCATGCACAAAAGAATGATACCAGATTACTGATCATACTTGCAGGAATATGTTTCAAGTGTTTGTAAATATATAATTAAAGGCAACTTTGCCCTGGGTTGGCATAATAGTTGTCTCTATGATGATGAAACAAACTGTATTTAGAATCACTTGAAAGGATAGGAAAATGATAAAAAAGAAGATGATCATTCCATTTTTCATTGTCGCCATTATCAGCTCGGGATTGGCGCAGGACGGAACATCCAGACTACAGACCCACTTGAAGAAATATTTCAATACTACCGTGGAAAAAGTAAAAATGGCTGAAAGCCCGGACCAACAGCGACAAATTCTCAATGATTCTATGCATAAACTGGTCATGGTTTTGAATACTATTCAAAACCGGTCCGATATACCCGCGCAAGATTTGCCAGCTGTAAATAAACTCAAAAAACAATTCCAGCAAAAGATCGATGAATTGAATGGAAGAAATGGATTTAATCGGGTTACCGATGGAAATCTAGTCGATTTTGCCACCTACGTTCAGCAGGATATGGAACAAGCGGATCGATATGTGACCCTAAGTCTTACGACGGTATTGCTCATCATTATTATTTTGTTGCTGATTTAGAGCCTATGCGATCAAAAGGCCGGGCAAATTTACAGAACCTCTACAATCAAATTCGACTTGAAGACGTGAGCAGGATTTTTATAACAGAGAAAATGACGATAAAAGAAAAAATACGATTCAGTGGATTGGCCTGGCTTTTTCTCTTCGTTCTCTTTGTTGGATGTCAAAAAGCGGTCATCAAACCTCATGCCGGCAATGACAGCAAGACAGGTGTAATAAAGTATTCTTTGATATTCGTGATACACGGTGATGCAAGTTATCTTTATCATGACCAGGAGGGTAAGGCAAAATACGCAGACAAAGACCTCGTGCGTCAGGCCATTGACGTTGCAACCCACCTTGAACAGTCAGAGGTCTTTATTTATCACCAAAGACCCAAAAAGAGATTTTTGTTCTTTTTTACCAAAGATAAAAGTGTGTTTTATCACTATAAAAATGGCCGGCTTGTTGAAAAAGGAGATTATGCACGTGAACACAGCGTGGCAACATTTGAAACAGAAGCAAAACACTATCAAAATGCCTCGATTCGTTATTCTGAAACACCCCCCCCTGATTCTATCAAAACAATAATGCTTTACTATGGGCATGAACTCCCTTTATTGCCGGAGAGAGGATATCACGCTTCCTTTTCTGATATCCATTTCTCACATCTAGAGTTTGCATCTGCTTTGAGTAACTTTTTTCCAAATGAAATAAAGCCTATAGATCTTTTGGTCCTTTCGACCTGCCGTGGCGGTAATCCGGTTGTGGTGTCTGCTCTCGCTCCTTTGACCCGCTTTTTGATTGCCTCGCCGGAAAATTTACATTTGTCACATTTGGGTGCTGAATTGTTATCAACGACGCTAGCAAACGACAACCGTTCCCTATATGAAAAGAGTTTGCAATTCACAGAGCAGGCATTTCGACGACTCGAACAGCGTACCCAAACTGTCGTGACCGTTGCTCTTTATGATATCGATGAGGTTGTTTCGTATGCTGATTCTATATCCGAACATTTTTATCAGAAAGCAAAAGCGTATCCAGAGACATTTTCACATATCGAGTATTTGGACTGTAAAAGCGAGTCCCTGCCTTTAAAAGGAGTAAATATTTTTTTTCGGGCCCCTCGTTTCGGACGTTCGAGTTCAAGGTCTTTTCATTCGGGCTGGCAGTGCGTACGCCTGATTCCATAAAGATTTTTTATCCCCTGCATCTTTTTTATCATTTCATAAAACATTGAAAATACCTATTTTCAGGTGGGTACTTTTTCCTCGCATTTTCTGAATGTGCAAAATCGATTTTGCTCAAGAATGAGCGAATGGAATCAGGGGTAGAAAATGCCAAAACATTAAATCAAACGGGGAGGTGCGAATGTGTTGCCATGAGATGAATCGCCGTCAGTTTATCGGATTGACTGCAGCCGGTGTGGCAGGTGCCGGCCTGGTTGCCTCGGATGCAGAAGCCCAGTCTTTTCAGGGAGAACAGTGGGATCCCCAAATTCCCTTTAAAAGATGGGGAAAACCGTTACGAGTTCAGCCGGTTTTGCTTTACAATACGCACAAACCACGCGCACAGACCTCCTGGCGTCCCTGGGGAGGGCTGCATTCCCAGGATGACGTTGCTGAAGAGATGAACCGGATTGGCAAAGAGCTTTCGGATGTAAAGAAAAGGGCCGATTTTCCATTGCAGATGTACCCTGTGGTTAAAGTGCAAAACAAGGAACAGGCCACGGCTGTTGCTTCCAAATCGGATCATGATGTGATGCTTGTCTATGCAGCTTCTGGTGGGGGAGATGCACTGGAAGCGTGCTATGCAGGGAGTTCCAATAATCTCATGTTTGTCCGGCATCGATCGGGTCCGGTTTATCTTTGGTATGAGATTGCCCATTGTCGTTTTTTGCGCAAAGGAGGGGATGCTTTTCAGGTCGATGAATACCGTGATCCTGCGGGCATGGATGTACACGATGTGGTCGTGGATGATACCCGGGAATTGATGTGGAAATTGCGTGCCATCCATGGAAAGGAAAACTTTGTCGGCAAAAAAATCATTACCCTGGGAGGCGCCAGTGGCTGGTGTTGTCCACAGGCTCCTTTGGTAGGAAAGGAAAAATTCGCACTCGAAATGATCAATGTCCCGTATGAGATTATGGCAAGGCGAATACAGGCCGCTCGCAATGACAAGAAACTGGTTTCGCAATGTAAACAAGAAGCGACACGATATTTGGATATTTTGGATACAGAGCTTGAAACAGAACGACCGTTTGTAGAAAATGCCTTTCTTCTTTATCATCTCTTTAAACAGCTGATGACCGAAAACGATGCGGATGCCTTTACTATCAATCATTGCATGGGAACCATTATGCCCATGGCCGAAACCACGGCTTGTCTGACTCTGAGTCTGCTCAATGATGAAGGCTATATGGCGTTTTGTGAATCGGATTTTAATGTCATTCCGTCCGGACTCTTGCTTTACCATATCGCCGGAAAACCGGTATTTCTCAATGATCCCACCTATCCGCACCATGGTTGTGTGACCTGTGCTCATTGTACGGCTCCTCGTCGTATGGATGCTGAAAATTATGCCCCGGCAAGAATAATGACTCATTTCGAATCGGATTATGGGGCTACGCCCAAAGTGAACCTGCCCAAAGGCACTCAGGTGACCATGGTTTGTCCGGATGCCGGACAAAAAACCTGGGTAGGATTTACCGGCAAAATTGTGGAAAGCCCGTTCTATGATATTTGTCGGTCACAGTATGATATCGAGATCGATGGCAATTGGCGGAAATTGTTACAGGATATGCGAGGATTTCACTGGAATATGGTGTTGGGAGACTATAGTCGTGAAATGGATTATGCTTGCAGGAAATTAAAGATCGAATGGAACAATATCTCTGCGGTTTGAATCCTTGCCCACTCTTCCCGATCCTGTATCGGGAAGAGTGTCTGCCTTTGTCCCACCGAAATTTCTATTATTAGATTTACTTTGTATGGCTGCCCAGCACCTTGATTTCGTCGCCGTGATAATCGTGCACGTACAGAGTCTGGACAAGGATAATCAAGACCACAGTTAATGGCGTGGCCAATAATACGCCCAGCAAGCCAAACAAGAGTCCCATGAGAACCTGTACGGTGATCAACAGAGCCGGAGGCATGGAAACGGCCCGTTCCTGTATGAGCGGGGTGATAAAATAACTCTCGATGAATTGTACCAGACTATAGATCACAATGACATATAATACTTTAGCCGGTTCATCACTCAATGCAACGATGATCGCTGGAATCGCGGATACGGTCGGCCCAATATAGGGAACAAAAGAAAACATAGCAGCGATGAGACCAAGAAAGACAGCCATGTGGATGCCTGCGATAAACAAGAGAACCGTGGTCAAAATACCCACCACCGCCATGGAGGCGATTCTCCCGATAAGCCACCAGCGCAAGCCATTTCCCAGCATTGAAAATATTTCTTTGGCTCGCTGACGTCGTTTTTTTGCAAGGATCTTTATTAAATTATTTAAATAGATATCCGGGTCAATTGCCAGGTAAACAGCGACAAAAAGGATGAAAAAGAGACTGGCGAGAAAACCTGCCGCAGTGGAAAAGATTCCGGCAATACCCGTAACAAAAGAGGAACCATTGGAAAAGATTTGATCCAGTTTTACCTGGTCGGGCAATAAATACTCTGACCAGCCCCGATTTGCAAAAAGATCTTTCAGATTATTTATTGCAGAGGGAATCTGTTCGCGCAATATTTTGTATTGTTCGATGAGGTTAGGTCCTGCATACCATCCGATCCCTGCGAGCATCCCCAATATAATCAGAATAAAGATGATCATGGCGAGTCCAAAAGGGAGACGAGATTTTTGCGATAGAAAATTCGAGACTCCATTGAACAAGAGTGCGAGTAAAATGCCTAAAAAGAGCAACAGAACCAGGGAAGCGATGCTTTTAATGATATTGAAAAGGAGTAAAAACAGCGTTATTCCTGCCAGGGGGATGAGCAATTTGGCGAGGATCTGTTTTAATTCTGTGGTTTGACTGGTTGATTCCATGACAATATGTGTGTCAAAGGTTAAATTGATATATTGTTAAAAAGTGCTATACTTTTGTGCTTAAGGGACCCCAACATCAGTCCCTGTTCTTTTAATAATAAACCAATTTGTATTCAAAAATCATTCGTTATAATCTGTCTTTTTCAAGTTTTATGGAAAAATGAATGGAAATAAAATTTTGCTTGACAACATGCAAACGATTGTATAGTTTATACCTGTAACCATACCCTTTTTTCAAACATCTCTGTGCTTGACCACAAACAGGAATGGATGTACAAAACCCATCACCTATTTTGCAGGTTGGAGTTCAATATGATGAAATTTCGACATGCTTTACTGCCCCTTTTGCTCGTTTTCATCCTTTCTACATTCGTTTTTGCCGGTGTAACAGGAAAAATCAGAGGCGTGGTGCGGGATGCTGCCAATGGCGATCCTTTGCCCGGCGTGAATGTGATTGTTTCTCATACGTGGAATGAGGGCGAAGAGTATGAATTTACAGGCAACCTCGGGGCTGCCACAGACATTAACGGAGAATATATTATTCTTCGAGTGCCACCGGGGCGATATTCCCTTACCGCTCAGATGATGGGCTATTCGCCCATGACCATGCAGCGAGTCCAGGTCAGCGTCGACCGTACGATTCAGGTCGATTTTGAACTGAATCAGACGGTGATCCAGGGCCAGGAAATCGTCGTGGAATCCAAAAGAGATGTCATCCAGCTTGATGTTTCCGCCACAGAATCCTATGTTACAGAAGAGCAGTATCAGGCCACCCCCTTTGCCAATCGTATCGAAGATGTCATCGGTATGCAGTCCGGGGTCAGTGGCAATGTGATCGAAGGGACTATAAAAATCCGTGAAGGCGAAGCGCACGAACTGGGCTATCTCATGGATGGCATGGAGATCACCGACAAAAAATTCAACCGGCCCGTCATGTCCATTCAACCCGGGATGGTCGAAGAGATCAAGATCATGCGTAACGGCTTTAACGCCGAATATGGCCAATCCCGCTCCGGAGTGATCAATGTGGTCAGCAAAACGCCGTCAGAACATATTCACTTTACGGCAGATTATCAATTTTCACCGGCACAGAAATCTCATTATGGCCGCAACAAGTATGATCCCAATTATCGTTGGGAATGGCGACTCATGGACGGTCCGAATGCCTTTACAGGGGATACCCTGTACATTCCCAACGGATTGCACGAGACCAAATATACCTGGGAAGGTTGGAACAGGTTTTCCGAAAATCTGCTCAATGATAACAACCCGGATAACGATCTGACGCCGGATGAGGCGTATGAACTCTGGAAGTGGCGCCACAGACCCGTGGAATATGGCAATCTCACCGGGCATAATATCGATCTCACTCTCTCGGGCAAAACCCCTCTCGTGCCCTGGACGTCTACCTTTTTACTGGGAACAAAATACGAGTTTCATCCTTTTGACTATCCCATGTCCCGCGATCACTATGATGAACGCAGCGGCAATCTGAAAATGGTCAATACGCTCTCGCCCAATATGAAATTGATCATGAATGCGCAATATTCTGAAGTCCGTACCGTTACCGAAGGAAGTTCGAAAAGCGAATGGTCAGAGGAAGATCGCATTTCGTATAATGGGGACGGATTTTCAAATTATTATCCGTTTTACAAACCGGTCATCGACCGCTATGCCACTATTATCGGTGGCAAGTTGACCCATACCCTGTCGCCAACGCGATACTATGAGGTGAATCTGAACCACTTTTTTGTCAAATGGCACATGGGCCGTCCTCCTATGGCCCCGGAAGAAAAGGGCCGCATGTTTCACGGCCGGCTTTATCTCGATCCACAATCGGGATGGATTCCCAAGGAATTCGGTGTTCCCGATGAAGCCTCGGGATACCAAATGTATGGGGGAGCCTATACCTGGGACAATTCCTATAACCGCCGGACAAAACTGACCGCTTCCTATACAGACCAGATCAATTCTTCGAATGAACTAAAAGCCGGACTGGAATATTCGTATAACATCCTGCGTGAAGACCGCCTGCACTGGCACAATGATGATCCCAACCAAAAATTCACCCGGGATTACAAAGTGTTTCCAGTGGAAGCCGGGGTTTATCTGCAGGACAAGATCGAATTCCAAGGCATGATCGCCAATGTCGGGCTGCGTTTCGACTATTTCAATGTCAATACCACACGACCGAATCCGCACCGGGCCCTGGAATATGACACCAACCGCGATATTCAGGAAGCCTTTTCCAATGGCACTTATCCGACATACCGGGCGGATCCCAAGACGTATTTCAGCCCCCGTGTCGGTATCTCGCACCCGCTTTCCGATCGCAGCAAGATCTATTTCAATTACGGTCATTTTGTGTCGACACCCAGCAGCCTGGTGCTCTATCATGTCCTCAATGACTGGTCCATGCCGAGAATCACCTTTATGGGCAACCCGGATATCGATTTCCCCAAAACCATTGCCTATGAGATCGGAGCGGATTTCAATCTCAGTGATTTTTTTCAGTTACATGTCGGTGCATTTTATAAGGACAATACCGACTTTGAAAGCGGCATGGTCTATGCCCACTCGGACCAGAGTCTGGTCATGGAATGGTACGATCAAAACGATTATAAAGAGATACGCGGACTGGAAATCGAAATCCGCAAATCCGTGGGTCGTTTTATAACCGGATGGATCAATTACAACTATATCAAGAAAAGCGAAGCCAATCTGGAAATACCTAACCTCAGCGATATTCCGATTGTCACAGATGATCCCAATATCGGTCGCAATGGGGTGTTATGGGGCGTACCCCGCTCGGATATCAGCGTTCTCGAACCCTGGGCAAAAGGGGTCATCACGTTTACAGGCCCGCCTGAATGGGGACCGAAACTTTTTGATCATGCGATCTTTGGTGATGCCAATCTCAGTTTACAAGTGCATTATCAGGGTGGTCCCAAGAGACGCCATCCCCGCAGCAGTTTCCGCGACACTCATCCTGATGTCTGGTTTCAGGAATTGGACAGATATTGGGCTAATATGAGATTTTCAAAACTCTTTCGTATCAAAAGTTCTACCCTGGAATTTTACACAGATATCAGCAATGTGTTGCACACCAAATTTCGCAATCCACCGGGTGGGATCAGCAAAGAAGATTATTATGATGACCTGTGGGAATCGGGCCGGCTCGATGAGGTGGGCACCGACGAGCTGAGCAATCCGAAAATTTTGCGCACAGAAAGTGATGACGTTTATTGGGCTCGTGTCAAAAGAGTCATTATGGGATTTCGCTTATCTCTTTAACTACCTGCGGAGGTCTTATGCGTCGAGTTTTACTGGCAATGCTTGTTTTATTCTCGAGTAGCCAGCTATTCGCACAAATCAAAAGCCATCAGATCGGCCGTCTCTGGACAACTCTATTTGAGGTCGGCACATTGCCTGATTATGCTCCCTTGCAAAATCAAATGACCTACCCCGGCGGTGATTTTTTCCTGCACACCCGCAAAAACATGGAAGAAACAGGACTATGGATCGGCGTCAGAGATTGGACAGATAAATTCGGACAATTCCGGTCATACTATGTGTCTGAGGGAGGTTATCTCAATCAAGAGGCCGCTGACTATTTGGAGCCGGTTCAAAGCCGAAAATATGTGCGGCAACGATTGCCCCTGGTGGATGTCAATGATCAACGAGAACAGCGCATTCTCGATAACCGGCAGAGCAGTTATCGTCTCACTTCCCTGGATTCGGATGAACAGATTGCCATGAAATGGGCCACCGATGTCGGGGTCGAGGTGGAAGTGAATAGTTATGCGTTTGCCAATCGCTTTCACGATCAATATGTGATCATGGAATATACGTTTACCAATACCGGGGATATCGATGGCCAGGGCACGGCTGAATACCCCAACCAAAATCTCTCGGGTGTGTATTTTGGCTTTTGGCGATCATTTATCCCTTCGGGAGATATCGGTCATGAACAGATGGGGGGACAGCACGATGACTGGTGCCATTACTATGGGAATCAAGCAGGGGATACCCTGCGCGGTTTCTGGTATACCTATGATGGTGATGGCGATCGTCGTGCGTTTGATGATATCGGGGACCCCTCTGAGGTGAATGGAGAATTTTTATCTACCACCTATCCGGCATTTGGTGTGCTGCACGCAGATACTGATCATGCAGATGAAACAGATGACCGCTCACAACCTGCCACCGTAAATTTCTGGCCGCGCAGTCGCGTGCACTCTCATACAAAAGGAGATCCTGAACAAACCCTTTATTTTGATCTGAGCAGTCACGAACAAAGCCAGGGATCCGATACCGGAGAATATACTGAACCCTATAATTCAGATATTCAGCATCCGGATCTGCTGATGAGTTTCGGTCCGTATGATTTGCCTTTTGGAGCAACGATTCGAATTGTTTTATTCGAGGCTATCGGCTCAATCGATCGGTCTGAGGCTATTAAATACGGCAAGCACCATTTCAATAATACTCTGGAATGGAACGGATTGACCGGTGATGCAGCCAAGAATGCTCTGATTGCCACAGGTCTCGATTCATTGCACCAGATCGTTCATCGCGCCGAGTGGACCTGGGCCAATGGCTATGCTGCTGTTCCGGATGGACCTGAGGCTCCGAATCTCCGGATTCAGGCCGGACCCGGAAAGGTCGATCTCGAGTGGTATTATGGCAATTACGGCACCCATGAACCCACACCTCCCAAGGGCGATAACGACACCGATGTTTACGACTTTGGCGGATATCGTGTTTATCGGGCAGAAGAATCTTATCTCAATCCCTATCGCCTGTTATTCGAATGCGGCGGAAACACCGGCGTGCCGGTGACGAATGTGTATACAGACCGTGATGTGGAGCGGGGTCAATCATACTTTTATTATGTGGTGGCGTTCGATGATGGCACACAAAATACCAGTCCTCTCAGCTATGGGAAATCACTTGAATCGAGCCACTTTTCCAATCGTAACTATCAGTATGCCGCCATTCCGTTTGTAGGGGCCTATACACAACTCGATTCGATCTATGTTGTGCCCAACCCGTTTCATGCCCAGGGGCTCGAATATGGGGGGACATTCAGAGAAGATTACATCATCGAACCCGATATCGGTGCCAGAATCGAAGATCGTATCACGTTTGTCGGTCTCCCTGCCAAGGCAACGATACGAATTTTTACGGCCCACGGAGACCTCGTCGCCACCCTTGAACATCCCGATCCGTTCAATCCCCGGTCTGTGCCCGAATCCGCAGATGAGATGTGGTTCCAGATTTCCGACAGTTATCAAACGATCAAAAGCGGGGTTTATTTTTATCATGTGGAAGGCTGGGATCGTCACGATAATTTTTTGGGCACTACTACCGGTAAATTCATCGTCATACGTTAGGAGAGATACAATATGAAGATAAAATGTTTTGCTGTCCTCTTGATTCTCTCTTTATCGGTCGGTTCATCCGCCAAAAACAAGGTGGCTCAGAGTGGTATGACCTATCTGGGTATCAGTATGGGCGCCAGAGAAACCGCCATGGGTGACGCGTCCACCGCATCGACGCATGGTATACAGGGTCTTTGGCATAATCCGGCTGTTTTGACAGAGATTCAAACGTTTGAATTTGTGTTTAATCAGGTCGATTGGTTTATCGATTCCAAACTCTATGGCACGGCTTTGGCGTTTAATGCAGGTAAACTGGGCACATTTGCGCTGGATGTCACTTATATGGATTTTGGAGATATCATGGGCACCCGCCGTGTGGACAAGTCTGTGGATCTTCGCGGCTTTCAATTGACCGGCAATATTGGTGTTGAAGATTGGGCCATCGGCTTTGCTTATGCGCGCAGCTTTAGCGACAAGTTTTCCATGGGTATAAAAATCAAGCGATTACATGAAAATCTCGGCATGGCACGGTATGTCACCAGTGAATTCGAAGATGCCGAAACCGGCACAAAAACCAGAACCTATAATGAAAAAGAGTGGCAGATCAATGATTGGGGTCTGGATTTTGGGACGTTGTATCATGTGGGTTGGAACAGTCTGACGATTGGTATGAGCATGCAGAATTTTTCCCGTGATATGAAATACTGGTATGAAGAATTTTCCACCCCCATGGTCTTGCGGATGGGGGCCAGTATGGATGTTCTGGACTTTTGGCCTTCCTTATCGCGTGAAACAGATCTGATTATTGCAGTGGATGCACTTCATCCCAATGATCATACCGAACGCGTGCACATCGGCTCGGAATTGGTCCTGTTTCACCGTTTTGCATTGAGAGCAGGATATAAATTCAATCACAGTGTCGAGTCCCTGACCGCGGGTGTCGGATTGGTATTCGATTATAGCGGCTTGCAGGGCATTTTGAATTATGCGTATGGAACAGCCGAGTATTTTGACAGTATTAATCGCTTGACCTTTTCTTTTTCTTTTTAAAAACCCAATCTTTAAACCACTAACACTTAATTGAAGGAGAGACATTTATGAAATGGTTACGATGGTTAATCATGCTGTCCATGGGTTTGATGCTCGTGAGTACCGGTATCGCCCAGGAAGGTTCCGTCTTGTGGCAAGACAGTTTTGATGACGATGATCCTCCGGCTCTGAAAAATGTGGGTTGGATGTATTATGGGCCCGCAGATGGTCTTACTGGCGCTGTTGTGGAACAACAGGACGGCGCTTTATACTTGAAGCAGGGGTCTTTTCAGGTTATTGGTGCAGTGGTTGCCGGTACCAATGGGGTTCCCCAGATCGAACTCGAGGATGATGGGGATCCGACAGAAGCCACAGAAAATGCGATCAAAGCCAATAATTACAGCAGCCCCAATCAGGTGTTCACTTATCAAGTGAATTTCAAAAAAATCACGCAATCCTTTTTTGTCAATGCCACGCGTATGACCATTGATTCAGATAGCCTGGATTCGGATCCCACCGAATCCCCGGCTTATATATTGTTTGTCAGTCCCTTACAACAACAAGTCGGACTGGCAAAGATCGGGGAAGTGCAATATGCGCTTCTCGATCCCACAGGATATACCTATCTGAAGGAAATGGCTACATTTGCTTTTGAGCTGGACGTATACTATTGGATTAAACTTTATCTGAACGAGGGGGACTTTAAGGTCAAGATCTGGGAAGGCCCTCCTGATCTGGAGCCTGAGGAATGGCTGATCGAGGCCGTCGACCCTGAGCCGCGTATCAATGGCCAGTTTACCTACTTTGGATTGCTGAATCCCGATCCCAATGGAACGGATGAAATCTTGATCGATAATGTCACCATGCGGGCAGCCGGAGAAACTGCTGTGGATTCCCGGGAATCCATGCCCATGGATTTTGCTCTGAGACAAAATTATCCCAATCCCTTCAATCCGACCACCAATATCGAATTTCAATTGCAGCATCCCGGTACTGTCTCGCTGGATGTTTTCAATGTGGAAGGTCAATTGGTTCGAAGCCTTGTGCAAGAGTCTTTACCGGCAGGACATTATACCAGGGTCTGGGATGGGTTGGACGAGCATGGCAATGCAGCCGCTTCCGGTATCTATACCTATCAATTGCGCGTCGGAAACACTATAGATACCAAGAAAATGGTTTTAATTCGCTAGTTGTAATAAAAATCAGACGCGGCCAAATCATCGTGATTTGGCCCGCGTCTTCCTTGTCCCCCCTTAAAATACACTATAATCCATCGATCACAGCCCTTAGCTTTGCCCTTACCTCTTGTGCAGTTTGCAAAAGTTTTTCGTTATTCACCGCTGCCATCATAGCTACCGGATCGACGGCAGAGACCACGGTTTTCCCGTTATCATTGACGTAGACAATGACATTGCATGGCAGGAACAGACCGACCTGAATCTCTGCCTGTATGGCCTCATATGCAAATTGCGGATTGCATGCACCGAGAATTTTATATGGCTGCATCGATGTGTTCAATTTTTCCTTCATGGTCGCGGCCACATCGATCTCGGTGATCACTCCAAAGCCTTCTGATTTGAGGTCCGCGGTCACTTTTTCAATAGCCTGCTCATAGTTCATATCAACGACTTTGCTGAATGCGTAATTTGGGTTTTGTTCTGCACTCCACCCGGCTATCGTTAACCCGAGTAAAAGTATGGAAATTAAATGTTTCATAACAGGTTCCTCATTTTTCTTTCAAATATGATGAACCAAACACGAAAAGGATTCTTGATCCATTATCGCGATTTTCTCCAGCATCAGCTGCTAAAAAGTGACTCGCAATTCTCCATATATAGCCACAGGTGCAGCAGGTAAAACCGAATAAGGCCCAAATCCACGCATCACAACCTCGGTGTCGGTAATATTTTTAAAATTCAAACTCCAGCGCGTCCGGTTAACCACATAATAGACCGAGGCATCCAGAGTGGAATAATTTTTGATTTTGAACACATTGTCTTCCGCGATATATTGCTCACCCATATAGCGGAATCCGGCACCGAATCCAAAATGCTCACCGAATTGTCGGGTGTGCCAAAAATTGACCATATGGGTGGGTACAAATGCAGGAACATGACCTGATCGGTCGACAAACATTCTGATCGGATTCCCCATTTCATCCATTCCAACTGTGATGTTTTCAGCAAATGTTGTCAACTCTGCATCGGTATAGGTATATGCAAACAGCGAAGCACAATTCTCCGTCATTTGTGCAGCTACATCCAACTCGATTCCTCGTGAACGCTGGTCGCCGCTCTGCTGACTCAGACCTCCCTGCACAGGAATGGAAATGTTTTCCTTTCTCAAGTCATACGCTGCCAGGGTTGAGCGAATCTTGCCCCCTAGCCACTCTCGCTTTAAGCCGATTTCCAATTGTCTGCTCTTTTCCGGATCCGGCTCACCGGCAATGCGAATCGACGGGGGAGCGAATGCCTGACCAGCATTGGCATATAGTACTGTCGCGTCTGAAATATTTACACTCACTCCGGTAAACGGACTGAACTGTTGATAATCGCGATCGGTTTGTTTGATATCGTCAGTCAGGGTGATGCGATCATAGCGGCCCCCGAGATAGAGCTTGGCCTTTCCTTTCAAGTCCATGACATCTAAAAAATAGGGAGCGACCAGATTTTGTCTGGCCTCTCCTTTTTCAAAAGGATAGATCGGCAAAGAACCCGGCATATAGGTTTCTGTGGGAGTATATAAATCTTGTACCGGGAGTTGCGGGATGATATCGATGCTATAATCTCCGGTAAAGCGACTCGCTTCCAATCCGAAAAGGATATCATGCCGAAGACCTCCGGTAAAAGCCGTCATGTACAGCTCTAACTGATTTCCCAAAATGGTACGGGCGTCATCCAGTTTTTGTAATGTCCGTTGTACGATCGTATTTCCCATTTGTGTGGGATAAGCGCCATTGATCAGCGTGCCAGTGGATTGCCAGTCCAGAGAATTATAATAGAGCTTGTTTACAAGCTTGAAATGATTGCTTAACTGCTGTTCATACACAAAACGAGCCCGGACAAGATCCTGGTTGGACATGTCCGCCGTGCTTTGATAACTTTGTTCGCGATCCACTTGAGCGATTTGGTTCAATTCGTTGGAAACCGGATCGAAAACAAGAGGAATTCCGGTGTCGGGCATGTAATCGTTGGATAAAAATTCGACATTGGCTTCCATCTGGATATTTTTTCCCGGACGCCACAACACCGTGGGATTGATGGCAAAGACCTCATTGTCCTTATCTTCGCGGTATCCCTTTGAGCCGTTCCACAAGCCGTTCAGCCGTGCTGCCAGAGTCTTTTGACGATTGGCAATGCCGGCGTCCAGAGCGCCTCGGTAGGTGCTGAAACTGCCGCTGGAAAGACTCAGGGAACCGAAATTGCTAAAGACCGGTCGTTTGCGTACCAGATTGATGGTTCCTGAAAGCGGATTGGCTCCGTACAAAAATGCTCCGGGTCCCTTGAGCACTTCAACGCGATCGAGATTGTAAAGGTTATAGATAATAACTTCGGGTTCAGGAACACCATCCGAGAGGATCAATCCATTGTCAAGCGTGTTGAACCCGCGAATAATAAAATAATCGTGGATGCCAAAACCGCTTTGCGGATTGATGCCACTGATATTCTGCAAGGATTCACCGAGATCCAGGGCATGCTGGTTCTCGATCATGGCTTCGGTGACCACCCCAGAAGAAACCGGAGTTTTTAAAATGGGGGCCGGCAATTTTGTGGCAATGGTCGTATATTCAGGGATTTTTTCTACCTTGTCGGCAATGACAATAATAGAATCGGTCAACGTATACTCTAGTGCCACCTCTTGAGCCAATGTTGTCGACAGTGAAAAAAATACTCCCCCTATCCCCATCAATAACATAGATAATCTGTTTCGCATTTTGATCCTCACACAATTCTTTAAATATACTCTTATTTGCCAAGTTAATTAATAACAGTTTTGTCAGTTGGAACATTTCATGAAATTTTTTAATTTATCATTGGTTCTAAAAATACAAGACCTTTGTATTAGAGACAGGATTCCGTACAATTTTTAATTTAAAGGAAATTTACGAATGGCTTATTCCATACTGTTTGATATGGACGGTGTGCTGGTGGATACCGAACCGGTGATCAACAAAGCCGCGATTCTTACCCTGGAAGAATATGGTGTCAGGGCTGAAAAAGATGATTTTACCGCCTTTATCGGAACGGGCGAGACCCGCTATCTGAGCGGAGTGGCCGAAAAATATGGACTGGCTTACCACCCTCAGATGAAAGATCGTCTGTATGAGATTTATCTCGAGATTGTCAATGATCTTTTAAAGCCACAACCCGGAGCCCTGCAATGTCTGCAAACATTGAAAGAAAAAGAATACCCACTGGCATTGGCCAGCAGCGCAGACCGGATAAAAATCGATGCCAATTTGCGGGTTGCCGCTATCGATCCTGCTTATTTCCGTGCTATCCTCAGTGCGGATGATGTGACCCACAAAAAGCCTCATCCTGAAATATATCTCACCGCAGCTGAACGTATTTCGGCTCTTCCTGCGCACTGTCTGGTGATAGAAGACGCCTTGACCGGTGTTCGGGCAGCCAAACGGGCGGGCATGCGTTGCATCGCCATAACCACGTCCTTTACTAAAGAGCAACTCGCTGATGAGCATCCGGACAGGATCTGTGCAAATTTCTCCGAGGTGTGTCAGGAGATTCAAACCCTGTCCATGCAAAGGTAGCCCTGTTGTTGATATAAAGAACCGCAACCAACTTGAGGATGGTTGCGGTCAAGATGAGCGTGGAATTGCTTTTCTATAAGCTAGTTCAGCTTCCAATAGTCTTTATTGACCTCTTTGAGTCTTGTCCAGAGAGGTTCCAGTTGAGATTCTTTTGGACCCAGCGGGTGAATAAGCATGGCCTGTTTTATCAGAGATTCGTCTTTGTTCATATACCCTTCTATGGTCAGGCGCTCAAAGTTTTTTATCGTATGTATCAGACCGGTGGTTACTTTATTGGCGTTGCCGATGGATACGGATTCGGGCCCGGAGGCGGACAAGCGTGCCGGGATTTCCACTACATAATCATCATCGAGATCGCTGACGGTCTGATTGTTGGGTTTGTTGACGATGTGAATATGTCCGGCATCTGTGACAATATCGCGAATCAATTCGGTGGCCACCGTGGAGTACATGAAACCGCCACGCTGTTCGAGCTGCGAGGGTTTTTCGTTCAACTCTTTTTTCTTGTACAGTTCCAGCAACTCTTTTTCGATCCCTTGTATCACCTGACCTCTCGTGCCTTTGCTATCCCGGTCCTCAAATTCGCTCTGCAGCATTTTATCGGTCATGTAAAAGTAACGAAGATAGGGGTTCGGTAACAATCGAAGCTTGTGCAGGAAATCCGGTTCATAATCAGTGGCAGGGATATTTTTCATGTTTAGCCTAAAGCGGTCCCACATTTCATTCGTCCGGTCGACATTATCGACCATAACCTGTTCAACCCAGCTGAGATGATTCAGCCCATAATATTTTAAAAAGATATGATCCCGGGTGGTTTCGAATGCTTTGGCCGCTTCTAGAACAAATTCTATGGGGACGTTACAAAGACCAATTGTCTTATCATATTGCAGAGTGTTGATCATAAATTCGCTCAGCATACCCGAAGGATTTGAAAAATTGATGATCCAGGCGTCAGGCGCAAGCGCTTTAATTTGCTCGACATAATTTTCCACAATCGGAAACGCACGTAACGCACAGGCCATGCCTCCCATTCCGGTTGTTTCCTGGCCTATGAGCCCGAACTCGAGGGGAACGAGCTCATCGTTGATGCGACCTTGCAAGAGTCCGGCCCGAAATTGAAACAACACAAAATCTGCATTTTTGATCGCTTTTTCGCTATCCATTGTGGTGTGTAATTGAGAGGATATTCCTGATTTTTTCAACATACGCTGAGCAAATGCAGATACGATATCAAATTTTTCCTTGTTCTCAGGAATATCGAGCATAAATATTTCATCAAAAGGGACCTGATCCGAGATCTGGACCAGTCCTTCAATCAGTTCCGGTGTATAGGTACTTCCTCCTCCGACAATACAGATTTTCATGACAACCTTTCTGCGTTTTTAAAAGTTTGAATAAATCGTTCGCTTGTTTTATCCTCCAGTCGGTGTCCCGATTTTTCATAGGCCAGAAACAATGCGCCCAGTACCGGATCATAATCAGGGATAACGATTTGAACCGGATAACGCTGTTGAATGGCCAGTTCGATCATCCGGGTTAACGGCTGATAGCGTTGCTTAAAGACCGATCCTTCGAGCACGACCGTAAACGCTTCATCTTGGGTAAACAATTCAGAATGGAATTCCCGCACAATGGTCAGAACCTCTTTGGTCAGCATCCAGCAGATATCCAGAGCCCGGCCATCGCCCTCCTGAGCCGTTTCAAACAGTGTACGAATGAGCGTTCGGACCAATTTGTCGTTAACCGGAAAGTTAATGACCTCGGCATTACTTTTAACGTTCAGAGCTTGTGCGACCCGGTCACTTAAAAGAGAGGGATAATCCCTTCCATCCTCGGAACGCATGGCTGCCCGCATGGTATAGCGCGCAATAGAATGGGCACCGAGAATGTCGCCGAGAAAATCGCATAATCCGCCGATGCGCATTTGTTGACCTTTACTGTTGGCCGCAAAGTTGGTATTTGCCGTACCGCAGGTGATGACCATGCCAGGTCGACAACGCGTTCCGCCGTTCAAGGCAATCCAGCCATCGTTTTCGAAATCAAAGTCAATGTTCGGCGTCAGGCTGGCAAATTCTTTGCGCAGTATTTTCATATCCTGGGGTGTGTCTGCACCCGCTGCGCCGTAATAGATAAACCGCAATTCAGAGAGAGTAATTCCTGCTCCGGATAAAAGTCGCTGAATTCCGTTGCTGAGGCGGGTGGCCATCTCTTTTTCTCCGGTCTCCTGATAATTGGCCCCGGGTCCTCGATGGGTATTGATGACGGTTCCGTCGATGGTGGCCAGGGCATAGGTCGTTTTGGTGTTGCCGACATCAACACCTATGATATGGCTTGCTTGTTTCATAACATCCTCATGGTTCAACATGTTTAACGCAAATTACAATATCTTCTGCCATAGCTTGGCTGATTTATTCGGGTGGTCATGCAAACGGGTTGGTGTGCCTAGAGCAATTCACTATCTCCGCGTTCTTGCAGATAATTCACAACATGTTTAATCTGTTGGTCGTGCTGACGATTACACACCAGCAGAGCATCAGGTGTATCGATAATCACAATGTCCTGTTCACCCAAAACCGCAGTAAATTTTTGAGGTGAATGAATGTAAGAATTTTTGGTATCTTTAATATAGACATCGCCCTCTATAGCATTACCGTTTCCATCTTTATCGCTCAACTCATAAACGGTTTGCCAGCTGCCCACATCGCTCCACTCAAAATCGCTTTTCATGACATATACGCGTTTTGATGGTTCCATAATAGCATAATCGATAGATATACTCTGCAGGGAGGGATATATCGTCTCAAGGGACCGGTGTAAATCCCATGTATTGTCTGTCGATATATTTTGAATATGTTGGTAAAGCTCTGGCTGCAACTGCTGCATTTCTTGCAGGATAACATCAACACGCCAGACGAACATACCGGAATTCCAGAGAAAAGATCCATTTTCCAGATAGGTTTTAGCTGTCTCTGAATCGGGTTTTTCTTTGAATTCAATGACCTCATAAATATGGTCTTTTACCGGTGTATTGGCAAAATGGATATAACCATATCCGGTATGAGGAAGAGTGGGTTGAATACCAAACGTCAACAGCCCCATAGAGTCGCTGGCAAAAGCGACCGCTTTTTGCAACGCCTGATGAAAAGATTGCTGATTTTTGATCAGGTGATCCGCAGGCAAGACGACCATAACGGCTTTTGGATGATCTTTGCGAATCCATTGTGCTGCCAGAGCGATACAGGGGCCTGTATTTTTTCCAACCGGTTCGGCAATAATCTGGGCAGAATTCAATCCGAGCTGCTCTTCTATCAATGCTTTTTGCACCTTGTTGGTAATCACAAGAATCCGCTCTTTGGGAATCAATTCTGAAATCCGGGCAACGGTTTCTTGTATCATCGATTGTTGGCCAAAAATGTTTAATAATTGTTTGGGTAAAGCCTTGCGGCTTCGGGGCCAGAATCTCGACCCAACTCCGCCTGCCATAATGACTGCAAATACATTTTCCATGCAAACTCCCTGCTTTACCCTGATAAACATATGAAAATTAAAATGTAATCCTATGGTTTACCAAAGTCAAGAAGAAATCTCCTGGTACGAATAAATATTCGGGTGATCTGGCCCCTGCAAACAGGGGCCGGTTATCGGGTCATGGGGTGCGGGTTTGCTTTTTGGGGTGAATTTGTGTTTTTTGGGGTTTCTTTTCTCTTTTCAGCAGTTTATCGATCAGAGCTGAAAGTTTGATTCGTGCAAAGCTACAGGCTGAATCCGCAATACTGTAGGGGATAATGAGATAATCATGATGAACCTGTGCTCCACAGCTAAAGAGAACATTGGGTACATACCCTTCGCGTTCTGTATGCGTCGGTTTCAGCAGGGGCTCATCCAGACGACCGATAATCTTTAACGGGTCATCCCTGTCCAGGAGCATGGCTCCCATCGCCACACGTCGCATCGGGCCCATACCGTAGGTCAGGACCAGCCACCCTTCGGAAGTTTCTATCGGGGATCCGCAATTCCCGATTTGCAGCGACTCCCAGGATCCTCTGGGTCTGGCCAGCAAGGTTTTGTCATGCCAAAAATGGACATAATCGGAAAACATTAAATAGATATTTTCCTTGTCCTGGTTCGACAAGATGGCATATCGACCATCTATTTTTCGTGGAAACAATGCAAAGCCCTTGTATTGAACAGCAGGTCCGTTCAGGGTGTTGATTTTAAAATGTTTGAAATCTTTGGTTTCCAAAAGTTGGGGCAAAATGATATTTCCGTCATATGCCGTATAGGTCGCATAAAACGTCCGGCTCAAGTCTGAATCGATAAATTCCACAAACCGTGCATCTTCCAGCCCTTTGATTTCGGCCTCTGTCGACGGAAAAATCGCTCGTTCAGAGAGATCTTCATGGGAATGAAAGTCTATTTCATAGTTGCTCTGAGCCAGAGATAGAATGGAATTGATAAATGTCTCGCGATCCATGTCCGAGTACAACGACCGCTGCTTGGATTCACTCTCCAGTACACGCTCCAGTTGTTCATAGGTAAAATATTCCGGCAGTTTTTGCATCAACTTTTGTGTATAATCATTGTGCACTCCCAATTCATACAATTTTTTTTCGAACAGGCTCTTTTCATAGCTGGAATTGGGGATAGGATCAGGATTGGTCACAAATGAAGAAGGGGTGTCGAGTTTTATCTGGCCTTGCGCGTCGATAATCCCTGTTCTAAAGGTAATCGATGAGATATGACTTTCACCGGTGGCCCGCAAGCTGAGTATGAATCGTCTGCTCTGTTCCGGAACTCCATTTTGATCTGGATGCCATACCATAGAAGGATTAAACAAGGCCGCAGCTTCGGGGGTATATTCCTGGGAAAAATGGGCTGCGACTAGCCATTTGCGTTCCTGGCTGATCAGGGTATCGGTAAATACATAATTTTTAAAGTGTTTATATCGACTTTCAAGATCTTCGAGATAATGAGGATGCCGACCCTCGAATTCTTTTTTGATCTTTTTGAGCTCCTGATGGACCTGAGATTCACTGAGCATCATGACTCTGGCAATAATCTTGTAAATTCGATCCTGCTCATCGATATGGATCGGCCGAAAGAGCACTCTTTTGGGATTGGGTTTAATCGTGATGCGGGTACGTTCGACTTGCATAACAGGTTCCCTACTTTATTCAACGGCTATTGTTAAAGCACCTCCAAAACATTTGTTCAATCTATTCAAAACAAATGAGAGAATATTATATAATGTAACAATACATAAATTTACCTGAATTGCAAACCTTTTTCCCTTTATTATTTTGATTTTGCGAAATTGTATTGGGTTTTCTTTATCCAATGTAAAGCCAATTGCTATACAAGGTGGTGAACATTCCCAAATAAATTAATGATATTGCTGTGATGGCCATGTCAACATAGCGATTTTGTCCCCATCGTCCGAGCAAAATGAAAAGTGGAAAAATAACAATCATATAACGCGGAAATGATTTCAATGTACCTGAGGACAGAGGAATAAGTAACAATAACGTGCTTAGCCATGCGTAAGAGATTCTCAGCTTTTTGAATGTCACGATACATAGTGCAATACTGATAAATGACAAGACAAGATTAAAAGGGAAAATGGGAAAAGCTGAGCCCTTTTGCATCCTTCCGAGAGTGCTGAAAAGTGATTCCCAAGGCCAGGAAAGTTGTCTGTTCCAACCATTTTGACTGGATTCAAATATGGAGAAAAAATTGCCAAATGATAAATATGTATAGAGCATATAAAAAACTAATCCTAATCCCATGATGCCAAATAAAAGAATCTGCCAATTTTTCTTGCTGTTTATTTCCTGTCGGTAACTTTGATATTCGATAAAGACTGCAATTAACGCAGCACTCCCTACCAAGCGCGTGGCTGTTAAGAGAAAGCCGAATAATGTTGCCTTTCCAAATTGCGCGGTTCGGATATAATAAATTGTGGCCGCCAGATTCAGCAGGAACAGAGATTCGGTATAAGCCCCGGCAAAAAACAATGAAAAGGGAAATATTGACAAGTAAAATATAGTGCGCCTGGTGGTGTCTTGGGTCTCATCTAATCTGACAAGTTTGTAAATAAAAAACAATGCAAATAAAAAAGTCAAATTACTTACCAATAATAGCGCCAGAGTACGATTTTGAATGATCAAATTGAGGGTATATCCGGCAATGGGATAAAGCGGAAAAAAGGCTGTGTTCATGGCTGCGGGTTTGAAATAGCTGTATCCGTTTTCCATAATAGAAAGATAATGGATTGAATCCCACTTTTCCCATATACGCAGAAATTTTTCTTGGCTGGGTTGTACATTGTGCCAAAGTTGGTGATCGCTCGGTAATTCCTGATGTAAAAAAGAGTATGAACCAAGACTAATTGCATATATCAAGATTCGTGTGAGAATGAATACCCACAAGACATCTTTCCAAATACTGTGCTTGCTTTGTTTAGTAACGATGAGTTTTTGTTTTGGGTGGTGATTCTCTTTTTTTGTTTTATGATTGTTTACCCACTTTGTGTTGGGTTTTTGTCGCTCTACGGTTATTGAGGCCATTTCCATTCCTCCTTTATTGTTTCCTCCACCACCCAAAAGTGTCCCATTAATAGGACGCTTTTAGAAAATTTTGTGCAGCGAGAGTTTTTTAAAGCATTTTAAAACAGAACCTTACATTCTCTCATTGTGCTGTCACAAATTGTTTACACAAATAACATGCCAAAAAGGATCCCTTAATACCTGTATCCTAAAATCGAGGTTCGGAGAAAACAATATATCGTTGACTTGATTGAATCAGAGCGGTGTGAGGTTAATGAGGGATACTCGAACGTTAAAGCCAGATGAGATTATTGCTGGAAGCAAAGTCGTACATAAAACAACAAACTAGGAAATAATATTGATGTGTTCACTCTTGTCCAAAATAGATTTTATATATCCTGAAATATAACCGCAAAGGGCACAGAGGAACACAGAGAAAAGAAAAGTAGGGAATTCATTCTGACTCGATAAAATTAAGATATTAACAGTTTACACAAAAGCTAGCAAAAACAAAGAATAGAATTTGTTTCTCAAGAAATTTTCAGTTGCAACGAAATGATGGTGCAATATCTTTTAATTATTTTAGAGTTTATTCTCCATGATCTCTGTGTGCTCTGGTGAATTCTTTTGACCTGTTTTAGAAAATATCTGCAAAGACTTAAATTTAGACCCTCTTATTTTGCTGACTATGGGGACCGCAGTGTGATTTGTTGTTCGATTGGATTGGGAGATTCGTCAGTCTCCTATATTTGCAATCATTGCAAAATGGGTCGATTGTGGCAGTTTGGTGCTCTTTAATTTTAGATCCTGGAGTAAAGAGCAAAGAAATTTTATTTTTTTCTCAAGACCTTGCCCGGGAGGTTACCCGTATGGTTCTCGCCATCCACCACTACGGTTCCGTTTACAATGACTTTATCAATTCCTTTGGGATATTGATGGGGATCGGTAAATGTCGCACGATCG
>WJME01000308.1 GCA_014728115.1 Candidatus Zhuqueibacterota bacterium | reverse complement strand
TCTTGACGACGGAATCATCCTGGCCGGGGGCATCGAGGCTTCCGGAAATTCCACAAAAACAGTGCATAAAATAACGATCTCTGAAAATCGAAGAACATTTGGCGTTCCCAACACTATGGTGCTGGCGGGCTATTTTGCCATCCTCATCTTTATTGGCTGGTATTTTGCCAGGCGACAAAAAAGCACGGACGACTTTTTCAAAGGCGGCGGCCGGGTTCCCTGGTGGGCTGCGGGATTATCGATCTTTGGAACGGTCCTGAGCGCAATCACATTCATGGCTATTCCCGCAAAAACCTATGCCACAGATTGGTCCTACTTTATGTTCAACATGGGCATTATCATGGTCGCCCCGCTGGTCATTCTCTGGTTCATCCCTTTTTATCGCAAGCTGAATATCACCACAGCCTATGAATTCTTGGAAATCCGTTTTAACCTCGCGACCCGATTACTCGGCAGTCTCTCGTTTATTCTCTTTCAGATCGGACGTATGGGGATCGTTTTGTTCTTACCTTCTATTGCATTGAGTGTGGTCACCGGCATCCCCATCATCGCCTGTATCCTGGTGATGGGCATTTTCAGTATGATTTATACGTCCATCGGTGGAATCGAAGCGGTCATATGGACCGATGTGATTCAGGTCATCATTTTGCTGGGAGGCGCCCTGTTATCTCTTGTCATTATCGCCCTGAACGTCCAAAATGGTTTGCCCGGTATGATCGAGGTCGGAATAGAACAAGACAAGTTCAATATTTTCAACACTGTATTTGATTTAAAACAGCCCTATCTCTGGACCGTACTGGTCGCCTCTCTATTTACCAATCTCACGACTTATGGGACCGACCAAACGATCGTTCAGCGTTATCTCACGGTCAAAGACCAACGGGCAGCATCCAACAGCGTCTGGACCAATGCCATTTTGTCGGTACCTGCCAGTCTGTTATTTTTTATGATGGGAACAGCTCTGTTTGTCTTTTACCGTCAGCATCCCACCGAAACCAGCCTGGTGATTCAGGAAGCAGACGCCATTTTCCCCTGGTACATCATGACTCAACTGCCCAGAGGAGTCAGCGGATTGCTGATCGCCGGCGTATTTGCCGCTGCGATGTCAAGCCTCTCGAGCAGCATCAATTCGGCTGCAACCGCATATATCACTGATTTTCATCAACGCTTTGGGTGGGGACAGCAACAACATTCACTCCGGGCCGCAAAACGGGCCTCTGTCATCATTGGCATTGTCGGCACCCTGTTCGCTGTTTTTATGGCCTCCTGGGATATCAAATCCCTGTGGGATGAATTCAATAAAATACTCGGACTGGTTCTGGGCGGACTGGGAGGTGTTTTCCTGCTGGGTGTCCTGTCCCGCCGGGCCAGCGGTATCGGAGCACTGGGGGGCATTCTGATCAGTGCCATTGTACAATATTTCGTTGCCCTTTATCAACCCGTGCACCTGCTTTTGTATACAGGCACCGGTGTCATCACCTGTTTTATTTCCGGTCAAGTCATCAGCCTGTTTTTCCCCAACAAAAATCAAAAGCGGTCAGGCGCTTCCTGAAAAAATCATTGTTCATTATCTAAAAGGATTTCAATATGTCAAAGTCTGCACATTTTAAACTATTCGCATTCTTTTCTATCCTTGTTTTCTGCGGTACACTGATATCACAAGAGGGGCACTCTGAAACGCTTTGGGTAAAAGGCCAGGGAGATTATAACAATTATCGTATTCCTTCCCTGATCGTCACAAAATCAGGAACTCTTGTCGCTTTTTGTGAAGGTCGCGAGGGAGGCGATGCCGGCGATATCGATATCTTGGTCAGGCGATCTCTGGATCACGGACAAACCTGGAGCGAGGAAAGCGTTGTCTGGGATGATAATGACAACACCTGTGGCAACCCGTGTCCGGTCATAGACCGGGAAACCGGACGCATCTGGCTCTTTATGACCTGGAATCTGGGTAAAGACCACGAATCCCTGATTGTGCGCAAGGAGAGCGAGGATACACGGCGGCCTTTTCTTTGCACTTCCGATGATGACGGAAAAACATGGTCAACTCCGGTAGACATGTCAGACAGCTGTAAGGATCCGGATTGGGGATGGTATGCCACAGGTCCGGGTGTCGCCATTCAACTCACATCTGCTCCATACCAGGGCAGACTGGTCATCCCTGCGAATCACAGCTATGACGATCCTGACGGCAATATTAGGGGAGGTCCTTTTAGCTATGGTTCTCATGTATTGATCAGTGATGATAAAGGAAAAACCTGGCGTAAAAGCGAGCCTATCCGGCCGGGATGCAATGAAAGTCAGGTCGTGGAATGTTCCGACGGATCGCTGATCATGAATATGCGATCTTATAATGATCAATATTGCCGGGCAATGGCAAAGAGTGTAGACGGAGGTGAAACCTGGTCCGACATATGGCATGATCACCAGCTGGTGGAATCCAAATGCCAGGCCAGTTTTATCAACTTTGGTGATTATGACGGCAAAGAAATGATTTTATTTTCAAATCCTGCCGTTGCCATCGGCAGAACGCATATGACGATCAGGACAAGTTTTGATAATGCCAAAACCTGGTCAAATTCAAAACTGATCCATGCAGGACCGGCCGCTTATTCCTGTATGACGAAATTGCCGGACAATCGGATCGGACTCTTGTTTGAGGGAGGGCAAGAGGATCGATATGAAAATATATTCTTTCTGGCCTTTCCGGCCAAGTCTTTATTCCAAACCGATGATATTATGACACTTGAATAGCATTCTCCGGTCAAAATATGCTGAGCAAATGCACCTGATCATCGCATGGCAAGCAAAACTCTTTCACCTATGACCTGATCGAGGTTCAAAATGAATAGAACAAAAAGCAAAACACATATCGCTATACGAAACTCTGAAAAAAATGATCAGAATTCTTTACGACTCTATGCAACCACAGATTTTACTGATAACAAAATCCTTTATGGACAATTTATCAATAGAGAACAACTGGATGGGCTGCACAAAACACTTGCATCCATGGGTGTAACGCGTCATCAATGGATTCTCCAAACCAATGTACCTTATTATGAAAACTATCCATATGGATTCGATCTTTTGGAAAGTGTTGTTCAGTCCGCTCACAAATATGGGCTGGAGCTGTATACATGCATTAAACCGTTCGAAAAAGGTCATTTTGGCCCCATTTTACCCCATACGATGCCCTGCCAACCTACGCTGGATAGTCTCAAGGATATTCGCGGTGTTTTGCCTTCCATGGACCCCTTTACGACCAGGCATCCCGAAATGAACCTTAAACGCCGGGCAGGAACCCACTCCTCCACGCCAATATCCACCATACGGTTGGTAAAAGGCTCGGATCATCCGACGCGAATCAAAAAAGAACACCTCTCGCTTTGGATCAGCACGACGAACAACCGATTTGTTCCCTACGAGGGTCCCTATACATTTCACGAATCCGTGGAATGGCGTTTTCGTTTTCCCAAATGGCGAAAATGCCGCATTCTTTCTCTATGCGACCTGGAAATCCCACTGGATCATCGGTATATTTTGATCAAGTGTTCTCTGGCTGATGATCAGGGGGATTTTACGAATGAGATGGGGAATATTTTGGAAATGGAAGGAAGCAACGGGGAACCATTACCCCTTACGCTGAGTTCGGGACCCGTGACCCTGCAGGAGCATATGAAAAACTATTTTCAATCCGAAATCTGGGCAGGAATTACGCGTTATCTGGAACATCCCGAAATACAGGCAGAAATCCAAAATACGCAAAAAATGCAAGCCCATTATCAAGACTATTATGCGTTTGAAGATTATGAATTGGCGGATTGGAAAACATTGGATAAAGACGGAACGTTGGCAGTAATATGCGGCAAGCCTGAATATATGCCTGGTAATCTCTGTCCGGTTTATCCCGAGGTTCGTGAACATTGGCTCGATTGGGTTCGTTATTGTCTGGACCGTGAGGTCGATGGCATCAATTTCAGGGCCTCCAATCACATTCAATCTCCGGAATTCTGGGAATATGGATTCAATGATATTGTCCTGAAAAAATCAGAGGGTAAAACAGATGCACTGACTGTTTCGCGCATTAACGGCGATGCGTATACTCTGTTTTTACGGCAAGCAAAAGAGTTGATCAAAAGTAAAGGAAAAGGGATTTCGATTCATCTGGAAGCCCAGATGATCCATAAAGACGACCGTGGACGATTGCCCTACTTGCCACCCAATGTCGAATGGCAATGGCAAACCTGGGTGCACGAGATCGGAGACGAGTTTGAATTTCGGGGAGGGTGGTCATTGCGCCCCTGGAATCGGGACAAAGTCATCGATATATTCAGTGCTGTAACCCAAAACGCCCAAAAGCCTTTGGTTTATCAGAGTGATTTTCACAGCAGAGAGTTCAATAAACCGAATCCGAATTCTATTGAGGAAATTAAACTGGTAAACCGTCACCCGGGACTGGATGGATATGTTTTGTACGAGACCGCCCTGTTTACCCGTATAGATAAATCAGGACACATGATCAAATGTCCCTATTGGCAAAAGGCCCTGGAGGACGAATTTTTTTGAGAACCAAACCGTGCTGTTTTTAGATCTGCTAAACGTGCATTACAATGGGGTCATCAGATCTTGTCGTTAACCGTATTTAACGCATCACGCTATAGCCACGTGATCGATACGATTCCAGCAGTCGAGTGAGGCGTTTAACCTTTTCCGGATGTTGGTCATAAAGGTTACGGGTTTCTAAAGGATCATCCTGGAGATTGAACAATCCCCCTCCGATATTTTCCTCGGCGCGTTTTTCTGCCTGCAGTTTTTCAGAATAGCGCACATGCAGATTTCCATAGCCCGAACCCAGGATCAATTTCCAGGGCCATTGTATGATGGCGCGATCTTCGATGACCGTGGCTTGCCGCAGGGGTTTGTCATAATCCTGACCCAGCAACACCGGCAGAATATTATAACTGTCTTCGCCTGCATTTTCCGGTAATTCCTCATCAACAATCGCAGCAAACGTCGCCAGCATATCCGTGAACGAGATGACCTCATCGGTGCAGGTGGCCGGTTTGATATGTCCGGGCCATCTGGCAATAAACGGCATCCGGTGCCCGCCTTCATATGCATCCGCTTTCATGCCTTTGAGAAATGTGGTCGAGTCGTGACCGTATTTTTCAATGTCATGTTCATACCAAACCGGACCGTTATCGCTGGTAAAGATCACCAGACTATTATCTGCAAGGCCTTGTTTTTCCAATTCTTGCAACACCTTACCCACATAAAAATCGACCATATGAATAAAGTCACCATAGAGTCCGGCCTCACTCGTACCCTCGAATTTTTCTGAGGGTAACCACGGCGTATGCGGAGCAGCCAGAGCCAGATACAGAAAAAAGGGATGATTTTCATCCTGCTGTTGAATAAACGAGATCGCCTTGTCGGCAAAATCGGGCAGGACATTATCATGATCAAAATCCGGTGCGATCTTGCCCTGTCGCCAGAATTTTCCCTGCACAGGTGTCACCCAGCCGGTATGACTCGCCTTGATCGAATCGGTGGGAGCCTGGACGACCTGGTCATTTTCGATATAATAGTAGGGCGGAATATCCAGCGAAGCATGCATGCCAAAAAAAGTATCGAATCCGAGATCGACCGGACCACCCCGTAAGGGTTGGTCATAATCAGGATCGCTGATATTGTGAAATCCCAGATGCCATTTGCCGATGCAGGCCGTACGATATCCGTTCTTTTTCAGGACCGATGCAATCGTCATGCGTTCCGGTTCGATAAGCGGGGCGATTCTGTGCTTGCTCATCTCTTCCCGAAACGGATAGCGTCCGGTCAACAGACCATATCTGGCAGGCACACACAGAGTTCCCGGAGAATGGGCATGGGTAAACTGCAATCCCTGTTGTGCAAACCGGTCTATGTTCGGCGTGGGTGTTTTGGATTCCGGGTTATAGCAACCGGGATCCCCATATCCCATATCATCAGCCATGATGAATATGATATTCGGAAAGCTTTTTGAGGAGACGTATGTGGTGTTGCATCCACACCCTGCTGCTGCACTGAACAGTGCAGCGGATTTTAGGAATTGCCGGCGAGAAAGGTTTAGCATGGATGACCCTCTATCGTTGATCGGTTCAGTGGTTTTATAAACGCTTGAAATAAAAAAAGATTGCAATGACAATAAATAGAATACAGAGATCAATATCGCAGGACTTTTGTTCGTAAAAAGGATCACGATTATAGAGTTTTGAATCTGAGCAAATAATGATTTACTCACGCAAAGCCGTCACGACAAAGAAATCAAAAGTAAATAATGGCTTTGAGCAAAGGAATAAAGATCCTACTTGCTTTTGCGGATCAACCACGCAGTCCCGGCAACATGGTGGTCCAAAAAATCGCATTCATCAGCCTGATCCTGGATATACTTTTTGCAAGCGGATTCAAATTCAGGGTGTTGTTGAATAAGCAGATTTGAGCGTTTTTGCATCTTTTCGAGGTATTCTTTATTGATCTCGGCAGACAGGTCAGAGGTATCCTGTTCATCGATGACCTGGTCACCAAAACACGTCAATGCTTTCAGGGTTTGATCATGTGGCCGGTAATGCTCATAGCCCTTGCGAGATGATTTATCGATATTTTTTAAAAACCCATCATCGATCAGAATGACTCCTCCTGAATGTACCTGATTGCGTAATTGCTCTATGGTTTGCGGCCAGGTTCCCAGGATACCACCCAGGCTTGCCAGAATAACGACATCATAGTCATGTTTTTCCTGACAAAAATCGCGAATATCGGCACGAATAAACTGACAAAACTGTTGCACCTGATATTCCAAAGCCTTTTCGCGCGCTATGGCTATAAAAGGTTCGAACGCATCGATGCCATCGACTTTGCAGCCGAATTGCCTGGCAATCGAAATCGACACCGCTCCTTTGCCGCAGCCCAGATCCAGGACGTGCATAGAGGGGGATAAGGAATGACGAGCAAGCATGTCGAGGATGGTGGAGAGCGAGCATCCGAGTGCCCACAAATCCTGCAACAGCTCAGGCATCAGAGGCAACAGGGATTCATGAACTTCCAGGGATTCTGCAATCGAATCGTTTGTTTTTGATGTCATTTTAACGGTCCTTTATCATTGCTATCCCATATAGTCAGCAAAATCAGAGTTCTAAATTGAAAATATAAAGTCTTTGCAAATATTTTCTAAAACAGGTCAACAGAATTCACCTCAGAGCACACAGAGATCACGGAGAATAAACTCAAAAAAAAATTAAAAGATATTTATTTCTTTTCTGTGACCTCTGCGGTTCTCTTTCAAGATATATAAAATCTAATTTGGATAAAAGTCGTCTTTGATAATTTAAACAGAATTATCAAAGAATCAAATAAATAGTAAATGGTCTTTAAAAACGACATGTTGCAACTCTATGTTTTCTACAAAAATTTCTCCTTGACAAGATCACAAAAAGTATTATATTCTCCCGAATAAATACAAGGGGTGTATGAGAGAGGCTTGGATGACCACAAAAGATAACAAGGGAGGTTCGTCCTTTTGAGATGGACTTGATTGACATAGATTCGTTTATCGATGTAAAACCCTATTGGCTTGAGCTAAACCGTACCTATAAAACAAATGAACTGGCTCTTGATTATGAACTCTATGACCGCCTGCGAAAACTGATTTACCAGCCAAAAAACATTTTACTCAAAACCTACTGTGGGTTCAAGAAACATGAATGTATCGCTGTTTTTCCCTTCAAAATATTCCCTCCTGTCATGGAATCAGTACCTCCCCCTTCGCTAGGTGAGGAAGCCATCATAGCCAGAGAATACTTTTGTCCCCCTCGATGGTTATCAAATTTTATTTCATGTCTTCCTTTGCATACGGCAACGGACATGAGTTGTTTTTATGCACCCCAGAACACCTCTTTATTTGGCATTTCAGCCGGCAATATCGTAGATATCAAATCGACTGAATCGGAATATTATTATTCGCTAACTCATAAACACCGTCATTACTTGCAACGCAACTATCGGGAAAATTCTGACATCACTGTAAAATCAAGTGACCTGATCTGGTCAGATGAAATAGCAGAGTTGAAAGAAAAATATATTCAATATTGGACAATAAAGAATCTCTTACGCGGATTTTCTGATCAAGTGGATAGTCGCGAAAAAATTGAAATCGATTTTCTTTTGCTACAAAGGGCCAGTGAAATGGGCAAACTGATTGCACTTTATTTCTATTATCACAATCGTCTTGTCGCTGCGAATTTTAGCGTTCGAAGAGAAATCAACCGAGTGGATGATTATCTTTGTCTCAGGGACACCGGTGAGTGGGTAGCACATAAAAGTCTCGGAGTCTATGCTATATTGAAAAACATCGAGGTATGCAGATCTTTTGGGATTCGGTATTATGATCTCAGTGATTTTATCTCGGATTACAAACGAAAATTCGTGAATACCCGGATGGTTTACTATTATCCCCACCCCCTTGTCACGAAAAAGACCGAACCTGATTTCATCATTCCTGAAAGAGTCACAATATGAGACATCAGATCAAATTACTCAAGTCATTATCAGATATCAGTCAGGTGATTCGCCTTCATAATAAAACCTGGAATCACTCTACTGGAATCATTGATCTATTGGAAAACAGTACAGAATGTATCCTCTGTTATCATCGATCTGGCAAACAAATTATTGGTTATCTTTTTATGCAACAGGATGATGTTCGGGGATTTATGGAAATCAATGATCTGGTCGTGGATTCCGATTTTCGACATTTGGGATATGGTAAATTACTTGTCAATCATGCTCAAACAAAGACCTCGTATTTGAAACTCAATGCCGATGCGACAAATATAAAGTTGGTAGAATTCTATCAAAACTTGGGCTTTCAAGTCGAAATAACCATCGAGAACTATTATTCTATAGGTAAAGATGCTGTCCGCATGGTCTGGAAAGACAAAAATGGTATTAAACGGTAGATATCCCGCTATTATTAGACCCTTAATACTCCTCACCAATGGCTCTCAGGCCTGTTTCCCAATATTCATTGAGAAATTTGGCGCGCATGCTTTTATGGGCGGTTGCTCCATCAGAGCCGGTCAGATCGAGATCCTCGATCAGGACGGCTTCCTCTAATACATTGGCTTCTTTCAGGATCACTCCCCGTGGTGAAACGATGCGGCTCTGACCATGCGACCCTTCCACCGGATCGAGCCGTTGCGGGGCATTTGACTGCACGACGTAAACGCTATTTTCAACTGCCCTGGCCACGACCTGGGCGCGATATGGGTCCAGTTTGTACTCTGCATCGAATCCTGACTCCCAGGAAATATAAAAAACCAATCGTGATCCTTTCATCACGGGTAATCTGACCAGTTCAGGATAACGTGAATCATGGCAAATAATGATCGAACAAAGGTGGTCATCGATTTTAAACACAGAAAGCTGATCCCCGGCCTGAGCCCAGCGGTCCCCTCCTACCAGCTGAATTTTTGCCTGACGATAGATGGTTTTTCCTAGCGGAGAGATCACCAACGCCATATTGTAGAGCTCACCCCCGACATAATAGGGTGTGCCGATAATGGCATAAAGGCCATTCTCCTTGCAGGACTGTGCGATTCTCTCCTCAGCAGCCAGATATTGTTCCTGGGTATATCCGAGTATATCGTCGGTAAAATATCCACTTGTCACACATTCCGGAAAGACCGCCACCCGAACCCCCTTTGCAGCGCATTGCTGCAAATAATCGCATATCTTTTCCACATTTTTATCCATGTCATGTCCGGCATGCATTTGCACAGAAGCAACCCTCAAGTGACCCGGCTTGGCCAGACGTGTCATGGATTTTGCGGTTTGGCTCAGCTCTTTGGCAAATGCCTCGGGCCGGCGTTGAGTCAACAATCCGCCCGGAGTTTTAAAATCGTTTATCTCGACCAGGGTAATCCCTTCCTGATCCGGCCTGTTTTTTACGATTTCTCCTCCGGAATCGATAATCAGCGACTGCTCGGGGTGGGTAAACACCAGAAAAGTATAGTTTTCCCTGGCTCTGCTCTGCAGCATGTGGTCATTCCATTCACCACGGGACCCGTAGGACGGTGCCAGGATCAACCGCGCGCCATCCAGGGCAAGGGTGCGTGCCACTTCGGGAATCTGCCGCTCGAAACAGATCATAATGCCGGCACGTCCGAATTCAGTGTCAAAGGCCTTGATTTCCCAACCCGGATGATAAAACTCGGGTTGAAAATAGTCCTGTGCCATCTGGGTTTTGCGATGGCGATGCAAGATCTCGCCGTTGCGATCGAGCCACAATACGGTATTGTAAAGAATATCCTTATCTCTTTCCAAAAAACCGAATACGAGATGTACAGATAACGACCTGGCCAGACTTTGCAAGCGTCGAACAGCCGGCCCCTCGACTGTTTCAGCAATCTCAAAGAACCGTTTTTCCATCTCTGTACGGTTCGGACTTTTCAAAACCTCATTGATGAGATATCCTTCCACCGCCCCCTCGGGTGCAACGATGAGATCGGCTCCCTGGGTATGCGCCTGCTGGGCCATCTCTTCGATACGCTGTAGATTGGCAGCTTTATCCCATTTCACCGGCACAAATGAGAGACTGGCGAGTTGAAAAGGCTTTGGCTCATTCTGAGCCAGAGCCTGTGCAGTCAGAAAAATAAGGACAATCATTGCCCATAGAGAGTTCTGGAATTTGAACATAACGGTTCCCTTGTGTGCTAATAACATGAAACATTATAAAAACAATAATAAATAGGCCAAAGGTAAAGCAAAAGACCGACTAAAAACGGCGGATGCAGCGAAAGCCCCTGTCATCATCATAGGGATAAGCCTCGTACGGTTCACATCGTGTCAGTTTAGGGACGACTGTTTCTGCCAAGACCTCTGCGATATTGCCCTGCCGGGTCATATATTGGGGACAGCGTGTCCACGATCCTCCCATGGCCGCCCAGCGCTCGTCACAGACGATCGTATATTCCCAGGCATTGCCAACCATATCATAAAGACCCCATGGATTGGCCAACTTGCTGCCTGTGCTGCGTGTGCCGTCCCCACTATTGGCACGATGCCATACATATTGATTATTTAGGCTGTCTCCCCAGAAAAAACGGCTTGTTGTGCCGGCTCGGCATGCATAGAGCCACTCTGCCTGTGTGGGGAGAGAGACACCTGCCCAGTCTGCATAAGCCAGCGCATCTTGAAACGCCAGCCAGACCACCGGATGATCTGCATTTTGTATAAATCCCGGATGGTTCCAGGTAAAACGATGGCTGTCCAGTTCTGCCCGGGTAATATATCCGGTCATTTGCACAAAATGACGAAATTGTTCCACCGTGACCTCTTTTTCTGCCATCCAAAATTCCTGATCAAAGAAGAGCGATTCCACCTTTGTGTGATGAGAATCAGCGGGAACCTCTGCTTCGAACATGCCGGCAGGGACCTTGATAAAAACCATGTGATCAATGGAATTGATCCATTTCTCTGGGGAGGTACCATGATGACAACCCGTCAAAACAAGCATGCAAAAAAGAGAATTCAAACAGTATTTCATATTCAACCTCCGGCTAAAAGGATTTCCAGTCGATTCTCCTTGAAAACCACCCGAAAAGAGCGCAATGCCCGGGGAGCTGGTCCCTTGATCACATTGCCAGAAAGATCGAATATGGAATGGTTATATCCATTGCATTGAACGATATTGCGTTTTTTATTAAATGAAACCACCTGGCGGCCATGGGTGCAGAATCGTTCAAGAGCAAAATACTCATTATTGTTGCTGTGAATCACGATCATTTCGATCTCTTGTTCAGGGATGCTGACAAATACTGCATTGCCCTGCTTGTTCAGGATCTTTTCGCGTTGCAAATCAATAAAAAGAGTATCCTGCTGAATAAAAAAACTAGTAGAGTCGATATCAGGGGTGTGACAACATGTGGATTGGGTTGCCGAAATCGAATCAGTAGGACGACACAGGCACAATCCGCCAGTCAGCAATGCCGAGCGTTTAAGCATTTCGCGTCGATCAAGCAATTCATCCATGGACATTTCCTCTAATTACCCTGTGAACGTTTAAATGATAACCCATTATATCATTGATTTTTTTTATATGCCTGGAATTGCTCAAAACAGCAGACACGAGCTATTTATTGATCGGACTGGCTTGAAAAGAAACCACACTATCTCTGACCAGCGGATGATTGGCGAGAATACGATACTGCAAAAGCCTCAATATAGTGGTAAAATCTCGCCATTCTGACAGGAATCCTTGCTTGCCCTTTAAAAGCTCTTTTGCTTCCTGAATCGTCTCTTTGAGGTATTCGGAAGTTGATTGTGTCAACAGCTCTTCCTCCAGGGCCTCGATTATTTTTTCCATTTCCCCCTTATCCAGCCAGACCCCTGAACAGGTGTTACAATAATCCACCTGAACGTTTGTATCTCCATACGTAATGGCATGCAAAACCTCATCCTCACAATGAGGGCACTGACCGGATTCTTTTGCAACATTGAATCGATCTCTGTGCTGCCACAGATCTACATCCATCCAGTTCAAATCGGCATCGGTTCGATCTTTGACCTGCCGTAATTCATCTTTTTCGAACCATATCCCTTCACACGAGGGACATTCATGAACAGCAATTTCGTGAATAGTTTTTTCATGCAGTTCGGTACGACATTTGGGACAATTCATGATGGACCTCACAAGGAATGTTCAACTGTCTGACATGAAAATATATCTCAAATCCTTTAGAGTTGCAATAGCTTTTTAACCAATCAATCCGGTTTTCTCATCCATACTGTGGTTAATTCTGGAATCAATATTTTAACTCTACTGTTGAATCTTATGTGGCTTTGATAGGAGAGAACACATTATGACTCTGCAATCGATCAATCCCTATAACGGGGATACCATTACAACCTACCAGCCGTTTTCCGCACATCAAACCGAGATTGCAATTCAACAGGCTGAATCGGCTTTCAAAGACTGGAGGCTTGTTCCCTTTGCAGAACGCAGAGACCGTTTAAAAAAGGCGGCTGAAATTTTACAGGCCAACGCCCGGGAATACGCTCACCTCATGGCTCTGGAAATGGGAAAACCCGTGCAACAGGGACGTGCCGAATCGGAAAAATGTGCCTGGGTGTGCGATTATTATGCCGAGCATGGTGAGATGTTTTTGCAGCCAGAGGAAATTCAAACCGATGCCCAAAAGAGTTATGTTTCTTATTCACCCCTCGGAGTCATTCTGGGAATCATGCCCTGGAATTTTCCGTTCTGGCAGGTCTTTCGGTTTGTGGCTCCAACCCTGATGGCAGGCAACACGATTCTGCTCAAGCATGCTTCCAATGTCAGTGGGTGTGCACTGGCCATCGAAGAACTGCTGGAAAAAGCCGGATTTCCTCCCAATGTGTTTCAAACCTTGCTCATTCCCAGCAAAGACATCCAACACGTCATCGCCGATTCACGAATACAGGGAGTGAGTCTGACCGGCAGCACGGCAGCGGGCAGAGCTGTGGCATCGATGGCAGGCAAACACCTGAAAAAATGCGTTCTGGAACTGGGAGGGTCGGATGCCTATGTGGTTCTGGAAGACGCGGATCTGGAACAAGCTGCAAAAATTTGTGTACAGGGCAGACTCGTCAACACCGGACAAAGCTGTATCGCCGCCAAACGCTTTATTGTACCTGAAGCCAAATTGCGCGAGTTTGAAGAGCGAGTCGTTGCACTCTTTTCCGATCAGCGAGCAGGTGATCCGATGGATGAAAACACGACTCTTGGACCTCTGGCAAGACTGGATCTGCGTGAACAGTTACACCAACAGGTTCAGAAAAGCAAAAAACTCGGAGCAAGACTGCTGCTGGGCGGAGAAATACCGAAAGGACCAGGAGCCTTTTATCCCGCAACGGTTTTATCTGATGTCAAATCTGGTATGCCGGCCTATGAAGAAGAATTGTTCGGTCCGGTCGCGGCTATTATCCCCGCCTTTCACGAAACCATGGCCCTGGAACTGGCCAATGACAGCGTATTCGGACTCGGTGCCGCCGTCCTGACCGCTGATCCTGAAAAAGGCGAGCGCATTGCAAGAGATGAACTGCAGGCCGGCTGCTGCTTTGTCAATGCGTTTGTGCGTTCCGATCCCCGCCTGCCTTTTGGTGGCATAAAGGAAAGCGGATATGGCAGAGAACTCTCCAGACACGGAATTCGGGAATTTGTAAATGCCAAGACAGTATATGTGAGTCACTGACCCCAGAAAACCAAAAAATTGATCATTCTATCCATCCCTATGGTTTTTCTCTGGCCATAGTCAGTTTAACAACCTTGTCCGGAGAATTGAGCACCACATAGATCGCCCCATCGGGTCCGGTGGCGACATCGCGAACGCGGCCAAAGTTGTTAAAAATAACCTCCTCATGCATCACCCGTTCGTCTTTGATATCGAGCAGCCGCACCTGTTCATATTTCAAGGCACCCACGAGCAACCGGCTGTTCCAGCGGCTGAACTGATCGCCCCGGTAAAAGTCCAGCCCACAAACCGCGATAGATGGTTTCCAGTATAATACCGGTGATGCCATCCCGGGTTTGGAGACATGCTCAGAGATGACGGTACCGTTATAGTTCAGGCCATAGGTCACCTCTGGCCAGCCATAATTGACACCTGCCTTTAACAGGTTTAGTTCATCACCTCCCATGGGGCCGTGTTCGGTCTCCCAGACCTCACCGGTCCTTGGATGTACAGCCAATCCCTGGGCGTTGCGATTGCCATAAGTAAAGATACTCTTGATCGCATCCGGGGTATCGACGAACGGATTGTCCGGAGGAATACGGCCGTCCCGATGGATGCGGTGTACTTTGCCATTGGGACGAGTCACATCCTGTGCGTGTTCACTGGCACCCCTGTCACCGATAGCAAAATAGAGATACCCTTTGGGATCGAAAACGATACGACAGCCATAGTGATGACGGGTTTCGCGATAAAATTCCGGAGGAGACTCCCATATCACCTGCTGATCTATCCAGGTATTGTCCTGCAAGCGTCCGCGTACGATACGTGTCATGGCTGGCGGACGGCGTTCACCCGGCTCGTCCAAAGCATGACTATACGATAAATAAATCCAGCCATTGTTTTTATAGTCTGGATCAATGGCCACGTCCATCATCCCCCCCTGCCCCTGATGCAACACCTCGGGGGTGCCGGAGATGGGTTCATCGAGACGCCTGCCCTCGATGATCTGCCACACGGGTCCGGGACGCTCAGTGACCAGAGCATGCGTTGCATTGATAAAATCAATTGACCAGGGAATCTCTAATCCATCGGCAAATGTTTCTACGTTGAGATCATAAAGGAGTGTCTGTACAGTCTCTGCCGGTTCAGCCTCGACGACACCGGCATTTTGTTCGGCATTTTTCATGTATGCAACCACAGCCCGAATCTGCTCATCGCTCAACCCATCTTCGAATGCAGGCATGCCGCGATGCAGAATACCGAATTTGATATTTCGGAATACATGGCTGTCTTTGGAGCCGAACTGCCATTCGCCATCAACAAGACTCGAAGCCATCCCCCCTTGCAGATCCTCTCCATGACAGGTCGCACAATAATCGTTATAGACCTGCTGCCCCTGTATTATTTGTTCCTTTTCCGTATTCTGTTCAGCAGACAATGCATACCAAAACAGACCCAATATCGTTATCCCCCCCACCAGCGAGAACATGCGTTTCATATCTATCCTATCTTTTGTTGATGAATGTAATTAGCATAACTCTATTCATGTGGTCTTTATTTCAATTACCTGTCATAAAAAATCATACACTCTGGTATGCATTCATTTGAATAACGAGGAGGTGTAAATTGTTATAAAAAGAAAATCCATTTTTCATCATATTTCGATGAGGCATCATGATGATAAGAGTATTTGTCTTGATAGCTGTTATTTTTGTTGCCAATATCGTCGGTCAAACCACAGTTGAGCTTTTGCCTGAAAAAGACAATACGCTCTTCGAGGACCCACAGGGAACATCGAGCAATGGCGCCGGCGAATATCTCTTTACCGGCAATACCAATAACGGCCAGGTCCGGCGTGCCCTCGTACAATTCAACCTTGGAGTCATCCCCGGTGATGCACAGATTCAGAGTGTGGCGCTCTCGTTGACCATGAATAAAACAGTAGCGGGTCCCACACCCGTGACAGTGCATCGTGTGAGCAGGGACTGGGGAGAAGGCGCTTCAGATGCTGCCGGTGAAGAAGGGCGGGGGACATCAGCTGCAGAAAATGATGCAACCTGGATCCACGCATTTTTCAACACCACAGCCTGGGACACTCCTGGCGGAGACTATATTTCAACTCCCAGCGCAACCGATACTGTGGATGGAAACGGTACCTATACCTGGGAATCCACTGCACCGTTGGTGACGGACGTGCAATCCTGGGTCGATGACCCCAATTCCAATCATGGGTGGATCATCATTGGCGATGAATCGGTCATCCGGACAGCCAAACGTTTCTATAGCAAAGAGAGTGCCGACACTACCCGTTTCCCCCGACTGATTGTTACCTATACGCCAGGGACCAGCGTAAAATCGAGAGATTCAAAGACGATCAAAGAATATAGACTATTTGCAAACTATCCCAATCCATTCAATCCGGAAACCACGCTCTCTTTTCAGATCCCCGAAAGAACGAGGGTCAGGTTAAGTGTTTATGATGTTTTGGGAAAAACGGTCGATGTTCTGGTAGAGAAAGAATTGCAAGCAGGAACTCATTCCGTACAATGGCAGGGCATAGATAAAAACGGCAGGGCTGTTCCCTCGGGCCTCTATTATTACCGGCTGGAAACAGAGTCATTTAGCGCAGTAAAAAAGATGCTGTTTCTTAAATAACCTCTTTGTTTGGCAACCCATCAATATCGTATAGCAGAACCAGGATAGCAGGCAAATCCCCTGCCTGCTATCCTTTTATATCGTTACAATTTTTTATAAAACGCGGCAAGCTCGCGTTCACCCTCGTCGGTTTTTGATGTGGAGTGAATTTTGAGCACATTCCCCTCTTCCAAGCTCCATCTTTCAGTGATTTGGATATCCGTTGCACCATAGTCGCCGTAATAAGTGACTGTGGATACGACATTGACGCACGTTTTATCCTCGCTCAGTTTCGCAGAACTGATGCGGGGCATATCATAGATCTCCATTTTTGCTTCCTGACCATCCAATGTCAGATGCTCGGTAAAAGGATAGTGTTCACCATCGCGGTTGACATAGGTTCTTTTTGCAATCAGAGTGTCCCCTTTTTGCGTGACCTCGATTTTCGACAGATACAGACCCACCCGGGACAATTCTGTCTTTTCTTTATCGAGGGTCCATGACCCTGAGAAATCGACCACCTTTTGCCCCAGTCCGATGGACACAAAGACACAAAAAAACACCAACATGCTCAGAGCACTTTTATTCATCTTGTCTCCCTTCTGTCAGGAAAATGTGTGAGTGATATGTCGATATAATACAGACCGAGAAATGTACGAAAACCAGAAAAATAAAACCACAAAATTATTTCAACCATTGATCCTGTGGAAAGATCACACCCGCAAAGTCAGATGATCTCCTACCTGTTTTTGCCAGTCCAGGATTTTTTTCTTCAGCCGATCCACAACCTCCTGATATTCAGCCCGGCCATAGAGATTTGTGGTTTCCAGCGGATCGCTCTCGAGATGAAAGAGCTGGTGCTTGTCACAATCGCTCAGGCAGAGTTTCCAGCCATCCGGGGTAACCACTGTGCGTACGTGTTCTTGCTCGATCTTTTCGATCTCCTGCGGGGTGGCCAGGTCGGTTCCTTGCACATAGTGCACCCGGTTGGGGTTCCATTCGACAAATACGTCCTGGTGCCTGGACTCTTTGCCGGTGATGCGGTTGACCAGACTCTTGCCGGGCAGAGAACCGGCTTTTTTCGGTTTGCCCATCAACTCTAACAGGGTCGGCACCAGATCGATGTGACTGACCGGTTCGTGATATATCTCTTGCTTTTCGGTCATCCCCGGCACGCTCATCAACCAGGGGACGCGAGCCGATTCTTCATACATGTATTGCTTGGCAAACATTCCATGTGATGACATCATCTCACCATGATCACTGGTAAAAACGATAATGGTATTGTCTCTCAGGCCCATCTGGTCAAGGGTATCAAGTATGCCTCCCACTGCTTGGTCCACCTGAGTGACCAGACCATGATATATGGCATTGAGTTCTTTCCATTTTTCAGGTGTCGATCCATATCTCTGTTGCATGGCTTCACGGCTCACCTTGTACCGCAGAGGTTCATTTTCCTCCAGAGGATCAAAGGCGTTTTCCGGCAGACCCACACGTTCGGGGTCATGCAGATCATTCAGGGGGCCGTAAAACGGAGTATGGGGTTCCAGGAAATTGATATAGAGCATAAAGGGACGATCTTTGTTGTGGCGCAAAAAATCAGAAGCACTTTTTTCCAAAAAGGCTGGTTTGCAATGCTCGAGAGGACGATGGGCTGCAAACCCCCGGCTAAACGTATTATTGTCTCTGTCAGGCTGATAGCCGTGTTCGATCAGAAAATGGTGGTATTCGCTACGCTCGCTTTTGTCTCTTTCAGGTCCATAGTGTTTTGTATAGCCATCTTCGATAGCAACCCATTCCCCGAACCCATGCTGTGCAAATATTTCATCTCCCAGATGCCATTTTCCCATATAGGCGGTCGCATACTCGGGATCATCGATGAGCTGGGGCAGGCATGGTGTTTCCTGACGCAGCGGGATATTGTTGGCCGTGCACCCATTCTGATGAGGCCAGAGTCCGGTCATCACAGTCGATCGGGAAGGTGTGCAGACCGGCTGGCTGACATACGCTTTCTCGAATACAATGCTCTTTTCAGCCAGTTTATTCAGATTCGGGACGTTGATAACCGTATTCCCATAAGCAGCGAGGGTGTCGAATCGCTGCTGATCGGTCCATAAAAATAACAGATTGGGCTTTTTTTGTCTGGCGCGACAACGAGCTAAAAACGGGCTCGTGACCAATGCTGCACCTGTTGTTTTTAAAAACGACCGTCTTGAAAGGGTTGATGACATGGCAAGACTCCCAGTTTATGACCAGAATCTAATCAGACTAAAGATAAAAAAAAGGTCCTGGAATGTCCAGAACCTTTTTTTAAAATAATGGGGTATTCTTTTTATTTTACATACAGCATTCGCTTTGATTGATTCCAATCCCCTGCCTGCAAACGGACCAGATAAATGCCGCTGGCCACCTCTCTGGACTCCTGATCACGCGCATCCCAGGTGACGGTATGCTGACCTGCAGATTGGGTTTGCTGAACCAGAGTTCTGATCTGTTCACCACGGATGTTATAGATTTTTACGCTTACACGATGCTCTCCCGCAGGCAAATGGTAAGCGATTGTGGTATGGCCGTTGAATGGGTTGGGATAATTTTGTTCGAGTCCAAAGCGATCGGGCAAAGTGTTTACGATTTCAGGGTCACGCACAGCCGTTGTCGTTTCTGAAGAAATCCGTAAATTGTCAAACCACACGATGGTGGTATCGGCCTTGCCCGGCACATAGCTCAACTGAAAACTGTCAAACCGCATCGTGCCTTGCAGAATCTGATCGCCGATCCATGAACCGACCTCGCCTTTGCCCAAATCCCAGGAAAGTGTTTTCCAGCCTTTCCAGTCAATGGTGAACCAGGGACTGACTTCATGATTTCCGGCGCCAGACTGGGGCACATGATCATCTACTGCAAAGCGAAACAGATTTCCGCTGTCATCGCCAAAGACATCCACCTGAAGGATCATGCTGGTATCAAACGTCACTGACCTGGGCTCTGATCCGGCCAGATATTCTCTAATCAGCCAATCGCTGGCATCTGTATCCCATGCGACCTTGAGTTGCATAGAAGCCTGACTGTTGATGGTCAGATTGACCACGGAAGGATCAGATACGACGCCGGTTCGTTCGCTGATAAATCCTGTCGAAGATCCGCTCTGCTGGGGCACGAACCAGTCATCCAAACCATCATTGAAATCATCGATGGGTATACTGGAATAGATTTGATTGCCAGTGGTAAAAAAGAATTGCTTTGCAGTTTGGGTGGCATTTCCTTCGAGATCGCGGATGCCGCTCTCGACAAACACTTTGTATTTTTGTTCTATGGCCAGAGGTTGGTCCGGGAAAAAGCTGACAATACTCTGCTCATTCAGGATCAGATGATCGAGTTGACCGGAAACAGGCTCGCCATTTGGCTCCGGGGTCACCCAGATTCGCCCTTCCAGAGTCGCAGGGTCGATCTCTTCATCAAATTCGAGATTGATGACAGCACCTGGCAGAACGTCTCTGACATTGGGCCTGGGTGTGGCACCGGCAAGCCGTGGGGGGGTGAGGTCTTCCGGACCGGTTCTAAAGGTCAGTTCGAATTCATCGCCGCCAGCACCATCGCCATTGCCATCCAGGGGATGAAAATAGCGATCTGTGGCTGCCCCAGAGAGGGTCAACCGATAGTCTGTCAAATACTGCAGCGTATCCGTACGGATAATCATGCGCATGTTTTTGTTGGTCCAAAAAATCTCAATGCCGGTAGCCAGGGGTTCGAACCTGAGATTGGCTGCAACCGCTTCAGCATCCATGGGACGACTGAAATCGATGATGATCGGATCCCAGGCGGCAAACAACGTATCCTGTTGCACAGGTTCTGTATCCACGATATAGGGCGGTCTCTTGGAAATCAGGGGCACATCCTGGAAAGTAAAAAAGTCCGCTTCGATATCCACCTCCAGAGTATCCGCATAATAATTTTCGCCTTTTGCAATTAAGGTCATCGTGGAATCGGGCAGATCCTGATAATAGTACATTCCGTTCGAGAGTTCATCAGGATCATTGGACCATCTCTGGAATACTGTTTCATAGGTATCGGTCACATATGACCGGCCGTTGAGATCCAGTTCGATACCATTGAGTGTTACACCGGTCTCGGCATCGAAGACATATCCGGTCACTGTTCCGAAAAAAGGTTTTTCGAGGCCAAAGTAGGTCAGAATCGAGGTATAAAAGGTCTTGGCCTCCAGTCTTGCCCAATCCGCGTTCATAAATCTCATGACCTGTACGGGATTAGTATGGAATCCGGACTCGCTTAACTCAGAGGGCATGGTGGTGCGGCGATTGACGCTGAGGTATGGACCCGTTCCGGAGCAGCCATAAAAGCTGCAATCACCGACAGAACCGCGTATGGTATACGTGCGCATCCCCTCTGTCAGATAGACGATCATGATATCGCTCATGGCCTGCCCGCCGTTAGGCACTTTTTCAAGGCCATTGCGGTATTGTCCCCACAACAACAGCGTGCTGTTGGCTGACGGAGGACCGGCATCACTATGAATCGAGTGAAACCAGGCAGCGCCCAGCTGATTGGCCCTATCCGAGCGTTGTGTCAGGCTGACATATTCCTGATCATTGGTACGGGACAGATAGACCGTGTCGATATCTGTGGTTTCTAGCAACATATCGCGTAAAGCCAGAGCGACATCGAGATTGCGATAGGCTTCGGGATAGCCAAATACGCCCTGGTTTTCGGTGCGGCTGTGTCCCGGATCGAGAAAGATGTTCCATCCGGCGAGACCGGTAATCTCCTGGGCATGAACAGAGACGATAATAAATAAAGAGATGAAAATGATCAAGACATTTTTCATTGGTTCACCTCCTCATTGCCTTGCACTTCGACCCGGTAAACCGCTCCGAGCTCAGAGACATCATAGGCAATCCAATGGCCATCAGGTGACCAATCCGGATTCATTTCCAGACGATTTTCAGAAAATTGCAATCGGGTTTTATCCTGCCCATCGATACGGATGGTATACAGATCCGATTCGGTGATCCGGTGACCGTCATCACGGGTAATCATATAGACCAGATGCTTTGAATCAGGATGCCAGCGCGGGCGAAAACCGGGTCCCAGATCGACATCGCCAGAGCCGTCAATATTCATGACATGCATCGAGCCGCCATAGACCTCATAAGCGATTTTTTTGCCGTCAGGGGATAAAACCGCATTCAATATACGCGATCGGGTTCGGGTTTTTACAATCCGATCTCCGCTATCGCTTCCCCGGACAATAATCATTTCATCGCCATTGACGAGGGGGATGGGCGATTCGGGCGCGATCCTTTGAACCGTTGGAATGTCTGAGACGGCAAATAGCTCGACCTCATCATTGACCAGTGCCAAAACAGCGGATCCATCTGCCGTCCATGCGGGTAATCCCGGAGTGGCAGGGGTATAATCCAGCAATATTCGATCGTTTTTTTGGTTTATCCTATAGAGTTTTATCGCGTTCAAGCGTCGTTTATTCTCAAAGCGGGCGACCCGGCTGACTATGGTCTCTCCGTCCGGAGACCAGCTCAATCCGAAACCGGCGGCACGGTCTGAGGTCAGGGTGATCACATTTTGATCTTGCAGTTGATAGAGTTGAATTCCTGTATAATGATCGCCGGTCATGGCAATAACGTTTCCATTTGGAGACCAACGGGGCTGCATCAAAGGATTCTCAAGATCACCGGCCATATGTTGGGATGGTCCTTGAACCGTGAATGTTTTTGCATAGAGAGGCATGGTCACCAGCAAAAACAACAATAAATATCGCAAAGGGAAACTCTCCTTTCAGTTCTTGAACAGGGATTGAAAATTCAGAAAATTTTGCACAGTTAGTTTGGAAAGTAACTTAACAAATTAAATTTTCTCATCCAAGCATTAATTTTCTCATTTGATTTTTTCTCTTTTACGTCCTGGAAACCATCGGGTTCCTCACTCAAAAAAAGTGGAATTCGCTTTTGACTTTAAACAACACATGAATCGCATACTTTTCATCAAAATTCGATCTTGAATATCATCTTTTGTTTATGTAAACTGTATCTTGATCGTAGAGGAGTCTAGGACCACATGAAAAAAAGTGATATTTCCACAGCAGTCGGGCAATTACAAAAACAGAAAATCCTGGTCATCGGTGACCTGATGTTGGATAAATTCATCTATGGAAAAGTGAATAGAATTTCACCGGAAGCACCGGTTCCGGTGGTACGAGTGACTCATGAAAGTGCCTATCCCGGCGGGGCAGCAAATGTGGCGCGAAATTTGTCCGATTTTGGTGTGACTGTCACCATTTGCGGGCTGATCGGGCAGGATGATCATGGCGCACACCTTGTCGAAACCATGCAAAAAGCGGGTATCTCGACCCGCGGTGTCGTGAACCTGCCGGAATACCAGACGACGGTAAAAACCCGCATCATCGCTCGCCATCAACAGGTCTGCCGCGTTGATCGCGAAGGTGAGGGTACAGTCAGGCCAACAGCCGTGACAGAATCCCTGCTGGAATCTCTCATCCTGCAACACGATGCCATCATTATCGAAGATTATGGCAAAGGATTGATCGATCAGACACTTGTAGACCGGATTTTGGTGCTGGCGCACAAATCAGAAAAGATCACCAGCGTGGATCCGAATCCCGCCAACCCGATCAACTGGTCGGGGTGTACGGTGGTTAAACCCAACCGTCAGGAAGCCTACCTGGCAGCCAATATCCCCTATCGCGAGGATAACGACTCTCTGGTGGACATTGGAGAACGCTTGTTGTCTCTTTGGCAGATTCCCTACTTGCTTATTACTCTGGGGGAACAAGGCATGATGCTATTTCACCCTCCGGAGCCGGTTTACCATACTCCAACCCGGGCCAGAGAAGTCTATGATGTCTCGGGAGCCGGTGACACGGTGATCGCCTTTTTTACCGCTGCTTTATCGGCCGGATTACAGGGACCTGCTGCTGCGGAAATTGCCAATCACGCTGCCGGCATTGTCGTCGGAAAGTTGGGTACAGCGACGCTCACGCCCCGGGAATTGATTACGAGTTTTCGACATGAAAAATAAAGCAGTACTTTTTGATCGCGATGATACGCTCATCGTCAATATACCCTATAACGGGGATCCGCAAAAGGTAAAACTCTTGCCGGATGCCAAAAAAGCTTGTCACGCTTTGGCACAAGCAGGATATCTCTTGATTCTGGTCACCAATCAATCCGCAGTGGGCCGGGGATTGATATCCAAAGACCAGGTAGGGCAAGTGAACAGCAAAGTGGAACAACACCTGGGGTTATCCTTTGACGGCATTTATTGCTGTTTTGATGCCCCCAATAATCCGGTTCAAGGGTGCAGAAAACCTTCACCTGTGATGATTCAGCAAGCTGCCCGGGATCATGAAATCGATCTTGGCTCGAGCATTTTTATCGGTGACAAGGAGAGTGATATTCAAGCCGGTCACCGTGCGGGCTGCCGTACCGCCCTGATCACCCATCCTCATTCGCCACCTCCCTCCCCTTTGGCCGACTATGTCAGTTCATCGCTCTGGGAAATATGTCTTTGGATTCTTGACGCAATCTAGAGAATTTTTTCTTTAAAATTATGGAATCGAACGGATATTCGTTTTTGTTTCATCTAGAGAGCCTATGTATTTAAACACCTTACAATCATCCAAATATCTATGTATAGACATTGTTTCCTTTATTTTGTCGTATTTTCCAATCACAGATTCTAATTTCAGGATATTTATCTTTTATTCATTTTAATATTTATGTATATTAACATGAGGGGTTCATAATCCAGCCGATCAAGTGCGTTTTTACAACATCCTCTGATCAGCAAACCTGATAGAGCGATTTTGAAAGCCAATTCATTTGAATTTTGCCGGATGCAAGGGCATAAAAAAAAACAAAGAGGAGCGTTATCATGAGACATCTGATATGGGTCTGTCTCGTCCCCCTGATGTTGGTTGCTCAGGAGGAAATTCCTATCAGGGAAGAGGCAAAAGGAACTCTGGAATACAAAGATTTCGAAAAACCGGAATCCTGTGCCAGTTGTCATGTCGATATTTACCAACAGTGGACCCAGTCCATGATGTCACAATCCTACACTCATCACTGGGATGAGATCGAATATTTTGATCTGGCAGAAGCTCATGCCGAGGCCGTTCCAGAGCTTCGCCCTGTCGTGGATGGATGCAATGGTTGCCATACTCCTATGGCTTTTCTGGCGGGTGATCTGCCCCCGGCCCGGCCTGAAGAGGGAACCCGCGCCAATGAGGGGGTGAGTTGTGATGTGTGCCATACGATTGTCCATGCAAAGGGGGATCCCCCTTTTAATTTCAGTTATCAAATCGATCCGGGCAGGCTGAAATACGGCAACAAACCGGGACTAGAGTCTCCCCATCACGATACAGAATACAATGCTTTTTATGAAACGTCTGAATATTGCGCGGATTGCCATAATGAAAAGAGTCCGTTTGGCGTCTGGGTGAAATCCACTCAAATCGAGTGGAAAGAAGGTCCATATGGTCGCGACAATGTCACATGTCAGGTCTGTCATATGCCGAGAGCGTTGGGTAAAAACGCAAAAATGGCCGAACAGGATACTGTTTCGCAACATTTGTTTCACGGTGCGCACTCTCCTGGCAAGGTAGCAGGGGCGATCGAGGTCCGTATGCACCCCAAAGAACGGGAAGTTCCCTGGGATGCGGTTGTCGTCCTCGAGGTTCAGCTGTTTAATGGTAAATGCGGGCACAAAGTGCCCTCAGGCTCTGTGGAAGACCGGATCATGTGGCTACACGTCACCGCCACCGATGCACAGGGCAAGACCTATCATCTGCCGGTCGACAAAAAAGGGTTCGAGGGTGAAGAATATACCATTGCCAGCGATGTTCTCGCTTACCAGGATATGGGTGTGCCTCTGGGCAAACCCGATTTTAAAGGGGTTCGTCGTGAAGATGTGCCGATCGGTGACCGTATCTTTCGTATGCCTTATTTTGATCCGGAAGGACGCATGACGATCATGCAGTGGAACACCAAATCTCTGGGTGTAGATTACCGAATAGGGCCCCGGGAAACAAAGATCGAAACGTATACCTGGCGTTTGCCGGATGATATCCCTGTAGGCAAGATCACATTTAATGCTCAATTGAATTTCCGTAAGCTTGTCAAACCTGTCGCAGATCTCCTGGGCGTACCAGAGGACGAAAGTGAAATCATGCCGGTCAACAGCACGACCACATGGGTGCAGGTATATGAGCCCTAGTCGTTCCGATCAGGCAGTAGGGCATCTGTTCACGGGTATCATCACCAAGCCACAATGAACATGTCATACAAACAATTAAAAACAAGGAGTTAGCCTTATGACACGCAAATGGACCCTGGGGATACTGTTGGGAGTATTCCTGATCCTGACTTTTTCCTCAGCAACCCTGGCCATACCGGCCTTTGCCCGGAAATACAATCTTTCGTGCAATACCTGTCATGCCCCTATCCCCAAGCTCAAACCCTATGGCGATGATTTTGCCGGAGCCGGTTTTATTTTGCAGGAAGAAGAAAACCCCCGCGATTATATCTCTGCCGGCGATGATCTTATGTGGCTCAATCGTGACTTTCCGCTGGCCGTGCGGCTGGATGCATATGGTATTTATGAAAGCGATACCGATGTGGAAACCGATCTGCAAACCCCATGGGGATTGAAATTCATGTCAGGAGGAACCCTGTACAAAAATATCGGCTACTATTTCTATTTTTACATGTCTGAACGCGGTGAGGTTGCCGGGATCGAGGATGCCTATGTCCATTTTGATAATATTTTTGACACCAATTTTGATATCATGTTGGGACAGTTTCAAACCTCGGATCCACTGATGAAGCGGGAACTGAGAATGACATTCGAAGATTATGTCATTTATACTCTCAGCCCCGGCATGTCATACACCACACTCAAATACGATCGGGGGGTGATGCTGGTTTACGGGGTCGATGCCACCTCGACCGACATTGTCGGCATGGTGGTCAACGGCAATGGCAAAGAAGAAGCGGGCAGCGATCAAAAATTCGATGAAGACAAGTATAAAAATTTTGGCCTGCGCGTCAGCCAGGGTATCGGCAAGATCGCCAGCATCGGCGGATTTTACTATAACGGTAAAGAGCACGCAACGAGTCCCAGTGTCGACAATAATATCACATATTATGGGCCGGATTTTAATGTCTCTTTGGGGGTATTTGAAATGACCGGCCAATATCTCATGCGCACAGACAGCAATCCCTATTTCAATATCAGCGGCAATGAAATAGAAACCACAGGTCTTATTCTCGAAGCGATCTTTGCCCCACAAAAAGATCGTTCCCGATGGTGGTTTATCGGACTCTATAATCGGGTGGATTCAGATCTTGATTTTGTGGACTATGAAACATTCACGTTCAATACAAGTTATCTGTTGGCACGAAACCTGAAATTTATGGCCGAGTATACTCGCGATTTAGAGTATGAATCCAACCGGTTCACCCTTGGATTGGTATCCGGATTTTAAATATTTCCCCCGGGCAAGTCATTGTCCGGGGGCTCTATCTTATCGGTTTTTAAAATTCTTTGCTGATCAATTTTTCTCTTTTGGCGAATCTTTGCCGCATGGTCTCACCCAAGAGAATGCTCGCTGCATGGCTCAAGGACAGCGAGCCGGTCTGGCTCTGCATGGGAATTTTAATAAAGGCCTCACAGTGATCGCGCACCGCTGCAGAGAGGCCGCGTTTTTCTCCCCCGACACAAAGTAATATCGGTTCTGTCAGGTCCTTGTCGTACAAAGTATATTTGGAATTGGCAATAGATCCATAGATATGGATTCCCAGTTTTTTCAAACCCGGCAGCATGGGCACGGTCTGGTCGAACAAAACCATGGGTATGCGCTCAAGTGCTCCGGATGAGCTCCGGCAAAGAGCAGCCTCATCAAAATCCCATAAGTGCTTCTTGAGCAACACGGCATGAACGCCCATTGCTTCGGCGGTACGCAAGGTAAATCCCAAATTCTGGCTATCATCCACGCCCTCCAAAAGCAATAGAAAGGGCGAATCCCCATAAAAAGGAATGGATTCGACAAAATCATCCGCAGAAAGCGGGGATTTGGATTCTGCCAGAGCCAGCACGCCGCCATGCGTTTTACCCTTTGCCATAGAATCGATCTCGCTAACGGACACAAACTTTACGGGGACATTTTGCTCTTCAGCACTGGCCAGGATAGGATTTGCCCTTGTGGGGTGAAGTCCCTGTTTGAGTATGACGAGTTGAAATCGTCTGTTGCGCGCCTCCAGGGCGGCCTGTACACTGATTTGACCTTCCAATTGAATCATCATCAAATCACACTCTAAGATTTTTTCTCTGGTACAAAACTGAGAACAAGGCCAACAACGATCAGGGTAACGGTTCCGATAATCCCGATCATTCGTGTATGCCAGTTGCATTCTAACCAACTGAGGTTGTCCGGCAGGTCTCGTGCCAGCGTGGCCCAGGCGATACTGAGAACACTGGCAATGACTGCAATCACTGCATGCCAGCGCTTTATGCGTTTAAATGCGAGTCCGAGTAAAAACAAGCCAATGACCCCTCCACCGGCAATGCCGCCTAATTGCCAGCCGGTTTCCAGAGCTGTTTTGACCTGGGTCATTGCCAGGCCGGCAATAGTCCCCAAAATACCCCAAACAACGGTAAACCGGCGCAGCATTTTAATATCATTGGCTTCATCCGAATGTTTATTAAAATAGGGTTTATAAAAGTCCAGCAATGACAGAGAAGAGACACAATTCAGGGAAGAGTCAATACTGCTCATGGCAGCTGCAAAGATGGCGGATATCAGCAGGCCCCTGACGCCAATGGGCATTTGAGTGACAATGAAATGCGGATAGACTCTGTCACCGATCATTTCACCCTGCATCGCCTGCGGCAAATTATGAACCTGGGTTGAATAAAAGGCAAACAGTGCTGTGCCGATAAACAGGAAAAGGATCGAAATAGGGATATAAGCCAGAGCTGCAGTCCATACGGATTTTGCCGCCTCTTTGGTCGATGGTGTGGTCTGATATCTCTGCACATAATTTTGGTCGACACCGAAATTTCTCAAATTTTCCATAATGCCATAGAGCACCACCACCCAGGCTGTGGGAGCTACCAGATCCCATTGCCATGATCCCAGAGAAAACTTGTCGTGTTGCTGAGCCACTTCTATGATTCTGGGTAATCCGCCAGGGATATCTGTGATAAGCAAAAAGATAGAAAACAGTGCGCCTCCGATAAGAATAATCACCTGTATGACATCGGTCCAGATTACTGCCTCGATTCCACCGATCATGGTATAAACGGTTACCCCGATCCCGGTTAGAATAATAATTGTGGTATACGACCATCCGGTAAGACTATGAATGACCAGAGATACGAGAAAGAGAATCATACCGATACGGGTGACAGAGCCAAACATAAAACTGATACTGCCATAGACACGGGCCCAGCCTCCGAATCGTTGTTCGAGGAATTCATAGGCAGACACTTTGACGCGAGTCCGGTACAGAGGGATGAAATAGATCGTAGCGATCAGTGCGGCGACAGGAAGCGTAAATGAGAACATCAGAGCATCCCAATTAAAATTATAGGCTTGTCCAGGATACGCCAGAAACGTGATGCTCGATACAAAGGTGCCCAAGATAGACAATCCAACAGCCCAGCTCGGTAATTTTCCATCAGCGATCATAAAGCCCATTGAACTGCTGCTACGTTTGCGAAAATAGCTACCAAACAGAATGATCGCGCCAAAATAGACAACGAGAATGATTTTATCCACGAGATAAAACTGATTTGGCATCATGGCTCCTCTCTCTTTAAGCAAGTCGTCAGAATTTAGATCAGGTGAACCTTATTTCGGTTGTTCCCATAGCAAGGGATCGATACCACTGGTAAGTTGTTGTAAATCTGTTCTCAAGAATTCATAGTCTTTTTTCCGGCATTGCGCGCGGGTCACATAACAGATTTTGGTTCGCGGCAACAGTGCAGAAACGATGACCAGAGAATCTGATTCCGGTGTGACAAACGCCCAATAAAATCCTTGCATCAGCCGGTGTGCGGGGCCGGTAAAGGGCTGTAAAAGTTGTGTTCGATGTTGATGGGTCTCGAAACTCGCAAGTTGTTCATTAAACCATGAAATAGCGAGTTCTTTGGGAGCGTGATCAGAGGGTCGATCGAGCACACCGATTTGCAGCTGAGCATTGGCATAGCGGTCATGTTGCAGTGCCAGGATCCACAGTATCTGGTTTTTAATCGCAAGAGAATCGTCAAACGGTGTGAGAAGGGTATCCTTGCTCATTTCCTGTATTTGCCATTCGTCACCCGGGTGGTGAAATGAGATCCGAAAGGGGTAATTGAAATAGGTAGAGTCGGAATAGCCGATTCGTGCACCTTCCTGAAGAACCGGATATTCATTGGGCGGTGGAGGCAATCGTTTGCGCAACTCGTTAAAAAATATCCATACTGCAGCCAATGCCAATACGAGAATGAGCAGGTGCACAATTTCAGAACTTTTTTTCATCTAAAAATCCATTATTTCTTCAAAGGTCCATTCCGGCACCGCTCCTTTGCGGGTGGTCACAAAGGCACCGAGACGATTACTAAAATCTGCAATATCGATCAAAGGGGCCTTTTCCAAATATTTTATGACCATCCCCGCAGCAAAAGCATCCCCCGCTCCCGTGGTATCGATTGTGCGCACAGAAAATCCGGGATGATCCACCACCTCTTTTCCTGACACAAGCAGGGATCCGTTTTCGCCAAGAGTCAAAGCTGCCAAATCAATGTCAAACCTGCCCAGAAACTCTTGCAGATACTCGCCATCGTCATCAGGCCCGGGCCATGCAGCTTTAAGCTGGGCCAATTCTGCCTGATTGAGTTTAATGATATTCGCCAGGGCACAGGAATCCATGACAATTTTTTCTGTGGTGGCTGACCATCCGCGCAAATTGATATCGAAAATCTTGATCGCATGCGGGGTATGATTGAGAAAGTCGTGAATGGCTTTTTTGGAAACCGCATTTCTCTGTGCAAGAGTGCCAAATAAAACCGCATCGACCTGCTGTGCAAAAGGGTACCAGACATCGTTAAAAGACATAAAATCAAATGCCACATCATGGGTACAATCAAATGATGGCAATCCGGCCTCATCAAGGTGGACGCGAACCGTGCCGGTCGACTTTACCGGATCGATTTGGATCCCCGAGACATCGAGATTGCGCGAGATCAGCTCGTGCATCAATTGATCACCCAGCTTGTCATTGCCGATGCGACTCAGAATGATTCCATATTCCCCGGCCTGGTTTACATGCGCGGCAAAATTGGCAGGGGCACCTCCGAGAAATTTCTCATCCTCATAGAGATCCCACAAGACCTCACCAAGGCCTGCAATTTTAAATGATGGTCTCATCTCCCTCCTATCCGTCACTTGTACGTACTGCCACCCTCATACTGGGTCCTCCGGGCATGGCTCCACTGCCAGTACGCGGGTCAACGACTTTGAAATCGATCCCCTGGGGTATGGGGAATTCTGTATAGGGTGCATCCTCCAGGGATTCTTTTATAAAATTGATCCATATGGGCAAGGCTCCGCTCGATCCTGTTACCCCTGCTCCGTGTTTGTTGATCATTTTTCGATTATCATCAAATCCTACCCAGACCGCGACAACGAGATCCGGTGTAAAGCCGATAAACCATGCATCGCGATAGTCATTGGTCGTACCGGTTTTACCCGCACAGGGCAGATCAAAGCCTGAATGCCGAATGCGTTGTGCAGTACCCGACTCTACAACACCCCGCATCATATCCAGGAGCAAATAAGTGGTCTGAGGGTCTACGACTCGCTCACTGGTGTTTGAAAACACATCGATCACCTGGTTGGTGACTGATTTTGTCTGGGTCAACATAAAGGGTTCGCGATAAATCCCGAGCGAGGCAATACTCGCATAGGCCGATGCCATTTCCATGGGAGATACGCCTGTAGCCCCGAGAGAGATCGAAGGATTGGGCTCCATATCACTCGTAATCCCCATACGTTTCGCATAGTCGATCGTAACCTGTGGTTTTATCAGGTCGATGAGCTTGGCAGCGATCACATTGCGCGATTGAGCCAAAGCGTCCTTTAAAATCATTGGACCATGAAATTCTTTGTCAAAATTTTGGGGCGTCCATGTCATGGTCGGTAGCTTGTAACTCACCGGCTCATCGACAAAAACGGTCGTGGGGTCAGCGACATTTTTATCGAGAACAGCCATATAGGTAAAGACCTTAAAGGCTGATCCGGCCGAGCGATTGTTGGCCAGGGCTCGGTTAAAGGGAGTTCTTCGATAATCACGGCCACCGACCAGAGCTTTCACGGCACCGGTATGCGGATCGATGGCAACCAAAGCCGCCTGAGGATAATCGAGTTTTTCTTCCCAACTCGCTTCATCATAAGCAGGCAGACCCATCAACGCATCCATGCTATAGAGACCATCGCGCACGGCATGAAAGGCCTCATATTGCATTCGGGTATTCAGTGTGGTATGAATATGAAGCCCGCCATAATTGACAGCATCCTGGCCGTATTTTTCACTCAACCTTTTGCGTAACTCGGACACAAAATAATCCACGTGGCCCGTCAAGGGATTCATTCGCCGCAAATTCATTTCTTGTTCAAGAGCTTTTTCATGTTGCTCTGCCGTAATAAAATTTTCCGCTTGCATGCGCGACAAAACAAACTCTTGTCGATTCCTGGCGTTTTCAAAATACCGGTAAGGATTGTACCAGCCAGGTGAATTGGGAATACCGGCAAGCATGGCAGACTCGGCCAGGGTGAGTTCATCGGCATGCTTGGCAAAATAGGTCTGAGAGGCCAGCTCGATACCATAAATACCAGAGCCAAAATCGATCTGGTTGACATAGGCTTCCAAAATTTCTTTTTTTGTAAATTGTCGCTCCATCTGTAAAGCGACAAACAGCTCTTTGATCTTACGCAATGGACTTTTATCAAAGCTGAAAAACAAATTCTTGGCCAGTTGTTGTGTGATAGTACTGCCTCCCTGCCTGACCTTGAAATTTTTCAGATTGATCCACAGGGCCCGCAAAAAGCTCCGTTTGCTGAAACCATGATGAGAATAAAAATTATCATCTTCGATAGCAATAGTCGCATTAAGGAACAGAGGGCTGATTTGATCGATTTGAACCACCTGTCGATTGGCCAGTACTTTGATAATCTGACCATCATCAGCATAGATCGTGGTGGGATTGCTCAATGCGATCTCGTTAAGATTCTCAGGGATACGGGGCAAACGAACAGTGAACCAAACAAAACCGATGAGCACCAGCCCGATTGCAACGAGTATCCACTTGTACGTTTTCATACTATTGTTCCTTTTCTATCGGCGTCATCAGTGGAGGAACCCGACCAGCAGCATTCAACTTTGTAATCAGAGAAGCGACCGCTTCGACCTCGGCATGGGACTCTTTGAGTTCATACTCTGCACCCTGTCTGATCTGAAATGCCAGTGTCACCTGCCCATCCCAAGAAAATCTGGAAATGGCTACAGACATTAACCGATCACCCCATTCGATGAGTTTATAGAGATCAGGAATGACGGCCTCTCTCCTTTCGGGCGTCAAAGAGTCAAAGGCATCCAGGAATTGTCGTGCACTCATGACGCGGCCGGTGAACCGTGGATCGGATTCAAAAGGTGAAAATTCTGTTCGTGTGTGATATTCATCCCGGAGTAAAAGATCCAATGGAGTGTAATGATCAGCCAGCAGTTGATTGCGGCCGTCCAGGAACAATATCACGAGTTGTGATTCGGTTTTATACATCCGCACCCTTTTCCAGGAGGGGTGTCTGCTTATATTATATATCGCGGCCGGTTCAACCATCCGAGAAGCACTCGCAGAACCCAGGGAACGATAAAAGGTTAAAAAATGATCCCGCTTTACAATAATCGTGGGATGAACCGAAAGCATCCCCATCAAATCCTGTAGATCCTCAATATGCGTTACCTGTGTTGTATCCGGACCAAGTTGTTGCATGAGACCGGCAACTTTTTCTTGTCCCTGTTCATCGAGCCCTTCATAATCCCATAGACGACCGATCTTGGGTCGTACACCATTAATCGCAAGCATGTATTGGCCAACCCCGATTTCAATAAAATCGGTCAGTCCTTCCAGGATCAGGAGCGCGAACAAGACAATCAATGTCATTCGAAATGGTTTTGATTTCATCATAATTTAAACGGAAATGGAATGAAACTGGTTATAAAGATCAGCCATACAAGTATGACCAGGACTTTGCGTTTGGTGTCCAATCGTATTTCATCATTCTGTGGTGGCGGATGCCGGCGTCCAAAAAAGAGCAGCAAAACGAACAACAACGTCCACAACGGATAAAACAAAGTCAGGAGGCCCAAAGCGACTAAAAAGACATAATAGGCATATTTTGCTTTTTTTCCCAACACACTATAAATCACATGGCCGCCATCCAATTGTCCGACGGGCAGCAGATTCAATGCCGTGACAAAAAATCCAGCCCATCCGGCATAGGCAACCGGATGCAGGAACAGATCATGTCCTTCCGGCAGAGGACCTTTGATCCAATAAACCAGTCCTTTAAAAAGCAACGAGTCACCAAGAGTCATCGCATATTCGCTTACTTGTTTTACAGCGATTATCTCTGATAAATAAATCCCCAAAATCGTGATAGGGACCGTGAATACAAAGCCGGAAAGAGGCCCGGTTGCACCAATATCAAAAAGTGCACGCCGGTTCGGAATGGTTCCCCGCATTTGAATAACGGCACCCAGGGTTCCAAAAGGATTGAGCAAGGGAAACGGGATAAAATAGGGCAAAGTGGCAGACACGTTATATCGCCTGGCCTGAATATAGTGGCCCATCTCGTGGGCCAATAAAATAGTCATAATAGCCACTGCATAGGATACACCCTGTGTGAGCCAGGTCGACAAAAAGGTAAGAACGAACAAAAGCACATTCAGCCACGGTTTATTGTCTGGTAAACCCTTGTTGCGTTTTTCTACAGGAAAAGCTTGTTGTCGGGTATCATAGTCGTTCATGGAAATCCAAATCCGATACTATTCTTTAAACATAATAGTTTTTTTCATGTAAAACAAGGCCAAATTTCTATGCCCAATGGACAACGACTTGATCACCTGTTTGTAACCCTAAATTTTCCTGAGCCGATCCCCGGTTAACAGCAATTTCAAGATATCCATGACTGCCCACGAGCATCAAGGATTCACCTGCAGTCTGTTCACTATAATATGAACAAAAAGAGTCGATTCGATTTCCTTTAATCAGCGCATTGGTTATGCTCACGTCTTTGATTTGTGAGGAATGGATATTTGTTACAGCATTTCCAAAACGATCGATATAGATAATCAAACCATGCAGAGCCTTGCCCAAAGTTTTTACCGTTCCCAGGTCACCTTTGATGAACTGTGTGCACTTTTCACCGAGGTCATCCACCTGTATCCCCCTGGCCAGATGAGCAGCGACCGGAGCAAAGATATCTCTACCATGAAAGGTATGGCTGACCTCCAGAAAATATTCCGGACGGTTCAAACAGTAGACCTGAGCATCAGGATGTTCATGAAAGATCCATTCCAGCACACTGTTATCCGGCGCAATAAAGTAATATCTTTCTGTTTTCACCAAGAGTGCCTGACGATTACTTCCGACACCCGGGTCTATGACGATGACATGAATCGTGTTTTCGGGAAAATAGTGATAACAGGTGTGCAACGCAAAAGCCCCGGCATGCACGTCACCCGGACTGATCTGATGTGTGAGGTCCACAATTTCGACATTGGGTACGATCGAAAGAATGACTCCTTTCATTGTTCCCACAAACGGATCCTGATGGCCAAAATCCGTCAACAACGTAATCACGGGATGCATATCTCCTCCCCATTGTTCATGATCACCCTTGATTCTTTTTCAGCATCAAGGTGAGCTGGAAAGTATTTCATCTGGAACAAAAGGGGTGATACAAGAACAGATATGTTCCAAATGTTCAGGGTGCTGTTCGAAATCCAGACGTTCGGCCTCTATGATCAGGACGTTCATCTCTTTTTCGGCCTGTTTTATCCAGCGTTCATACGCTTCATTCAGCTGGTGCAGATAATCTGTCGTGATCCGTTTTTCATAATCGCGTCCCCTTTTTCGAATCCTGGTGATCAGCGTCCAGGTTGGGGCTCTCAGGTAGACGATAAGATCAGGTTTGCGAAGAAATCGGGTCATGATGTAAAACAGATCATGATAGTTTTCAAAATCACGATCACTCATGTATCCCTGTTCATGTAAAATCCGGGCAAAAATTTCCACATCCTCATAAATGGATCGATCCTGTACGCAGGGTTGAGGGCTATTGAAAATACGTTGCTGATCATTGAAACGATGCGACAAAAAATACACCTGCAAATTAAAACTCCATCGATGCATATCTTTGTAAAAGTCATCCAAATAAGGATTATCGATGACCCGTTCGAAAAACGCCTGCCATTGCAAGTGCTCGGCGAGTTTACGTGTAAGGGTGGTTTTTCCGACACCGATATTTCCTGCAATAGCAATATAGAAAGGGACCTGACTGGAAACCTGGGATTGTATAAGGTCTTGCGATTTTTCTGAATTCATGAGCAATCTGGTTTTCTGGTTAAATTCAAGCCAAAGTCACTATTCTGTCAATTCATCAAAAAATGACCCGAACTGGACACCGGATAATCCCTCGCCGTTTTCATCGGTCAGACGTAAAGCAAATATGGGTTCTCCGAAACGATAAATATGCTTAACCAAAATCCAGTTGGTTCCCGGACGGACTCGCACAGAAAAGAGATGTTCATCAAATGTTCCTTGATCATGCATATTTTTGGTTGCGACAAACTGATCGTTAAACCACAGCTGAAAAGGATGCTCGGCACCGATTCTGATCTGGGCATTTGAGGCTTTTAAAGACTCGAAAGGTAAAAACATATAGATCGCTTTATTATATACTTTTCCCACGAGTTTGGGCAGTTCTATCATCCCATCTACCCGACCATCGCTGCAATGATGCCAGCCGTCTTCTCCCATATAGGTCAGCAATTCTGAACCGGATATCTTTTCAGGCATAAAAGGTTCAAAAACCGGTCCGGTGAGATCATAGGGTTGACTGGTCATCCAATCTTCTTCTGTCGGCATACCCACTTTGCTTAATTGTTGTCTCATGGCCTGTCTGTCACTGCGCAATGCATCCAGTTGTGCAAGGGCGATGGTAAAGCCCAGCTGGAGTGTGGGATTGTTGGTCATTTTGAGGGAGGTTTTGATCCGTTGCCGAATGAGATCAGGTTCATAGTGTCGGGTTAAATTTTCGATGCCGCGAAAATATAGGGCCCAATACTCGTGAAAAGTTATCTTTGGCAAGTCCTGGTGATCGAATAATTTCGATCGTACGTCCAGAGAGTCCAGAACTTTGAGATCGGGCACAGGCCTGTTCAATTCCAGTAAAGATTTATAGCCAATGGCATGAAGAGACAAAAGCTTATTGTCCCCCATTTCCAGAGTTTGTTGCAGCAGCGATTCTGCATAATCCAGTCCGGTACGGGAGTCGATACACAAGTATATGATCGTAAAATAATTTGGCAGGGTTCTGCTATTGATATACTTTTTTTCCTTGCTTTGTTTAATCCAATCCTGCAACATATTTTTTCGTTCTCTTTTATCCGCAAGCAGATATGCGACAACAAAATTACCGATTTCAGAGGGATTATTTTGATATTGTTCGCGAGCCATTTTCTGCGCTTTATCGATCTGGCCCGAGCTCCCCAAATAATTTAGCCATAGAGATCTTTGCAAATTGGCTTGATTCTGTTCCTGCATTTTATCCACGGTTTTTGCCAATTCTTCAGCCTTGTCCCAGAGGCCCAGATCTCTATACGTTTCATAAAGATGACGCATCGTGGGTAAAAATTCAGGATTCATTTCCAAGGCTTTTTGATATGCACTTAACGCCTCGTCCAGTTTACCATCGCGAAAAAGAATTTCGCCCATGCTGTCGTATGGATTGGGTTCATCCGGCGCGAGATCGATATAGGCTTTGAGCGCTTTTTTGGCATATTCCAACTTGCCCTGTTCAGCATACCCATAGGCCAGGTTATTAAAGGCCATTTTAGCATCGGGATTCAATGCGACCGCGGTTTCAAGGTGCTTTATGGCTAGGCCGGTACTCCCCAAAGCGCGATAATACACGCCCAGATTATAGTGCGCTTCATCGTCCTCGGGAAACAGGGCGATTATTTTTTTCAGATATCTGATTCCAGTCAACAGGTCACCGCGGGTAATAGCGTCCATGGCCAACAAGTTGTAACGCTCTTTAGGAGGCGCTTCATCGATAAACTGCAGTCCTTGTTTTAGGATCTTGCGTGATTTTGCAAAATCCTGATGAATAATGAGCGCATGCGACAAACGAAGATAGGCCAATGAAAATGTGCTATCCAGCTCAATGGCCTTTTCAAAATGATTGATGGCCTGTTCGTGATAAAACTTGTTGACGGCCTCGACCCCTTGAGCATAGTATTTATAGGCCTCGATAGACTCGGTAAAGATGCTTTGCTTTTCTTCATTTTGACGCTGCTCTCGTATAGAGACCTGCAGTTCCCCCTTTAGATTACGCGTCAATTGATCCACCATGGTAAACACATTACCCAGACTCTGCCCCCTTACCTGCATATCGGCGAGGGCGGTGCCGTCATTAGAGTCGAGCAGCTGCAATTCAATATGCAAGGAATCTCTTTCCAGCGAATATCGCCCGCATATCGCCAATTCGCTTCCAAGGTGTTTTGCGATGATACTCGCCTTTTCAGGATCCCGAGCATCGTTTTTGCTCAGACCGAGTTCACGAAACGCCTCAGACACCCGATCAGAGGGAATAACATTGAGTTGACGGGATTGGCCCAAATCAGTGACCAGCATTTCAACGATTCCTTGTTCCAACCACTCTAAATCATTGTCCTGAGTATCATTGGTAAAGTGCAAGACTGCGACACTCTGTTTTTGTGCAGCAGCGACCTGTATCGTTGCGATCTTGTCCCGGATGGAACCGGTTTCCTGGCCAGATGCCAGCCGGATACGTCGATTTTCTTCATTTCCACAGCCGGCAAGCATGGCAAATGATAATGATAAATATAAAAATCGTCTCATAGCAATTCTCATGGTTTAAACCGCTTTTCCTTCATTCATGGCACCCGTATTTTCGTTTTTACGTTTCATGACGATCATGGTCAGATCATCATGTTGGGGTGCCTGATCGACAAACGTTGTTACTGCTTTTACAATTTCCTCACTGATTCTTTGGGCGCCATGGTTCTTTAGATGAAACAACAATTCAGCGAGCCGTTCTTCCCCAAATTCGGAATGATCGCGACGCATGGCCTCTGAAATTCCATCGGTATAAAACAAGATGAGATCATTGTCTTGCAGCTCGATTGTCTGTTCCACCAATTGCCTGTCGAATATCTCATTACCTGCAAGACCGAGTCCCATTCCCGATGGAATATGCATCTTTATTTCATTATTGCGAATATGCAACAATCCGTTATGACCGGCTCTGACGAATCTCAAGGTCATATCTTTACTATCCAGGATACCATAAATCATGGTTGCAAAAAGTTGTTTGTCCAGTGAGCGGTAGAGCCGCTCATTGAGGATTCGTACCACCTCGGCCGGAGAATTGTGGATGGTGGCGAGTGTATTCATCATGCCCTTGATCTCTGCCATATAAAATGAAGCAGAAGTGCCTTTTCCCGACACATCTGCGATGGCAAGACCCAATCTTCCCTGATCGAGATCGAAAAAATCAAAATAATCTCCGCCGACTTGCAGAGCGGGCAGACAGAGACCATGGATGTCAAATTTCAACAAAGCCGGCATCTCGTGGGGTAAAAGTCTTGTTTGTACTTCACGGGCAATTTCCAACTCGCGTTTTAACCGTTCTTGTTCTGTCAATTCTTCCAGTAGTATAGAGTTTTCGAGTGAAATTGCTGCCTGATTACATAAGGTATTAAGAAAACTCAAATCTTCTCGGGAATATAAAGTACCCTTTTCTTTTCCCGTCAAAAATAAAAGCGCGAGAATTTTCTTACTCTTGAGTGGCAGAATCAATTCAATTTTGTCCTGCAAAAGAGGTTGTGGTAAAAGAGAGAGTAATTCGCTTGCAACTTTCTGATCCTTTTTTTCCAGCTCTAGGCAATTTATTGGCTCATTTTGACAAATCTTTATAAACTGCGGGGAAAGGGGTATCGTCTCGGAAACAGCGTATTCATGAGGAAAACTGGCACCCCATTGTAGTCTATGGTTGTTTTCATGATAAAGAACCAGGAACAAATAGCCTTGCCTGGCTTGCACGGCTCGTACCAGCCGCTTTACCGTAGTTTGCATCACCCGTTCGATCTGAAAACTAAAGCCGAGATCGCGAACAAGATCTTCGATCTCTTGCTTTTCGCGTAGCCCTTCTGTCATCAAATTGAACGAATGTGCTAGAGTACCAATTTCGTCTTTGGACGTGATGGCCACCCTTTGATTCAAATTTCCTTTGGAAATTTCATTCATTCCCTGGGAAAGCCGATTGAGTGGACGAGTGATGTGACGGCTAAGAACAACCGAGCCAAAGACACCGATAATGGAGAAAAAGGTGAGCATGTAGAGATTCAACGCCAACCGGCGCTGGACTCTATCATTGAATTCGATCAGTGAAAATCCCACATCAGCCGAGCCCAGATGCTCTTCACCCCAACGGATATCAACGGGAACATGACCAAAGTCAGCTTTGCTTTCTTCGGCAATCTGTCCCTGGGACAATGCGACAACGATTTCAGCCTGTTCTTCCCGGCTAAGGTACACATTATCTTCAAGATCCAGCCAGGCATAATTCAGCGCAAAAGCCCGCAACGAATCGCTTTCATCAAAGATAGCAATATAAACCAAATCCCGATTAAAATCAGAGCTGATAATATTATCGATCCAGTCCTGGTATACATAATAGCCTTCTGTCTGAGCCAGGCGAATGGACGCGATTTGTTTGGCCAATCGTCCCATATTGAGTTCAAGTTCTGCTCTTTGACTCTTGATTTGACTGATGGTAAAGATATAGGTGGTAATGGCCATAATCAGCATGACCATAAGGACGATGGCCAGAGAAATTTTTGCCCAAAGGCTGTTCAAAAGCTTCATACTGTTTGATTCGGAATCTATGTTTAGGCTTTTATCGAATGCATAAAGTCATGACAGGCTTTATAGCCAACCTGTTGTGACCATATCGGAAATATGGAATTATTTGTCAGCAACAAGTCGTTATTGATATCCCATTGTTTATGTTTAATCGCTTGCATCCATGCTTTAGTTCCTGGAATGGGTGAGAAAGAAGCAATATGCACATTCGCCCCGGTTCGACGAACAAACTCTACACTCTCCCGAACCTCTTTAAAAGATTGATCCGGCAAGCCCATAAGGACATACACCCCGATGTCATCAGAACCGTATCCGGCCTTTCTGAGAAAAGATATGGCC
>WJME01000307.1 GCA_014728115.1 Candidatus Zhuqueibacterota bacterium | reverse complement strand
GCGGGATGTTGGGCAATAAAAAGACGACCTGATCCCCCTTTTTGACGCCTATTTCTTTGAGGCTTTTTCTAAAGCGGCGCACCTGATCGTATAACTCTTGATATGAGATGGCTCTCCCGAAATAGACAACAGCCGGATCAGGACCCCGTCGTTGCACTACCTCTGCAAATATCCTGTCCAATGTCGCCTCGGGCAAAGAAATCTCCCGGGGCACACCTTTGTCATAATGGCTGTACCATACAGGATCTTGTTTTTCTTGTCCAGGTTCGGTTTTCCCGGTTCTGAAAAAAACCGACAAAAAAGATCGAAAGAATTGTTTTAAGGAATAGAGTTTGGTCATCGTTTTTAAACGACCAGCCGTTGTTCATTGGCCGGTGTCACAAAAATGCCTTTTTTCCCCACGATTGGACATTTAGTTTCACAGATACCACAACCAATACACCGCTCTTCTACCACATAGGGAAATTTAACCACCCGCGTTTCCCCATCAATAGCCTGGATCTGTCTGACATCGAATTGAATGGCTTTTTCCGGAACAGGACAGTGCTCCTCGCATACCAGGCAATCATTGTGTTGATACCAGGGGATGCAGCGACTCTTGTCAAAATAAGCTGTCCCCATACGGAGCTCTTTTTTTCGTTCCAGAGCGAGATTCTGTATAGCACCGGTAGGGCAAACCTGACCGCAGAGATTACAGTTATATTCACAATAGCCCAGGACGGGCACTGCAATAGGCGACCAGATTCCTTCCCAGCCTGTTTCCATCAGGGCAGGCTGTAAGCACCCTCCGGTACTTGCACAAATCTTTACACACTGTTGGCACCGAATGCATCTGTCCAGAAACTCATCTTCAGGCAATGCACCGGGGGGTCGAATGGCGTTACCGGCATGATAGCCATGGACACTCGATGCCTTGACCAGAGCCAGGCCGGCAATGCCTCCCCCCACAGCCTGCAATAGTCTGCGGCGGGACAAATCGATTTCGCTTTTCCCCGTGTGCCGGCCAAAACGATAGGATACCGAGTGAGGTTTGCATACGGTTGCACATTCACCGCACTGGATACACTCGGCGCGGCTATTCAGGGTATAATCGTCCTCGATAGCATTCATTCTGCAGCCTTTTTGACAAAGAGAGCAAGAGGTACATGTCTCATTGACGTGACGCTTGACCAGGCGGTACTTGCTGAAAATCCCCAGCAAAGCTCCGAGAGGACAGAGATTTCGACACCAAAACCGTCTGGATAGCATTGAAAGGGATAGAACACCCACAAATATGAGTGCAATCAGAATAGTTTGCAGCAAAACAGGATTTTGTATAGGTAAAACAGTGGATTGAGCAAAGTCATAAAGCGAGTAGACCTGATCCTCAAAAATGGCATGATCGAACAAAAAATTAAAAACACCATTGGACAAATAGACAAAAACAGGATAGATGACCAGGCTCATCGTCCGGGTAAACAGGGCGATGGGATCAAAAAAACCAAGGAATTGGGTTGAAAACAGTGCCGAGACCAGCAAAAAGACCAAAAGAATAAATTTCCAGGATCGGAAACGCAACGATTCTCGTGCTCTGCTGTTTGCTCGTTTTCGACGGACCCATTTATCATTGGCATCGATCACTGTCCCCAGCGGACATATCCAGCCACAAAAAACACGTCCCAGCGGTATGGTGAGCAACAGGACCCCCAATGCGACTAGCATCGAGAGAATTATGGTTTTTGAGGCAAGAATCGTACCCACTGCGAGCAAGGGGCTTGCTCTTAAAAAGAGGTCGGACGGCAGCCCTGTTTCATAGGGAAACCGGGTTGCAAAAAACAGATAAAGAAAAAAGAAAAAAAATGCGAGTTGTGAGATTCGGCGGAACAGGCGTAATGTCATTCCTTTCTCCTTTGACAATGCTAGAGGGTCACACTCTTGACCTTAACCTTGCCAGGATCTAAAATGCCCAATCCTCTTTTTTCAGCGATTTGCAAATATTCGAGAGACATGGGATCGAGTCCCAACAGCTGGACAGCCTGAGCATCCACAGCGACCGGGTCAACTCCGGCGATGACCGTTTTGATCATCTTGACATCGGCCAGATTCCCGCCAGAGGGGCCATTGCGAAGCAGAATACGATATGCATCGGCAATCGTCAATGTCGGAACGATTTCGGTATTAATGTCTACGATCTTGGTATTAAAGTGTTTATGAAGATCGCCTCTCTCGCCGCCCAAGAGTCCCATTAAGTTTTTCATCCCTGCAGTCACTCCAGAAATACTGTGATGTTTGATAATCGGCATATTGATCATCACATCAGCATCGAGTGCATCGCGATAGACCGGCCACGATTTTATCATCTCTCCTTTGGGAAAAGAGAGGTCATCGAATCGGCGGTCAATGATATGGCGTACTTGTGCGCCTGCTTTTTCAGCAGCTTCTTCGATACCCGAGCGTTTATAACATCGGCGTGCTTGATTGCAGGTTCGATCCAATACCCGGACCTTATCCGCTCCGGCGGCAAGGCAAAGCCTGACCACTTTTGCGACGGCTTTTGGATTGGTATTGGCAGCCTGTTCAGGGTTACGATCCCAGGCGATATTGGGCTTGATCAGGACGGTTTGCCCTTTTTTAACAAATCGCTGCATTCCTCCCAGTTCATCGACAGCTCTTTGCACCAATTGTGCGGGTTCGCCCTCTTTTACAATAACGACATCCGGAAAAGAATTTTCTGCCAAGACATCGAGGGGCAAAGAAGAAAGAGTGCCCAGTCCAATTCCGAGTGCAGAAGAACGCTGAATAAATTGTCGTCTGTTCATGTTGACTCCTTTGGGGGCTGAAAAAAAAAGCCCGTCCTCGATAAAAGACGGGCTTGAATTGAATTCATCAGAGTCTTACCGGCCCGCCTTGATTTCTTCGATGTGCCAGTTCGCCAATTTACTATAGCGACGGTCACGGCCGGCCTGTTCAAAAGCCTGAATCGCTTCTTGATCTCTGTCCATTTTCTGCAGGGCGATCCCTTTTTCCAAATGAGCGAGAGGTTTATAATTGGATCTACCGCTTTTGCTCGTCACTTTTTCCGCTGCATTCAGAGCTTCAGAAGTCTGACCGATTTCATTATAAGCGCTTGCCATCCTGGCCCAGGCTTCATCATAATCAGAGTCGATAGAGACCGCATTGCTAAAGGCCATAATAGCTTGATCGTAATTTCCAGCATTCACATGAGCCACACCCAGACTGTTATAGGCTTTGCTGTATTCAGGATCGACCTGAGTGGCACGTGTCAAGGCATTGATGGCTTTTTGATTATCTTTGATACGAAGATAAGCGGTTCCCAGGTTATAGAGGGTTGTGGCTGAATTGGGATCCGTCTCAACGGCCTTGACATATGATTCGATTGCGGCGTCATTATTTCCGGCACGGGAATAGGCCGCACCCATGGCAGACCATGCTGCAGCATAACCGGGATCGATTTCCACGGCAGCCTGGTATGCTTGAATGGCATCATCATAACGGCGCAGACGAACCAGAGCCAATCCCTTGCCATACAAGGCCTGGGGATAACTCTCATTCAAAGAAACCGCTTGATTGTAATTTTCTAATGCCGTTTCATATTGACCTTTTTTAAAGGCTGTGTTGCCTTCATTAAATGCCTTTTTGGCATTATTCATTTTTTCCTGGTACTCTGCGTCAGCAGACAATTTGGATTTGAGCTGTTCGAGCTCTTTGGTAATGGCCTGATACTGAGCGTTGAGTTCTTCATAACGCTCTTTAGTAATTCCGGCCTCTCCCATTTCGGCTCGGATTTCGTTCGCCTTTTGTATTTTCGCATTGTATTCAGCCTGAACATCGGCCTGCGCAAAAGACAAATTAATTCCCATAATGAGGCCGAGTACGAGAAAGGTATACATGATCCTTCTCATAAGCATTCTCCTGTTTGATCAAAAATTAGTTAAGATGATTCTCGTCATCAATGACTAGTGAATCTCTCTCAGGCTCAACCCTTCTCTAAGCCGGTTTTCGAGCCATGAAAAGGGCCAGTGCAATCGACCGGGATTGCCATGGCCCAAAGGTGTGCCGAAGGCGGGATTTGAACCCGCACGCTCCGTAGAGCACTACCCCCTCAAGATAGCGTGTCTGCCAATTCCACCACTTCGGCTAAACGACTCGATTACTGATTTTGTTCAGGCTGCGGAATGGTTCCCGGATTCTGCTGTGCCGGATCCGGAGCCTGAGGCAAAATTCGAGATGGAGCTTCTAATCGATTTTGACGTTCACGTTCAATCAAGCTTTCTTGGCTCAATTCACCTCGAGTCATCAATCCAAGGAGCAAGGCAAGAACCATAAATGCAGCGGCAAGGCCAGTAGTCAATCGCGTCAAAAAATCACCGGCACCCCGTCCACCGAACATCGAGCCACCCATAGCATCCATACCGCCAAAGGTACCTGCCAATCCGCCACCTTTGCTGGATTGAATCAGAATCACGAACGTCATTAATATACAAATTAAAACAAAAATTACAATCAAAAAAGTATACATTTTTTCTCCGTTACGCGTTAATGATACCCAAAAAAGAGTCAGCATCCAGACTGGCCCCACCGATGAGACCACCATCCACATCGGGATTTGCCAATAATTCGGCAGCGTTTCCGGGTTTCATGCTGCCGCCATATTGAATACGTACGGTTTCAGCGACTTTTTCAGAATAAACAGTTTTTAAGAGTGAACGAATATACGCGTGCACCTCTTGCGCTTGCTGAGGTGTGGCGACTTTACCGGTTCCAATAGCCCATACAGGCTCATATGCCACGACCATGTTTTCGGCGTCATTGCTAGAAATATCTCTATAGGCACCCGTTATCTGTGTTTCGACAACCTCTTGGGTTTTATCGGCTTCACGCTCTTCCAAAGTCTCTCCGACACACACGATGGGCACAAGGCCGGCAGCCAGAGCCGCTTTGATTCGTTTATTCACTGTCTCATCGGTTTCGCCAAAATACTGCCTACGTTCAGAATGCCCGATGATGACGTATTGGCAGCCAACAGATCGGAGCATATCCGCAGAAATTTCTCCAGTAAAAGCGCCTTTTGCCTCCCAATGCAGATTTTGGGCACCGACACCAATGCTTGTTCCCTTTACGACATCCACAACCGATGACAGATTGGTAAACGGCGGACAAAGAATCATATCGACATTCTGTACATCCGCAGCCTTGTCCTTAATCGCCCGAGCGAGGTCGATTGCCTCGTCGAGTGTTTTATTCATTTTCCAGTTACCAGCAATGATCCGTTTTCTCATAACAAACTCGTTTAGAATGAATGGGGACCGGCAGTATCCGATCCCCAGTTAATAAACCGATTATCTCAACAAAGGTTCCCTAGATGGTCGCCATTTTGACCAGCAGGTCAACGACACGGCAGGAATAGCCCCATTCATTATCATACCAGGAGACCACCTTGACAAAATTTCCTTCCATGACCATGGTGGACAATGCGTCAAAAATGGAAGACGCAGGGTTCCCAACAATGTCTATCGAAACCAGAGGATCTTCGGTGTATTCGAGAATGCCTTTCATGGCACCCTCGGCAGCCTTTTTCATCGCGGCATTAATCTCTTCCACTGTCGTCTCTTTATCGAGTTCAACGGACAGATCGACAACAGAGCCATCCGGTGTCGGAACACGCATGGCAAATCCATCCAATTTACCTTTGAGATCGGGAATGACTTTGCCGACAGCTTTGGCTGCACCCGTTGTGGTGGGGATGATGCTCATACCCGCAGCACGGGCACGGCGTAGATCCTTGTGGGGTAAATCGAGAATCTGTTGATCGTTCGTATAAGCATGAATCGTGGTCATCAGACCGCGTTTGATTCCGAATTCATCGTTCAAAACCTTGGCCACAGGTGCCAGACAATTGGTCGTACAAGAGGCATTGGAAACGATCTTGTGTTCGGGTTTCAGATCATCATCATTGACACCCAATACGATGGTCGCATCGATCTCGTCTTTGGCCGGTACGGTCAGGATTGCTTTTTTGGCACCCGCTTCCAGGTGCTTGGCAACCTGGTCTCGTTTACGAAACACACCGGTAGATTCTACGACAATGTCGACACCGAGCTCGCCCCATGGCAATGCAGCGGGATCTTTTTCAGCGGAAACCTTGATGGCCTTACCATCAACGACCATGGTATCGCCTTCAGCTTTGACGCTCTTGCCATAAACACCGTGTACAGAATCGTATTTTAAAAGATGAGCCAGCGTAGCAGCATCGGTAATATCATTGACCTGAACGATTTCGATATCATTTCTTTCCATCGCAGCGCGAAATACCAGACGTCCGATACGTCCGAATCCATTAATTGCAACTTTGATTGCCATTTTTCCCTCCGAGGATAATATGTTGATTTATTTATATTAAAGTCAAGCCTTTCCGACAACACCCAGAACATTCAATTTATGCTTTACCATATCCTTGATCGCATCGCGAGCCGGGCCCAAATATTTGCGAGGATCAAACTCTTCGGGTTTTTCAGCAAACACCTTACGGATCGAGGCAGTCATGGCTAACCGCAGATCGGTATCAATATTCACCTTGCAGACATTGGTTTTGGAGGCCTTTGTAATCATCGTCTCCGGCACACCTTGTGCTCCCGGCAATGCCCCGCCATACTGATTGCAGAGGTCGACAAACTCTTTCAAGACAGTCGAGGCGCCATGCAAGACCAAAGGAAAACCGGGCAACTTTTCCTGTATCTTTTCCAATCGCTCGAAATCGAGTTTGGGTTCGGATTTGAACTTGTAAGCCCCATGGCTGGTGCCAATAGCGACAGCCAGGGAATCACAACCAGAGCGTTCAACAAATTCGGCAGCTTCATCGGGATTGGTATATATTGCGTCCGCTTCTGACACATCTACGTGCTCTTCAATGCCTGCCAGACGGCCCAATTCGGCTTCTACCGGCACGCCACGCGGGTGTGCATAATCGACGACTTTTTTCACCAAAGCAATATTTTCATCCAAAGGCAAGTGGGATCCATCGATCATCACCGAAGTAAAGCCGCCATCGATACAATCCTTACACAATTCAAAGCTATCCCCATGATCCAGATGTACGGCTATGGGCAGATCAGCAGTTTCCAGTGCAGCCTCGATCAATTTCATCAAATATTCATGACGGGCATATTTTCGGGCACCTTTGGAAATCTGCAAAATCAGCGGTGAGTTCTCTTCCTGCGCAGCTTCTACGATCGCTTGAATGATTTCCATATTGTTCACATTAAACGCACCAACGGCATATCCGCCCTCGAGTGCACCGGCGAACAGATCTCTGGTTGAAACTTTGGGCATCAGAATCCCCTTTACTTATCATAATCAAAAATGTTCAAGAATTTTAGTTTTTATTATAATAAAACCAGCGTTAAATGTCAAGAAATAATTCGAGCCCATTACCTTTCTGATGATTTCACCAGAGACTAGGCCCCGAGGACTATGCTGTTTCTTCTGGATACCCTGGCAATAGATAAAGCAAAGACTTTATCTGCGCCTGCCTGCGACAGTATTCTCGCACAGGCATTCAAGGTATTGCCGGTTGTCAGCACATCATCGACCACAGCAACAGACTTTAGCTTTACATCGCACAAGGAATTGAACGTAAAGGCATGTTTTACATTATCGAACCGATGCTCACGGTCCATGCTGGCCTGTGGACGGGTGTATTGTGTGCGATGCAGAGCATTTGCACAGTGAGGCAAAGACAGATGGCCGGCAATAGCGGAGGAGATGATCTCGGCCTGATTATACTCTCTTTCCCGCCGTCGTAAGGGATGCAGAGGTACCGGCACAATGAGATCGATTTCGTTCACGATAGGTGATCCTTTGAGGGTTTCTGCCAGTTCCAGACCCATCTCTCGTGCCAATGCCGGCAAGTGGCGGTACTTGAAAAAGTGAACGACTTTTTGAACAGAGCGATCATAGTCAAAAGCAGCGACAGAACACGTGAAGGCATGATATTCAGTGCCCATGATTGTGGCAGGGACGGCTCTCGGAAAAGAATGCCAACATGCCGAACAAAGATAATGTTGCTCGGCATCCAACGGAGATTGGCACAATACGCAGACCGGAGGATAAAGCACATCCAGGAGCGTCTGAATAAACGGACGTACACTGAACATCACCACTCTCCCTGATCGACCTAGAATCGGTATGCAAAAACCAAACGCGGCTCAACTCGTTCCTGAGTCACATATTCTTTGCTGCCGGGCGCTGTTTCTTCAAAGGTCCAGACATAATCCATGAATAAAATCAAATAAGGCTGAATCTTGTATCCCACACCCAACCTTGCAAAACTGCGATCATCCAGGCTAAACACATCACCTACCGTTTCTATGCCGACTTTATCATAGGTTGCATGGGCCGCAATCGTGGGAAACGCATCAATCGCTTCTGCTGCCAGATGCAATTCGCCACTTTTCGGCCGATCATCGAGCCGGCTGAACATTCCTCTCAGTCGAACAGTATCTCCCAAAAGTCCGCCATACAATTCCCCGAAAACGCCTTTTACACTTTCATTAAAAGCCAACAACTGGTCTGCTTTGTAAAAGGGATCCCCATCTACAATTCTATAGCGGTCGAGCTCGTAAAAAGGATTGAAAAAGGCAGCATCGAACTCTTTTCCCAGCCATCGACGTTCCAATTTTGCCGCAAGATCGACCAGTCCCAATACCATACCAAAGTCGAGATTGATTCCTACAGCCTGGCCTGAACCAAAGGAACGCGTTTCATTCTCAATGGCCGAGTAACCGTGAATTTGGGCCCAATCAAAATAGAGCATACTGCTGAGAATCTGGGTTCTCAATATAGGCAATTCGACATCAAAGCCATATACGGAAACCCCATGATCGGTTTTTGACCAAGTATCGGGATCAAAGTCGCGAACAAATGTTGCCCCCAAAGCCAGGTTTTCAAGTATCGGAACCTGGATCACATCCAACAAAGGCCGATAATACCCTCGAACCCCGATAATTTCAGCGTTCCCCAGATTGCTGGTCACAGATTCAAACCCGATTTTGCCGAGATCCACATCAAGGGCAAGTCCTATCTTGCGCTGGTCATACAATGTCTCATTGGAATAGAAATTCATGATAAACCCGTGTCCCAGCCTGGCCGCATCCAGTGTACCGACTCGGGCATAAAAGGGGTCGACCTGTTTATGACCATATCGCAAATAGCGAATAATTCTAAAATAGTCATATGTCGTATCCCAATCTTCGCTACGCAGATCACCTGTATCTGTATTATAGCGCAAGTCCAGATTTAATCCGATTCCTATCTTGCCAAAGGCAAATTCAGGACGCAAGTGTATGAAATAATAATTTTCATCGCCGATTTTGGAATACCCGACGCCGCCCATCACCAGGCCGCCCTGGTTTCCGTATTGTGTAAAGCCAGGATTTCGGGTTTGTGCAGGAACCGATCCTGCAATCGCGCCGATCACCAAAAGAATTGCAAATCGTTTTCTCATAATGGTCTCCTTGAGGGTGATTACCACATGTGTTCCATTCCCGGTGGCACATCCCAGTAGGTCGCCCACTGAAAATGCCCTTTGCCCGCCCGTTCGGATGCTGAATCGATAGAGAGGAGTCGTTTATGCTCCAATTCTTCTGATGCAAGATATTCAAACATTTCTTTTGCCTGTGTGCTGCTGGATTTCAAGGCTGCATTGCGATAAAAATCATAGGCCTTTTGTTCCGATTGCATGGCCAATTCCAGCGCTTCTTCACCGCTGATGGAGGCATCGACAGTTTTTTTGCCCACTTCAGTAATGGACGGATCGACACGGGGGTGTTTTCCTTGTGATAGTTTGACATAGAGATCTGATAACTGGTCAAAATGTTCGCTTTCCACTGTGGCAAGATATTTGAATTTATTTTGAATGTTTACTTTGACCACGGTAGAGGCAACTTGCAGATAGAAATCCTGTGCACCCTTTTCCCGGCTAATTGCCAACTCTAATGCCGACAGTACATCCATATCGGCTTCCTCATCATCTAAGAACCCGGTGGTCATGGCACGAAAGATCGCATTATTAAAATCGGCCAAATCATCTGGGGTACGGCTAGTAATCAACTGCCCGTCGATGGCCACGGGTGCATCGAGATATTCGGCACCCGCCAAAATGACATCATCCCGGATACCGGCATAGCAGGTCAGTTTGACGCCTTGTAGCAGGTTGGCGGAAATCAGCACCTGTGGGCCATGACATATCGCCGCAACCGGACGGCCGGTTTGCCAAAATGCCCGGATGAAATCCAGGGCATCCCTATTCAGACGAATACGTTCTGGTGCGCCCCCTCCGGGAATAATCACCGCATCATAGTCCTCAGCTTTTAGTTCATTGATGGTTTTATCCGGGGTTAATTCCAGACGACCATATTTACCGGTAATGATTTCGTCTGTCAAACCAACCATATCCACTTTTGCCTTCTTGGATTGCAAAAAATCCCGCGGTGCTGTAGCCTCTTCTTCATGAAATTTTTCTGCAACCAATATCGCAACGCGTTTTCCGTTCAAATCCATATGACTCCTCATCATTTATCCACGATATAGTGATTGGTATATCCAGCCACATCCTGTTGTCACCCACAAATGTATATAGCCGGTGGTTTCGCTGCGTTGATCTTTTTCAAGAGTGCCAGCCACAAACAAAAAAAAAGCACAAATCCATGCTGCTCGATGCAAACTGAATTGTGCCTATGAAAACAGAACATCACTCTATAAATATTTTAAACGATCGCGAATTTCAGCAGCACGCTCATAATTCTCCTGAATGATCGCGCGCTCGAGCTCTTTTTCCAGTTCTTCCTGTTGAGAAAGAGGGCGTTTCTCCTCGAGTTCTTTGGCCCATTGTTCCAAAAAATCTCTTTCAAAGCTATGATTCGGCAACTTTTCTTTATGTTCTTGATAAAAAAGATTGATCTTCTCTACACCCACCTGAATAAATCTCAGTGCTTCTTCGATCCCCTCACTCTCCATACTCATTGAAGCCAATGCGCGGGTGTTCATCATGATGACATAGGGGCGATATTGTTCAAAGGACCAGATCAGCTCTTCTTCTGTGGCATATTCTTTCACAAAATCAAAAACTTGGATATTTCTGGACGTATCCCGCGCCACTCTGGGATAATCGGCCAACTTCATCAATGCAAGATAGCGATGATAATATTGAATGGCTTCTTGCTGTAATTTCAGACAATCCAGAGGCGTCAATTCAAACTGAGTATCATCCATCCTCAGATCCTCCAGCGCATCATTGGCTTTGTGTTGATAATAACTCAGATAGGAATCAAACTCTTTGGGGCGCAGACCATCCGGCCGACCATCCATTTCCATCTGTAAAAGTCCCAAATCGAGACGCATCTGGATTTTTTGCGTACCATCCAAACCATCTACGAGTCTTACGTTGATATCATTAGGAATATATCGCCAGTTATCTAAAATGGGACCAATGTCGAAATTCATCAAAAATATTCCTCCAAGAGCGTAAATTCACAACCAGGCGCTCTGTCTAATTGGGTGAACAATGTATACCCTCTATTTATTCTAATATACTTGTTCATCTTTTTAAACGTTTGGCAGGAATACATGTTTCAATCTTCAAAGTAGTTCAAAGCGTTGCGAAACAGTGCAACACCATCTCCCTCGGGAGCCAATCCCAAACGCGTCCATTGCGGATGATTGGTGGGATCGATATGGCGTTCAGGATGGGGCATCAACCCCAAAACCCG
>WJME01000306.1 GCA_014728115.1 Candidatus Zhuqueibacterota bacterium | reverse complement strand
GGCCAGGACATCTGCAGCATCCTTGACGCCCCTGGCTTCTGTTCTCAGCGCGGTACGAATCATGGTCATGACCAATGAACCGGGCACCCCCTTGCCGGAGACATCACCGACGACGATTCCCAGAGTATCTTTATCGACCTCGACAAAATCAAAATAATCGCCCCCCACTTCTTTGGCGGCTTCATAAAAGGAAGAGAGTTCATATCCTTCGATTTCGGGAAACTCTGACGGCAAAAGCGTTTGCTGAATTTCCTGAGCCACTTGCATTTCTTTTTGCAATCGCTCTTGTTCCGCCAGATTTTCCTGAGATACGCGCAATTTGTTCGTGATATCGCTAAAGGCTTTGGCAATTTCTCCGACTTCAGAGCTTGCATCGATATCCATCTCATCGACAGACCCTGGTTGGCCCAATTGCTTGACCCACTCGGCAAGACGACGAAATGGATTCATCATGAGATAAATGAGCAAAAACAATCCCAAAAGGCCGGCCAGCCACGCCAAAGCAGCTAACTTTAGATAGTCAAATCTGACCGACTTTATCTCGGCATAGATGCGATCATAGCTCATCTGGAAATGGACTTTACACAGAATCTGATCCTGTTCGTTTTTAACCGGATAGATAATATCCAGAACACGCATTCCGTTGTCGAGAGGATATGTATATACATTGTCTGAAAAGATATGTGCGTTTTCCGGCAGGGAATAATCACCGGTAGCAACACGCAAGTATTGATGATTGGAGCTTCCAAGCACATTTCCAAAGTTATCCACAACAAAGGCATTGACCAAGAGTTCATTATGTTCTGACATTTGTAGGGATTGAATGGGATCTGAAGCGGCAGCAATAAGTTCGAGATCAACGCTTCCTTTGGTGAGCAGTTCTTCCTTTAGCACGGTTGGAAGATCATCGAAACTGTTCTGAATCTCGCTGGAAAGATAAGAGCATGCTTTTCTTCCCTGCTCAATATAATCCCCAAGGACTATTCCTCTTTGCTGAAAAAAAAAGAAAAAATAAGCAGATATAATGATAGCAGTCCATACCAGTGTGGCAACAAACCAGTATTTTACTTTGAGATTAACCGGGATGGTGGGAAGGGTAAAACGTCTTTTTACAGAAATATCGCGAAATTTTGTCAGCCAGAGCTCATTACCCTCTTCGGTTTTGCGATAGTCGATCTCATCGAGCAACCGGCGCATGATAAATATGCCCAGCCCGCCCTTTTTCCCGATTTCAACATATCTCTTCAAATCAGGATCATTGACCGTTCTGGGATCAAAATATTTGCCTTGATCGAGCAAAACAATGGTCAAGGCATCCTTTTTGATAATTGCCCGGATGGTGATATCCCCATCCCAGTCTCTATAAGCATGTTTGATGATATTGGTTGCAGCTTCATCAATAGAGAGTTTGAAGGCATTGATCACACTGTCAGAAAACCCATGTCGTTTACCGACTTTGGTGACAAAGTCGCGCAATTCCCCAAGGAATTCTATCCTGGCAGGAACCTTGAGTTGCTCTTTTGTGACGCTTTTAAACACTGCTGTGTGATCCTATTTGTTAACGATTTTCGACGGTGGATCGTTCGTTAATTTTTGCTTTGGTGACATCAATTGATTTTAATAGCAGTGAATTATACGGTTGAATCTTTAAGGCGCGCTGGTATAATTGTAGTGCCTGTTCATAATCACCGCTGAGAAAGGCTTGTGAACCTTGTGAATATAAGGCCTGTGCTTCCGGTAACAGATCCTCATTCACGGCATTGGCACGAGCGTATGCCTGGTCGTATTTTTCCTTCAAGGCCTCATTGTTGGGCACGATCTGAAGAGCTTCTTTATATAGTTGAACAGCCTGATTCCAGTTTTTACTATTTTCAGCAATCATAGCACGTCGCAAGAGATCCTCATAATCCAGAGAACGGCGTAACTGTTCTATTTGATTTTGCAGAAAAGACTCCAGAGAGGAATTTCCCTGCGCCAGCAATTTCGCTTCTGCATAATAATCGATGGCTTCAGTATTTCGGCCCTGTTTGCCCAGATTTCTTCCGGTTTCGACCAATTCATAGATTTTTTCTTTACGGTCGTTTTCGGCAAGCTCTTTTAGATTCTGAATATCCTTGCGCTCGGGATCCAATTCCAATGCTTTTTCTGCTTCTGCGATGGCTGCCGGATAGTTCTCGTCCTGGTAATAAGCCTGAGCCTGGTTCCAGTGTTCTCTGATTTGGTCGGCTTTTTGTTGCCGCCTGAGTTCTGCTTCACTTCTTTCCCTGGCTTTTTCTTCCTCTGCACGGCGCTGTTCTTCTAATTTTTCTTCTATTTGATCCAAAAGCATGCGATCCTGTGCAAACTCGGGGCTATTTCCGGGCTCATCGAACGCCAGGGCCTTGTACACCTGAATTCTGGCCTGAATTAAATTTCCCAGTTCAAAGGCTTGTTTGGCTTTTGTGCGTGCCTCGTTGATTTTTTGTTTTTCTTCAAATTCTTGTTGGCGCTTTAACTCTTTTTCAAGTTCTTGCATTCGGCGATATTCTGCATCCTGCAGGCGCTCCTCGATGGATTTACCGAGACTAAAAACCAGAGATATTCGATGACTGTTTTGTAGTTCGGCTTCTTTTGTACTCCAATAAGAGTAATCAAGCTGCATACCGATAAATTTTAATCCGCCTCCATAGGTAAGCTGTCCATCCCATAGTCCCATACGAAGAAAGGCGATATCCCGCCAGGAATACTCGGCGCCGAGGTGAAAACGGGTGGGGACACTCGATTTTTCGTGTTTTTCTATTTCAAATGCCATCCGCAATCTGTTTTCGCTTTCCGGGATAAAGTCCCGGGCCAATCCTATACGAAGATTCATCGGCATATTCTCGCGTTGTTCAAAAACACGCATGGACCGACGCAGACCATTCTGTAAATTTAATCCCAGCGTCGAATTACGGAGAAGTAAATTATTAAATTGTGAAGTAAATAGCAAGCCCACATCCATTCCTACAGACGACTCTGTCAGACTGGTAGCAGAGCCTGTTTGCGGGTCGTCATAGCCCGGAAAAACCGCTCGTTCGATTTTCAACGTTGCGCCACCAGACAACCAGGACAGGGGTTCAATACCATATCCAAACAGAAAAAGGGTTCGGCCATAATTTAGGTTTCCGGTAAAGCTGCCATCATCAGAGGTCGTGCGTATATCATCGGTGGTTATTTGCATAATTCCGGTCGAAAAAGTGCCCATAAATAGAGTTGGATGCGCATATGCAGCATAATTGTATTGTCCGTCAGTGGGTAAATTGCTCATATATAGTGCCAATGAAATTTTAGGTACCCTTGTAAGGGCTGCCGGATTCCAATAAAGAGCAAACGGATCATCCACCGTGGCCACAAAGGCACCGCCCATAGCCATGGCATTGGCTCCTACCGGCAGATCAAAGATATCCCGCAAGCCACCATACTGTGGATTGGCAGCCCATATTGAACCGGACAAACAAAATATAAGTATAAATATTTTATTTAAAAACCTGATCATATTCAACTTTCTTATTTGACAACCGCAATTTTGGTTTTGGCGATTTCGCCATAGTCAACAGCTGTAATATAGGCGATATACACACCGTTTAAAACTCGAATGCCATTGCCATTCTTGCCATCCCAAATAACCTCTCCTTCATGCATACCCGCCCGGGTTTCCCGGATATTCTGGTCCTTGGTAAAGTTCATTTCCCGAACAAGTTCACCCGTAAGTGTAAATATTCGTATGGTTACGTCACTATCCTGTTTAAGGGTATAGACAAACTTTGTAATCGGCCGTTGCGAGTTGCCAAATGGATTGGGATAGGTAAAAAATGAATCTCCAAGCTCTCTTCCAACAAGCACGGTCACGTTCGAATTGATAGCCAGCCTATCAACACGCTGGCCGTCAGCATTGCCCACGGCGAGTTGAAATGAAGAGATCGCATCATAGGCATAGACATGAGATGTGGAATCCAAAACCACCTTAAAATTGTCCACTTTTGCATCAGGAAGAATATCTACCCTAATCTCTATAGAATCAGATTCTATCCCTTTGATTGTGTCGGGCATCATGTCTCTAAAATCAAGAAACTGAAATCTCTGTTGTCCGATCTCTGTGGTCTGAATATAGACCTGCTGCGGATCAGAGTGATTGACAGCTTTGATCTGACTGATAATATCAACAGCTCGCAATGGATTACCAAGGCGATCCATGAATGTCAATTGCAATCCACGCAATTCACTCTGAGTATTGGACCCAGAATCTTTGTTTTTAAATCGCAAACCCAAAACAGGGACATCAGTATTGCCTTTGCCAACCATATGACCCTGGCGAACCGGATATTGGGAAACCAAAACCATACCCGCTTCGGTGGTAACAAAAACATCAGCCGTATCATCGAGCACTGCTGCAGGTGTGCCTGCATACTGATCAAATGGGACCTCTTGTAAAATAACCTGAATTCTCTGCGCTGTATCGATGAGTTCTGTAGGTGCCTGAATACGCCAGGAAAATTGATTACCGGTTGTGGTTTTTAACAATGGTTCAGAGGTGGTAAACCCGCTTTCAGGAAGAACGAGTCTGGCTTTTGCGGTGGAATTTTGCGCAAAACCAGCTTGTCCCGCGTTCTCCATACGAGCCATCACCTGGAACTCACTTCCTATGCGGACACTACCGGAATCGATTTCAGTTCGGGTATCGAGAAAAGCTCTGAGAACGATTTTGGCCTTTTCAACCGTTTGAATGGCAAAGCGAACATCCTCATTCCGAACCCTTGCTTTTTGACCCGAGTTAGCATCCCGGGGGACATCGGTGATCACAAATCGAAATGTGGACAATCCCGGAGGAGGGTCAGACGGAGCCCGCAATGCCCAGGTAATTGTATCGCCTGCAGAACGCTTAATCGGATTGTCCTGAATAAATGTATAGGTTTCCGGGCGAATTAGTTGCACGGATAAACTGTCGCCGTCAATAAAAGGTGCGCCTGTATGCTGTACCGTGGCGGTTAACCTGAACTCCTGATCTGTGGATACAAGATCTGTCAATCCCTCGGGAAAACTGATGCTGGGAAGGATTGAAAAGACCGTTGCTTCCTGAATAATCACCTGAAAAGGATCGATTTGTACAGAAACTTTTTCTCCGGAGCCCTGATCCGTCCCGTTGACCGTGATCCATATTCTTTCGCCCGTAGGACTCGCATTGTCAGGGGCCCTTACACTCCAATAAACCAGGACCCTATCGCCTTGCGGAACGTCGACATCCTGAACAGCAGGAATAAATTCTTCGGAACTGAAATGAATCCTAGCTTTCATGTCAGGAGCGATTCGATCAGAACTGATTTCCGCCTGAATTCGAAAATTTTGACCCGTAGACAGTGTATCATCAGTTGCTCCTGATGGTTCACTGATCCGCAAAGAGTGCACGACAATGGACCCCCGATTTTCCGTGCGTACTTTGAGGATGTTCGGAGAGTTGGAGATTAAAGCCGGCAACCCGCTGTTTTCATCGAGGGGAATATTATTGATATGAACCCGGATTTCTTTCAAATCGGTGACCACAGAGGGTGCTTTCACATCCCAGGACACATCAGAGTCTACATTAAAGGGAACTTGCTGACTGTCATTGTCATCTACCAATGTCAAACCACTGGCCAAAAAGTCGAGCCTTACCGTGCCTGTACCGTCATCCAGAATTCCCGCGTCGCCAAAATTTTGAATACTCGTGCGCAATGTCGCTGTCTGGCCGGTGGAAAAGACCGCCTGTCCATCCTGCATCACGCTGAGGGGGCGAGAGACCTCGAGGGTGGTGAGGTATAGATTTGCCCGGCGTACCACAGATTCTACAGTGAGAGAATCTGTCACGGTAATCCTGTCATCTCCGTTCAGAGCCTGAACTTCCAGACGAAATGTATGCGGAGATAATATAGGTTCATTAGGCACAAGAAGCTCCCACTGGGCCTCGCTCTCGTTTACAGGAACCTGGGCCAGTGTAGAAAGCTGATAGTTCAAAGTACTCGGCAACAAGAGTTTTGCAGTCACCTCTTGCAGATTTTTGGTGGCATTAATCGCCGCGCGAATCCTGAAGGTTTGTTCAGTAGACAAAACTCCATCTGTGGCACCCGAGGGCGCAGAAATGGCAAAAGACTCGACCGATAAGTTGGTGTTCAGAGTAGAAACGAACAATGTGTCTGCGGAACGTGCGACCTCAGCAGGTTGACCACTATTGACGTCTATCGGGTCACCCACCAGAGATAAGACCAAGGTGTCAGGAGTCGATTCTGTCTCCGGAGCCATGAGATTGTATACGATCTCTTTGCTCGATTCCAGATTCTGTATTTTAAATCCCTTGGTCAGAGATCCCTCGATCCATTCACCAGCAGCATTTTTTGCTCGATAGCCATCAGGCAAATTCAACATGACACGGCCATCACGCACCGGACCGCTGCCCAAATTAGTAACGATCGCCTTTAAATCGAATTCCTGATTCAACGTCACGATAGAGTCCGACGGGTTGGAAAAAGCCCCTTCCATATCCACAATTGCAGGGACCTGAATCCAAACCGTCGCTTGCGCATCCTCAGGCCGATCAGGAGCCCGGATTTGGGCCAAGAGTTGTGATCCTTGAGCTTTGGCGCGTAATATTTCGGCCGTAAAGGTTTCACTGATTTGTTCAAGGGTCGGGTCCCAGTCAGAATCTGCGGTCAATGTGACCTCGGAAATGGATTCTTCTTCTGCAGGTATAAAATCGACAAAAAGCGTATCTGGCTCTGATAGAGACAACTGCTTATCTGAGACCAGCCTAATCATGACGCTATCTACACCGGCAAATTCTCCTGTTTCTACGCGGATCTGCACCTTGAATTCTTGATCCCGATTAATCAGGCTGGATCCATCTATGGCGGTTCCGAAGGAGGGGATCTCTACACGATCGACACGAATCCATGCCCGACTGGTCACGGTTACGTTACCTGTGCCGGCAGCAGAAAGTGGAGTTTGAGTATCCGGCTTGTTGAGATCCCGGGCTGTTAAAGAAACAGTATATTGTGATTCGCCTGCAATTTTGCCGTTCTCACTCACTCGATAAATCAATGTATCGACCTGCCCGCCACCCAATACAAAATCATTTCTCTTTGCCATTCGGGTTGGAGGCACGATTTCAAAATCCCGGTCCAGTTGACCATTGGTTCTAAACTGAATATCACCTTCGTCGATCCCGGTAAAAAGCAAATCGGCCTCACCACTGTTTCGGACAATCGTCTTGATAGTCCACATATTTTTGCTATCGCCGGCCTGGATTTCGGTTACATTGTCGATGACATCGTCAACTTGCAGGACCGCGGGCGATTGAATGATTGCCTGTGCAAACCGGGCGGTACCAGGATCGATAAGAGTCGCAGCAGAGTTTGAAAACCGTCCGCTCGCCGTATCGATTTCGGCGCTGAAGGTAACAATGTCAGAGGTGGATTGAGCTCGAGCCGCAAATGCAAGTTGGAAGGATTCGCCGGCGGCTATATCGACTGGAAACGTTTTGAGCGTATCGACAAGGTCGACAATCTCCGGATCCGCTGCAAGTTTGACTTTTACGCCTTTGGCTGGCTCTTGTCCATCATTGCGAACCGAAACATTGACCGTAAAGTCGTGTCCGAAACTCACTCTGTTTTCTCGTATGGCATTGATATCCACACGCTCTATAGTGAGTTGTGCCGGCGTATGTGTTTTTACCCATTGGGTCGAATCTTGGGCAGGGAAAATTCTTGCCTGAGCTTTATCCAATCCGATGGCCTTGAGAATTTTTGAATTGAGACTTTCCTTCAACGAGGCATTTTCCGGAGATTTAATATAGAATACTGCCGTATCCAAAGAGGCGACAGAGGTCAATAATACGCTATCGGATTCTGTAAATTCGTACTGATCTGAGAACATGTTTACCCAAACAGAATCGAGACGCTGGGCCCCGACATTGGTCACTTCGACAGAGACCGGAAACACTTGACCAGTAACGGTATAAAGAGTATCATTGCTTAAAACGCCGTTGAACAGCGAAGGATCGATAAATGTTTTGCTCAATCGCACGCCAGAACTCGTGCGAACATATATCTGAGCATTCTTTGATTCCGGGCCCAGGACGGCAGTGGTATCATTGGCATCATTTGCCGTCAGTTCAAGATCGATATTGATGATTCCGCTCCGGCTTGGAGTATTTATAACCGTATAGAGTAAATCCAGAGACTCGCCATTTGACAGTCTTTTTTGCGCGGTTGTCAAAGTAGGAGGTTTTACGACATAGCCTTCCCGATTAAAGGTTATGTCGTCGGAGCTGGGTGTTTTTAACAAGAGATCGGCCTCACCGGCATTGCTTACCCGTGCAGTGATCGTCCAGGGATCAATCGTTCCGGCAGGCAACGTGTCCTGTGAGGTAAACAGAGAATCAAAAGAAAGTACTGCAGGGTCTTGAAACGTCAAAGTAACCAAAGTGTCGGCCGGCGAAACAGGGGGAAGCACCTCTACGTCTTGGCCTGTATTTCGTGCTTTTGAAGAGTCGATAGTTACTGTCAAGGAGCCAGAAGACCCGGATGAGCCAATAGCTCTGACACGCACATCAGTATCACTGAACACCACCTGTCCGGCATAAATTGAATCCACAACCGTTTGATTGCCATTCACAAACTCGAAATCGTCATCCTGGTGTAGATATAATAGCCTGGCATATTCTACCAAATCACCATTACCCGGATTTTCCATACGAGTCGAGAGGAAGAATTCCTGACCCACATTTACAAAAGGAAAGTTGGGGACGTCGGCAAACAGATTTTTAATCCTCAGAAAAGCCGAATCTTGAACAGTCACTTTTACACGGGCAGGCGCACCATTGACAAGCGTATCGAGCTCTGTTATTTGAGCGGTATTCATCTCTCTGGCGGAAACAAATGCAGATACATCCAGCTCGCCAAGTAAGTTGATATTGGTGCCCACTTGTGAGATTGCAAAAGACAAAGAATCGATCGAGCCCGGAGGTACTTGTAAATCGCTAGCGGGTTCGACTGTAAAAGAGTTGTTCCATTGTCCGTTTTCACCGAAATCCAACCGGCTTTGTCCACCCAAAATATCGATCTGACTGCCGCCGGGATTGGAAAGTTTAACCCATACCCGCCAGGATTCTGATTGCCCGCGGGTTACAGTGGGTTGACTGGATCGTATGGAAAGCAATTCCAGATATCCGGTTTCTTGCACTGTTAAAAGGCCGTGCGTGCCGGATTTTGTTTCCACGATGACGTTACGAGTGGTTTGTTCGGCATCGGTCATCCATATTTTAACGGGTAAGGTGACCTGGCCGGTAGGTGTACGGGAATCGACATGTGAAATATTGAAAACCAGCGTATCCTTTTGGGACGGCGCAAGAACCGTTCCTCCGTTACTGAACGAAAAAGCAGTTTCCCGATCAAACAGCACAGAAATATTGTTTCCATTGTTATAAAACTCTACCCGGGCACTGTCCAACTGCAGATCAACCGCTCCGTTGTTTTGAACCCCGACATTGATAGTCCAGTCTCGCTCCTGTCCCACAGAGACCGTAGCCGGGTCGGGTTGGACAAAGAGAATGGCCAGTTCCCCAGCCTCTACGACCTGTATCGGCATGGTGTCAAGGATCAGATTCTTTTCATAGTCATTGCCATTTTCAATCCCCACGAGCCGAAGTTCAGGGATATAACTCTGAATTGCGATACTCGACGGCACCTGTTGAACAATGAAGGAGAGGGTGATTTGCTCGCTGGCAGAAATGATTCTTTGGGATGCCGGATCGAGGGTAGCGATCATATTCGTAGAACCGAGTCGAAAACGCGTTTGTTGAGGATCAAGTGATAAGGTAGATTCGCCGTTGTTCCGGATGTCGACCTGAAACTTGACAAATGATTCACGAGTAATATTTCTGGGCCGCAGGGTTGCGGCTACGGGTTCAAGATCACCTTGATACTGAATCAAAAGAGAATCGATTTGATCTGATTCAAGAGTGGTATCGACCATGGCTGTTTGCCGGTTGAGCTCTATGGCCCTTGCCCGCGACCAAAGCTGGTATTTGCCGACCAGCGCATCTGAAAGTGAGGATAAAGACCAAATGACCGAATCGATTTGTCCGGCTCTTAAAATACTATCCCCGGAAGCCAGTGTGCTGGGTGCTTGCAGGTCAAGAGAAAAAAAGGTGTCCAGATCAGGATCATAAAGTTTGGCAAACGTAGAATCCACGTCAAAGTCCACCTTTAAATCTGCACCCCCCTGTTCATTGCTGAGTACGGTGATAACCTGCCAGTTTGGCACCATTCCACGGGTGACTGTGTCACGGGAGGTGTGTACGTGAAGAATTTCAAGCTTGGCAGAATCCTGCACAGTTATTTGGTCTAAACCAGAGACGGTAAAGGATTTTTCGGCACCCGTATTCAGGACGGTGTAATGAACAATCGCCCCAATATCAAATGTTCCCAATTGAGTAGCAGTTGATTGACTGGACACATCAAAGATCAATGTATCGCGCTGTCCCCCGGCGAGGATTGTTCCGCCTCCGAGAAAAGAGTTGGGATGAGCGGTATTGAATTCAGATGCCGGTAAATCCAGCGATGTTTCGTTAAAATCCAGCTCTACACTGCTTGCGCCATTATTTTGTAATATCATCGAAACCGGCCATGTAAAATTGGGGTCCGCGATCGTCACAGTGGTTTGCATTGCAGTGATAGACGCGACGTCGAGGTTTTCTGGAGATTGGACGAGAACCGAACCCGTGACCTGAGATGTGAAAGAATCTGCCCGAATCCCTGCCTGCGTTTCAACGGTAGCGAGTATTGTGACAGGTCCGGTGCGAGTTGACGTTTGGGTAACTCTGAACGTCAAATGACGGGTTTCGCCGGCCGGTATGTTTGTGCCGCCCTCATCCGTATTCAGGGGCTGTTGATAGGTAAAACTATTATCAATATCGATGCCATTTCGGAACTGTAAATAGGTTATAGTGGGATCGAGATCGAGACCAATCGAAGACTCTCCCCTGTTGGCAACAGCGACTGTGACATCCCACACAGAATCCTGACCGGCAGTCACCGAAAGTTGAGAAGGTACAATCTCGGTCAATTCTACAAGTATCCTGGACTCTGTTAACATAATGGCCTGATCATTATCTCCGTTAAACACTCCAGCGGTGCGGGATTGATCACTGATGGCATCCTTAAAAGGCAAGTTCGCATAAACAGTCACCAGGCCTGGTTCAGCAGTATTTGCAACTTTTAGGGTATAATCCAAGGTCACGGTCTGTCCTTTTGATACCGTGGTCGGATTGGTGAGCGAAGCGACGGTTGTATAATCACCCGGATTTACCTGACTGCCCTGATGATAAAAAACAAATGGGGTAAGATCAACCGCATTCTCGAGCAATGCTGCTGCGCTATTGGTCGCGGTTGCGATATTCTTAACCGTCATACTGAGGGGGATACCACTTTGTCCCTGAAAGACCGTATCCTGCTGGACGTTATCATTTATCAGGATAGAGGTTACATCAAGATTTGCGCGAGCAAACACGGTCCATGTTAAGGGCAAGTTGGTTTCCTGAACACTGATTCCATTTCCGCCAGAAGTTCCTTGTACAATGCCTGTGACAATCAAAGGTCTGGCCGGAATGGGCAATCCATCGTCGATATTGACATTAAGACGAAGGGTTTCGATACCACCAGCCGGCACCAGGGTAATATTTTCAGTAAAGCTGACATCTATATATGGATCATAATTCGTACCGAATGTCTCTTCAACAAAGTGAAGATCTGCATTGCTAATGCTAAAATCCTGACCCCCAACATTCTGTACGTCCATGAGAACGCGTATTCCAGTCTGTCCTTCACCGACTTTTTCTGCCTGAGAGTAAATTTCCTTGATAATCACAGAACCCACCAGGATGGGGTCACTGGTCGAACTGATGCCGGTATTTTGATCGACAACCCTAAAGGTTTGGGAACCGGATGTGTTAAAAGCAAATAATGAACCGGAAAAGGATTTGCTGTCCTGAAAAGAAAAGGCCTGTGGACCAGATGGCAGTGTCATATTGACATCTGTATCACTGGCAAAAATGATTGATCCTGTATAGTTTGTTTTGGCGTTTCCATATCCATCCTGGACCGAGACCTGAACGGCAGAAGGAAAATGGGTCCCCTTGCTGATCACGGAAGGGTAACCCGAAATGATAAACCGACCAAGATCACCCGGCAAAACATTGGCTATGGACACTGTCCGATCTATAGCGCCAGGAGACGTCGCTCGGATGATCACATTGGATTCAACGTTGGTCAGGACGATAGACCCCGTGCCTGAACCATTTCGAACAATAATGTCATTGAGTATAGGAGCCGTGCCGTTGGGAGATAGATGAGGAGCACCATCATCAAAATCCAGGCTAATGACACCATTCAAAAGCGTCGAGCCGTTCGTAAAGTTGCTGACCCGAACCTGTGTGGGTTCCCCTGCTATGACCGGGTCAACAAGAGCGATATCGAACTGATAAAGGGGAGTATCGGAAACGGATATCTCTTGACTCTTGCCATCGATATCCGGGTTGTCTGTTTGTTCGACGTGCAGTGTATGAGGACCAGGAACAGTCGCAAGCTCGAATTGCCCTCCATCAAAAGCAGCACGACCCTGATCAGTAATATTAAACGTATAATCTGCAGGTAATTGCACCAGAGAAGACGGATCAGAGGTAGAAAATGCGATGGTATGGGTATATTGTGCAGAAATATTTCCAAATTGATCCCGCGCAGACACATAAATGCTATCGGGAAAGGCGACCTCACTTTGAACCGTCGAGGGATATCCGGATAGGGTAAGTGAATCTGCCGTTGCTGACAAGATGTCAAAGGTTCCGGAGACCGTACTATAATCGTATTGATCGGCAGACCCAGAAAACCGATAGTCGTTTCCCGCCTTGAAAACCTTTTGATTGACCGCACCGGAAGAGCCATTGTCGACATAAATAGGGTTCAACTGGGGACGATAGCCAAAACGAGAAATAGCGTCATCCCCTTCAACTGCGACCCAAATCCAGCCAGAGGCATTCTGGTTATTCTTGTCCCTTGCATTGGTAACCTGAAGAGGAATCGCATCTCCGGCTGTTGCCTGAGATACACTAAGAGGTGAAAAATCAAAACTTTCGATAGCACCAAAAATAGTGAAATTGGAAGTAATACCCGTATCCAATACTTGATCACTCCCATCCAAGGTGCGAATCTCTACTCTAGCATAATCCACTGGATAGAGTGGATTTCGGATTAGACCCATCTTTAAAACAATATTTGTTCCTGCAGGTATGCTTGTAGCGGGTTGACCTGATCTTTTCAAGGTAGCGACAAAACCATTAGCAGATAGGGTGATTGATTCAAAAGAGCCGACAGTTACACCTGGAATGGGATCAATGGAAGCGACTTGGAGCTGATCCAAATTAAATAAAATACTCTGATCATCGTTATCTTCTTTGAATTTAAAATAAAAAGATCCTGCAGAGGGTATAATGGATTGATTGGTGAAACTGAATGTAAAAATTGTATAGTCACCCGCAGCCTCTGATTGAAGGTCTACGGATATATTTGTCAAATTCCCAGCAAATACACCAATGGGGATCAACAAGAAAAGGAGTACATACAAAATATTTTTTTGTCTATCAATCATAATCAAACAAGGTTAAGGAAATAGTCTTTTTAATTTTGAGTCCGGATTCGACTTGTACATTGCTAGGGTTTCCCTGGGCCCACAAGGGGATAATTGAAACAAGCAGAATGCCTGGCACCAGGCATTTAAATCTACTGGTTTTCATCCTGACCAAATACATTTAATTGAACATTTTTCTGGGTCTGAAACACGATTTCATTATTGTTCTCAACCCAAAGGGCAAAGAAAAAATCTTTGAATTGGATTGGATTAAAAATACCGGCCATATTTATAGTAATTTGTTCTCCGGTGCGCCAGGCCACCGTATCCTGTGGAAATACATAGACTGTATCTTGCTTAACCTGGATTCGCATAGACGATGGATTGGGTGAAATATCTGCAATTTTCAACTGGCTCAGGTTAAACTCTGGGGGAAACAAAAGAGCCACCGCGACATTCCCTTGAATGGGTTTGGGGGACTCGAATTTTACACGATACACAGCCATTTTTCCGGGTTCCGAATGGCTGCATGATATAGATAAGGATTGGGCAAAGGCAGGACGAATAGATGCAAAGTTAAGGCCCAGAGCAATCACTATTATCAAGAATATCTTTTTCATTTGACCTATCACCAAATAATCTTTAACTGACAAACGCGAATGAATGTTTCATGTTCCAGAATGTTGTGCGATGGCGATACAAAAACGAGTCGCCCTGCCACCGATTTTATTCAAATTGGTTTAAATGCAAAATTTATACCAGGTTTCCAAAAACAAACAGGGGTCATGATTAGGAAGGTGTTGTCGTCCATGGCTGCCTCACTGATTAATGCTGGAATCGGGGTCTATTTCAAAATCGCGCGTAATAGAATCAAGAAACCACGGCTATCATTTTCCAAAAGCTTGAGATGCTTTGAAGCTCGTTCGAAATCGGGATTGATTTCTATAGCTTTACGGTGTTCTTCAATGGCCTGGATGAAATAATGCCAGCTTTTTAACAAATATGCGGTTCCCAGACTTTTTCGAAGATCGGCATATTCAGGATATTGTGCAACTGATTTTTGAATGGTCCGGATGTAATGAGACAAGGGTTTACTTTCTTTGTCCAATCCATCGAACATGAATTTCAAATAGAATTCACTCTCTGTAATTACACTTTTGTCAGTGATATGAACCGGATGATAGGCCTTTTCAAATTCTTCAAGACCGGTTTCTTGTTCATCTTTCAAGTCGAGTTTTTCAAATCCGGACTGCATCATCTCCTTGTCATACGCATCGGATAATTGTGCAGCTTTATGAAGATGCTTCTCCGCATCCTTTAATCTTTCAATGGGGGGTTTGAGATCAGGATCTTTGGGTGCTTGGCTTTTGCTGTATAACAGACATAAACCGAGATAATAATGTGCTTCATGATAATCCGGATTGAGTTCAAGAGCCCGATCAAATTCTGACAAGGCATCAGGAAAAAGCTGTTTTTTCCACAAGATTCTTGCTAACCATAAATGAAGATCCGGATAATCCGGATTTTTAAGAATGGCTTTTTCAATATGACCTTGAGCTTTGTCATATTCCTGGATCATATATGCGCATTTTCCAAGGAGAAAGTCAGCTTTGGCACTATCAGCATTCTTTTTCAGCGCTTGATCCAATACATTCATCGCCTCACCATAAAATCCCTTGTCATAAAAAAGGGTAGCCAATTTGATCAGGGAAAGCGCATGTCCGCTATGCAGCACCTTGTCTGAAATATGGAAGAGCACTTCGAGGTCTGAAAGAACCAAATTGTGGAACTGTTTGACTTCTTTTTCCAAATCTGATTCGGTCAATTCCGGGGAAACAACATACTCTCGCTTGTCGACGAGTTCTCCTCCATCAAACACTTCTGAAACGGCTTTTTGCGTTTGCTCAGAAAAAGCTGTCTGAATATGAAGCTTTTTACCATTGGTCTTTAGGTTGTTATTGAACCCCAATGTTTTTTCTTGATCACTCATCCATTGATCCGTTAATTATCATCTGATTTAAATTCATTCAAACCGTTATTCGGTTTGATTTAGGAACCGGTCCAGCGATAGAGTCTGGTTTAAGCGAGAGATAACAATCCTTTAGTCAATCGATCGAGTGCTTTTTCCAGATTCGTCATGGACGTCGCGAATGACAATCTGACATGATCATCCATACCAAATCCGGAGCCTGGCACAATTGCCACACCATATTCCTTTAGTAAATACTCGCAAAGTTGAATCGAATCCTTGAACTTACTTGTCTTAAACGGTGCAATATTGGGAAACGCATAAAAAGCACCCTGTGGTTTGAGTGACTTTACTCCGGCGATCTCATCGAGCCGATTTTGCACATAATCTCTTCGTTGCGTAAATGCGTGCAACATTTCATCGACAAAATCCAGAGAATGACGATAGGCAGCCAGGGCCGCCTTTTGTGAAATGGATGAAGGGTTCGAAGTGCTATGTCCCTGATATTTTTTAATAGCCTTGGCAACTTGTGGCGGTGCAGCAAGATATCCTATCCGCCACCCTGTCATCGCAAAACTTTTTGAGACTCCATTAACATAGATCAATTGCTCGCGAATAGAGTCATATTCGACCATGCTCTTAAATGCGAGGCCATCAAAAACAATTTGATCGTAAATTTCGTCTGAGAGAACCCAAATTCCTTTTTGTTTGAGGACGGATACCAGGTCATCGAGCTCTTTCTCGCTATATACCGCTCCTGAAGGATTGCTTGGGCTATTCAAAATGAATAGTTTGGTTTTATCGGTGATGAACTCATCCAGTTGATCAGCGCTAACTTTTAGATGGGATGTGAGGTTGGTGGGCACCACCCTAATCCTGGCATCGGCAAGGCGAATCATTTCGGGGTAGCTTACCCAATAGGGAGAAGGCAAGAGCACCTCATCCCCCGGATCACAAACCGCCATGATGGCCTGAAACACTGCATGCTTTGCACCACAAGTGACGATCACCTGTGATGTATCATACCCGACTTTAAATGTGTTATTGATATAGTCTGTGATGGCTTGTTTAAGCTCTAGGGTTCCCTCTGCAGGGGTATATTTTGTAAAACCGTCATTGATCGATTCAATTGCGGCTGTTTTTATATGAGGTGGGGTGTCAAAATCGGGTTCACCCGCACCCAATCCGATAACATCCTTGCCTTGTTTCTTTAGATCCGCGAGAATACCGGTCAAGGCAACGGTTGGTGACTCACTGATTCGAGTTACTCTTTGGGAGAGAGAAAGCATAAGATCTCCTTAGGATGTTTTTTGAGCTTTAAGGCTACAAATACATGCCACGGTGACAATATCTTCGACTTTGCAGCCTCTGGATAAATCATTGACAGGTTTTGCTGTACCTTGAATAATGGGCCCAATAGCGGTCGCTTTGCCGATTCGTTCCGCCAGCTTGTATCCGATATTCCCGGCCTGAAGATCAGGAAATATCAATACATTGGCTTTTCCTGCCACCTTGCTTTCCGGTGCCTTTTTTTGACCGACTGCTTCCACAATGGCTGCATCGAGCTGCAATTCACCATCGATGGGTATATCGGGTGCCATGTCCTGGGCCAGTTTGGTCGCCTTTACGACTTTATCTACCAACTCGTGTTTAGCGCTTCCTTTGGTTGAAAAGGACAGCATCGCCACGACAGGATCTTGTTCTGTCAGGCTTTTATGGGTTTCTGCAGAAGCGACTGCAATTTCCGCGAGTTGCTGAGCGTCCGGATTTGGCATCACGCCGCAATCTGCAAATGTGTATGGCGTGCCATCAGGCAAAACGATAAGAAAAGTGCTTGACACAATACTAAAATTTTTCGCAACCCCGATGACCTGTATAGCAGCTCTTAAGACGTCTCCGGTCGTATTCATTGCGCCTGCAACCGAAGCATCTGCCCGCCCCTTACGGACCATCATGGCGCCATAATAGAGAGGATTTCGCATGATCTCGCGAGCTTTATCCAGTTCGAGTCCTTTATGTTTTCTCAGTTCATAAAATGCCTGAGCATAATCCTCTCGTTCATCATCACTATCGGGATCTACAACACGCACATCCAGTGTTATGCCAGCGGCTTTTGCAGTTTTTTCCGTCTCGGTTCGAGGCCCGACAATGATTGGCTTGATTAAATTCTCATCCGCACAAATTTGCGCGGCTTTAACCATGCGCATATCTGTTCCTTCAGGAAACACGATGGTTTTGATATCTTTTTTTGCTCTTTCACGGATGTTTTCAAGAACGTTCATTTTACCCTCAATTTTTCTTCAAGTCGAGTTCTGACGTGGGCTGGTACAAAAAAGTCGACATCTCCGCCCAATCTAACCAATTCTTTTACGATAGATGAATTTAGATAAGAGTATTTGTCATGGGTCATAAGAAAAACGGTGACCACGTCATCGTGTAATTTTCTATTCACCAGTGCCATTTGAAACTCGTATTCGAAATCAGATACGGCCCGTAATCCCCTGATGATCGCTGATGCCTGTTTTTCACGCGCGTAATCGATCAACAGTCCATCGAAACTCTCCACAGAGATGTGGGGAAAATCATTCAGAGATTCCCGGATCATTTGAACACGCTCTGTTTCATCAAAGAGGGGTGATTTTGACAGATTTCGGGTGACTGAAACGATAACCTGATCGAATAACATAATCGCTCTTTTGATAATATCAATATGACCATTCGTGATCGGATCAAAGGAGCCGGGATAGATGGCAATTTTAGGTGTCTTTTCCATGATCATATCTGTAAAAGGTTAAACATGTATCTCCCAGTGTTTTCATCCTTGTCTCTCGAACATGAGGTAAAGATGGGCTATATTTGCAGCTATGTTCATAGATCAGCAGCCCCCCATAGGCCAACATATGATTGCGATGCAATTCATCGACCACCTGAGCCATCTGTTTAAAATGATAAGGTGGATCACAGAAAACGAGATCGAATCTGGAATTATGAAATGTTTTCATTTTCAGCATGGCTAAGGCCGGTTTTTTAATGACTATGGCATCATCGAATCTAACCTTGGACAAGTTTTTTTGCAAGAGCTGTATGGAGGAAAAGCTCTTGTCGACAAAGACGACTTTGTGGGCACCTCGGCTTTTTGCTTCTATACCAAACCCTCCGCTCCCGGCAAAGAGATCGAGAACAAAAGCGTCCCTGATATTTTCACCCAGTATCGCAAAACAAACTTCTCGAACCCTGTCCGTAGTGGGCCGAATTTCCCGATTTGAGGGACTAAAAAGTCTGTGCCCTTTATATTCACCAGCGATTATGCGCATATTAATAAATATAAAAAGCCCCAGGATAGATTTATCCATGGGGCATGATTATCACACTGTCAACACTCTTTATTGATTTACAGTTTCCAGCAAAACAACCAGATTTGCCGAGTCAGTATTTTGGGTTAAATAGATAATTTTTGACAACCTTACCCCAAGCCCCATTGTGGCAATTTGTGAAATAAACGCTTCGCATTGAGATCTGGATCCGGCGAGTTTGATAAATACCGGGGTCCGCACGAATCCGGCCTGACGTATCGGAGACCTTTGAGTGCTTTCCAAAACACGCAGCCCGGCTTGTCGAGCTTGTTCTGATAATTGAGATAACAGGTCTTGGGGTGACAAAGACGAAACAAGACTGGCCAGGTCATCACTATCCTTATTCATCCCTGTGATCAACGCTCTGGCTTCTGCTCCGGTGCCCGGAGAAGGGGCCATGGAAAGCTGACCGGAAAGTCGTTCTTTCAAGCTGGTATAATAAGCTTCCAGTGTGTTTCTTGAAGACGCTGTCACTTCAACAGAAAAACTATTTTCGTCGACAATCAAGGTGGCTAATTTGATATTGGATGACAGACCTGCGAATGCACTACGAATTTGAATTGCAGCGCGAGCCAAATCGCTCTCTCCAGAGATAGCAGATACCTGCGAGGGACGTTGTTCTTGCCCTGTTGGTTGTTGCTGTGTCTGGGGTTGAGACTGACCTGTCTGGGCATCCTCGCTCGATTCTGTGATGTTTGATGGTTGTAGAGCCTCTTGTTCTGTTTGTTCGGGCTCTGTCTGTTCTGCTATGGGTGTGTCGGCAGGGCCATCACCGGATCTTAGAAAACCAAAATAAGCAATGGCCGCTATACTGACAATCAAAACAAAGATGACGATCAAAGGAGCCATAGACCCCTTGCGCCGTTTTTCAAAGGACGGAATATCGTGGCCAGCTGCCACAGGTTCAAAGGGTGTGGTTTCATCGAATGTCGGAGCAGCGGGTTCACTTGGCATTTCGTCGACGATTGGTGATTCGTCCTGTTCATATTTATAATCACGATGATCGGTTAATAAATTCATAAGCACCCTCTCATTTTCCCACCATCAGGGATTCAACTCATAACCATGCCGACAGGGATTAAAAAATTTTCCGGATTATTATTGACCAGTGGATCAGAATCAGCCCCGAGAAACATTTCTGTATTCTGAAACGGGTCGGCAAATCTGATATCCGCTGTTTGCAATCTCTTTTGCAGGTAGGGGATGAATTCCATGTCTGCACGATCGCCCGAGAGATAAATCGTATCAAAAGAACGGGAGTGTTGACCGGCAAACAGGGGTTCTATGAGTTTTTTAAGCTCTTCATCTACCATCTGGGCCACAGATTGCGGATCAGAATCCAATCCGTGCTTGTCATTCATCTTTGTGGCGATTTCGCTTGACCCGGCATATTTTCCATTTTGAATCAAGGTAAAATCGATGCCAAAAGAGTTAAAATCCACCAGTGCAGCCAAAGCATCCGGGTGCCGGTGACCAAATCCGCGCAGGCCTCTCACCGCGGCGAGAACATCCAAATCCACTTTCGAGAGGTTGAGTGGGGTTCTTATGAATAGATCCCGTAGTTGTTCTAAAAGTTGCTTACGAACTGCCGCGATGAGTATGGTTTCATACTCATCGCTTTGATAATCTAATTTTTCCACGCCGACATTGAACTCGTCTCGGGGAGAAGCAAGCATCTGGTTTACTTCCCATTCAACATGATCCTGAAGTTCTGCATCGCTGATCCCCCTGTCCACTTTAATGAGTTTTAACAAAACGAGGCGACGATCAAGAGCAAGGTAAACCGTTTGTGCTCGTATAGAACGATCATCTAGCTTATCATTGATAACCTGGGCCGTATGGGCAATAAAATCAGGGTTATCAACCGCACTGGCATCAAAGGGATGATCCAGAGTAGCTTCGGCAACAGACTTTATGACGAGGCGATCTGCATGTTTTTCAGCCTCAACTGCCCGCAGCACTTTTCCAGACAGTCCCAGTCCTAAATGGACATTGCCCTCATTAGATGTCATTCAATTCCCCTTTATCATTCAACCACCGTATTGAGAAAAAAACATCACTCCCATGACAATTCACCATTGTCGATATGGCCATGATTGGAAATGCGCAATCCACCAATCGTATTCATCATAAAATCATTTGCGACGTTTAAACTATCTAATGAATCCAAAGGACATCTGATAAAAATCTCTTTGTATGCTGCCGTATCGTACCATGCCACCTTATAGGGTTCCATGATGGTGGGGCATTCATAAAGATAATCCAATGCAAAAATCGCCATTGAATCTATGACGTGCTTGTATTTGTCATATGTCCGTAGTGAATCCAAAATCAGGGCAGCAGTGGTATCCAAGTCGCGTTGATAGCCAAAGCGATGCAAGGTATCGATAATCGCAGCTGCTGTAGTGTCTTGTTTTTTTAGGTATGCGATGATTTGATCGGACAAGACCGAATCGATATTCGCAAACTGACGTAACAAAGCACCCGTGGTATCTTGTTTGATAAGATTTACAGCATTTTCCACCGTATCCGTATATGCGTCTTTTTCCATCAAGTATACCAATTCAGCATAGAGAATGTGGGTCATGTTATGTCTGCACTCTGTTTGATTGGCTTGTTCTTTTTCCCACAACCGGGTTGGATAGACAATAGAAAAGATCAACACAACAACCAAAACCACGATCAAAAGTTTGTAGATGATCGATCCTTTTGGGTTCAGATATCTTACTTGGTTTGCCATTACTCCTCCTGAATTTGAAAAACTTAAACCACGGCAATTCATTCAACTTTTATATGATTCTTTATGACGATAAATGTTTTCGGACCAATTCCCTTGACGCTTTTGATTTCATCTATAGATTTAAAGGGACCATTATCGTCCCGAAAATCGATGATTCTTTGAGCCAGAACCGGCCCGATTTTAGGTAATGTTTGCAATTGGATCAGAGTCGCATGATTGATATCTATAGATTCTACAAGATCACTTTTTTGAATCCGAGGAGTGGCTTTTTGAATGGATGCTTGTTGCTGGGTAATCGTATCTTCATCCGAATGGGCTTTTTGTCTGAAATCCGTGAGAACAGCCTGATAATGTTCCTGCCATTCAGAATCGGGTTTCGACAAGTGTTGCTGTCGATAAGCCTTGACCCCCGTTCCGACAATGATAGACACGAGAAAAAACAAGGCAAAGCGTTTTTCTTGTTTTGTAAATCCTATCATTTACATAAACGCTTCTTTCACACGCTCAAAAAAGCCTTTTTCCCCTCTTTTAGGATGCATATTTTCTCGTTGTTCCAGATCCTGTAAAATCTTGCGTTCCTCATCTGAAAGCTTTTTGGGAGTATAAATCTGTATGCGAATCAATTGATCACCAGACCCGCTGGAATTCAGGTGAGGAATGCCTTTGCCTCTCATTCTTAAAATTTTACCACTTTGAGTCCCTGAAGGGATATTTATTTTTGCTTTGCCGTTAAGGGTTGGAACTTGTACTTCTGCGCCCAAAGCAGCATTTGGAAAGCTCAGATGCAAATCGTACAGTATATCATCGCCATGTCGCTCAAAGAATGAATGTTCCTCTTCTTCGATCAAAACAATGACATCTCCGATTGGCCCCCCACGAGGGCCGACATTGCCAGCATTTCGGATGGTTAGATATTGTCCTTGAGAAACACCATGGGGGATATCAACCTCTATAGTGGACTCGCCTTTGACACGACCGTCACCCTGACAATCAGAGCAGGGTTGGCTAATAATGGAACCTTCTCCGTGACAGCGAGGGCATGTCCGCGCCAGGGTAAAAAATCCTTGCCGGTATGCAACTTCACCATTTCCATGACACATGGGGCAGGTTTCTTTTCCGGTGCCGGGCTTTGCACCTGACCCGTCACATGTTTCACAAGCGATCAGTCGTTTGAGTTTGACTTTTTTAGTTGTGTCTTGCGCAATTTCTTCCAAACTCAGCTTTATTCGAATTTGCAAATCGGATCCGCGCTGGACAGTGGACCGCTGGCGTCCATGGCCCCCCCCGCCAAAAATATCGCCAAACCCGCCACCAAAGACTTCTCTAAAGATATCGAACGGATCGAATCCCATACCTCCTGCACCGCCAAATCCACCCGTGCCACCTCCGCGCATTCCCGCACTACCAAATTGATCATATCGGCGACGTTTTTCAGGATCTGACAGGACGGAATAAGCTTCCCCGACTTGCTTGAATTTATCTTCAGCCTCTTTGTCGTCGGGGTTGCGATCAGGATGATATTGCATGGCCAGCTTGCGGTAGGCTTTTTTTATTTCTGCCTGGCTGGCATCCCGGGAAACACCCAATGTTTTATATAAATCTTGATCTGCCATATACCGTTTCAATGTTTATAATACCATCATGCACTGACAATAACCTTTGCATGACGAATGACTTTGTCTCTAAAAAGATAACCTCTCACATGTTCGTCAACAACCAGATGCGGTTCCATTCCTTCTACCTTCATCTGCATCATCGCATCGTGCTTGTCCGGATCAAATTCTTTGCCGACCGATTCCATCGGCTCCAGCCCCATATCCGCCAAAATTTTGACAAAGTTTTTGTGGACCAGCTTTACCCCTTCCAACAGGGGATTCTCATCTTCTTTGGCTTCTGTCGCCTGGATTGACCTTTCGAGATCATCCAAAACCGGCAAGAAACGGGAAATTATATCCGCAACAGTATTATCGACGAGGTTTCGATTTTCTCTTTCTACACGTTTCCTAAAATTATCAAATTCTGCGGCAAAGCGCAAGAGTTGATCTTTTAAATCCGTGTTTTCTTTTAATAGCTCCTCAATTCGCCGTTGGTCTGTTTCCTTTTCGGATTCAGACTCTTTGGTCACGTTTTCGACCATCTCTTCATCAAGGGTTACGTCGGTATCCGTGTTTTGATTTTCCTGGTGTTCTTTTTCTTTATTTGTGTTCATTTTATACTGGAAATATTTCGGTTCCTGGATTTTCATTTGAGACCCGATACCGGGTCATTCATTTTGACTTGCTCATAAAATAACTCAGCGTATCGGCCATAAACGTTACCAAAGCAATCACTTTATCATACTGCATACGTGTAGGTCCGATTACACCGATGGTTCCCACTGCATCTTCATACCGATAGGTAGTGGTAATGACGCTGCAGTGTTTCATCAGTGCTTCTTGATTCTCTTCACCAATAACAATCGAAACCCCTTCTTTTTGATTTTCTCCCAAAACCCTGATCAGCAAATCGCGTCTATCGATCAGTTCCAAAATTTTGCCGATTTTGTCTGTCGATTCGAATTCAGGTTGAGAGATCACAAACCGGGTTCCGGTCAAATGAATAGACCGAGTTGATTCGGTACTCATCAAATCAAGTGTGTTGTGGCCAATGGCCTCTATTAAAGAACGACTTTTCTCATCAATATCCTTGAATCGATCAAAGAGCGAACTCTGCAGCTCATCGACTGTGAGGTCATGCAGCCGCTCATTGAGAATTTGAACCGTGGTTTCGACCAGGTCTCTGGGGACGTTTTCATTAATCTCTAACATAATCGTCTTGACAAGGCCGGATCGAATGCTCAAAACCAGAAGCAGCTTACCTTCAGCGACAGGTACTAAATCGATTTTTTCCACATGTCCCTGATTGAATCGTGGAGCAAGTGCCACACCCAACTGACTGGAAATATCGCTCATCACTTCAGACGCCTTTTCGATGATCAAATCCATATCCTGGGAAAATCGTGCCAGGCGTTGAATGATGGTGTTGCGCTCTTCGGTGCTGAGTTTGGCAATGCCTGTCAGGCTATTGACATATTTACGAAAGCCACTATCGGTAGGAATTCGTCCTGCCGATGTATGAGGCTGCGCAATAAGCCCTTTTTCTTCCAAATCGGTCATGACATTTCGAATGGAAGATGGGCTGAGATTCAAATTGTAATATTTTGCCAAATATCGTGATCCGACAGGTTCGGCGGTCTTGACAAACCCATGTATAATTGACAAAAAAACCAGTCGCTCTCGTTCTGTTAGTTCATCTAAGCTCATACAAAACGACACCAATAGACATGGTTAAATCCAACCAAGATACTAATTTTTCAGTGAGTTGTCAAGTGAAAATTCATAACGCAAAAATACTCACTAATCATTTAAAAATCTACGAACAGCTAAAAGAGATGCAAAAAATCCCAGCAGGGTCCCCAATCCAATGATCAAACCATACTCGAAAAAAGTCGCATGAATCAAATTCGGGGCCTGGACATTGACAAAAGCCATTACACCATACATAACAATAGAGGCCAAAATGCCTCCCACGAATCCTTGCACAAGCCCTTCAATCAGATAAGGCCAACGAATGAACGAACGAGTGGCACCGACAAGCTCCATTGTCGAGATGATGTGTCTCCTGGCAAATATGGCCAGGCGAATAGAATGAAACATCACCAACAATGAGCCGATAATCACAAAAATAGCCAGAAAAATGTTAACCCATCCAGCCTTTGATGAAAATGATGCCAATTGATGCAATGCCTGGCTCTGATGAACGACCTCTTCTACGCCAGGCCATTCCGACAGCTCATGCACAAGGGCTTGAATATCACCGGATTGGCGAAACTGCGGATTCAATTCCATGTTGAATGTCGATGGCAGCGGATTTTCCTCTAATATTTCGAACACTTGCTCACCAAACTGTTGCCGAAACTCTCGCGCTGCTGCCTCTTTTGAATAAAACTCGATCCGGTTAATCTCAGGCATCGCTGTTAATTCAACCCGCAGTGCTTCGATTTCCTGATCATTCAGATAGTTGGCAATGTAGACCTGAATATCATACTCTGCTCGCAGCAGATGAATAAATCGATCGACATTTTGGGCCAAAAGGCTAAATAATCCTATTAAAATGAGCAGAAAGGCTACTGTCATCACAGAAAACAAGGATGAAAGCTTGGCCCGTTTAAACCCGTCAAATGCTTCCTTTAGCAAATACCCGATCATTGAACGATCTGTCCGTTATTTATTCTTATAACACGCGCAAAGGGATATTGTTTCACCATCGGATAGTTATGGGTGGCCATCAAGACACTTGTTCCTCTAGCATGAATCCGTACGAGCAAATCCATAATCCCTGCAGCCGTATCAGGATCAAGATTTCCTGTGGGTTCATCTGCGAGCAAAACATACGGTTCATTGACAATGGAACGCGCAATAGAAACTCGCTGTTGTTCGCCACCGGATAATTCGTGCGGATATTTTCTTGCTTTATGACTCAATCCCACATCAGCAAGTACTCTTAAAACCCGTCTTTTGATCTCTTTTTTGTTTTTTCCAATCACTTTGAGGGTAAAAGCGACGTTTTCGAACACATCCCGATCCGGAAGTAGTTTAAAATCTTGAAAGACGATCCCGAGTCTTCGGCGAAGATAGGGGATTTCTTTTTTGTGAATAAAAACAGAATGATAGTCACCCACCTTTACACTTCCTTCGGTGGGTATCATTTCCATATAGATGGTTTTAAGAATGGTCGATTTTCCCGCACCACTGGGCCCAACGAGAAACACAAATTCACCGGGAGCAATATGAAAAGACACCCCACTGACTCCATCGCCGGTCTTGTAACTCACTTTTATGTTCTGAAGTTCTACCATTCGTCTATTCTTTTAATAGGACAAAGTGTACGCGTTCCGATTTTTCAGTGCCTGGAGAAAGAGTGAATCCTTCATACAATCCAATGACTTTAAAGGATGTTTCCTCGATCCATCGTTGCAACGTTTGCAAATCATGAATTTGCTGGCGATGTTGTTCATGATAGATAATGCCTGGACGGGAGACAAGTTGAATTTCGAAATTATTTTCCTGAATTTTATTCTTGCGATGAAAGATGCTTTGTCTGACATAACTCATCTTATCTGTGCGTTCTCTTTGAACATAGTCATTGAAATAGAATTGTGAATTGGATACAGTACTCACGTCAAAAATAAACAAACCGTTGTGTGGCAGAGACGAATAGATTTGCGACAAGCATTTGTGCCAAAGATGTTCTTGTAAAAGATAATTCATACTGTCATATAAACTTACAACTGCCTGAACAGGTCGGCACCAGCTGGTATAGCACATGTCCGCATTCCAAAATCGGATATTACTTTTGCGTTGTTGAGCCTTTAGGATGGCTTTGGACACCATTTTACTCGAATAATCACATCCAAGCACGTCATAATGCAGACGTTCCAATTCAAATGCAAAAGATCCCGTGCCACAGGAAATATCAATAATGGTTCTGATTTCGAGTCCGATATGATCGATCAGTTCATTAACGTAATATGCCCATTCGCGATAATTTACATGCGACATGACGGTATCATAGATTTCAGACAGCGCTGTATATGGAGGAACAGTGATCTTTTGACGCTTAAAAAGCGATTTCATGATGCACTCTAGCCCTGAACAAGTTTAACCATAACGCTGCGCTGCCTTGGACCATCAAATTCGCAAAAATATATCGATTGCCAAGTCCCCAATTGAAGCTGACCGTTCTCGACGATGACCGTTAAAGAAGGACCGATCAAACTCGATTTTATATGAGAATCAGAATTTCCCTCTAAATGCTGAAAATTGGCATCTTTGGGCACAAGCTTTTTCATATGCATGTCTATATCACGAACGACATCAGGATCAGCATTTTCATTGATCGTCACTCCGGCTGTCGTGTGCAATACAAAAATAGTACACAATCCGCTATCCATGTCGTTTTTGTCAATGATATTTTGGATTTGCCGGTCAATATTCAGAAATTGATTTCTCGAGGAGGTACGTACTGGAAATGTTTCGGCTTTCATGGGCATCCTCATGTTTTTAGCTTTTTCTTTCGTGCTGCCGGGAACAGAATGTTGTTTAGAATTAAACGATATCCTGGCGAATTTTTATGCAAAACCAATTGAGTGGGTGGATCATTGACATAATGTTGATAATCTTCGGGATCATGTCCTGCATAATAGGTAAATGTTCCCTTTCCAAAATTACCATGCAGATATTTGACCTGATCGGTTCCTTCAGCTTCCCCCATAATCACTATAGACTTTTTGATAAACGTCTTACGAAAACCGGTCGTTTGGCCCATAAATCCCTTGATAGCAGAAACGTGACACTGTGTCAACATGGTGGGAACCGGATCATATTTGGCTGAAAAATCAAATAGTTTAAAAAACTCTGCATCAGGCCCTCTTAGAGGAGCAGCGAAGCTTGGGGGAATATCAATGTTGGAATATTCATAGATCATCGGATCAGAAATAATCTCAAAATTTTCAAATGCGAACGTATTTCCGAAATCGAGTTGTTGCTGGGCTTGTGGGGCCAATGGATCTCCATCAAAAACCTCTGCACAAATATCTGTTTGCAACGCTGCCAAGGCGATATCAAACGTATCAGTGGCAGAACACATTGCAAATAGAAATCCACCCGCCCCTACATATCTCTTTATCTCGACAGCAACCGCTTTTTTGAGCTCTGAGACCTTGGAAAATCCCAGTTCTTTTGCTGCAGCTTCATTTTTTTCGACCTGATCCTGATACCAATCCGCATTGCGATAGTTGGCATAAAATTTTCCATACTGCCCGGTAAAATCCTCATGGTGAAGATGAAGCCAGTCATACTTGTCCAATTCACCTTCAAGGACTTGCTTGTCCCACACCGTCTCATAAGGAATTTCAGCATAATCGAGCGCCAACATGACAGCATCATCCCAGGCTTGCTTGCTGGGAGGCGCATAGATGGATATTCGAGGAGCCTTTTCCAAAAGCACAATATCCATATTTTCTTGTTCTATTTGAGTATAAATCTGGGCTATTGTTCCTGCATTGATGACGAGAAAATTGACACCTCTTATTCGACATTCTCGTTCTATGGCAGGAATATGATCCATCAAAAACGAACCCCCTCGGTAATTAAGTAACCATTCGACATTGACGCCCTGTTCAAGCACCCAATAGGCAACACCATAAGCTTTGAGGTGGTCAGATTGTTCAAGGTCCATATGAATTAAAAGCTTTTGGGAAAACGCCGAATGGAATAAAAAACAAAGTGTCAAAAGTGTTAGTAATCGTTTCATATGACTTGTCGTAATGTTCTGATTTGTCTTCTTGCGGATTCAATATAAATACTTGATGGGTATTTTTCAAGAAACTGTTCCAATAAGTCCATTGCCCGCTCAAAATCACCCAACTTTTCATAAAATTCGGCCTGGCGTTTCAAGGCCAGATCAGCATACATGGCGGACTCTAGATCCACTATTTTTTGTAGAACGGCTATCCCCTTGGTATACTGACGGGTTTGATCATATAGTTGACTTTTCAGCAACCATATATTTTCCTGCAATGAGGTAGCATTTTCCGATGCTGAATCCAATATAGAGTCGGCAGCGACATAATCGCGAGACCGAATTTTCCACCGGGCCTGACCATAATCTACAAGGGCGAGCGAATCTTGAGAATTTTCAGTTAATAACATCAACAGCTCGATGGCATCATTCACGGGATTATCACTTTTTTCGATCGAGGGTTTCGCAACAATCTGCTCAAATCGTGCTTTTGCGTTATGAATTCGTCCTTGATAAAAATCAAGCAATCCAAGTTCATAAACAGCCTGGTTCGTAGAAACAAGCTGAGGGGGGGGAGTCTCTTCAAGTATACGATGATAAATTTGTTCTGCCTTTTTAAATTCTCCCTGTATCGTAAAACAGCTTGCGAGTTTCAATTCCGCCTGGGCTCGAAGAGTGGTTTGTCGCCAATTCTGTATGACTTTATCATAAGCATCAGCAGCCTTACGAACATTAAACTTTTTCTCCAGCCATAAATCGCCGATTCGCATTTGAGCTTTTATGGCTTCCACAGAATTGCTATGCTGATCGATGAAATCTTGGAACGCACTTATCGCCAATTCGAAATTTTCCTGATGTTCATGAATTTCGGCCAGTCCGAAATGAGCGCGGATTTTGAATGGTGAATCCTCGTAACGCTCTACCAAAAGCTCAAAAGTCCTTTTAGCGATTTCATATTCTTTATCGCTGGAAGCTGTTCTAGCCAATTCGAATAGCAATCGGCCATTCTGTTTGTCTCCTTTTAACGAATCTTCAACCGGGATCAGGGCGGCTAAAGCTTTATCATACGCTTGCGCCTGGATATACAGACTTGACAATAGTTGATACCTTTTTAAATTTTTCCAGGTTTTGCGATCCTCAAGATAGTTTACGATTCGATTAAAAGCATGGTCCGATGTCGCAGCATTTAGAAATCGACTTTCTATAAAATGATATTGATTTGGATTGGCTTCGAGATATGACAGATATTCCTGACTCATCTTGTCATATTCTTCTCTCAAAGCATAAATATCGGCCAGCTGGAAGAGGAATAGCTGATTTGATTCAAATGTCTCTCGTGCTTTGATAAAAGTTTCGACTGCAAGATCGAATAAACGATGCTCGATATAAGCATTGCCGACCAAATGATAAACACGATGATTTTTAGGGTGATCATCCAGTAATGTCTTCCAGTGTGAGATGGCCTCTTTATGATATCCTCTTTGATACTTGATTTCAGCCAGATCACTACTGTATTGGACATCTCTTTTTTCTTTTTGTAATTTTACAACAAGTTGTTCCAGTTTGTCCAAATCACCCATGTTGAGCAAACATCTCTTCGCTCCCATATAGCTGGCCATGTCCTGGCGATTTACCTCAAGGGCTCGAATATAATAATTTGCAGCCATGTCAAAGCGATTTTCCCTTTCCATGAGCATAGCCAAATGCCGCAATCGCTCCCCGTTTTCTTCTCGAGCAGGTATTTGCTGACCATAGGAAAGGTTTAGACAAAAAAGCAATATAATGACTAGAAATCTAGTTAGCATGATTCTCTTTTTGCATTGATTCAAAATAAGATTTAATCAGTTCAAAATAATCTCGAGTATATCCTTCCCGCTTGGCGCGTAAAAGATCTCGTTGAAGCTGATTTTGCTGATTCAAATTTTCAGGCAACTCTTCCGGACTCGTCGCAAAAACAGGCTTTGCGGTCTCTCCTTGTCTCTGACGGCTCGTTTCGCGTTCTCGAATGGACTTTTGAGCATCCAACATTCGAGACATGATTCGGTTTTGCCGTTCAATGGTTTCAGGGGTGATCTCATTCTGCGTAAAATCCTTTTCGACTTTTTTCATTTCTTCCACAATATGATCGAGATCACCCAAAACATTCCGCATCCCTTTGGCTTCTTTGGCCAGTTGCTGCATGGTCTTTCGTACCTGTCCCTGGCGTTGGGTCAACCTGGACATGGCGGCTTGCTGCGCTAAATGTTGACCGATCCCCATACCGAGACTTTGTTTATTTATGCCTTGCTGTGATTGAGCCATTTGTTGCATTTGCTGCATAAATTGTTCAAAACTCATACCTCCCGACCCGGATTGTTGTCCCATTTGATTAAGATTTTGGGATATTTTCCATGCCGCTTGATTGAGGTGTCCCATTGCCTGTGCTTGTTCCTGAGAGGCTCGAGATGTATTGCGATCGGTCATGGACTGTTGTGCTTTTTGCATATTCTGTTGAGCTTTGAGAATCTGTTGTGCAATCTCTGGTTGAATGGCCAGGCTCTGCTTTGATGCCTCGAATAATTGTCCAAGAGAACGTTGCAGTCCGGACTGCAATTGACTTTGCTGTTCTATGATGTCCGGGAGTTGCGGGCTGTTTGATGATTGTTCTGCAGTTGTGCGCGCCAAATTTTCCTGTTGTTTAGACAGTTCGACCATGTCATGTGCGCTTTTTTTCAAAGCCATCATGGTCTTTTGTGCGCTTTTACCTGTCATGTCACTTTTCGCCTTCTGCAATTGCTCGACCATCTGCTGCATTTGTTGAGCGATCTGTTGAGATGATTGTGCTGCTTTTTGCGAATCCTGTTGCATCTGTTGAGAGACATGATCCATTTGTTCGGTAATCTTTTGTTGCTGCAATTGATTACGAGTCTCTGAGACTTTATCTTTGGCTTCAGCACTGAACGGCTCTAGCTCTTTGCTAAGCTCTTCCAGAGTCTTTTGAAACGACTCTGTTTGTTCTTTGATGCCCTCCTGCTCTTTGGCCAATTCCTCGATGTCGCGAGATTGTTCTTTAAGGGCATTTGCCAATTTTTCTTCCCGGTCCTTTACATCCTGTGCCAATTTAATAGCTTGATCCAGTTTTTGTTCAGCCTTGAGTCGTCTCAGCAGTTCTATGGTCCGATCCAGCTTTCTCTGAAAAGACGTTTCATCCTGCTTGATAGATTCCAATGCCTTTTGAATCAAATTCTCATCCATATTTTTTATGGATTCTGATAATTCCTGCATCGCTTTTTCGAGTTCTGGGGTCAAGATTTCCCGGGTAAGCTCTTGAAGCTGTCGATACTTTTCCAAAGTTTCAGCGGATACCAACTCGTCTTTTTCCATGGATTTTATCATTTTATCCAGATCTTTGGAAACCTCTTTTAGGCTCTTCTGCATGTCCTGCTTTTTTTTGGCAACCTCTTCGATTTCCTGGCGCTTTTGCCAATCCATAGGTTTTCTTTCCTGTCGCTTCATCTCCAGAGAGAGGTCGTCGATGGTCTTTTGCAATTCTTTTGTTTTTTGATAAACGGATTGTACCTGATCGCTCACGGATTCTTGTTGCAAAGAGAGTTCTTCATACATCTCGTAAAGAGACGGAAATCTTGCCCAATAAATTTCAGAACGGGCAAATTTTGGACCGCGAATATTGTCATTGTCAAAGGCTTTGATATAGTAAACCACCGCATCTTTTGGAAAAAGATCCAAAGTCGACAGATCCCAGCTAAATCGATGATCGATCTGTTCGCTCTCGCTGATTCCCGCTAAAGTTTGTTCTGCAAATCCGTTGCTGTCGATTTTTGTTTCTCCACCAGGCACAAGTTGATAAGCCAACACCAGCTTGGAGACCCCATAATCATCCTGAGCTAGGACGCGTAGGGGCAAAGTCATGTTTTCGGGTAGTTCGACATCCCGTCCTGGTACAAGAATACGGACAAATGGATTCTGGTCTTCGATCACAGAAATGTGATAGGTGATAGGATTGGCATTCTCATACCCCATTGTGTCCTGCAAAGTAAAGTGATAGTGCTGATCTTTTGATATTTTGAAATTTGTTGTATATCTGCGACCTGCTTTTTCCAGTTTTAATCTGGAATCATCGTCAAAGCGTAACCAGGCGTGACTTAATTCTTTGTTCATTTCTGTAAATATTTCAATCTTTGATCCCATCAAAGCCTGAATATCGCCCATATTTTCTTCCAAAGAATAAGAATTTTCTCCGGTGTAGGCAGGTGGAGTAATTTTTACTTTTAAAGATCGTACAATAGGGGGTTCAACCACCTTAATCAGATGCTGTTCGCTTTGATATCTACCGGCAATAAACCGGTACTGGATAGAATTACGGATATTGTCGAATGAATATCTAAATGTGTCATCAAAACTCGGAATCAAAACCTTTTCTGATACATCATTCTCTGACAGATCCAGTTCTATTTCACCCAGACTCTTGGACGCCCATGCTTTTATGTCAAGAGTTTTACCTTTCAAAATGGTAGTATCGCCGGGAGCGACCTGTATTGTGAATAGGGGGTCGAATTCATAGTCAAACGTAGGATGAGTCAGACGTTCAAATGATTTTGAGAAATCGCTACGCATGGCGATGGCAAACAAAGAAAAGACCGCCACGACAAGGAACACCTTTTTTGCAGATGCTCTAAGCGATCGGGTGTCTATTCTGTCGACAAATTTTTCTTGATTTACCTGATCCTGGGCGTTTTCAATACTCGCTTCTACGAGTTCTGGCGAATATTGATCAGGATGGTTTAGACCCTGCTGTACCAATTGCAGTGCATTTGCAAGCCGATCATTCAATCCTTCGAATTTCGATCCCACCTCAAGGGCGACTCGGTTTAATTCCGGAGAATGCGGGGTAAACAGCAAGCGATACAAAGGAAACGCAAGCCATCGGGCAAACGAAAAAATTAAAAGAACACCCCAAAAGAGTACTGCACTAACCCTGAAAGGGACAGACAATGGCCAGACGCTTTCAAGTAACAGCAAGAGATAACTCGCCGGCACCATTAGCGCAATGAATAGAGCCAGACCTGTAAAGAGGTCGTACAGTTTATTACGAAATCGGTAGGCTCTTAATCTCGAGAGTATATGATCTAATGTCGCAGTATTTCTATTCATACTAGTATGTTAATGCAAAAGTGATAATATTTAATCCCATTTTTAGTGCGTTTTCGCGCACCTGGGGAGGATTGTCATGCACCTCAGGATCTGCCCATCCATCAGATATGTTGGTATTAAAGCTATAAAAAACCACCATCCGGTCTTTATAGAAAATGCCGTATCCTTTTGGAGGGCCACCATCATGTTCGTGAATCTTTGGTAACCCCCTCTCAAATGGATATACGATATGATAAATAGGATGAGAAAACGGAATTTCTAAGAATTCAGCATCAGGGAAGACTTTGGCCATCTGCGATCGAAAAGATTTATCAAGGCCATAATCATCATCAACATATAAAAAGCCACCGTTCTGTAGATAATTTCTCAACCGTATCACTTCTTTTTGGCCAAACCGTATTTGTCCGTGACCGGTGAGAAACAAAAAGGGATAGGAGTGTAGCTCTTCATCCATGATAGAGACTTTTGCTTCCTGTTCCTGACAAGGGAGATTGAATTTGCTTTTGAAAAAAGTTAGCATATTCCGGGTTGCAGAAGGATCGTTATACCAATCTCCCCCACCCCCATAACGAACACGCGCAATGGTAAATTCAGAAAATGAGGGTTGAGCCCAGCCGGAAATAAATGGCAAAAGGGTCAGCAGAAAAATCCACCGACCCCTTTTAACAGGCTGGTCTGCGACAAAAAATTTATATAAATTCGACATCCTTGATTTCCACATAGACTTCTTTTTTTATCTCATTTACCCATTTCTGGAATTCCTGCTGTTTTTTATTTTCCAGAGCCATTTGCTTGATCCGTTCCCAATCTTTCTCAAGATCGAGAGAACGGGGACGTTGCCGTTTCTGCAGCAAAAGCACATGGTAGCCATATTGGGTCTTTACAGGATCACTGTATTCGCCTTCCGCGATATTTTCCAAAGCCCAGACAAACTCTTTGGCTGTTTGTCGTAATTGATCAATTTCAAATTGTCCTAATTGACCTTCTTTGGCAATCGTGGTTTCATCCTGGGAATATTTTTCAACCATCTCGGAAAAATTTGCTCCATTGACCAATTGTGAATGGATGCCTTTGATTTTCTCTGCTGCGCGAACCTGATCATCTTCACTGGGTTCAGGGGCAGCCAAAATATGCTGGGCATGAATCTTTTCACCTCTTCGTTCGACGAGTTTGATAATATGGAAACCAAACTCGGTCCTCACAATATCGGAGATTTCCCCGGGTTCGAGTTCAAATGCAGCGGATTCAAAATCTCTTACAAAAGTTCCACGCGACATAAACCCCAGATCACCGCCACGAGGAGCACTGCCAGGATCATCAGAATACTGTTTTGCCAATTCGGAAAAATCCGCTCCCTCCTCGAGCTTTTGCTGAATCATTTCGATCTCGCTTTTTGCCTCGGCAACCGCTTCGGGTCCGGGCTCGGGCTTTATGAGAATGTGACTCAACTCTACGGTCTCTTTGATTTCAGGGAGTGAATCCTTGTGTGTTTTGAAAAAGGACTCAACTTCTCTGCGGGATATGGTAATACCTGTCATTTTTAAATCACGAACAGCAGTGATTCTCAATTCTTCTTCAATCTGCTCGCGATAATTTTTTCGGACTCTGACGGGACTCATACCAAAATATTCTTCAATTTTGTCTTCGCCCCCCACCTGCTGAGCAACCTGTTGCATTTGTTGTTGCAGGTGGTATTCAATAGTGCGCTCATCTGCTTCTACGGTATCCTTGTCTGCCTGGATCAACAAGACTTTTTTATTGATCAGGGTATTGAAAACTTGCTCCTTTAAGCTCTGAAATTCTTGAGCATTTTTAACCGGATCAATGCCCATCTGTAAAGCGGCCAAATAAGCCGACTGGACAACTTCGGACTCGAGAATGATATCATCATCCACTATGGCGACTATACGGTCCAATACCTGCTGAGAGAACGCTAGAGTGCTCATCATAACTAAAAGCAGGACCAATGATATCGATTTGAAATATTTAATCATGTTTACCTCGCGTTAGGTTGACTGGAATCCACAACTAGATTTTGTATGACATCCCAGTTGGTCTGCATATTTACTTTTTCACCCACAAGAGCAATGAGTTTTCTGTATGCATTTTCACGCTTTCGTTGTTTTAAATTCCAAACGATAAGCGGTCGAGCTTCTTCAAGAGTTTGAATCTCGCCTTTTTTGCGAATACCATTGAGCAAGACCAATGAATATCCTATTTCACCTTTTATGGGCCTGGAGAGCACCCCTTCTTTCAATGAAGGTAGCGCTTTTGCAATGGATTCGGGCAGTTCCTGAAAAGCCACCCATCCCAGGTCGCCACCTTTTTGTTTACTGGCATCCATAGAATATTGTTGGGCAGCGCGTGCGAATTCCAAGCCTTTATCGATTTCATTTCTTACACGATTCGCTTCTCGCAGGCTCTCAAGCACGATCAGGTTCAAATGATAAAAATCCAGAGTGCGAATAAAATCCTCGGATTTTTGTTCATAGTACTCTTCAATTTCCTGTTCGGTGACCGCCTGTTGGCCTTTCAATAGTTGTTCCAAAAAGGTAGAAACGATTAGATCTTTCTGAACTCTGTATAATTCTTTTTGTATCTCTGGATCTTTATCGAAATCTTGAGATAAAGCTTCCTGATAAACCAGTTCAGATTCTATCCATCGTTGTACAAATTGTTCGATTTGAACCTGAGAAAGTTCCAGGGTAGAATCTGTTGGTAAATAATTTTCCAGTTCGTTTAAGGTCAATTCCTTGCTGCCGACCTGAGCAATCACCGGCGATTCATCTTTTGCCTCTCTAGAACAGGAGAGGACGCAAATCGATATTATTACGGAAAAAAGCAATATTTTTTTGGGAATCATTATGAAGATCCTTTCAGGATATTCTCATAGATCTGCACAATATGATCTGATTTTAGCTGCGAAAGTGTTTTATCCACGGCTTGTTGTTGACGTGCAGACCTGAGGGCCCGATAAATCATATCGCGCACCTGGCTAAAAGGACGCGGTTGCGCCTCTTTTTTATCCAACACTTTGATAATTGAATAATGATTTCCATTTTCAATGGGATCTGAGATTTGCCCGATTTCCATTTTCAACGCCTCTTGCCCGACAGTTCCCATCTGATCCTCTGAAATAAAACCCACCATTCCTTTTTTACTTTTGGTTGTATTGTTTTCGCTATACTTTTCAACCAATTGTGTAAAATCTTTAGTTTTTGCTTCACTGACAACTCTATTCGCTTTATCCAGGGAAACAACAGCAATTTCCTGAATTTTTGCTTTTGCTGGTTCGAGAAAGTCGTGTTGATTTTCATTGTAATGATCTTTTAGATCCTGTTCGGAAGGCTCTTTGACCTGTTTTAGAATCTCGTTTCGGGCAAATTGAGTCAAAAGCTCTTCTTTCTGGGGTTGAATGGCCTGGAGAACCTCGTATTTTTCATCATAGTTCTTATCATAGCCTAGCTGCAGGATTAAAAGAGAAGGCAAGACTCGTTCGATATGGCTCTTGACCATCTGAACTTTTTCAAAGGGAGGCAATTGAAAGGCTGATAAATCCGCCAAATCGTCTAAAAAATCTCCAATCGTATACATTGCATCGGCATAGGAGATAACCGGCCGCGATCGGGTATCTGAATCAAGATCGGAAAAAATCGATCCTATTGTGGCTTGGGGAGATTCATTTAGGCTCTTTTTATGTGATTCTACCTGATTGGCAAGCCGCTCGATGTTATCATCATGATATTCGACTTTGAATTTATTCTTTAATTTTTTGATAAATGCCGAATAGCTTTGGTTAATTTGTGGCCCCAATTCACTAAAAAGCTCTTGTTTGAGTTGATTTCGGGCCAGGTCAAATGGCTGTTGATTTAAGGGACGATCGTTCTCAATCCAAATCAAATGATATCCTCTGGGAGACTGTACCACATTGGAGACTCGCCCGGGGCGGAGATCCCATATTTTTTTTTCAAATTCCCGACCGTACTTGCTTTTCCCAAACCTGATATATCCTATCAATCCACCCTGACCGGCGGTCAAAGAGTCTCTGGAATGAATTCGTGCATTTTCAATAAAGTCTTCAAGATCTGATATATCCATTTTGATCGTTTGCAAGCGGCTTTTATTTTCCGTGGACTGTGGAAGGAAAATATGTCGTACTTTAAATTCTTTGCTCAACAATCTATAGCGTTCTTTTAGCATCGATTCTGTAATATGTTGATCAATCACATATTCATCGATAACCGTCCTATAGACCTGGCCTTTTACTATTTTTTTCCACGACGTCTGAAAGGCTGTATCATTCGTCACCTCTTGTTGTTCAGCGTATAGCGCCAACAGTTTTGTATTGATCACCTGGTCCAGGATCCGTTGCTTGTCCTCAAAATCGGCGCTTTGATATGATCCTGCCTTATTTTGATATATGGATCGAAATTCCATCAAGCTGATCATTTGATTACCAACCCGTGCAACCGGTTTTGTTTTTTGGCACGCTGAAATCAAAACCAGACTTAAAATAATCGGCAGCAACGTTTTCATGTCATCTCCATAGCTTTAGCACACAACCCGAAAATTGAATAAACGAATGATTTTGCAATCATGCAATCATTTTTAAAAAATCTCTGGTCTGCAATAAAGAGTTATTATCGGGTGACAGAGGAAAGTTGAAATGAAGGGTATTTTTTTCTTGTTTTAGCTGAAATTCGGTTCCGCCTTTTTGCACGATTGTACCAATCCATTCCCTGAATTGTTCCCCGGTCGGGATCCCTTGCGCATAAAATTTTCCCTTTAACTGACCGTTTTTGAACAACAATTCACTTATCCAGTTTTTCTTTGCAAGCAATTTAATGGCAATGATATGCAACAAATTTTCTGCTTCCATAGGTAATCTGCCATATCGATCTTTGAGTTCTATTTCCAAAGCTTCGATCTCATCTAATGTTTTTGATGCAGCGAGTTTTTTATACATTTCCACCCTTTCGGTACCGGATGGGATATAGGGTTCAGGCAAATAAGCATCCACCTGAATATTCAAACGTGTCTCTATATCGGGTAACTCGGGTTGTTCTTTTGGTTTCTCCATATCCAGTTCTTGCCTTAGCTCATCTATCGCTTCATGAATTATTCGTGTATACATTTCATACCCCAGTGCATCTACGAATCCGCTTTGTTTTGCACCGAAAATATGTCCGGCGCCACGAATTTCGAGGTCGCGCATGGCGATCTGATATCCTGAACCCAGTTGATGATATTCCTGTATCGCCTGCAATCTTTTTATGGCTGTTCGATTTAATTTTTTGATGGGCGGGATTAAAAAATATGCAAACGCCTGTTGGTTGGAACGCCCGACCCTTCCTCTAAGCTGATAGAGCTGAGCAAGTCCGAATCGATCGGCCCTGTTGACGATCAGCGTGTTGGCATTGGCAACATCAATTCCGGATTCTATAATCATGGTGCTGACCAAACACTGAATCTCTCCATTGGTGAATTTTAACATAATGGCTTCGAGTTCATCTGCTTCCATCTGACCATGTGCTACGGCAAAGGTCACTTCTGGAACCAGATCCTGCAAAAGTCCGGCGATTGCATAGATACTCTGTACTCGATTGTGGACAAAAAAGACCTGTCCGTTTCTGCTCACTTCCCGTAGAATCGCTTGTCTGATAAGCTCGCGATCAAAACGGCTGACTTCACTTTTAATGGGCAACCGATTCGCAGGCGGAGTATTGATGATGGAAAAGTCCCTTGCACCCATGAGAGACATTTGCATGGTTCGTGGGATGGGGGTGGCGGATAATGTCAAGGTATCCACTGTCTTCTTTAGCAGTTTTAATCGCTCTTTGTGCAACACTCCAAATTTTTGCTCTTCATCGACAATCAAAAGTCCCAGATCTTTGAAGGCAATATCTTTGGAGAGGAGCCGATGGGTGCCGATAATGATATCTATTTTCCCGCTCTGTATATGTTGAATAATTTCCTTTTGCGTTTTGGCTTTGCGAAACCGGGAAATCACATCCACGCTTATCGGAAATGAACTCAAGCGCTCTTTAAATGTGTGATAATGTTGTTGAGCCAGTACAGTCGTGGGTACGAGTACAGCCACCTGTTTTCCTCCATCGACTGCTTTAAAGGCGGCCCGCAGGGCGACTTCTGTTTTCCCAAAACCGACATCTCCGCATACCAGCCTGTCCATAGGCAAGTCATTTTCCATATCCTTTTTTATATCCTCAAGAGCCACGACCTGATCAGGAGTTTCATTATATTGAAAAGATGCCTCCAATTCATTTTGCCACACGGTATCACTGGCAAAAGAATATCCTTTTCTCGTTTTCCGCGTTGCATACAATTTTATAAGATTCTCTGCAATTTCTTTGATCTGGGTTTTTGTTTTCGACTTTAATCGTTCCCAGGCTACACTGCCCAGCTTACTTAATGTAGGAACAGCGCTTTCTTTTGAGGTGTACTTTTGTACACAGTCCATTTTTTCGGTGGGAACGTATAATTTATCTCCGTCTTTGTATTCAATGATAATGCATTCCCGTTTGCGTCCATAGACTTCGATATGTTCGAGCCCGCGATATAAGCCAATGCCATAATCGGAATGAACAACAAAATCACCATTTTTGAGTTCGGCTAATTCCTTAAACGAAACGGTACGTGTTTCAAGCGTATCCAACCGAGAAAAGCGAACGCGGTTAAAGAGTTCTGCGTTGGTTAATAGCATAATGCCTGCATCGGGCCAGGAAAAGCCTTTTGATAGATCCATATGACGGGCTGCAACAAAAGAAGGAAATTCTTCATCGATGAGAATATTGCGCAAACGATCTGTTTGTGCTTTTGAATCGCAGGCGACCACGACTCGAGACCGGATGCCCCACTCGTCGGGAAGAGTGGATAGAGTGGCCCGTAGGGCTTTCATATCTCCCTGAAAGGGTTGTACAGATTGCATAGGAAAATCGATCACCGGGAAATGAGGTTTAAGGGGTGCAAGTTCGATGAGCGTGGATTGGGTCAGCTGCTTTGACACGGAATCGAAAGATAGAAAATGATCATCATAGTAAAGTGTTTGTGTTCGGGACCGGTTATTATATTGAGAGATCTTTTCATTTATTTCGTTTTGATATGCCAGTCCGTTTTGCATCAACCAATCAAGATCTTGAATCAAGAGAAGATTGGTCTGTAATAGATAGTCGAACAGGCATCCTTTTCGCTCCGGGGTGGATGCAGATAATTCGTCAAGAGGTTCAAAAATCCCGGCTGCGCTCAAGGGAACGACATCGATGATCGGAATTTTTTCTATTGAGCGTTGTGAATCCACATCAAAAGTTCGAATAGATTCGACTTGATCGCCAAAGAATTCTATACGGACCGGATTAGGTTCATCCAATAAATAAATATCCAACAACCCTCCGCGTACACTCATTTCTCCGGGCTGATCCACTCTGTCCTCACGGACATACCCCATGTCCACGAGAGAAGCGATGATTTTCTCAAAATCATATTCCATGTCTTGTTGAAATGTCAAAATATCATCAGACATTGTTTCTGGCGTTGCAATTTTTTCCATCATCGCTTCTACGGTCGTCACCACCAGTAAAGAACGGAGAGAGATCATTTTTTTTAGGGTGTTTAAACGCCTTCCGATCAGCGCATGCGAAGGGCCAATTTCATTCCAAAACTGGCGTTCAAGCGCTGGAAACAAAAGCACCTTGTCATCACCGATCAATTCGCATGCATCCTGATAAAAGGGTTGAGCATCCTGGCTGTTGGCGAATACCGCCAACATGGAACGATCAAGAGAGGTAAACAGCTGAGCAGAAACAAAAGCATCCGCAGAGCCGACCACTCCTGTCAAGGTTTGAGATTGTTTAGCAGAGACCTTGTCGACAAGGTTTAAAAAGGGTTTACTTTGACGAAGATATTTCAGCAGCTTTTCCACAGATCAATCCTGTATAGCTCGGTAAACAAATCCCCCTGCATCTTGCAAACGCTCTTTTGCTTCATTTGCATCGCATTGTTTAAGATACATCACCAAACCAACCTTGACATGTCCGCCGGCTTTTTCAAGCAATTCTGCTGCCTGATCGTATTCAAGATCGGTTACCATCATTACTGTTCGTTTAGAGCGTTCTTCGAGCTTTTTGGAGGTCATTTGTAAATCGACCATCATGTTCTCATAGACCTTTCCCATACGTATCATCGTCGTCGAGGTCAACATATTGAGGACCAGCTTTGTTGCGGTCCCGGCTTTCATCCGCGTCGATCCCATAACGACCTCGGGTCCGACGACGGGACAAATAGCCACATCGACCTGGATATTCATTTCAGAGCGCGGCGTACAGGTGACGTAAAGAGTAGAAGCACCGGATGTTCGGGCTTGTTCGATTGCACCGATCACATAAGGAGTACGTCGGCTGGCAGCGATGCCACAGACCACATCTTTAGCAGAGATTTCTCTGGCCATCAAATCTGTTTTGCCTTTTTCCTTATCATCCTCTGCCCCTTCCTGGGCTTTGATCAAAGCAATCTGACCACCAGCGATGAGTCCCTGAACCATCTGGGGGTCGGCGCCAAACGTCGGCGGAATTTCGGAGGCATCCAAAACACCCAATCGGCCAGAGGTTCCTGCTCCGACGTAAAACAAGCGCCCTCCCTGCTTAAAAGCGCTTTCGATGTGCTCAACTGCCTGAGCAATATATGGAATCTCCTTTTCCACGGCAAAGGGAACGGTTTTATCCTCTTCGTTAATGATTTTTAATATCTCTTTGATCGACATTCGGTCGATATACCTAGACTTTTCATTTCTGCTTTCAGTGACAAGGTCTTTAATTTCATCAAATATTGATCTGCTCAAATCAATTCTCCTTTCAAAAAGAATTAAGCGTTCTGAACAATATAGAGTTTTCGGTTAGATATTTCGACAACCCTTAGAGAGCTATCCGTATATAAGGACAAGAACTCTTGTTCTTCTTGATCCATTTTACCCCCCTTAAGAGTCACCAGGCATCCTGATGGAGAGAGCCAGGCTCGGGCCCAGACCCACAATTGTTGCAACGACGAAACGGCCCGGGCAGTCACGAGATCGATATCCGATAGATGTAAAGATTCTGCTCTGGCATTGATCACCGTGATATGCTTCAAATTGAGATGCTCCACAACTTCTTGCAGAAAAAGCGCCTTCATTCGCTTTGACTCTATTAAAACCATATCCCAATCCGGAAAAAGAATCTTTAATGGAATGGAAGGAAACCCTCCTCCGCTGCCGATATCTGCCATTTTATGGACAGAACGAACACCGCTTTCGAGATAAAATAGAGACTCTTCCACGTGTCGAAAAACGATGTGATCAATATCGTGCCGGGAAACAAGATTGGTGCGTTGACTCCACGATTCCAATAAATCAATAAATCTGCTAAACTGCTCGACCTGCTCGTCCGTTAAAGACCATACAGTTGCAAATTTTGCCAAATCGGATTGATTGGTTGTATTCATATCATAGGTTTCACGTGAAACAAAACAATGTTTTTTCTTACTGCTGCCCAAGTACCTTATATAGAGTCATATTTTCTCTTGTTTTTACATGCTTTGAAATATCAAAACAAACCATTGCAGTCCAAAATGGGCAGCAAATCAGAGTGCTAAATTAAAACACAAGACGTTAACGTCTTTGCAGAACGTTTCTAAAACAGGTCATCAGAATTCACCAGAGCACACAAAGATCACGGAAAATAAACGGTAAAAGACATTGCACCATCATTTCGTTGCAACCCAAAATTTAAAAAAAACTCTATTCTTTGTTTTTTTGTACTTGGGGGTAAACTGCGAATCCCTTGATTTTGTCGAGACAGAATAACTTTTAGCTATAATTTTTTCTGTGCTCTCTGCGATTATCTTTCTTTATCTATAAAATCGGTTTTGCACAAGAGCAAAAACAACCTGGTCTAAAACAGAACTCCCTTTCCGATCGCTGCACCGAATCTGGAACACAGAGACCGTCATAGTAAAACAAGAGAACGCACAGCAACAAGCCTTTCAAAGACTTGTATTCTCTCTGTAAAAATCATTGTTATGGATTCTTTGGCTTTTCGTTTTACATCAAGTTGTTCTGCACCGCCTGCGTTTATCTTTTTGTCCTGATCTGGAAAAGAGTAGGTTTCACGTGGAACCCTGTAAAGTCGTTCCACGTGAAACCTTTTTTCGATTGATGGCAGCCAAAATAAGCGCAAGATCAGATTGAGATATTCCCAAGATCCGAGAAGCCTGGCCTAGTGTTCTGGGCTTGATCCGGATCAATTTTTCTTTTCCTTCGGTAGAAATGGAGTGGATCGAATGGTAGTCGAGATCTTTAGGAATGGTCAGATGTTCCATTTCTGCAAGTTTTTTAACTTGTAGTTTTTGGCGTTCCAAAAAGCCTTGATACTTAATTTCAATTTCTATTTGTTCCCGCACTTTTTTCCAAAAGTGGGTATGAGTTGTATATAGCTCTTGTTTTTGAAATAGAGGAGCAAAGTCTAAAAGCTCGAGTTCCGGGCGTTTTAACAATTGAGCAATATTTTCTGTTTCCTCAAGGGGGTTCGATTGTTTTTGAATTAAAATCGGATTGGCATCAGAAGGCTTGACTCTCAAGCGGGGTAATTCGTCAAGCCAATGATCGATAGAGTGTTGCTTTTCACACACATGATTGTAAAATTTTTTATCTACGAGTCCTAAATTATAGCCATATGGAGTCAGACGAAGATCGGCATTATCCTGTCGTAAAAGCAACCGGTATTCTGCCCTGGAGGTAAACATACGATAGGGTTCGTCCAGTTCCTTGGTGACCAAATCATCCAATAAAACGCCGATATACGCTTCTGAGCGATCGAGAATAAAAGGATCTTGATGGCGCAGCTTTAATACGGCATTGATTCCGGCCATTAATCCCTGAGCGGCTGCTTCTTCATATCCAGATGTACCATTGATTTGTCCGGCCATGTAGAGTCCGGAAACGAATTTAGTCTCCATCGTAGGGTACAGCTGTGAAGGTGGAAAATAGTCATATTCGATGGCATAAGCCCAGCGTGTGACCTGACATTTTTCCAGGCCGGGAATAGATCTCAACGCTTTTAACTGAATATCTTCAGGCAAGCTAGAGGAAAAGCCGTTGATATAGTATTCTTTGGTATAACGACCTTCGGGTTCCAAAAACAATTGATGATTGGATTTGTCAGAGAATCGTACGATTTTGTCTTCGATAGAGGGACAATAACGAGGACCAGTGCCTTGAATAACACCAGAGTATAAGGGTGAGCGATCTAAGCCAGAGTGCAAAATGTTATGCGTTTCCGGAGTGGTTTTGGTGAGATAACAAGGCAATTGTTCGACGGATAAGGACTCGTGCTGGTGAGAAAAAGGCACGGGCGGAGTATCGCCAACCTGTTCGATCATGGCTGAAAAGTCGATGCTTTTGCCATCGATTCGCGGAGGAGTCCCGGTTTTTAGTCGACCTACTTTAAACCCTTGTGCCGCTAAGGTTTCAGAAAGTCCGTATGAAGGCATATCCCCGGAACGACCGCCGGCAACTTGCTTCAAGCCCACATGCATGAGTCCATTTAAAAACGTCCCAGCGCACAAAATAACCCCTTGAGCCGCAAGGAAGGTTCCAAAATCTGTAACGACACCTTTTACTTCTCGATTCTGAATGATCAGATCGGAAATATTGTGCTGCTGTAAATACAAATTTTCTTGAGATTCCAGGACCATTTTCATGTGCCGGGTATAGTCCATACGATCGTTCTGAGTGCGCGGAGACCACACAGAAGGGCCCTTGCTCTTATTCAGCATCCGGAACTGTATACCACTGAGATCAGCCACAATACCCATCACACCACCGAGAGCATCGATTTCTTTGACAAGATGACCTTTTGCCAACCCTCCAATTGCAGGGTTGCACGACATTTGTGCTACGTTGAAAAGGTTCATCGTTGTTAAAAGGGTTTTAGCACCCATACGAGCACTGGCAAGAGCAGCTTCACATCCAGCATGTCCGGCTCCGATAACGATAATGTCAAAGGAATCCTGTTTAATCATAAATGCTCTATTTTCCTATACAGTAATGAGAAAATATGTCATTGAGAATATCATCACGGCTAATATGTCCGGTCAATTCCCCGATGGCATCAAGGGCGGCCCGGATATCAATAGCGATAAATTCTGCGGAGAGCTGATTGACCAAAGATTCTCTGGCATGATTCAAGTGATTCATAGTGCGTTTTAGGCTGTCCCGATGTCGTGGTTTGTTTATGAGAATCATATAGCTCTGATCATAATCCATTTGAAAGGCCGTGATCATGGATTTTTTTAAATCCTCCAAACCGTCCAATTGGGTGGCAGAGACAGAGACGCTCTGAAAATCAAAATCATCAGCACTTAACTGCGCAGGTTGATCGGATTTGTTCAAAACGACAAGAACACGCTTGGTTAGCCCGCTTATTTTTTCCAAATTGAGACGGTCATCGGTATCAAGCGGCTGGCTTTGGTCAAAGACGGCAAGAATTAAATCCGCTTTATCGATGGCTTGGTCAGTCTTTTTCAACCCCAAAAGTTCTAACCTATCCTTTGTTCGTCGAATACCCGCGGTATCGATCAAATTATAAAGTTGACCCTCGATATCCAGAGACTCTCGAATGCTGTCCCGGGTTGTACCCGCAAGATCCGTCACCAAAGCACGATCTTCATTTAATAACGCATTTAACAAGCTCGATTTTCCAACATTCGGTTTACCAATGATGGCGACATTTATTCCTGTGTTGACGAGTTTTCCATGTTCAAAGGAGTCTAATAAAGAGCTGACCGGTGCAATGATTTTATCCATTTTTTGGAGTAATTGTTCCCGATTTACGAATTCCAGATCTTCTTCGGAAAAATCGAGCTCCAATTCCAAAAGTGCAGCATATTCTCGTAACTCAGCAGTGAGCTCAGACAAGGAATGAGATAACCGACCTTGGTACTGATCCAGAGAGAGTTGAAGGCTGTTTTTTGTTTTTGCTTCGATCAGATCATGGATGGCCTCGGCTTGTAATAAATCGATTTTTCCATTCATAAACGCACGACGCGTAAATTCGCCTGGCATGGCCAAACGGACACCCAGATCCAAAAAGCGATCGAGTATAGTTTGGACGACAAAAGGACCCCCATGACAATAAATCTCAAGACTATCTTCTCCGGTAAAGGAGTGAGGTTGGATAAACTTTACCACCATAACTCGATCTACAAGTTTTTGATCCGGTCCGTAAAAATCAGCAAGAACCTGCCTGTTGGCTTTGAGGTTATTCCAGGACGTTTGGGGAGTAATACATTGCCGGGCAGAGGAAAAAGTATCCGGACCGCTAAGACGAATAACGGCCAAGGCTCCTTTTCCAGGAGGAGTCGCAGGAGCGATTATAGTATCAAAAAGTTGCATGTTCATAAAAAAAAAGAGCCCCACAAAAGTGGGGCGTCAAAAGGTTCTATTTAGAGGGTGCAACTTTGGTCTTTGGATGCACCAGCCATTTTTGCTGAACAATAGATAATAAATTAAATAAAGCATAATAGAGATTCAAGCCGCTAGGAAACTGATTGAACAAGAGCGTCATAAAAATGGGCATCAAATAAACAAAAGCTTTCTGTCTTGGATCAGAAACAGTAAGTTTTTGCTGTAAAATCATTGTCGCTCCCATGACAATGGGGAGGACATTCAGGCTGTCTCCATACAGCGGAATAGAAAAGGGTAAGGTCGCAATCGTGTCAGGACTGGAGAGGTCATTGATCCAAAGAGCAAAGCCTTCATTTCGAAGTTCAATGGTGGACCGAAATACGATAAACAATCCAAAAAGCAAAGGCATCTGCAACAAGGTTGGCAGACATCCTCCCAGAGGATTCACTCCGGTTTCCTTGTAGAGCTTCATGGTCTCTTTATTCATTCGTTGAGGATCATTAGCATATTTTTCCTTGATCTCATTCATGCGGGGTTGAAGCTCTTGCATTTTTTTCATGGATTCGAAACTTTTGTGCGTAAGCGGATAGACGATTATTTTAATGAGAAAAGCAAAAATAATCAAAACCACCCCATAATTAGGCACAAAGCGATGAATGAATTTAAAGGTCCATAGAATAGCGATACTAAAAGGTTGAATAATCTTCATGCCAAAATCCATCATCTTTTCGAGATTGGCATTGTAGCTTTTTAGAATATCATTGTCCAGGGGACCGACATATATTTTGAAAGGATTAGATGATGTCCGCTCACCCAGGTAGGGCATAGCCAGGGAGACATCATATTTTTTCCACTCGCCGTCTATTTCAGAGACAGGAATTTCAGTGCCATGAATAAGGGCAGAGATTCCTTTTCTTTCCTGGGGAATCATGGCAAGGCTAAAATATTTGGTTCTGACTGCTAACCAGTCTATATCCCCTGTCTCAGTGACCCGCTTATCATTGGTTTTATATCCTTTTTCAATTTCTCCTCCAGCGGATAGCACTGCCTTGGCATAGGCCATATCATCCTTTAGCCTGTCTTCGGTTGAAGCGAGACCATCTGGCGCATGAAGGAAAAATTGGCGCTGACTGATCATGCGGTCCATATTAAAAAAGTCAACGGTCAAGTTAAAATCATAACGATCGCCAAAAAAGGTAAAGGTTTTGGTGATGCGACTGGACTCATCCGGTTTTACAGTAAACGTAAGCGTGGCGGTTTCGTTTCCTGTCAAGGAGATATCTCGTCTGGAATCGGACTGAAAGGACCAGTCCTTTGTTGATAAGGTATCCCCGTTAAAATCGATAAATCCGATACTCAACATCCCCTCTGCGGATTCGGGGACAAGTTGCACAGGTTCGTCGCGAGGATCCATGTAATTTTTTAGTGACGCACTGATCAGATCTGCACCCTGGCTGCTGAATATAAGGGTTTGTTTTTCAGTATCAATCGTATAGAAAACGTTGGGGGTCTCTTGAACCGTGAGAGACGGATCTTGTGCCGGCGCAAGAGTGATATCAGAGGGTTTGTCAGGACTCACAATATCGTTGGGTTCTACGGGCTGTTGGGAATCCTCATTCTGAACCGTTTCAGCGGGTTCTGATGATTCTGTATCAGCTATAGGCTCGGGTATCTGTTGCTGCTGTTGTTCATATCCTTCGGGATCGATCATTTTTTGATACATTGGGCTGTAGGTAAAAATAAAAACCAATCCGATAAGGATAAAAGCTAGAATAGTTTTTCGATCAAAATCCATAATTCACTCTCAAAATTATCTATTCTCAAGCCGGATCATATCCTCCGGGATGAAAGGGGTGACATTTTGAAATCCTTTTTATAGCCTTCCAAATCCCCTTGAGAGGACCATATTTATTTAAAGCATCGATCGCGTATTGCGAACACGTAGGATCGAATCGACAAGATCCAGGAAAGAACGGTGAAATTAACTTTTGATAAAATCGTACCAACCTTATCAAAAGGGTGCTCATTAATGAAGACATAGATCCCAGAAATAAAATAGGCTATTGAAAGCTTTTATTAGAGTTTAATCGCTTTAATAGCCGTATAAATTCCAATTTCAAAACATCAAAAGGAGTATCAAGCACAGAATCTTTGCCGACAAGAACAATATCGGCACTTATGGAAAGCCTGTGCCAACAGAGACGCCATAATTCGCGACATCTTCTTTTAATACGATTTCTTTTTACTACTGGCTTTATGCGTCGTTGAACTGTAAAACCGATTCTCGTACAAGTTGAAGGTCTTGCAACCAGAGTAAAGTTTGGACTTTTAAAAAAAATACCGCTGGAAAAAATATCGCGGAATTCTTGACTTTTTTTTATAATGACATTTTTGGGTAAAGTGAATCGTTTATTTGATTCATTATTCATCACTAACCGTCAGACGTTTACGGCCTTTAGCGCGACGTCGTTTTAGAATTAGACGACCATTTTTGGTACTCATTCGAGCGCGAAATCCGTGCTTGTTAACGCGCTTACGATTGCTCGGCTGAAAAGTACGTTTCATGATTTCCCTTTAACTCTTTGGTTCAAACTTCTATCTATAAAAACCGATTAAGTTAAAGAAAATATATATAAATTGCAAGATTTTTTTCAGAGAAAAAAGTGCATGAATTTTTCATTTTTTTGAGCTTGACATTACTCCTACGCTTTGCTACTTTTTAGCGAGGGATCAAGGCAATAATAATATGTGGAAAAGTCTGTCTTTTTATATTCTAAGCAGATAAAAAATGGGCATAAAATATATATGGGTGTGGATAACTTTCCCTTAATAATTCTATAATTTATTATTTTATTTAAAATTAAACAAATCTCTTTTATTTTGGTGGTGGTGTGGATAAGTAACACATAATGTTAATAACTTAAATTTATGACTTTTATAGTTCTTTACAATGTGTACAAGCTATATGTTGATAAAGTCATAATGGATGATATCAGAGGATAGTAGGATGCAAGAGCACGCAGAACAAAAATGGAACCAGATTCTTTCTATTGTAAAAGGTGAGGTCAATCCGAATAGTTATGTGACTTGGTTCAAACCCATAAAACCTATTAAAGTCGAAGATCATGCTTTTACAATTCAGGTTCCGAGTCAATTTTTTTATGAATGGCTCGAACAGCATTATAACGCCCTGTTGAATAAAGCGATGAGACAGGTTTTTGGAGCGGATATCAAGTTGCTCTATTCTATCGTTATGGATTCGACTCAAAATCCGGTTCATTTGCCTTCTTTTAAGACAAAGGCAGTGCCGCGCCAAAACAACCATCGCGATAATCTGAGCAATCGATATACTTTTGACAGTTTTATCGAAGGCGAAAGCAATAAATTTGCCAAAGCTGCAGCACTGGCCGTAGCCAAATCTCCGGGTAAAACGACATTTAATCCTCTGGTGATCTATGGTGGAGTGGGCTTGGGTAAGACCCATTTGATCCAAGCAATTGGAAATTATTCGAAAAATAATACCGTATCAAACCGGGTACTGTATGTCGATAGTGAACGATTTACCATGGATTTTATCAACAGTATACAAAAAAACAAATCAACCGAATTTAGCGATCTCTATCGCAATGTGGATCTCTTGTTGGTCGATGATATTCAATTTTTTGCAAATAAGGAACGTACCCAGGAAGAATTTTTTCATACCTTTAATACTCTTCATCAAAAGGGAAAACAGTTGGTCTTGAGTTCGGACAGACCTCCAAAAGAGTTGCAGGGAATGGAGGAACGATTGATTTCACGATTTCAATGGGGATTGGTTGTAGATATTCAGGCTCCTGATCTCGAAACCAGACAGGCTATTTTGCAGCGCAAGGCAGAAGAGAGTGGGATCGAATTACCGGGGGATGTATTTCATTTTATCGCTACCCATATTACCTCGAATATACGAGAGTTGGAAGGGGCTCTCATACGATTGCTCGCATATGCATCCTTGAATGGACAAGATATCACTCTGGATTTGACTAAAAAGGTTTTGAGAGATGTTTGTATCACCAAGAGTAAAGCCATCAGTATTGAACTGATTCAAAAAATGACTGCAGAATATTTCAATTTTCCTGATGATATGCTGCGAGCCAAAACAAGAAAAAAAGAGATTGCTCAGGCAAGACAAATTTCAATGTTTTTGTGTAAATCTCTTACCGACAGTTCGTTGAAAACCATTGGTCTTCATTTTGGCGGACGTGACCATAGCACGGTGATTCACGCTATCAATACCACCGAACAATTGATTTCCCAGGATCCCAAAACTAAAGAAATCGTGGACAAGATTAAGAATAAAATAGAAATTTCACAGTTATAAACAATGTATCCACAGCCTTAAGCCTCATCGAAAATCAAAAGATGTTATTGTTGAATTTATGAATAGAACAAGTTATACACAATGGCTGTGGAAAACCGTGAATGGCCGGGGGACAAGATGTGTAAAGTGTGTTGATGAAATTAAAATGATCGCAATTCGATCCTCCTTGTTATACACACTGTATAATACTCTGTCGTTATAAACAGGCTATCCACATATGATGTGGATAAAAAAAACTCGAAAGAAATAATAAAAACAAGAAGGTAAATCATATTTATCAAGGTTATCCACTTTTCCACAGTCCCTATAACTATATATTATAAATAACTTGATAATTTAATTATAATTATCTAACTTTACCCATTTGATCCATAGTCCTTCTCAAGGCGGAGGTAAACATGAATTTTACAATTTCCAAATCCGAATTTTATGCAGCACTGCAAAAAGTAATCGGTGTTGTTCCTCAAAAAACGACTATCTCAATTTTGACCTGTATTCTAATCGACCTGGATGGAGACCGTCTCAATCTTACAGGTACGGATCTGGAAATTTCTGTAACCACCTCATTAACCGTAAATGCATCAGATGATGGCACCGTTGCAGTCCCTGCCCGATTATTATCCGAAATCGTTCGTGAATTACCCGATGTCCCTCTTGTTATTTTTTCCGAGAGTGGTAACAAGCTGGTGATAAAGACAGAAAAAGGCGAGTATAAGATTTCAACTCAACCAAAAGAAGATTTTCCAAAAATAACCGTAGAAGAGGGCTCACTTTCCTTTGAAATCCAGGGACAATTGTTGGCCCGTATGACCAATAAAACCCTGTTTGCTGTTTCTACAGATGAATTGAGACCGGCCTTGACTGGAATCAATATGGAAATATTACCTTCAGAGCTTAGATTTGTAGCGACAGACGGACATAGATTATCAAAAATTATTTGCAACAACTTTTCTTCTCCGGTGGATGAACAGCGAAATTTAATTATTCCAACGAAAACCCTGAATTTATTGCTTCGAAATGTCAATGATGATATGGTCGTGAACGTTCAGATCGGTGAAGATCACATTGTGTATTCATTGGAGAATGCCACGATTTATTCAAAATTGATCAACGGCACTTATCCGAATTATGAGCGGGTCATTCCAAACAATAATGATAAGCGATTGGTCATGGATAAAGATTTATTGATCTCTACTTTACGTCGTGTATCTATCTTTTCGAGTTCATTAACCCATCAGGTTCGCCTGATCATGACCCCATCTCAGGTTACCATTCGTTCAGAGGATATCGAATTCGGCGCCGAGGCCAAAGAAGAAGTTCCCGGTGATTTTTCTGCCGATTGGATGCAAATCGGATACAATTCAAACTATTTGATTGATCTTTTACGACATGTGGATACAGATGAAGTGATTTTTGAACTAAAGGACAGTATCAGCGCTGCGATTGTCTATCCTTCTGAGCAGACAGAAGATGAAGATTATCTGCTTCTGTTAATGCCGATCAGGATTAACGAACAATCGCGCGAGGACGAAGGTGAGAGTGAGACTGCCTAACTCCAATGATGCTGGTAAGTTTAAAAATCGATGGGTTCAGAAATTTGACCACCCCGGCCGTTGAATTTGATAACCAAACGAATTATATTTTTGGGGATAACGGTCAGGGAAAAACAAATCTCCTCGAAGCGATTTTTGTACTGTGTTTGGCAAAAAGTTTTCGCACTCATGATGATTATGAACTGATATCGTTTTCAAAAAATTATTCAAGAGTTGAAGGATCCTTTTTAGCCCCAAATGATGTACAGCATCGTATGGTTGTGGGGATCGACCGAAATCAAGGAAAACAATTGATGCTGGATGGGAAGCGAATCTCTCCTTTTTCAAAAATCATCGGTCGGTTTCCTATTGTCGCTCTTTCTGCAAATGATCATGCAATTACCAACGGTCCTCCCGGGGAACGGAGAAGATTTTTCAATATTTTGTTATCCCAGTGTCACTCTCATTATTTGGATGATTTGAAAGAATATGATCGAATTCTCAAACAAAGAAATCGTATTCTTTCAGAATGGAAATCTAAATCCGCTTCCAGTCAAATTGACGCATGGTCACTGGCGCTTGCGGCCAAAGGGAGTTCATTAATGAAAGCCAGAAAAGCAATAGCAGAAGAGATAAATGCAAGAATACATAACTATTATCAAAAAGTTTCGAATAGCATCCAACCGCTTGAAGTTGTTTATTCTCCAAATGTAGAATTTGACTCTATAGAGTCAATTCAAGAGCAATTTGAAAATAGTTTGCACAAAGTCGCTTCAAAGGAGCGAATCCAGGGAACCACCTTGGTAGGCCCTCATCGCGATGAATTTATTTTTTCTCTATACGAACAGGATCTGAGGCGTTATGGATCACGGGGTGAACATAAAAGCGTTTTGATGAGTCTAAAGGCTACTGAATGCGAATTGCTCAAAGAAAAAACCGATATTGATCCTCTTTTATTGTTGGATGATTTATACGCGGAATTGGACAGTAACCGGGCTCAACTCGCAATGGATCTTTTTTCTTCTCCCAGTCAAAAATTCATCACCGGTACTTCATTCGATTATGAAAATTTAAAGGGAAAAATAGAAAAACATATCTATTGGGTTAAAAATGGAGAGGTGGTGCATTCTTAATGTCAACGAAATCTATTGGAGAATCGATACAGTCGCTGTTTAAACAACTCGGGCATGAAGATAAAATTAAACAATATCAGGTCATTCAAAAATGGGATATAATCGTTGGTGCCGAGATTTCTCAAGTCGCCAAGCCCGAGCGTATTCATGAAAAATCTTTGATTGTAAAGGTCGCTAGCATGAGCTGGCGAACCGAATTGCAAATGCAGAAACGTCAAATTTTGCAAAAAATCAAAGAAAAAATAGGTGATAATGTTATTGTGGATATCCGTTTCTATTAGAGGAATTTATGACCGTAATTGCACAAGAAATATATGATGCCAGTAAAATTCAGGTGTTAAAAGGGTTAGAAGCTGTTAGAAAGCGACCAGCCATGTATATTGGTGATGTGTCCATACGCGGATTACATCATCTGGTCAGTGAGGTCGTAGATAACAGTATAGATGAAGCGCTTGCAGGATACTGCAGTGATATCAGAGTGACGATAAATTCTGATTCATCCGTAACGGTGGAAGATAATGGTCGTGGTATTCCCGTGGATGTGCATCCGGAACAAAATGCTTCTGCACTCGAAATCGTAATGACCGTTTTGCATGCTGGAGGTAAATTCGACAAAAAAGCGTACAAGG
>WJME01000305.1 GCA_014728115.1 Candidatus Zhuqueibacterota bacterium | reverse complement strand
TAGTCCCTTGCCGATACCAGGAATGTCTTTCAAGCTATCGGTGGCTACCAGATCTTTTACTGAATCGGTGAGTTCATCGAGTATACGGCTGGCTTTGCGATAGGCATTGATTTTAAAAATCACTTCTCCCTTGAATTCCAGAACATCGGCCATGCGGGAGAAAATATCTGCAAGTTCTTTGTTCTTCACATTACCATCCCAGGTTTATCGACGAATATAGCATTATAACCAGGCAATGTCAATACATATTTCGGAATGTCAAAAAGGGTAAACACACCTGAACCAGGTTAGGCTCGAAGGTGGACGACAAGAGTTTCTAATCCCTGAAGATAACTTTGCAAACCCAGGCCGCTGATTTGTTTAATACAATGATCCCGGATTACCGAAATACGACGAAACGGCTCGCGGGAATGAACATTCGAAAGATGTACTTCGACACAAGAGAGATTGACCGCTTTGATGGCATCACGCAAGGCATAGCTGTAATGCGTAAGCGCACCGGGATTGATGACGATTCCATGACAGTCTTTGCGGTGTTGGTGCATGAAATCAATGATCGCTCCTTCGTGGTTTGATTGAAAGAACAACAATTGTACGTTCAAAGAATCAGCAAGGGTTTCCAGGTGTTCATTGATCTGGTTCAACGAAAGATTGCCATAGACATCGGGTTCTCTCTCGCCCAGGAGATTGAGATTAGGCCCATGAATAATCATTATTCGCATATCAGCCTCTCAAGTCTGTCAGGACAGTTTTGGTTTGTTTAGGCGAAATATTGTTAGTGATAACGGCATTGCCGATAGAGGTCAATAAAATCCAGTTTTGCACGTTTTTGAGCCGTTTTTTGTCCCTGGCCATTGCCTCCAGAATCGCGGCAGGATCCAAATTTTCAGGCAGCGGAGCAACCTCTAGACGCCTGACAAGGTTCTGGCCCCTGGAGACCTCTTGATTCGAGAGTCCACATGTTTTGCTCAACTCAAGGGCCATGATCATGCCATGCGCAACAGCCTCGCCGTGATAGAGAGTCCGATATCCTGTCACCGCTTCCAATGCATGGCCCAGAGTATGACCAAAATTTAGGATTGCTCTTAATCCGGATTCTTTTTCATCCTGACGCACGACCTCTGCTTTGATCTGGCAGCATTTTTCCAGTACAGCATTGACAAGTGTCTTTTCTTCAAGTCGGATAATGGATTCGAGATGTGTTTCCAGAGTCTGAAAGAGAACAGGATCCGAGATAAAAGCATATTTGATGACCTCGGCCAGTCCTGCGCGTACCTGACGTTCATCGAGCGAGTGCAACACATCAGGATCAATGATCACCAAGCGGGGTTGGTAAAAAGCACCAATGAGATTTTTGCCCATGGGATGATTGATGCCTACCTTTCCTCCTACACTGCTATCCACCTGGGCGAGTACTGTGGTAGGGATTTGAATGAATGGAATGCCGCGCATAAATGTAGCGGCCACAAAACCGGCCAGATCTCCAATCACTCCCCCGCCTAGGGCGATAATAGTGTCTTTTCGATTGGCGCCGAGCTGCAGCAATTGTGTATAGAGCGAATCCGCCATGGAAATCGACTTTGAGGATTCTCCTTCGGGGACGGTTAAAAGGTGTGCTTTGCCCACTTTCTGAAATTGTTTCAATACCAACTCACCATATATCGACGCCACTCGTGTATCCGAGATGATAAAAATCGAGCCCTGCAAGGACAACGAACGGGTTAGCGACGGAATTTCCTGCAAGAGTCCGGGTTGAATAAATATATCATAGCTATTTTCTCCGAGATCAACATGAACGCGATTCATAGTTCTTCCTGCAAGTGATAGAAAATTTGTTTTGCGAGGGTTTGCGCTGAGACGTCCTGTCGGCTCTTGAAACAATAATCGGCACGATCATACAGAGGCTGTCGTTCGTCCAGCAAGGCACGTATTTTAGAGAGAAGATCCTGTTTGGATTCGCTACGCATCAACGGTCTGTGATCTTTGCTGATTATTCGTTCCAGCAGGGTCTGCTCATCAGCATAGAGACAAATAATAATTCCTGTAGATGCCAGCAAAGTCCAGTTTTCTTGTCGCAACACCGCCCCCCCGCCCAGAGCGACAACGCACTCCCGGGACTGGGAGATTTGCTTTACCACTTTGGACTCTAGATCCCGAAAGGCGTTCTCTCCTTCATGTGCAAAAATTTCACTGATGCGTTTACCCGCGAGTTCTTCCACAAGGTCATCGGTATCAAAAAAAGGACGGCCGAGGAAATATGCGATTTCCTTGCCAACTTTGGATTTCCCAGTGGCCATAAAGCCGACCAAATAGATATTTTTACCATCCCAGGGGTACATGAGGCAACCCGTTATAATGAATTTTCATCTCTGCTATCGAGTCCCCGCCAATTTTATCGACCAAGGCATTGGCAAGCACTATGGCAAGCATGGCCTCTGCGATCACCACAGCAGCTGGAACGGCACAAACATCGGAGCGCTCGCGGAAGGCTTGCTTGCTCATCTTTGAACCTGCATCAACAGAGCGCAAGGGGCTGGATAACGTTGGCAGGGGTTTCATGGCCACCCGAACAATAATCGGTTCACCATTGCTCATGCCGCCTTCAATACCGCCGGCAGCATTTCGCAATCTATAATAGCCTTCAGGCTCGTTATAAAAGAGCTCGTCATGCACCTGGCTTCCCGGAATATCGGCAACACCTTTACCCAAACCTATCTCTACGGATTTCATAGCATTGATCCCCATCATGGCCATGGCGATCCAGGCATCCAGTCTGCGATCCCAATGCACGTGACTACCGAGTCCGACAGGTACGTTCAAGGCCACAATTTCATAAATCCCTCCAAGAGTATCGCCCCTTTCGGCGGCAGCATCGATTCTTGCCATAATATCGGATTCAGCTTGCTGATCAGCACAGGCAACAGGAGACTGTTCGGCTTTTTGCAAGAGTTCGCGCCATTTATCAACCCGGTTTTTATCGTTGCCAGAGAGGACATCGAGGGCAGTCAGAGAAGATTTTATATTCTCGATTTGAATGACCTGGCCATAAATCTCGATACCGAATTCGGAGAGTAGTTTTCGAGCCACCGCACCGGCTGCAACCCTCATCGCTGTTTCACGGGCAGAGGAGCGTTCCAAAATATTCCTCAAATCGTCGTGTCTGTATTTGACCATTCCGGCAAAATCGGCATGACCAGGTCGTGGCATCTGCAGAGGGCCAACCGGATTTTGAACGGGCTCGACAGACATTTTCTCTGTCCAGTTGGGCCAATCCTTGTTCTCCAGCAGCAGTCCAATAGGACTCCCCAGGGTTTTGCCATATCGCACGCCCGTCATGATTTTTGCTTTATCTTGCTCGATCTTTTGCCGGTCGCCTCTGCCATATCCTCTTTGACGGCGGCGTAATTGATCTTCAATATCCTCTGAAGTGAGATCAAGTCCTGCTGGAATTCCTTCGAGAATTGTCATCAATGCCTGACCATGGGATTCACCAGCAGTAAGAAAGCGAATTTTATTCATGAATTTTGCATTTCCCTGATTAAATGAGCGGTTAACAGTTCAAGATCGTTGGAATTTAATTGTACATCTGTATCCGTCCATATTTGCAAAGAGCGCAACCCCTGAAAAATCAGCATACCCAGGCCATGCTGCCATGAGGCACCTGCTTTTTCTGCCATTCTTAAGAGCGGGGTTTGTAACGGATTATATATGAGATCGTAAACAAAGTGAGACGGTTTGAGAATTCCATCAAAGGGCAAAGGATTTCCGGTATCCGGATGCATTCCAATACTCGTCGTATTGACAATGATTTCAGCATCGTTCACAGCATCTTTTAGCTGTTCGCTATGTAAGACAGATACAGACCCGATTCCCAATTGTTCGGATGCTTTGGCGGCGAGCTGTAAAGCTTTTTCGAAGGTACGGTTGTACAGCATGATTTCGCTGCATTCAAGGTCTTTGAGCGCGTATAGAATAGATTGAGCGGATCCTCCGGCACCCAGTATGAGTACGCTGGCATCCTGAAATTTTTCTTTTTGGGAGCCCAGGGATTCAGTAAAGCCGTAGGGATCGGTGACATATCCCTGCAGACCGGATTCTGTATATTTTATTGTGTTGGCAACCCCAAGATGTCGGACTTGCGGTGACGCAAAAGAAATATAGTCTACAACACTTGCTTTATGAGGCAAAGTGACATTCAAACCGGCGATGCCAAAGGCTTGCATCCCTTTAAACGCATTCCTTAAAAGTCGGGGCTCGATATCAAATGCGACATAGACTGCATTAAAATCAAAGTGTTTGAGCATCCAGTTATGCAATGCAGGTGACAAAGAATGTGCAACAGGATGCCCAATGACACCAAACAGCTTTGTCTTTGTATTAATCACAGATCAGACCTTCCAGTACATCAAAAAATCCCGGAAAAGAGATATCGATACAATCGGTATTTGTGAGTGTTGTTTCACCCTCTGCGATCAGAGCGGCAATGGCGCTGGCCATGGCGATTCGATGATCGCCAAAGCTATCGAGACGGGTTCCTTTAAGCGGGGTGGGCCCTTTGATGACCATGCCGTCTTTGGTTTCCCGGATATCAGCACCCATTTTTTTAAGATTTGTAACTGTGGCTTGTATCCGATCCGTCTCTTTAACGCGCAGTTCTTCTGCATCCCTGATCGTTGTTATTCCATGTGCCTGTGTTGCAGCAACGGCCAGGACAGGTATTTCATCGATAATATTTGAAATAATTGAACCGGAAAGATTCGTCGATCTCAGTTTTGTGGATGACGAAGTCAGTTCTGCACGGGGTTCTTGATTAATCTCGGTCTGATTGGTTTTATAGACCCTGGCTCCCATAGACGCGAGCGCATCGAGAAAACCGGCCCGCGATTCATTGATTCCTACATTTTTAACCACGATCCGGGAATCTTGCACAAGACAGGCGGCAATCAGGAAAAAAGCTGAAGCAGAGATATCACGCGGGATATCCAGTGTTGTCGCTTTAAGGGTAGCCGGTCCCCTGACCGCAGCACCGCCTATCGAGTAAGACGCTTGCACACCAAATACGGTCAGCATCCGTTCGGTATGATCCCGGGATTTGGCGGGTTCAGTCACTCTTGTGATGCCTTTGGCATAAAGCCCTGCCAAAATGATACACGATTTGAGTTGAGCACTGGCAATAGAAGACGCATAATCGATGGCTTTAACCGCTCCGCCGCGAATGGATAGCGGGGCTTTATAATTGTTAGAATCGATATTTGCGCCCATTTTCTCCAAAGGATCGATAATTCGTCTCATCGGACGATTTCTTAGAGACTCATCGCCATCGATCGTACAATCAAAGTCCATGGCCGATAAAATTCCTGTCAAGAGTCGCATGGTGGTGCCGGAATTACCGGCATTGAGGATTTTATCGGGTTTTGTATAACCATATAAGCCTTTACCCTCTACAAGGGTTTGAGAATTTTCAACTTTTACGTTTATTCCCAGATCCTTGATACAGTTCAAGGTGCTTTGTACATCGATAGCTCTGGAAAGACCGGTAATGGTTGAATTGCCTTCGGCAATCGAAGATAAGATTAGAGCTCGATGAGAAATAGACTTGTCTCCGGGTATCAGGGCTTCTCCCTTGAGACATGAAACAGGCTGGATCGTTTTTGTTGACATGACTATTCTCTCTTTCTACATTCATATCCATTCTGAATTAAAAAGCCAATAGCTCGTTCACGATCATTTTCAGATGCAAAAGCAAGACGAATGGTTCCTCCTTCATTCTCCCGGATTTTCAAGACTTCGATATCTTTGATATTGATTTGCTCTTTGGATAAAATCCGTGTAATCCCGGCAATCATTCCCGGTTTATCCTCAACAGAAACAGAGACATCATAATGGGGTTTGAGGAAACCTTTGGTATCCTTTGGGATCGACAATCTCGCCCGGGCGGCTCGCTCGAAATACTTGCAGAGATTGTTTTCCAACAACAGATGTTTGAGATGCTCCAGTTCGCGAATATAGTCATTGAGAAATTTGGCAATCATATCATTATTGGTTTCAATAATGTCTTCCCAGATCCCATAAGGGCTGGAAGAGACGCGAGTCATATCCCTGAAACCACCGGCAGCCATCTTTAAAAAGTAAGAGCTTTCATTTTGGCGGTCATTGACGAGATTCATGAGCCCAACCGAAGTCACCTGAGGCAGATGACTCACTGCCGCAGCTATCTCGTCATGAAGCTGGGCAGACAGCAGCAGCACCTTGGCCCCTATGAATTCCAAGAGTTCACCAAAAGCGCGGCGTATGGCTTCCTGTGTGGGTCTGTTAGGGGTGAGAACATAGGTCGTGTTTTCAAACAAAAATGCATCTGCAGCATCGAGACCCCGAAACTCGGAACCTGCCATAGGATGTCCCCCGATAAAGTGACAATGGGCGGGCAAATAAATATTGGCAGTTTCAACAATTTTTCTTTTTGTGCTTCCTACATCGCTAATCAGGGTACCCGGTTTTGTCCAGGGTGCAATCACTTTTAATAGCTCGATAATTTCGGTTATGGGCGTACACAGAATGATCAATTCCGCTTCTTCAACCGCTTCTTTCAACTGGTCTTGTGAATAGCTTTTATCGATAAGATTTCTGGTAATGGCTTTATTGAGAATTTCTTCCTTGTCCACGGCCAGGATATTGCCGCTGAATCCTTTGCGTTTTAATGCGGTGGCGAGCGAACCGCCGATAAGACCCAGACCGACAATCAAAATATTATTAAACGATTTAATTTCCGACATAGGCTCCTCACAATGTTCTACCGATAGCCCAGGCTATCATACGCAATTCTTCCATCATGCGTGAGAATTGTTTTGGATAAAGAGATTGGGCACCATCAGACCAGGCATGATCCGGATCATGATGCACTTCGATAATCAATCCATTTGCTCCTGCAGCCACAGAAGCACGAGCCATGGGAACGACCTTGTCTCTGCGTCCTGTGCCGTGACTGGGATCTGACACAATGGGCAAGTGACTCATGCTTTGCACCACAGGAATTGCGGAAATGTCCATAGTATTTCGAGTGGCTTGCTCAAAAGTGCGGATACCCCGTTCGCAAAGAATCACATTGTAATTCCCACCGGACATGATATATTCCGCTGCCATGAGCAACTCTTCGATGGTAGCGGAAAGACCTCGCTTGAGCAAAATGGGACGGTCAATTTTGCCCAATTCTTTCAACAGGGAAAAGTTTTGCATATTTCGAGCGCCCACCTGCACAATATCGACGTACTTTAGAATCAAATCGAGTTGGCTGGCTTCCATAACCTCTGTAATCGTAGGCATATTCAGTTCCTTGCCGACGCTCTGCATAATACTCAATCCCTGTTCACCGAGTCCCTGAAAAGAATATGGAGAAGTTCTGGGCTTGAACGCTCCGCCTCGCAATATTTTGGCACCGGCATGTTTGATCTCTTTACCGATGGTCATTAATTGTTCATCGCTCTCTATGGAACAGGGACCAGCCATAATCACGATTTCCTCTGCACCGATCGTTACATCACGGATATGTATGACGGTATTTTCCGCATGAAACGTGCGACTGGCCAGTTTGTAGGGTTCGGTTATGCGCAAGACCTCATAGACACCGTCCATAATTTCCCAGGTGCGCAGATCGATACCGCGCTTGTCTCCCAGTGCGCCGAGAATTGTCTGATTCACACCCTTTACCACATGCACTTGAAAACCGGCTTGTTCAAGACGACCGGAAACCGCCTTGATTTGGTCATCAGTCGCATTATCTTTCATTACAATTACCACCTAATGCTCCTCCTCGTAGAGTTGTAGATCACGGCAGGCACTGACAATATTGCCAAAAATGGTGCGTATATGTTTTTCAGCAAGCGGTCCCCCACTCAAGCCTGCCAGACGGTCAAGAACCTGTTTTTCACGATCGATATTGACAATTTCTATATTTTGTTTTTGCTTGAGTTCTCCGATTTGCAAGGCTAACCTGGCACGTTCGTTCATCAAAGATAACAATTGTTCATCCAGATCATCAACTCTTTTTCTCAACTGCTCAATTTGCATACACTGGCTCCCAAAAAAAAAGCCCACTAACCTTTGAAAGGGATAGTGGGCGATTCTTTACATTAAAGAGAATACTATTTGCCTATCCCTCCACGATCACGAAAGAGAAAATAATAATAAAAAAAGTAAAAAATGTCGCTGAAACAGCCCTTCATCAAGTTTCCTTTAGAACAAATGTCCAATGATTACCCATTATGAATTTAGGATTAAATGAATAAAAATCAAGCCTTTTTTCAAGATTTTTCATACTTTACTGAATAGTCTTCAGTTTCGAAAAATTCCACTGTTTTTAAAGTAATGTGTTCGGGCAATTTTTGTTCAATCCACTCAAAAATATAACGCGAGAAATTTTCGCTGGTGGGATTGAGCGCATCAAAGGGTGGAATCTTGTTCAAATATTGATGATCGAATTGCCCCACGCATTTGTTCAGCAAGGATTGCAGATCCATCAAATCCATCACCATTCCCATATCATCCAACCGGGTCGCTGTTATGCTGATTTTTACTCTATAATTATGGCCGTGAATCCTCTGGCATGGACCTGGATAGTTTATGAGGTGGTGCGCTGCCGAAAAACGGGACGAAACGGTTAATGTGTACATATTAAACCCTGATGTTAGGTTAAAAAATAGATAGAGAAAAGTAATAAATGATTGTCGAAAATAAAAGAGACTTTTTCTGAGGAGAGCAAAAGAAGATAATCAAGAATACCCTCTGTGCTTTGGGTATTCTTGATCTTTGTATACGAATAAAATACCTGTCTGTTTATCCGGTTTCTGAACTGCAGCAGGCCTGAATGAATTGCCGGAATACCATTCTTATCGCTTGCTTCAATCTTGGCAGAATTGAACTCAAAAGAGATCAGACCCTGTCCTGCAATTCGTGAACGCCTTTTTTGCTGGCACAAAAAGCACTGCAAAAAATCCCAGAATCGCTTTCATGGCCATGCCCCAAAACTTTGACCCCACAATGGGTGCACACTGGCGCCATAGCATGAATGGCGCATTCAAAGCAATCGAATTCATAGCTGTTGCCCGCCTTTTCAATGACAAATGATTTGTCATATTCGTTTCCACATACGTTGCATTTTCCCATAGGTCCCTCCTATTTTCAATTGTTCTCTTGGAGAATGGCTAGAAAAAGTGTATATCGACCACATTATCGATTTCCGGCCATATTTGTTGCCATTTTATATTTTTCTTGTCTGATGAAAAAACGCGTCCATCAGACAAAATCATATAAATATTTTCATTGCCACGAACGAATTTTTCGACCATGGACTTTTCCCAAGGCGCTCCGCTTCCATCATTGACAGATTGCCAGGTATTGCCATCCTTTGTTTCGACAATTTCACCCATGCGATCAGGGCCTTGAGCAGATCCCAATATCATATGATCCGGATTTTCGATATCTATCCACACAGCCCGGCAATAAGCATCATATAGCCGATTCCAGCTATTGCCTTGATTCTCAGAGTAAAAAAAGCCGCCCCCTGTGCAACTCCAAACCAAATTTATCAGATTTTTCAGGGTATAAACCCGATGAACATCGTTATGGATCGTTCCCTCTTGTGCACCACGAGGATCTGTATAGCCGCCAACCATTTGCCAGGTAAACCCGTGGTCTGCGGAGCGTAGAACACCTCCCTGTTCTGCAGCCGAGAATATGATATCCCCCAATTGTGAAAAATCCCGAATACATCCTTTTCTTGGAGAATAGGGCAAAGACCATTCATAGCGATCCCTTAATCGTGCTACCTCATGGCTGGGATGCCACTGTTTGCCGTGATCCGTACTATAAAAGACCATCGCAGGCTCGGTCCCGAGGAGGATACGCTCCTGTTGATTATCAATGATCTTTATGGATCTGATGTGTTCATATCCGGGTTCTGGTGTGCACTCTGTCCAATTTTTCCCCCTGTCATCGGAACAAAACAATCCGTCATGCGAACCGGCATAGATCATTCTGTCTTTACCAGCAACACAAGTAATATGGTGTGGCTCTAATATCCTGTTCAGCGATGAGAGATCATCGCGTTCTCCGAGTAATAATCCGTTTTTTGTGGCAATGGCGATATGATTTTCATGAATATTCATTTCAACTTCTCTGTTGTTCGACTAGCTCTCTTGTTTGTCTTTGAGCGGTTTTAAATGCACTGCGAATGATCTGATAAACATTGGCGTGCATATCGGTACCGCCTTCACCTTCGGTCACGACAATGCGATTGTCGTGGGGTACATTGATATCCAATCTCACTCTAAAGGGGTTACCACTTGATTGATGTTCCTGCTTTTTTTCGACCACGACCCGGCAACTGGTCATATAATCACACACTTGCTCAAGTTTAGCTGTCTTTTCACGAATCAAGTCATCCATTTCCGGATTGGGATCGATACCTCGATAAGCAATTTCAAGGGGTACCTGCATAAACACCTCTTTTTTTAAGAATTTGGTTACTCTTTGTATAATGAATGACAATAAGCATGCCAAAATGACAAAAAAAGATTAATCTTCTGTTTTTATTGTTTTTAGTCTAAATGGGCTAACAGAAATGAAACGGGATTTGTGAAGCAATGGTACGGAGAATGACTCAACATGTAAACCAACGCCCCATGGAGAAAGGCCCATGGGGCGTGATCGCTCAATAATAAAACCAGATGGTCCGATAATCCCTGATATTTTCACCTCTTGAGGCCAGTTCTTCAAGATAATCATAGATCGGAACATCGACATAATTGTAGGGAGGAATGGGAGTGATATTTTTTTCCCAGGGATGAAATTCATAGACACGGCTTCCATCGGGTAAGATCATGACCAGCTTTCGGTCCTGGCCGGCTCTCAGGTGGTTTTTACCCAGACGGGGAACATTGAACACCGGCTCATCCGTGCGATCCAAACCCGGCAACAATCTGGCTTCCTCTTTTCTCTCTTGCAGGATTCGGGCAATCGGCACCATATAGCGGCTGGTCTCTTCTTTGCCCTTCATGTTAAAGGTATAATAGGGATCGACACCAATGGACTTTAGATCCCGTCTCAATTTGGCAAGTTCAAAACGCCGTGAATTTTCCAGGGTATAGACCTGTTGATTATAGATGCTGATTCCGGCCTGCCGCAATTTTTGTATTGCAGAAAAGGCATCCTTTGTAATTTCATACGAGTGTTCAAAATGGGTGACGAGCGCAATTTCCAGTGTGGGCGGATTGTGATATTGCGACAAGAGTTTTATCAAATTGTCTGTAAATCTCATGGGCAATACGACAGGTGTTCGGCTGCCAATTCGTATACGATATATCTGTTGCTTTTGCGCCAGAACAGACAGGACTTTTTCCAACTGTGAGTCGTTCATCACCAAAGGATCTCCTCCGGTAATTAAAACATCGCCTATGCTCTTGTGCTCATCGAGCCAGGAAAGTGCCTGCTCGATCTTTTGTCTGGAAGCGAGTGCCCGGGGTTCGAGTACCCTTTCGATTTCCCAATTTCTTTGACAATAGACACAGATTTGTGCACATGTATTGAATGGTTTCAGAATTGCTATAAACGGATACCGACGAGTCACCAAATCGATAGGCGATGTATCATGTTCGCCCATGAAATCAAAACAGATATCTTTATCCGACTGATGTTCCATCATACGATCAACATATTCTTTTGGAGGAATGACTTGTGCGCGTATGGCATGGTCATAGCCTATAGATAACTTGCTATCCATGAGACTGAGATAATAGGGCGTAATGCCAAAAGCGATTTTATACTTTACGGCATTGTCCACCGCTTCCTTTTGCTCATTGGACAGTTCGATCAGATCTAGCAGGGGCTGAGGGGTTTTGATGACATTTTTTAGATGCCAGGTATAATTCAACCAGTCTTCTTCAGTTCCGCCAAAATAACGAAGAATCTTTGCCTTATTCTCTTTGCGCCAGTCTGCGACCTCGTCATCGAGTCCTGACGGATATTTTTTAAAATATTTTTTGACACTAGAGCCAAAATCGTCGAGGATTTCCATTCTGGCTTGGGCTGCATTTCTGCCAGAGAGTTTGAGAAAACCGGGAATCCCTTTTTTAACTTGTGCATTTTCCAGGTAAATATTGGATTTACCGGTGACTCCGCGGAATAAATTAATAAACTCTAGAATAAATCCGACAGATATTTTGCTCGTCAGCTCTCCCTGTTTGTTATTGGCGAGTTTCCACAGGCTCTCGAGGGCAGAAAATTCTGTACGGAACTCATTGATCGGTCCTATGAGGCTCTTGAAAACACGAATACATTCTCGAACCGTGGATTTTTCGAGAATATGCAAATCGTTGTCGACCGTAAATACTTTGCGTTCTGCCTTTTCCAGATAACTATACAAGGCATCCCGGGCTTGTTCCAGAGTTTCGGAATTTTTAAGTAACTGTAATATTTCCGGATTCGAATCCCATAATCGTTGCAGGTAGGCTTGATAATCGACATCAAAATGGGGTTTAAAGAGGCTCACTTCATCTGTAAATACATCATCCAAAAGGCGCGTACTGATCCACTTTCGTAATGTCTCGCCCTTTTTCGTCTCGGTCTTTTCTACAGCAGGCTCTTGTTTCATAAACCCTCCTGTTCTTCAAAATCAAGTCAGGGAGAATAAAGTATGCTGCCCATGCATGCACACGGGCAGTATCGATATTAAACCAGAGTCCCAACCTTTGGATAAAATCTAAAGTTCGTCAGAATGTTCACTGATTTTGGTGATGGCATCCACAATATCTTGCATGTCTTTTGTGGATCCCAAAAGCGTATTCTGAGTAAACCAAATGCCTTCGTCTTTACACAGACGATCAGAAACCGGGCAATCAAAAGAGGCATAATCCACGGGCAGATCGATGGTTTTACCGCGCGGCCCAAATGCTTTCTTTCGGAACACCGGTTGCTCATATAAGGGCATGGGATAGCCGGGACTGGCAGGAATTCCTTCCTCACGCATGGCCTCGATGAACCGCGTTTTAGGGGCATCATTGAATTCTTTGGCATCATAACGGAACACAAATAAATGCGAAGCATGGTGAGCAATCCGGTCATCATCTTTACATAGGTTTATCCCTGGGATTGAAGCCAGGGAAGAATTTAAAAATTGCAGATTTTCGAGCCTGACTTTGTGTAATTCAGGATATCGTTCCAACTGTGCCAACAGCACAGCAGACTGAAATTCGGTAATGCGATAATTACCGCCAAAATAAAAATGTTCATACCACATTCCATCATCGCTACGGCCGCAGTTGATATGGGAGCGAGCCATCTTTGCGACCATATCATCATTGGTGACGATGATCCCTCCTTCACCGGCATTGATATTTTTCGAAGATTGAAAGCTGAACGTCCCGGCATCGCCTATCGCGCCAACCCCTCGTCCGTTCCACTTGGCTCCCCAGGCCTGTGCAGCATCTTCGATCACTTTGAGACGATGTTCGCCTGCAATCGCCATAATCTCATCCATATTTGCAGGGCGTCCGGCAAAGTGAACCGGCATGATTGCAGCGGTTTTGTCCGTGATCGCATCCTTGACCTTTTCAGGATCGATATTAAAGGTATCGGGTTCAACATCCACAAAAATAGGGATGCATTGCATTTCAATCACAGCTGTCGCTGTGGCAATGAACGTATAGGCAGGCACAATCACTTCTGATCCGGCAGGCACATCAGCGGCTTTTAGGGCAATCTGCAAGGCCGTCGTACCGCTATTGAGCAAAATTCCGTGGCGGGCATCTTGCAAAGCCGCATATTTTTCTTCAAATTCGGTTGTTTTTTTGCCGTTCAGGCTTCCCCAGGTTCCGCTTTTTACGACCTCGGTCAGAGCCTGAGTTTCTTTATCCCCAAAAACCGGCCAAACCGGAAAAGCAGCTGTACGGACAGGGTTTCCCCCCTTGATAGCTAATGTTGACATAAGAGACTCCCAACTATGTGTCTGGATATTTAAATAATCAATAGGTGTTCATTCAAGCCGGATATATTTCAACAACTCTTTTTCCAGCTGTTTACAATGGTCATAGACAATCCCTTCCATGCCAAACTCTTGTGCGGCCTGAACATTTTCAGCCAGATCGTCCACAAAGAGAGCATCCGAAGCATCGATACCAAAGGCATCGATGGCTGCTGAATAAATTTCTTTGGAGGGTTTGACGACTCTGTGTTCATAAGAAAGGATCGGATTTTCGAACCAGTTGCTCAGGCCATAATCATCATCGATCCTTTTGTAATGCAAGGGATCGGTGTTGGAAATGATGGATATGAAAGCATTTTTTTTAAGACTTTTTGCGAGCTCCATGACCGGTTCATTCAGTTCAAAAAGATCGGTATAGGCTTTGACAAAATCTGCATAGGTAAACTCTTTTTCGACCAAATCAGAAAATCGCTCATAGAGCTCGGGAGGCTGGATCATTCCTTTATCAAAGCCTTTATGGAATGAATTGGATTTTTCCAACACTTGTGCAAATTCAATTTCATCCAGAGCGGTCAGGCTCATGAGATTTTGGCGCATCCGCATTTTGTCTACATGCACCAAAACTCCCCCGATATCAAAAAATACGACCTTTACGGTCAATGATTTTAAAGCCATGAATCTTCTTATTTTATTTGTTTTTGGAATTGGGCGGAACTTGAGCTGCAATCGTCAAAGGATAGGCTTCAAGCTCCATTTCTTCCAGTTGTTCGATCAACTGTTGCTGTTCTTTTTTGCCCCGGGCGACAAACTGTGCACACCCATCGCCCTGAGACCCCACTCCTTTGCCCCCGAAAATAAAAGGGGCCAGTTCAGGACTGCTGAGCACAAAATGTAGTTTAGGAGACAATAATTCTTCGGGACAAGCCGGAGCCATAAACAAATCAAAAAAGCGTTGTGATTCGGTCATCATGGATCCAATTTGTGAGGCATCGCCTTTTTGTAAAATGCTACGTGCCCGTGAGACAATATCCTTATTGACAGGGCCTAAATAATACCGCACATCTGTGCCGATTTTACCTCCGCTGGCCGGATAACAAGCATTCAAATCGGCAAGAATCTTTTGCGTATCCTTTCCTGCTTTGAGATCGGCAATGACCATATAGATCTCTTTGGGAGGATAGATTTCTTCAATTTCGAGCTTGTCACCATCGAATATCATGTGTACGGGGGTTCCCCCATAAGCACATGCCTGGTCCATACGTCCACAACGAGAAGGGGTAATGATCTCGCCCTGATAGGCGATTTCCATCTCACCCCGGGTGGTGAGTTTAAGATCGTAAAGTTTATTAAAGGCTCTGGCGACCAGGACGTTATTGGCAGCAGAGGAGGATAATCCCTTGCGAATAGGCAGATCCATGCAATAGCTGTCAATAATCAGTCCTTTAACATTATAATGACAGAGTACATAATAGGCAACACCTGCGGTATAGCTATAAAATCCGCCTTCTTCGGCAATTCTGAGAAGGGTCTGGGGTTCCATATCGATCTCATGAGGGCCCAAAACCTTGCCATCAGGCAAGGTACTTTTGATAACCAACTTGCTGGGATGGGCCTTGACTTTTGCATGGATTCCCTGGTTGGTTCCGACGATGATGCAGTATCCTTTATGAATTTTTGCATCGATTCGACGATAGCCGCCAGCCCAGTCTGAATGTTCGCCAAAAAGACACAATCGTCCGGGGACAAATAGATCAAATTCCTGATTGGTCACATCTGATCCTGTGTTTAATCAAAAGAGAGTGTATTTACGGAATAATGTGTTTCTCGAAAAGGCTCTGATTCAAGAATTAAATTGCTCCAATAGCTCTACGGCGCTGGCAGCATCAGGGGCATAGCCATCTGCACCGATCTCTCTTGCATAATCGTCTGTCAGGGGAGCACCGCCTACGAGTATCTTTACCTGATCACGCATGCCGTCATTTTCAAACGCTTCTATGGTTTTTTTCATATTAACCATAGTGGTCGTCAGGAGAGCAGACATGCCAATAGCCACAGGCTGATGGTCTTTGACAGCCTCAATAAACGTGTTAGGTGCGACATCTACTCCCAGGTCGATCACTTCATATCCGGCACCTTCGATCATCATCGACACCAGATTTTTTCCGATATCATGCAAATCACCTGTAACCGTCCCAATCACAAACCTGCCGGCGGGTTCTATACCGCTTTCGGCTAATTTAGGACGTAAAATTTTCATTCCCGCCTTCATAGCCCGGGCGGCGATAAGCACTTCGGGAACATAAAATTCATTGTTTTTAAATTTAACGCCTACAACCTGCATCCCTGCGATGAGTCCTTTATTCAGGACGTCTGTTGGAGATACGCCTTGATCCAAGGCTTCTGTTGTCAATTCTTCTACTTTGGGAGCTTGCCCGCTGATGACCGCATCTGCCAGTTGTTGTAAATCTGCCATAAAACTCTCCATATCTTTATAAATTCAGGACATAATTTACAAAATGATTACTCGTCTGTCAATGATTATTCTGATTCATTAAAAGATCATGATATCCCACTTGCACAAAATCTTTGTGATTTAGATTCAGTCTATCGATTAAAAAGGTGAGATGATTTTCATTCTCTTGCAGGATATATTCAGGAGATTCGACTGCCTCGAATTCCAGAAAAAATCCCAAATGTTTTACATCATCCAAATGAATGCGTACATTTTTCCAGAGATATAAAGATCGCATTTTTTCTATCTTGACAGAGAGAGGTAAACAGAGCGACAGGGTTTGGATTAACAACTCTGGATTTTCATGAGGAAAAATCGAATAGTTGCTTAATTTCATATCCGGTTGATCGGGCCTGAGATAGCTGACCAGCTCGGCAGGAGAATGATCTTGCAGGCGGATTTTAAGACGGCCCTGTGGAACCTGAAAATAGTGATCGATCTGGTGTCTTGTCCACTGATATTCGGCCTTGAGTTTTTGCAAGTTGATATGAATATCATCAAAGGATCTCAGTTTGACCTTGAGTTCGAGATTTTTCACACCTTCACGCCACCTTTCCGGTAATCGCGTTTAAAACGATCAAAATCGACAATGATGACCCGGTGCCCTTCTCTCTTGATCAGACCGCGAGTTTCAAAGTGGGCCATAATCCTGGAAATTGTTTCTCTTGCGGTGCCAGCCATATTGGCCAGATCCTGTTGCACCGGAAGCTTGGGAATGATCATGCCATCATCACGCCGATATCCTGTTTGTTCTGCCACATGAATCAAGGCGGCGCCAACCCTGCCGATCGCATCCTGGATGGTTAAATTCTCGATTTGAAAATTTGACTGGCGTATACGGGCTGCCAATACCTTGAGTAATTCGATGGATAATTGAGGATATCGTTCCAAAAGCAGCAAAAACTCACTTCGTCGCAGGGTCAAAAGTTCGGATTCCTCCATAGCAACCACTGTGGCTGAGCGTCCTTTTCCATCGAGAAGAGACAGTTCTCCAAAAAAATCACCTGATTTTAAAATGGTGATAATGACCTCTCGGCCTTCATCACTGGTACGGGTAATTTTAACGGTTCCTTTGAGGATAATAAACAGGGTTTGTCCCACATCTTCTTCGACAAGAATAACCTGATCCCGATAGCATTCCCGGCGCACACATTGATCTGCGACCTGAGATACATCTGAATCAGGCATTCTTGCGAATAACGGAACATTTTTCATCAATCGGATGATTCTTTCTTCTGCCATGGCTGGATTCCCGGATTAGTCAACCCAATATTCGGTCATAGTAATGTAGAGGCAAAATTCCGAGTTGCGGAAAGAAAAACGTTCAGACCTGGCGTTCTGAAATGTCCAATCACTGGCCAAATCTGCTCAAAACAATACGCAATATTGCACAATAAAGCAATAAGAATCTAAATAACAGGAAAAATTCTCAAGCATTCACGAACTAGTCGGAAGAGTTATGGAAAAGATGAAATTAGAGTTGGTGTGATGATTACCCAAAGAAAATAACCCTCATGGCATGAAATGTGATGACTTGCTCTTTTGCAAACATTCTTTATAAAAGGTTTCCAGTCTTTCGAGCATCCGGGTGCGGGAAAAATACTTTTCTACATGCTCACGAGCCTGAATTGCATAATAGTGGCGTTTTTCCTCGTTTTCAACAAGAAATGCGACTGCTTTTGCCAGTGCAAGACTATTTTGCGGGGGAACGAGAAGACCTTGTCTTTCATCCTCGATGATATCGAGGATTCCATCGCTTTTACAAGCGACAACAGGCAATCCCGCAGCCATCGCCTCGATAACGACAAGGCCAAACGCCTCTGCCCGGGAAGGAAATACAAAACAATCCATGGCTGCGAGTAAATTTGGAACATCCTTGCGATAACCGGTCATCACAAACACATTTCTGAGGCCGCTCTGCTCCAGGGCATCATAGATGACACGAGCGCGAAATTCTTCCCCCTTTGTGGGTTCCCCAACGATCATAAACCGGGTATACGGGTACGCTTTGTGGATCTGTTTAGCCATCTCGATAAATTCCAGGTGGCCTTTTCCCACTTGCAACCGTCCGATATTGCCGATCACGAAATGACACTCATCAAATCCTAACCGTGATCTCGTTTGTGCTCTTTGCTGCAGAGCAGAGTCATAGTCAGGAACATCGATGCCGTGATGTAATACCTCAATTTTGTCAGGCGAGACAGGATGGGTGGCAATCAGATTATCAGCGATGACTTTGGAGATAGCGATCATTTTACAGACGCGGCTATAGATCCACTTGTGGAATGGATCTCGCTTGGCTTTCTGAGTACCGATGTGTTTAATAAAAACAAGAGGGATATTTTTCAAAGCCGGGACAATAGACCAGAGGTCTCTGGAATAGTGGGCGTGGACAATGTCGATCTTTTCTGCGACGAGGTGCCTGGCGAGCGACAATATGGAATGAGGAGAAAAATATCCTGTGGGCGCAAAGGTCCGGATTTCAATACCGCGTTCAATAGCATCTTTATAAAGCGGACTATTAGGGGAGCAAAATACAATGCAATGATGGCCGCGATCGATCAGATCCGTTGACAATTGTGTGACATGCATTTCCATCCCTCCCCAGGATGAAGAGGAGCATATCTGGGCAATTTTTAACGGTTGCATTCCATTCTCCCCATTTGCTCATGACCGATACAGATTATGCCGGATAATATAATCATGCACAGAATCAGGAACACGGTAGCGAAAACTGGCCCCAGCTTTGATCCGTTGCCGTATTTCAGAAGATGAGATTTCGCAGAGAGGGATGTCGACACGCGCACACTGATTTGCATCGACAAACTGTGGAAGATCTGGTTGATAAGACGGGCGACCGACAATGGCAAGGTGAGCCAGTTTTAATATTTCTTCAGGCTTGTGCCATTGTGCGAAAGAGGCTAAATTATCAGCACCAATTACAAGATAGAGACATTCCAAAGAATCTCCATGCAATCGCCACAGTTGCTCGAGTGTATCCAGCGTGTAACTGATTCCCCCGCGTGTGAGTTCAAGATCACTGGCAACCAGATGATCTTGCCCTTGCAGAGCTAACTCGAGCATGGCCATGCGATGATGGCCCGCAGCAGGCTGTTTGTCGGTCTTGTGTGGAGATTGTGCTGCAGGCACCATCCACAATTTATCCAGGCCCAATTCTTCATATACACGTTCAGCTACGATCAAGTGGGCGATATGCACTGGGTCAAAGGAACCACCAAAAAAAGCTGCTTTCACTTTTCAACGAGTTTCTCTTGTACGGTGACAGTCTCTTGTTCTTCTTTTGCTTCCTGAAGTTCACGCTCGACTTGTTTTAATTTTTCTTGGGCGTCAGGAAACCATTCATGCTTGGGATATTTATCGATAAAGAGAGCAAATTCTCTGACTGAATCAGAATACTCTTTTTGTTTTCGATAACATTCCCCCACATAGTATTGCGCCTTGGCAGCATATTCGGTATCATAATAATCGGACAATACCATATTATAATAAATAATGGCAGCCCGGTATTCACCCATTTTACGGTACTGTTCTGCTGAGGAATATTTTTTATGTGCGAGTTTGTTTCGCGTTTCCAAAAGCATTTTTTCGACTTGTGATACCAGATCACTGTTGTGGTATTCTTCCAGGAATTCCTGAAAATGCTGAATAGCCAATTGTGTATATTCCTGGTCGAGTGAATACTTGGGAGAAAGCTCAAAGTAAGAGAGTCCGAGTTTATATTTAGCGTCATCCACATATTGCGAGCTGGGATAAAGCTTTATCAGACGCTCGTACTCTGCAGCAGACAAAATATACTCTTTCAGATTAAAGTGGCATTCGGCCAGGTAAAACTGAGCCTTGTCAGCCACAGTGGTTCCCCCGTAGCTCAAGGTCAGAATACGGAATTGTGTTTTGGCATCAAAATATTTGCCTTTTTCAAAAAATTCTACAGCGGCTTTCATGCGTTCATCTGCGTCCAAATCAGAAGGTAATTTGTTTGAAGAGCAGCCTGCAAGGAGAGCCATCACACCTAGAGTAAAAATTATTCGTCTCATCATCATTCCCATGTCGATTATTTACTTCGAAAAGAATAGAACATATAAATAATACCTGCTGAAAGCCCGATCAAGAGTCCGGGTTCCAACCATTTTTGCCAGGCACCGGATTCCGGTTTTTCCCCTATCGTAAAGGGATAAAGACTGTTTTCAATTTGCTGCAAGTCATTGATCTTGATGGTATCGAGCAATGACTTTTTAAACGTTTGGCTGGCAGAGATCTCATTTCCTATTTTGAACACCAGGCTTGCTGTTGCAGAGACTTTCCGCTCAACCCCGTCATGATTCACCTTGGTGTACTGAACCGATGTCTCAGGAACTTGGAATTCCAGCATACAGTCTACATCCTGAGGATTTTGCCAAACGATGCGTTCCACCTCATTTTGCAAAAACTGAATCAAACTGGAACGAAAAAACCACCCGGCACTGGTTTGCTGAGCAGATCCCTGGATAAGCACGGATGAGTGGCTTTTGATATTGAAAAACGAATCTGTCTCAGAGGCCATCAGACTGAAAAGTTTTTCAAATCGCACCAGATTGCTTGTTGGCTGATCTTCATCAGCCCTTGCGGAAAAAACGCTTAACAGTAAAATAAAGCAGAGTATATCACATTTCATACCTATCCAAGAAACGTTTGAGGGGCGCTCATGTTCCAGTTTTTCTTTTACCAAAGAGTAGAATATACAAGGCAAAAAGCACAAAACCAAGAGTAAAAACAAGACAAATCAAAGCAAAGACATTTCCATATCGGGTATAGAATGTCTGACCTTCGTAAAGGCCTATCTCGTGAACGAGCTGGGTTGTCGTGAAAATGGGGGTAGAGCCGCTGACAAACCCATAGGGATCGATAAAGCAGGAAATCCCTGTATTGGCGGCGCGCGCAATACTTTTTCGATTTTCTATGGCTCTGAATACGGCGATTTGTGCATGCTGATAAGGAGCAGAGGTGCGGCCAAACCAGGCGTCATTGGTGATAATCGCGATCAGATTTGAGCCCTGATGTACCTGGTTACTCACATAATCAGGAAAGACCGATTCATAGCAAATGGGCACAGCCACAGAAATAGAATCGCCATAGGATGTGGCGTTCAACAGAGAATAGTCCCCTCCTCGTGCATAATCTCCGATACCGAGTTTCATATCATAGAGAAGATTTTTTAAAACATTAAAGGGAAAATAGTGTTTATAAGGCACCCGCTCGGAGAATGGAACCAGCTTGTTTTTTCGGTAATGTTGAATCTCATATTCATCCGGTTCAAAAAGCAACGCAGCATTATAGTATTCATACCCGCTTTCCAGATGCTCAAAATCCACGGAACCGGTAATCAGAGGGACCCCGGTTGAATCCACCCAGGTGCGAATTCTCTTTATGAAATTATAATCATAGCGCAGATAACTGGAGGTCGCTGTTTCGGGCCAGATCATCAAATCAGGATCCTGTTTGAACGCCTCTTGCGTGAGGCTATCATAGATCGCAAAATGGATTTCTTCTCGCTGTCGATTCCATTTTTCAAAAGGGTCGATATTTCCCTGAATGAGGCCCACTTTGATGGTCTCAGAAGGCATGGAACGATGATTTAACGTCATTATTCCGTGACCCAAAGGAACAAGAAATACAAAAGCTGTCATGGCTGCAATAGTAAGGCGGGGTTGAAACCGTTTAATCCCTGCATAGATCAGCACATTGATCAGGACAATCCAGAACGAAACCCCATAAACAGAAGTAATATCCACGTACTGTATCAAACTCTGATAATAAGACTGGGTATATCCCAGGTATACCCATGGGAAAGCCGTTTCCCCTAATGATTGGAGATACTCTATAGTCGTCCATACAAAGGGGAATAGTAAATATGCATTTGCATGAAAAGTGCGAATCAGGAGAACATGTATGACCGCATAGAGGGCAGTAAAAAGGGGCAGGATGAGAAACGCGCCCAGCATCCCGGGAACAGTCACCCAGCCGATCCAGTAGAGGCAAAATATATCGATGGACAGTCCTACAGCGTATCCCCATCGAAAGGCTTCGCCAAATGACTTGTCTTCCAACAATAAAAAGAAAGGGATCAAGGCTCCCAATGCCAAAAAACCGCTTTTAAAGGGTGGCAAAGAGAGAGCGAGAATGATCCCTGTGCTCAGCGCTAAAAGAATTTTTTTTAACATTTAATGAATCATAGCTGATAGGGTCAATGGGTTATCCAGAGACAAGAGCTCTTGAATTGGATAGACGATCTAAAAATCCTTGCAAAATAAAGGCAGCCGCAACCTGGTCAATACGGTCTCTGTGTTTTGAAGGTGACAATCCTCTGGCTTGCATGGATTTTTCGGCATTCACCGTAGTCCAGCGTTCATCCCAAAGATAGACGGGTACCGTGAGTCGAGTTTTCGCATGTTCTGCAAATTCTTTGACCTGTGTGGCTTTATCCCCTATTCGACCATTGAGATGAAATGGCATGCCTATGACCATAGCGACAACATTTTGTTCTTTAATGATTCGGCGCAATTCTCTAAAGATCTGTTTGGGTCCGAGATAGTTAAGGGTGATCAAGGGAGAAGCAAGCATCTGCATCGGATCACTGAGAGCGCAGCCAATCCTTTTTTCACCATAATCGACACCCAACACCCGGCCTTGTGGGACCGTTTTTAGGTCTTTAGATTCTGCTAACATGCCAACTGACTGGTTTTATTCTTCATCTCCCTCTTCCAAGGGCGATTTGAGTACTTCTTTTAATAATTTACCGGCTTTGAAATGGGTTTTTCTCCGTGCCGGAACATAGATAATTTCACCGGTCTTAGGATTTCTGGCCTTGGGTTTGGGTTTAGTCTTTTTGACCTCAAATACCCCAAAGTCACGAATTTCAATCCTGACCTCCGGATCGGCTTCGGCCATAAACTCACGCAAAGCTTGAAAGACACCATCAACGACTTTTTCAGTCAAATAGATCTTTTCACCGACTATTCGCGCCGTTCGCTTGGAAACGTCCTTTTTAGTAATGGTCTCTTTTTTATCACTCATCGATGATGCTCCTTTTGGTTAATATATGAGTGTTCTCCCAGAGTGCTACAAGATACGAAAAAATTTTTATTTATTCAAGCGATCAACAGAGATTACGCCGTTTAATTTTTTAATTTTGCCAATAATTCGGATAAGATGATCGAGGTCATACACTTCGATACTCATGACGCAACTAACCAAAGAGTTTTCGCTATTCATGTTCACGGCAGAAATATTCCCATCCGAGGTGGTCACCAGTTCGGTGATCTCTGGTAATAATTTGTTTCGCCGTTCTCCGAGAATATATACGCCAGAGAGAAATCGGCTTCCTTTTTCAACATCCCACGAGACATCGACAATGCGGTCGGGTTCTTGCATAGATCGAATGAGATTTTTACATGTATTGGTATGAACCACAATTCCTCGTCCACGGGTAACGATTCCGGTTATGGGTTCACCTGGCACCGGATTACAGCACTTGCCAAAATTAATCATAATGTTGTGCATTCCGGCGACCCGGATACCGCGCGAGTTTTTTCGTGCGCGTTCTATAAATTTTTTAATAATCGAACCATCTTCAGAGCCAGAGGGTTCTTCCGGAAGCAATTTTGAAAGAACATTTTCGAGCTTGATATCGCCACGTCCGAGTCCGACGTAAAGACCATTGCGATCATGACAATTCAGCTGTTCGATCACATCCTCCAGATCAATGCTCTTGATTTTTTTACCGAATTTTTGCAAGGCACGGGAAAGCATTTCCTCACCGAGGGCGAGACTGCTTTCATAACGCGAATCGCGAATATACTTTTTGATTCTGCTACGCGCTTTACTGGTCACGACGAATTTGAGCCAATCATCGTTGGGACGCTGATTGCTTGATGTCAGGATTTCAACGGTGTCACCGCTTTTGAGCTCATAACTGAGCGGCACGATCTTGCCATTCACCTTGGCAGCCAGACAGTGCAAGCCAATATCTGTATGGATGCTAAAGGCAAAATCAACGGGTGTCGAATGAACAGGTAAACGAAACAAATCGCCTTTTGGTGTAAAGACAAAAACTTCATCCTGAAAGAGATTGATCTTGAGATGATCCAGAAAGGTGGAATCTGGTTCACCCTCTTCCCAATCGAGCACCTGACGCAACCAGACCAAATGTTTATCCAGGTCATCCTCGGTCAGTCGGCCTTCTTTGTATTTCCAATGCGCTGCAATTCCTTCTTCTGCGGTCCGATGCATCTGCTCAGTTCGAATTTGGATTTCTACTTTTTTGCCCTCAGGGCCTATAATGGTTGTGTGCAAGGATTGGTACCCATTGGTTTTGGGCGTTGCGATATAATCCTTAAAGCGTTCGTGAATAGGCGTAAATAGCGAATGCACGATACCGAGGGCGTGATAACACTCTTCGATCTTTTCAACGATGATTCTGATCGCCAAAAGATCATAAATTTCTTCAAAAGGTACACCGCGTTTTGTAATCTTGTTATAGATACTGAAAAAATGTTTGGGCCGTCCCTCGAATCGGGCATGGATTTTGGCTTCTACCAAAGATTTTCTGATCGGGCTGGTCGATTGCAAGATCGTCCGTTCTCTCTCAGACCGGGTCTCGTTTATCTTTTTATAAAGATCAAAATAACTTTCAGGCTCTAAATACTTGAATGCCAGATCTTCCAATTCCCATTTTATGCGCGCCAGGCCAAGACGATGAGCAAGAGGGGCATAGACCTCTTGTGTTTCAAGCGCGATTCGTACTCGTTTTTTCTCGGGTAAAAAATCCAATGTGCGCATATTATGCAAACGATCAGCGAACTTTATCAGGATGACCCGTATGTCTTTGACCATCGAAAGCAGCATCTTGCGAAAATTCTCTGCTTGCTGCGCTTCAAAGCCAAACATTTTAAGTTCAGAGATCTTGGTCACACCATCGACGAGCAGGGCAATATTGCTGCCAAACTCTCGTTGAACCAGATCGATAGAGACATCTGTATCTTCAGCAACATCGTGCAGTACCCCTCCGGCAATCGTTTCGTAATCCATCTTTAGATTGGTCAAAATTTTGGCCACCTCTAACGGATGAACAAAATAAGGCTCACCGGATTTACGCAACTGATCCCGATGTGAATCATAGCTGAATTCAAATGCCTTGCTTAACAAGTCCACATCAGCACTCGGATTGTAGCGCTTTATTCTGCGAATCAATCCCTGATAGATTTTTTCGTATTCTTGAACCATATGCGGCAAAAAGGTTAACTATTCTACTAACTTAATGTATATCAACTTTTTAGAACAAAAACAACAAAAATCTTGCAAATATTCAACTTTTTCAATGAAATCAGTGTGTTATACGCTTTTGCCGCCCCAAAAGTTCGATTAAAAGAGATTGGTAGAGACTGTGGGCATTTCTTCAGCAAACTTTTCTCGATTTTCAAAGAGCACATAATCTCTTATGAAATTGAGTTCTACCGTTCCGACAGGACCATTACGTTGCTTTGCCACGATGATTTCTGCCAGGTTTTCCTCTTCCGGAGGCAATTCGCCGGGTTTCATATAGGCACCGGGTCTGTAGATAAACATAACCACATCGGCATCCTGCTCTATGGCACCTGATTCTCGTAAATCACTCAGCAGCGGCCGTCTGTCTCCGCCCCGTGATTCTACAGCACGGGATAACTGGGATAACGACAACACGGGTACATTGAGTTCTTTGGCAAGCGCCTTGAGGGACTGTGAGATCATGGCGATCTCGATTTGCCTGGATTCCACCCGTCCTACCCCTCTGATGAGTTGTAAATAGTCGATAACAATGAGGTTGACATCATGTTCCGCTTTTAGTCGTCGGGCCTTGGAGCGAATTTCAAGGATATTCAGTCCCGGTGTATCATCTATATATATTTTCGACTCGGCCAATTGACCGGCCGCCATGGATAATCGCATCCATTCGTTTTCCGGCAGACGCCCTATTCTCGCTGCGTGAGAATTGACTTTGGCGTCGGCACACAATAATCGCATGGCCAGCTGCACGGAAGACATTTCGAGACTGAACAAGCCCACGACATTTCCTTTTTTGGCAGCATTTGCAGCGATATTCAGGGCAAACGCGGTTTTACCCATGGAAGGTCTGGCAGCCAAAATCAGTAAATCAGATTTTTGCATCCCGGAGAGCTGGCCATCGAGATCTTTAAAGCCGGTAGGTACACCGGTGATCCCATCTTTCATGCCGTGATAATTTTCATAGGTCTCCAAGGTCTGATGCAAAATGGGTTTGATATGATGAAAATCTTTGCGCTGGCGGCGTTCGGACAGGGCGAAAATCTTTTTTTCTGCTTCTTCGATGATTTCGTGGGCGTCAAGAGTGGCGGAAAACGAGCTCTGTTGCACTTCCATAGCAACAGAAATCAGTTTTCGCAACAGAGATTTATCTTCCACCAGACGACAATAGTGCTCGATATTGGCAGCAGACGGAATGCGCTCCACCAGTTCGGTTAGATAGTAATCTCCACCTACAGCATCCAAGTCCTGACGCTTTTTGAGCTCATTCGAAATCGTCAGAATATCGATAGGTTCATTTTTTTGATACAGGGCAAGGGCAGCTTCGAAGATTTTGCGATGCGCATCACGGTAAAATGAACTCTCATCGAGAATCTCAAAGCTGGTATTGGCAGCATTTTTATCGAGCATCATGGCACCCAGCACAGCCATTTCAGCATCGTTTGCCTGGGGAGGCATATGTGTCGTTTGTACTTTAGAATCAGCCATTTGTTTTCAATTGTTTTGCCAAGAGCTGCACATCAAACCATGTATCTCGTTTGTACTGAGGATGTTGCAGCAAAAATGCAGGATGATAGGTTACAATGATTTTATATTGACCACTCTGATGGAGACGACCCCGCAATCGTTGAATGGGGTCGTTGGAATGTAAAACAGAATTTGCCGCTTGTTCTCCCATACACAGAATAACGTTGGGATTTACCAATGCGATTTGCTTGTTCAGAAAAGGACGACAGGTTTCCAGTTCCGATAATAAAGGAGATCTGTTCTGTGAAGGATGACATTTCACCACATTGCAGAGATAGACCCGTGTGCGATCCAGATGGATCGCCTGTAAAATTTTGTCCAATAACTGGCCTGCTGGTCCGACAAACGGAAATCCTTGTTCGTCCTCCATCGTATCCGGAGCGTCACCGATCAACATCACCTCTGCATGAGGATTGCCGCTGCCAAAAACAAAATTCGTTCGGGATTTGCCCAAAGCACAACGCACACAATGATTGATTTTTTCCTGAAAAGAGATCAACTCTTCACAAGACTCCCAGGATGGCTTGACCCCGTCATCCTGGGGGTTATCTTTTGTTGAGCTTTGAGGAGAAAAAACCAATTCATCGCCATATAGCTCGATTTGCTGATGAATAAATTCTTGAATAGCAGAATTTAAAGCCATGGCGCTCCTATGATTTGTGCTGATTCAACAAAATCCGTATTTCATCCAGTATTTGATCAGCAATGCTGGTTTTATCCATCAGTGGGGATTCACGGGTTTGACCATCAGCAAACACAATCGTCACCCGGTTGGTATCATGGTCAAATCCGGCTCCCTGTTCCCTGGGATTATTGGCAATAATCAAATCCAGTTTTTTTTGTTTCAGTTTTTCTAACGAATGTTCCACGATGTTATTGGTTTCTAAAGAAAACCCCACATGTATACGGCCCTTTTTATGAGGGGCCAACAGGTTTAATATATCAGGATTTTCTGTCAGATGCAAGACATGTGATATATTCTTTTTCTTTATTTTTTCCTCTGCAACCTGACTGGGTCTAAAATCTGCAACAGCAGCGACCATCAACAAAACATCACATTCGTGATAATGCGCTTCGATTGCCGCAGTCATTTCCCGGGCATTCTCGACATCGACTCGACGGATACCCGGGGGCAGTTCCAATGTTGTCGGACCCGTCACGACAGTCACCTGAGCACCTCTGAGAAAGGCCTGACGTGCGAGCGCATATCCCATTTTGCCTGAGGAGCGGTTAGAAATATAACGCACCGGATCAATATTTTCTCTTGTGGGTCCGGCGCTGATTAAAAAGTGTTTTTCTGCAAATTCGTGCGTTCCATAGAGCGTATCTTCGATGGCCTCGATGATGACAGAGAGATCTGCCAACCGTCCCCATCCTTCTTCTCCGCATGCCAACCACCCCTGCGACGGTTCAACCAGGCGATATCCCAAGTCCTGCAGTCTTTTTTGGTTGTCCTGATGAGCCTTGCTGGCATACATTTCTTTGTTCATTGCCGGGCAAAGGAGAACAGGCGCGGTCGTCGCAGAAAGCGTCGTTGTGACGGCATTATCGGCCAATCCATGTGCCAGCTTGGCCATGGTATTGGCAGTAGCCGGACAAACAACAATGACATCAGCCCATCGTGCCCAATCGATATGCGCTGTACTCGCCCCCCCCTGTTCCGGGAAAAGATCCAAAAGCACCGGGTGGCCACTCAGGGTTTCAAATGTCAATGGCGAGACGAACTGGGTTGCCGTTGGCGTCATCATAACACGAACCCTGGCATTATACTTAACCAGGGTTCGTACCAGTTGTGCAGTTTTATATGCGGCAATGCCACCACTTGCAGCGATAAGGATATTTTTATCTGCAAAATTCAAGTCGCTCAGGATGTCTCCTCATCTTCCGGCAAACTTTTTTTCAATTTGCCTTCCAGCATTTCCGTGAGTGCAATCGTGGTCGGTTTTGGCATTTTGACATATTGACGATCCAAATAGTCATGATTGACAGCATCTTCATCAAAATCTTCATCAAAATCATTTGCTTCGGCTTGTTCATCGAGCAATTTTTTTTGATGAGAGTTGATCTCATTGGCGCGCTTGGCGATCATGATGATGGCTTCATACAAATTGTCTGCATGTTTGGTTAATTCGTCCAAAGGAAGTGTAGAACCCATAAGTTCCTCCCTCAAGCTGATCTATAATGTGATGATATGATTTGCAAGATTGTTTCGACTGTTTGTTCCAAATCATCATTGATAATCTGGTAATCAAATTGTTCCGAGTGTTCCATCTCCAATTCAACTCTATCGAGTCGTTGTTGTATTTGTTCACGGGTTTCGGTCTTTCGGCCGGCCAACCGTTCTCTCAAGGCTTCCAAATTTGGAGGTTTGAGGAAAATCAGCAGGCTGGCCCGTGGATAGGCTTGTTTGATACTCAGCGCCCCACGTACGTCGATATCAAAAAGGACGAGTTTCCCTTTTTTTACCCACTTTTCAATAGGTGCTTTGGGGGTTCCATAATAGTGACCATGAACTTTTTCATATTCGATCAGATCGCCTTTGGAGATATGGTCTTTAAACTCGTCCTCGCTGACAAAGATATAATCCTTTCCGGGCGATTCTACATTGCGCTTTGTCCTGGTCGTCATGGATAATGAATAGACAAATGGCCGATCCTGACGCTCCATCAGGCGTTGGATAACCGTTGTTTTCCCGCCTCCTGAAGGGGCAGAAATAGCGATCAATAGTCCTGAATGTGTATCTTGATTATTCAATATTTTGTATCTGTTCTCTTAACTTTTCAACCTGTTCTTTTATTTCCACCACCAGATGCGCGATAACAGAATCCGAGCATTTGCTGCCGATCGTATTGGCTTCCCGGTTCATTTCCTGTAACAAAAAATTGAGTTTACGGCCTTCGGCTTTGTCAGATTCGAGAGCTTCGAGAAATACTTTGTTATGGCTCTTGAAACGGACGCATTCTTCAGTGACATCCATCCGGTCAGCAATAATAGCCAATTCGCTTTCCATTCGTCCTTCATCGACCATTTCGGGACCGATCAATTTTTGGATGCGGGTGCGCAATCTGTCCAGCTCCAGTTGGGGATTTTCTTTGGATTTTACCTCCATCGCTTCGAGGGCGTCATCGATCTCTTTGATCCGTTCTGCCAGATCGATTTTGAGATTACTTCCTTCGCGCTTGCGCATTTCCGTAAAATCTGTGAGTGCGGATTCTAGGGCCTCGCGCGTTTTTTCCCACAATTCCTCATCAAGGGTTTCGGTGTTTGTAAAGGTAATGACATCGGGCAATCCGAGAATCTGGTCAATTCCGATTTCCCCGGCAAGTCCCAACTCCTGCTTGAGCTCTCTGGCGAGACGAACAAACGTTGAAGCGAGTTCTTTATCCAAGGACAAGCTGCTATATTTGTCCTCAGAACCGTTCACAGAAACCCAAATATTGACCCGGCCCCGGGATATGTGTTTTCCGATCAATTCTTTGACATCGGTTTCATAGCCGGAAATAGATTTTGGCAGTCTGGGCACAACATCCAGATATCGATTATTGACAGACCGGATCTCTACCAGTATCTCGCTGTGTCCTGCCCTGGCCATTCCGCGTCCATAGCCTGTCATACTAGTGATCATTAACCGTTCCTCTTAATTTTAATCATCATAGATGTTAAGGATTTTCTATAAAATAATCAACACTTATTATTTCTTGGAACGATTTTGAATTAAACCCAGAGCCAGACTGAATAAAAAGATTATTCTGAACGCGAGAACCGTTCTTCTTCCAAAGAGAGTTGAAGTGAAACCCTGTGAGTTGCATCGAGATAATCGTGTTTGAAAAAGGCATACCCCAATTCCAGACGAGGTAATTTTATTCCGGCACCGGCTGTAAAATGACCGTAATCGCTGCCGATACGCAAAGAGACGATATCGCGTATCACAATCTCAGAGCCCAGATGAAAGTCAAAACTCATCTGTCCCAGGCTGGCCTGGGCAGCATAATCGCGTCCTTCGAATCGCACGTCTACATCTCCGGCAAACACGAGCCGGGTGTTCAGAGAAGAGAGATAGAGCGGATACCCCACGCCTGTTTTAAGAGTAGGTGCTACGAGCTCGCGCGTCCCTGTATTCCAGGCGAGTAAAGTCGTTGAAACATCCTGGGCATTCACCCCCACCAAAAGCTCTGCAACAGGATTCCATAAAAGACCAATATCAAAGCCTACTCCCCACGCCGTGTTCTCTCCATCCCCTTTGTGAATCATCTTGATATTTCCACCATAAGAAAGAGTCTGGTTGGCACGATGCGCAAAAGTCAGAAAAAAGGCATATTCGTTCCAGGAGACATTTTTTAGCACAAAAGGACGGTTATAGACTATGTTGCCGGATTCATCGGTATAGGTTGCATCAATAGGCAAGTTGGGTCTGGGGAGAGCAGTATAGGGAATATCATCGGTCGCCAAGCGCACGACAGATAGCCCGATGCTGTTGGATTTCTTGTATGGCATGGCAAAACCAAGATAATCATAATTCACCAATCCGCCAAACTGTTGCGAGTGCATTGCTGCCAACTGGGGATAGTTGACCAGTGCCAGGGAACCCGGATTCCAGTATGCTGCCGTAACATCATGACTGACGGCCACCTGTGCGCCGCCCATTCCCAGCCCCCGTGTCCCCACGCCTATAGTGAGAAATTCTCCCGCATATTTTTCAATCCCCATAGCCTGGGCAGATGCAAATATGGAGATCATATATCCAAAAATTAAAAGTTTTCGCATCCCTGGTATTCCTTTCTACAAGACCCAATAAATCATACGAAAATTATGTCATAACGCAAACAACTAGTTATAGCGGTTAGCCAACTGTCGCAATTCATCCAATTTTTGCAAAGCCTGAATAGGAGTCAGCTGATTTGGATCCAGCTCTTTGAGTTCTTTGGATAACTGTTTTTCGAGTTCAGCGAAAAGGCTCAGCTGATTTTGATTCGCCAAGGGTTCATCTTTACGGTGCTCGGCGAGCCTTGGGGTTTGATTTTCATCCAATGCTTCGTTTTCCAGGTTGAATAGAATCTCTTTTGCCCGCTCGATGACCTTTACCGGTAACCCTGCGAGCTTTGCGACCTGAATTCCATAACTGTGATCACATCCTCCCGGTACGATTTTGCGCAGAAACACAATATGATCACCCCATTCTTTGACCGCGACATTATAATTTTTTACACGAGGCAACACCAGCTCAAGTTCCGTCAATTCATGATAATGTGTGGCAAAAATCGTTTTTGCGGCAACTTGCGTGGTATTGTGGAGATACTCTGTCACGGCCCAGGCAATGGAAAGACCATCGAAGGTACTCGTTCCTCTGCCGATCTCGTCAAGAATGATCAAGCTTTTAGAGGTCGCATTGTTGAGAATGTTGGCTGTTTCGTTCATTTCTCTCAAGAACGTACTTTCACCGGCTGCCAGATTGTCCGAGGCTCCGACCCGCGTGAATACCCGATCGACAACACCAATACTGGCAAATTGAGCAGGCACATAGCACCCCATCTGAGCCATAATCACCACTAACCCGATCTGCCGTAAATAAGTGGATTTGCCCGCCATATTCGGTCCGGTAATCACCAGGATCTGCTCCAGATCATTGTCCAACTTGCAATCATTGGAAACAAATTGTTCGCCCGCAGGTAACAATTTTTCCACAACAGGATGCCGGCCTTGTTTAATGTGGATGACCTTATCCTCGGTGATTTCCGGTCTCGTGTATTGATTTTCGACGGCAATATGAGCAAGACAACTCAGACAATCGACCCGGGCGAGAGTCCGGGCATTTTTTTGCAAGACTTTGGTAAACAATAAAATTTTGTGACGTAATTCATCAAACAGTTCATATTCGAGAGCATATATTTTTTCTTCAGCACCCAATATTTTTTCTTCATATTCTTTTAGTTCCTGGGTAATGAATCGTTCAGCATTGACCAGAGTTTGTTTGCGAATATAATGATTAGGGACTTTGGTCAGATGGGGACGCGTGACTTCGATATAATACCCAAAAACTTTATTATAGTTGACCTTTAAAGAAGGGATTCCAGTGTTTTCTCTCTCTTTGGTCTGGAGTCGCGCAATCCAATCTTTGCCGGAAAATGATATCTTGCGCAGATCATCCAATTCTTCATGGTATCCATCTTTGATCACCCCCCCATCATTGATCGACAACGGAGGATTATCAACAATGGCAGAATCGATTTGTTCGACAAGATCTTCCAGGGGATCGCATTCGTTTGCCAATTTTTGTATAAAGTGTGTTGTTGTGGGTTCGAGTAAACATTTGACCGATTGCACAACCTGTAAAGTATGTGCAATAGCCCTCGCATCTCGTGCATTTGCCCTGCCAGTGGAAAACTTTGCCATCAATCTTTCGAGATCACCAGCATGCTTTAAGGATTCTGTCACATTTTTTGCAAGATCGCTATCTCGGACGAACGATTCGACCGCATCGAGACGTTCGTCGATACGGTTTTTGATCAGCAATGGATAAGAGAGCCATTGCACCAGCAGGCGCCCTCCCATAGGTGTGTGGGTATGATCCAGTACGTTTAAAAGCGTCCCTTGTTTACCTTCTCTGTTCAGGGGCTTTAAGAGCTCCAGGTTGGTACGCGTGGTATGGTCTATAATCATATAATCCGATTCAGGGAATCGGGACATGTTATTGATGTGCACCAACTGGTGTTTTTGATTTTCTTTCAAATAAGAGAGAATGGCACCAGCGCTTCCGATTCCAAGGGGCAGATCCTCAACACCGAATCCTTTTAAAGACAGCACATTGAAATGTTCGAGCAGGATATCCTGGGCATAATCGAAAAGAAACGTCCATTCATCCCGGGGTGACAGGACGAGTCGCAAATCAGAACAAAGTTTTTCCTGTATGAGCTTGATCTGGTTGTCAGCGACAAGCAATTCAGCAGGATCGATATGAGCGATCTTTTCAGCGATCGCATCGTCGTCAACCTGTGTGACCTGAAATTCTCCGGTAGAGACATCGACCTGGGCCACGCCCCATCGATCGTTTTTGGTATAGACAGCCACGAGATAATTATTGCGTTTGGTTTCCAACAGATCATCAGAAACCGCGGTACCCGGAGTGACAATTTCAACAACATCCCGTTTCACGATGGTTTTGGCTTTTTTGGGATCTTCCAGTTGTTCGCATACAGCGACCCGATAACCGGCCTTGATCATTTTTGCCAAATAAATATCCAGAGCATGGTGAGGGAAACCGGCTAGAGGAACATCAGCAGACTTGCCATGTGCACGTGACGTCAGTGTAATGCCCAATACCTCTGCAGCAATTTTGGCATCCTTGTAAAACATTTCATAAAAATCACCCATGCGAAAAAAGAGCACGGCATTTTGATGTTTTTTCTTTATCGCCAGATACTGCTCCATCAATGGGGTTGTTTGTGTCTCTTTGGCCATGGTGCTCAGGTCTTTCCGTTCATGAGTGATTCAGTGGTCTTGTCTACACCCCAGTTCAATTTCGTTCTGATAACCTTGAAAAAATCACGTTTATGGGTCGAGATCCATTTCACGCCCTGTGCACTGGGAGAAATATTTACCCAATCAGATCCGACGAGTTCTCCTTTTTGCTGACCGTCTATGCTGATTTGAAGGGCTTCCTGGCGTTCAAAGCCGTAGACTTTGAGGTGACTATTGTGTGAGAGTACGATAGGTCGGACGGTTAGCGAGTGGGGGCAGATCGGGGTAACGACAATGGCTTGCATGTCGGGAACCATGAGCGGGCCACCCGCAGATAAAGAATAGGCTGTCGAACCTGTAGGAGTGGATATAATAATTCCGTCACTTCTGTAAAGATTGAGAAATCGATCATTTACATCCACGGCAACCATGATCAATCGTGATCGAATCCCTTTATCGATCACGACATCATTGAGCGCATGATAGATCATTCGCTGGTTTGAGCGGTTGATTTCGACTTGAAACATCATACGGTCGATGACATCATATTGTTGCTGGAGCAACATGTCTACTGCTTGTTCCATTTCCTCGACCATGACTTCGGTGAGGAACCCCAGGTTACCGATATTGACTCCCAGGACAGGGACACCGGTCGCCCCCAGGGCTTGTGCAGTTGCCAGCATGGTGCCATCGCCACCGAACGAGACCACCACATTGACCTCTTTGCCCAGTTCTTCCAGCGGTCGTATGGGATCTTTGGATGAGAGTTCCAGGTACTCGGTCAATTCCTTCGAATAACAGTAATCCAGGTCGCGTTCTTGCAAAATCGCGATAAATCGCTCAATAATCGTTCTCGCTCGGGGTTTATGAATATTACCGGTTATCCCGATAATCATGAAACACCTATGGATTCTTTAAATTTTTTGTGTCCGGATAAAATCTTTGATTGGCTGATTCGTTTGACAAGTGCAGAGGTACTCAGCCCCACCAAATCCAGCAAACGTTGTCTGTTTCCCTGCTCTACAAATTCATCGGGAATTCCGCATGGAATCAGTTCGATACCTGAATGCCCGGAAAGAGCCATCTGTTCGGCAACGGCACTCCCCAGGCCACCGGCAAGCGCCCCTTCTTCCATCGTGACCACACACCGAAAAGAGTCAAACACGGAATCGAGCATCTCTGTATCCAGCGGTTTTAGAAATCGCACATTGACTACCTGTACTGAAACGCCATATTCCTCTGATAATATTTCCGCGACTTGAAGCGCCCTGTAAACCAACGGGCCGAGAGCAAGAAGAGCAATGTCATGGCCTTTTTTTTCAACAATACTCTTGCCAAGGTCCAGTTCCTGCAAAGAGGGTTCCCACTCGACTCCTTCGCCCTTGCCCCTGGGATAACGCAGAGCAATCGGTCCCTTGTCATATCGTATAGCTGTATAGACCATATGCCGGAGTTCATTTTCATCTTTAGGAACCATAATGGTCATATTAGGAATTCCCCGTAAAAAAGCCAGATCAAAAACACCATGATGTGTGGGACCATCATCCCCCACCAACCCGGCCCGATCGATGGCAAAGACAACAGGCAAATTTTGCAGAGCCACATCATGAATGATATTGTCATACGCACGTTGCAAAAAGCTCGAATAGATTGTGACAACGGGCCGAAGATTTTTGGTGGCCATCCCTGCTGCAAACGTCACAGAATGACCTTCTGCAATGCCAACGTCGAAAAATCGATCTGGATAGGTTTCGGCAAATTTGTCCAGTCCTGTTCCCAGAGCCATGGCAGCGGTGATGGTGACAATTCGTTTATCCTCTGCTGCCAGCTGATGCAATGTTTCGCCAAACACCTTGTTGTATGATTTTTGAGTGGAGGGTTTGATTTCACCTGATTCTTTGTCAAAGCTTCCGCACCCGTGAAAAAAGGGCGCATTTTCTTCAGCAGGACGGTATCCTTTGCCTTTTTTAGTGAGCACATGGACAAAAATCGGACCGTTGAGTTTCTTCACTTCCTGAAACAGTCTGATCATCCCAGCTATGTGGTGACCATCAATGGGACCAAAGTACCGAAAGCCCAGTCTTTCAAAGAGCATACCAGGCATGATGATATTTTTCATACTTTCTTCAGCGCGGCGTGCGGCCCAGCGAATGCGTTGGCCGACACGATCCATTTTTCCGGTCAGATGCCAGAGTTCTGATTTTATTTTATTATATATAGGATTGGAAATCAAAGTCGTCAGATAGGTGGCCATAGCGCCGACATTGGGAGAAATGGACATGGTATTATCATTCAAGATCACCACCATATTCTTTCCGGAGGCTCCGGCATTATTAAGTCCCTCAAAAGCCAAACCACCGGTGAGAGCGCCATCACCGATCACTGCAAGTACATGGTGGTTTTCATTACCCAGGTCTCGCGCATGAGCCATGCCCAGTGCAGCGGAAATGGAGGTGCTTGCATGTCCGACCCCAAAGGCATCATGCGGGGATTCAGAGCGTTTAGGAAATCCACTGATTCCATGATCCTGTCGCAGGGTGTGGAATTGATGTTTTCGTCCGGTTAAAATCTTGTGAGCATAAGCCTGGTGCCCCACATCCCAGACAATTTGGTCGGTAGGGGTATCATAGAGATAGTGCAGAACCAGGGTGAGTTCCACAACACCCAATGACGGTGCCAGATGTCCGCCGGTACAGCTCACCGTAGAAATGATCATCTCACGCAGCTCTTTGGCCAATTGAGACAGTTGGGGTATTGTAAATGCTTTAATGTCCTGGGGTGACTCGATTTGGGACAAGAGCATAGACATAATAAAACCTCACAGGAATCTTGTAAATGATCGAGAGCTAATCCAAATCATTGGATTCGATATCCGAATCATGGACAATAAATTTTTCACCTTTTTTACCGAGAATCTTTAATTTGGTTTCGGCATTCTGCAGAGATTGGGAACAAAACTCTACCAGGTCGGTGGCTTCCTGAAATAGCTCTAAAGATTCGTCCAGCGATTTTTCGCCGCTTTCCAGTAAATCAGCGATCTCTTCTAATCTAACCATTGCTTTTTCTAGATCAAGCTTTTTCATCATTTTTTCCTTGAAAATCCATTTTTTGTATCAGAGCCTGGAGTGAGTCATATTCCAGATCAGTTTTCGAGATCCTGGTCTGAACCGCTCCATCATAAAAATAGATATTAAGCACATCCCCGTTCTCCAAATCGCTATGGCTGGTTTGCATTGATTGTTTTTTTTCATTGCGGACCATAGCATATCCCCGCTTTAGTATGGAACGGGGATGCAAGCCAGCGAGCCGTGAGTGCAAATGTCGTAAAGATCGATTATAATTCTCGAGTGTTTGTTTTATGATCCAGGTGATGCGGTCGTACAATTCATCCAGCCGTTGCTGATGTTGTAAAAGTCGATCCTGGGGACGCTTGAATGCATAGCGTTTCGAAAGGTCTTTAAGTTTTTTTCGTTTATCTTTATAAGCAATGGTCACGGCCATCAGAGAACGCTTGAATTGGCCAGAACAAGTCGCGAGCAACTCTTTTTGATCCGGGATGACCACTTGGGCGGCAGCCGAGGGAGTAGGTGCGCGGTAATCGGCGACAAAATCAGCAATGGTAAAATCAATTTCGTGACCAACAGCAGAAATGACGGGAATCCTGGATGCGAAAATCGCTCTGGCAACTTTTTCTTCATTAAAGGCCCACAGATCTTCCAAAGAGCCTCCTCCTCTGCCGACAATGATGACATCGACGTGTGCATAGTCATTGACATCGCGGAGAGCGGCTGCAATATCGTCGGCAGCACCCTCTCCCTGCACCAAAGTGGGACGCAAAATAATCTCTGTCAAAGGCATGCGCTTGTTCATGATATGAATAATATCCCGAATAGCGGCTCCTGTAGGAGAGGTGATGATTGCCACTCGTTTGGGAAAAACAGGCAGAGGTTGTTTGGATTGTTCATCGAACAAACCTTCATCGTACAGCTTTTTTTTCAAGGCTTCAAAAGCCTGTTGCAAATCCCCGACTCCGGCGGGCAACATCTTTAGACAATCCAATTGATAATTGCCACGCTTTTCATAGACGCGTATCTGTCCCCAGGCGACAATTTTAAGTCCGGCCTGGGGGCGAAAAGACAACTGCATATTACGGGAGCGCCACATCACGCAATTGATCTGTGCCTGATCGTCTTTTAAGGAAAAATACATATGGCCGGAGCTATGATGGGTAAAATTTGAAATTTCGCCCGTAACCCATACTGATGGAAATTCACTTTCCAAAAAGGTTTTGATTTCCTGAGTGATTTGTGCAACAGAATAAATATGTTCTTGAAGATAAGATTCATTCATGGAGCGGTCATTACCTGGTGAGAGATCGACCCTGTTATTTCTCTTAAAAACCGGTTTAAAATTTAAAGGGCCAAGATTGATTTTTTCTTAGCCCTATATCTATGTCAGTGTTGACGAAAAAACTCGATCATTCTTGCTGATATTAAAGCCAACAATCTATGGAAAACATGTTGAGCTAAAGACGGTTATCAACAAAATCACTAACTTATTTCTTTTTCTTGTGTCGGTTTTTACGGAGTCTTTTTTTACGTTTATGGGTTGCTATTTTATGTCGTTTTCGTTTTTTACCACTAGGCACCGTGAATCCTCCTCATCATAAGGTTGTTAAGATCGATTATTCAAATATTTTTTCAATTCTTTCGAAGCTCTGAACACGGCAGTCTCGTGTTCAGGAATTGTCATGGGTTCATTCGTTGCCGGATTCCTGGCGCTTCGTTCCTGCCGGGTTACGGTCTTGAATGTGCCAAACCCACGCAGCTCCACGCGATCTCCCTGTTTGAGAGCAAATTTTAGCATTGCCAAAAAACCGTCGATAGCGGCCTGGGTTTCGACTTTAGTCAAACCCGTACCTTCTGCTATTTTATTTACCATTTCGGCCTTGGTCATCTTTGCCTCTATTGTGGACGTTTCATAAAAAAAGGAACGTTAGACGTTCCTGCTCCACTCTGGTTACCAGCAGAATAGGGTATAATAAAAATAAAAAAATAAAAATGCAAGATAAAAATAGATCAAACAAGTACTTTATGGTGCGAGAGGGAATTACCTTTGATATCTGTAAGAGTTTCCGTTCCCTGATAGATCCGGTCGATCTGATCTGCACAGGCGTTAATGTCGAATGCCCTGACACGTTCCAGACTCGCCCTTTGAAATTGGCTTAAAAGAGACGGATTCGCGACCAGATGTGAAATATAGTCAGCAAATGCTTCAATGTCACCGGGTTTAAAAAGATAGCCATGCTTTCCATGATCAATCACATCAGGGATACCCCCGACCGATGAAGAGACAATCGCGCAGCCAGCAGCCATGGCTTCAAGCACAGCCAGTGGCATGCCTTCTGCATAAGAAGGAAGTGACATGATCCATGCTCTTGAAAGCACCTTTACTTTTTCTTTGCCAGCCAGGGGCCCATGAAAATGAAACTCGTGATGCAAATTTGCATTTTCGGCTGATTTTTTAGCTCGAAGAATCTCCCCTGGTCCAATAACATCATAGGTAATATTCAATCCCTTTGCTTTTAGCAGGTGGGCTGCAGAGATCAAATCATAGATCCCTTTGCGTTTTCCTACTTCACCGAGAAAAACGACTCTTGGTGTTTCACTTTTGGACTGGGTACGCTCCAGTCGCAGGTCAATACCATTCGGTACGCGCTCGAGTTTAGCAGGATTGAGAAAGCGGGTATAGAATCTGTACCATGATTTGGAGAGGACAATCACATGATCGCATAGAGACAGAAAATAAGCGATCCATCTCTGAAAAAGAACATGACTCTCATCGTAAAACTGTTCAAATCGCGATGCATGCATATGAATGATCACTTTTTTGCGTAATGCCTTTGCCACCCAAATGTAGGCGCATTTTTCCCAAAAAGAGGTATAAGAGGCGGTATGGAGGTGAACAATATCCACACGACGGGAAAAGAGTGTCCACAAAAACTTGAAAAAGAACAAAACCGAATAGCTATAGCTGATAACCAATACCTTTATCCCCCGCCCAAAACAACGTCGATAACCGGAAAGCGTTCGAAATTCAGGTTTTTTTGTAATGAGCGGTTTACTGATATTGATGAGTTTGATATCATGCTTTTGAACGAGGTTCGATTGCATGATATTGAAAACAAATGTTTCTATTCCCCCGACTTGTGGGGGAAGAGGCCCAACCATTACGATGCTTTTATGGGGCATAGTCACCATCCCTTTGTTCAGATTATGTCACATTCGACCATGCTCGTCATGCCCCTCGGGCTACCAAATAGGTGCAAGACATTGATTTTCAAGAACCATTCAAATGATGTTGTTTTGGTAATAATTGTTTCAAAAATCGAGCCATCCTTTTAGATTTGCAAAAATGTCTTTAACTGTTGGATCTGTGAAAAATCGGAAACAATAGACATGGCTCCTGCACGAATCAGACGAGTTCTTTTATCGGCATTCAATCCATAGCGTCGGATCTCATCACTGGCTATGCCCATGGTCAATCCTCCTCGCTGAAAGGTTTCCCGCATTTCCACAGGACCGTCACCAAAAGTAATCAAATGATTTCTGGCCGCGCCGATATCTGCCAAAATTCGATCCAGCACGACCTGTTTGGCTTCCTGATCCATCTTTCCCTCAGAGCCATAAATACGGCCCTGGAACAAATCGGCATAACCGAGAGCAGTCGCCTCTGCAATCACGTCCGGGGTATCTGTGCCACTGGCCAGATAGAGTTTGATACCGGCTTTATGGAGCAGATGCAAAAACTGGGGAGCATTTTTTAAAACCACATCCTCAATCTCTAGTTCACCTTTTTCCAGCCGTTCTATTCGACGTTTTACTCTTTGCATCAGTGCGTCGTTGTAAATCTCCTTGTACCCTTTGGCATCGAGAATTCGATCCCCGGGCACGAGTTCGAATTCTCTGACCATGTTGACCAACCCTTGCATCTGTGTTAGGGTTTGTATACCCGTGGTCTGATCGATATATTTGTTCACTCTGGCGCGAATTCGGTGGTACAGGGATTCATCCGCGGACGCATAATGATCCCCCATGATGGCCCGGATCATCATGGGTTCCATGACTTCTTCCCACCCTTCACGCAGAGTCGATATCGTGCCATCATGATCAAATATGGCAATCTTTATGTCTACCGCATCGGGAAAGGACCTAACGACCTCGATATCCGAGTCTTTCCAGTACCGGGCCTGGCGCTGATCTTTTGCCAATTCCGGTTCATATACATAGGCCGGATGAGTTCCGGTGGCCAAAATTTCCTGCGGGGTCGCAGTACCGGTCCGGCCGATTTTTGTGATCGTTACTGCAGCGACAAAATTTCCTATCTGAGCGGCCTGGTCAAGAGGTGCTTCGGCAGCCAGAGACGCAGCCAAGCCAGCCAGGAAACTGTCGCCTGCGCCCACAGAGTCGATTTTGCCGAGCACCTGAATGCCGGGAATAGATAATGACTGCTTTGGGCCTTGCACGACACATCCCCTGTCCCCGCAAGTGACGATAATGGGCTTTTTGTAACGCTCATAGAGCTCTTTGGCGGCCTGCACAGCCAGTTTTTTGGGGACAATATCATGCGGGTCAAAAGAGTGACCGATGCGTTGAGCCGCTTCATGATCATTGATTTTGAGCCATGCGCTTGTATAGACATCGTGTATATGGCGGCCATCATATATAAATATTTTATCCGGTTGATCATCCATGACCTTTTTAAGACACGCTTGAAAAAACAATGTATGGATACCGGATTCTACTTGCTGATTTACGATAATGACATTGAACTCGGACAATTGAGCCGCAAAGCGATCGATGAGCTCGGTGGCCGTGTGATCGGAAAGCTGATTGAAATTCCCCATATCCAGCCGGGACAGCTCTTCTTCACCGATAAAAGGCTTACAATAGGTCAGTGTCTGCCAATATTCCGGTGAATCGGTGATGAGATGTTCGCAGTTGACCTCTTTATCAAGTAAAAGTCGATAGAGTTCTTCTCCAAACGGATCTTGACCTCTGACACCAAAGGCATAAACCTCTCCCACTCCCATGTCTACCAGGTTGGCCACCACATTTCCTGCGCCCCCCAGTGAGTAGCGTTGCTCACGCACCGGATGGGTTTCTTTGCCGGTTTCAAGTGATTTTTCACTGCGGTCCATATCAATAATCCAGTACACATCCAGACAAAAATCACCAATCACAGCAATTTTGGCCTCCTGAATAGCTCCTAAAATATTCTTTAATGGTTCTTTTTCAATCCATTCTGTATGATGCATATTGGTTCTCCATGTTGGGCGTAACGAAATGACAACCTTTATTAAAGAACGTAAGCAGTTTAGAATATAATGGTTTATAGGCAAGATGCAAATGATTTATGGGCAGGATAAAAAAAGGCGCTAAAAAGCGCCTTGAAATCAGTCGATATGATTTTTTAATTTAAAGTTGGTTTCAAACCCATTAAACAGATCGATATAGTCTTCAATATATCGGGACAAAAGAAATTTTTCGCGGACGATTTCGCGGCCTTTTTCACCCATTTCTTTGGCCATATTTTTATCTGTCAAAAGCTGAACAATCCTCTCGGCAGCCTGATCCACAGAATCGACAAGAAAACCATTTTCCCCATCGGTTATTTGATGGCGAATTCCTCCCACGTTCCCGCCAATGACAGGAGTGCCTTTCCACATCGCTTCGGAAACCGTTAGGCCAAAACCTTCACGCAAAGACTTTTGCAGAATCACCGAGGCCTTTCTTTGCAAGGCATTGACAAGAGCGGTATCGGCCTTGCTCAATATAATAATCCTTTCTTCCTGTTGGTCCAGAATGGATTGATAGACCTTTGGACCCTCCGGGTCATCAGTGGCCACTTCACCGAGTAAAACCAGAGTTGCATCGATCTCTTTGCGCGCTTTTTTAAAGGCCTGTATCACACCATGCGGATCTTTCCATGGATCGAATCGGGAAATTTGCACAACCAGAGGAAGATCAGTGGGAATTTCATAATGCTTTAACCGCTCGGCAATCTGGTTTTCCGACAAGTCCATGTTGGTAATACTAAACGGATCGATGGCAGGCATGATGATTCGCTGTGGAGTTTTCAGCTGCTGTCTATAATCCTCTGAGGATATGACCATGGCATCGTATCTTTCAACAAAATGAATCAGATATTCCCACAGTTCCTTATCCCTTTGCGAGAGATCTATATGGCATCGCCAAATCCACGGACCCTTTTTGCGATAATGTAAGATCATAGGCAAGGGCTGAGGATCATGAATAATAACAGCATCGTGATCGAGATGATTTCTCAGTGCATTTTGATAAATCACCTGTTCGAAAATTTTTATTTTCCGGGCAGTTAGATTGATTTCATCTCCTTGAAGAGCATTGTGCATTTTTTTGGTGACCCCGAAAAAATCAGGGGACCCTTGCAGGACTCTCCAACCGGTATCGATACCGAGGCTGTTGGTCAGGTTGGTCACCGATGAGAGCAGTTGGGCGACACCGCCACCATAATAGGTGGAATTCACATGCACGATATGAAAATTTTTAAGGAGGCTGGCTTTTTCCTTGATTCGATCGATACGTTCCTTGCCGATCAAAGGTAAATAATCATCGATGGTAATCATATCAAAAGAATTGTTCATATATGAATAGCTCCTGACTAGTAATCAGTTCTGTTTTTACGTCCTTGACCTTCCATATCAGCTGTTTTGAGAGCAGCCGTGACCATATCCGGTTCTACAGGCAGGGCTTCGTTATGGATCGTCTCTCCTTCTGCACAGACTCTTTCAGCGACTCTTTCGAGTTCATAATCCGTAACGTTGGTCAATCCGATATCCTCGAGTGTTGTGGGAAGTCCGATCGTCTCACAAAACGAATACACCTGCTCTACGATCTGACGTGGTTTATCTGTCAGAAACAAGGAAGCGAGGGTTCCAAAAGCCACTTTTTCTCCATGATAATAGTGATGGGTATCTTGCAGGATCGTCAGACCATTATGAATCGCATGGGCAGCAGCCAGTCCCCCACTCTCGAATCCCAATCCGCTTAACAGCGTGTTGGCTTCTATGATGTGATCGAGTGCGGGGGTCACGGCATGCGCCTGAACAGATCGTTTGGCAGACAATCCCTCCTCGATAAGCGTATCATAACAGAGTTGTGCGAGGGTGTATGCTGCATTGGATCCGTAGTTTCCGCTCATATTGGGAGCAAAACTTTGCCGGCATGAATTGGCTTCGAACCAGGTGGCAAGAGCATCCCCCATACCGGAGACAAGAAATCTGACCGGAGAATTGGCGATAATTTCCGAATCAACGAGAACGAGTTCGGGATTTTTAGGGAGAAAAAGATAGCGGTCAAACTCGCCCTCCTGCGAATAGATCACGGCCAGGGCGCTGCAAGGAGCATCTGTAGAGGCAATGGTCGGGATAATAGCCACAGGGACTGCCAATTCATGTGCGACAGCTTTGGCTGCGTCCAGGGTCTTTCCTCCACCGATACCTGCGACAATATCGATTTTATTTTCTTTACCTGCCTTGACCTGCTTGTCGATCTCTTTATCACTGCATTCTCCGCCAAAGGTTGAGAGATGAACGCTGATTTCGGACAAGGTGGAATTTTCCATCTGTGGCCAAATATTCTTTTCTACATATGGATCCAAAATGAACAAAGCATTTTTACCCAGGCGCTTCATTTCTTCGCCGAGACTTTGAAGGGCCTGGCTTCCTTGTACATAGCGTCCAGGGAAAAGCGTGGTATAAAGCATAGCGCCTCCATGAGTGGGATTTGAAGAATATAACTATGATTGAAAATGTGTGGGGAACGATTAACGGGTATAATACTCTTTTAATTTTTGTTCATAGTCAACAATTGTAATTTCTTTGGATTCAAATTCTGGAGCATTTTTAATGGTTTCCTGATCCACCTTGATGTGCAACCGCTGTTCCAGCCAGCTGACCTTTTCGATGAGACGGGGAAAGACAGCGACCTTTTTTCCAGGCAACCAGTTTCGTGTGTCTATCTCTAGGAGACGTATCAACCAGTTTTCGCGATTGAGAATAAAATCTTCTACATGACCTATTTCTCCGTCACGTGCCAAAATATGATAGCCGGTAACGGATTTTATGGAGCGAAGATGAGTTTCTTTTTGTTCGGGCTCGTCTTCGTTTTCGATAGGGATTTCAGGAACGGTATCCATCGGCATCTCGACAATACCCGGTACTCTTGCGGCCATACCTGCCCAATAAGAAGGCCAGCCATAATATTTTGCCAATTCGACTTCTTTTTTTCGGCTGACAGGTTGATGTTTAGCCAATTGCGGACTCGACTCGATTTGTTCCTTGCTTAGATTAACAGGAATGACGGCTTCTTTCCAGTCTGCCTGCAAAAGAGAAAATGGAGAAATAACGACTTTGCGATCCAGCAACCAATTTCCGGTTTCCAGAACCAAATATCGTATCGTCCAATATCTGTCGTCAAAGAGCAAATCATCCAGAGTCCCCACAATTTCATTGTCCGAAGTAATCACTTTATGACCAAAAAGTTCTTTTGCGAACGAAAGCATATCATACTCCTAGGATTGATGATTTGTCAGATATTCATAAAGAATTTTAAACAATTTTTTCTTTTCTTCCCCAGTATCTTTGCGCAGGGTCAGAGTATTGGATAATCTCGTAATTAATTTATCTTCTTTGGGATTGGGATCTCCGATAAGCAAAATAGGGACGGTTTTGTTAAAATCTCTTAAATTGAGAGCAAACTCTAAACTGTCCACATTGTTTTGATCGCGCAAAATCAGTACGGCAAGAAATTTACCGTGCCTCAAAAGTCTTAATCCATGTTGCATATCACCATAGATAATGGGAAAATAACCCTTGACAATCAGATCGCTGATAAGCGGATCGTTTTGCTGATCGGACAAGATGAAAACGGCGCGTGAGTTAATCATTTTCCAAAATCACTCCTGTATGCATTCATTACTGATAAAAGCAACAAGAAATATGCCAATCATAAACAGGCGTAAATATATGTAATTATATGGTAAAAAACAGTAATTGGCGAAAAGGATGTGCATAAAAGATACAACGGGAAATAAATCTGTGCAGAATCGGAACGGATGGTCCGATTAATCCAACCCATGCTTGCGGAGTTTATTATAGATGGCTCTGCGACTGATGCCCAATAATTTGGCGGCCTCTGTACGGTTATCTCCCACGAATTCAAGCGTACGAATGATCATCTCTTTTTCGATTCTCTCAAGTGGAGTCCCAAGTTCAAAATTGACATTGGGTTTACGGACATCGTTATTGCCAAACCTCGGGGGTAAATGTTGAGGAAGAATTTCTTCGCCTTCACTCATCAGTGCAGCACGCTGAATGACATTTTTTAGTTCACGGATATTGCCTGGCCAGTCATAAGACTGCAGGACGTCCATACATTCCGGTGAAATGCCGGTGACGGGTTTTGGCAGGATATTGTTGTTGGTATGCATAAATTCGGAAACCAGGAGAGGAATATCTTCCATTCTCTCTCGTAAAGGGGGCAAGTCGATTCTGAATACATCGAGTCGATAGTAAAGATCGCTGCGAAAATCATTGCTTTCAACCAGATCCAAAAGATCGGCATTACTGGCGGCGATTAATCGGGCATCGGTCTTGACGATCTCTTTGCCGCCCAACCGTTGCAGAGTTTTGGTTTCCAACAACCGCAAAAGACTCACTTGCATCTTTTGATCGATAGAGTCGATCTCATCCAAAAAAACCGTGCCATCCAAAGCCTGTTCAAACTTGCCACGATATTGTTGGGATGCGCCGGTAAAAGCTCCTTTTTCATGACCAAATAGCTCACTTCCGATAAGCTCGGTCGGGAATGCCCCGAGATTCACCGGCACATAGGGACCTTGTTTGCGCGGACTGAGCCGATGTATGGCCTGCGCAACCAGATCTTTTCCTGTGCCTGTCTCGCCCGTAATAAGGACGGCAAAATCGGTTCTGGCAGCCCGTTGAATTTGCTGATAAATACTCTGCATAGGCAGAGATCTTCCCACGAGTTGTTCGAGGCGATCCTGTCGCTCTGCCATGACGGCAATCGAGGACCTTAAATTCTCATAACGATTCAGAGAAGCTTCGATCAGAACCTTGATTTCTTTATCCGTGACAGGGAGTTTCGCATATTGATAGCCTCCTGCTCTGAGCATGGGACTGACCCAGGAAATATCTGAAGGTTCAACAAACAGGATTACCTGCATAAAAGGACTGTTTTGAATAAATGTCCTGATCTGATCTGAGAAAGCGGATTTCTTTTGTTCATGACTGATTACATTACTGGTCAAGACAAGAATATCTACAGTTTCGTGCAAATACTTTTCTTTAAAGGCGGCAAAATCCTTTACCGTTTTTATTTCGATGGTAAAAGAGCTTGTCACAGTATGAAATTTCTGTACAAAGCTCTCATCCGATGCAACGACCACAAGGCGTGGTTTGCTATTCATAAGAGTATATTCTTTTTTTTATACCAGAGTTGCTAGACCTAACATCTATTACTGTCTCTACAAATCTACATGAATCCGGTCAAACTAGCAAGAAAAAAGACCAGATCATTCCCAAATAAGGAATAACCTGATCTTCAAAAGTCAAAATGATGTTTTTTTTATCAGTTAATGCCGTACTGCTCGGCATAACTGGCGAGTTTTCTGCGTAACGTTTTGCGACCGCGAAAGATTCTCGACATAACAGTGCCTACAGGAGTTCCGATCTTTTTTGCGATTTCCTTATAAGGCAATCCCTGGACATCGGCCAGCAATACCACCTGTCGAAAATCGTGTGATAAACTGGAAAGTGCTTTTACCACATGGTCATCAAACCAGTCTTCATAGGTGTCTGGATTGGATTCTTCATCAGGATTACTTTTTTTCCTTTCTGCCTCCTGATAACTTACCCGATGTTGAACCTGATCCAATTCGACATGATGCGGGGTACGCATTTTTTTACGATAGTCATTGATATAGTTATTGGTCAGAATGGTAAAAATCCAGGCGCGAAAATTGGTTCCTGGTTTGAATTGCTGGTAAGATTTGTATGCTCGAAAATAGGTTTCTTGTATCAAATCTTCAGCATCAGTCGGGTTGCGGGTCATTTTAAGCGCTTTACTATAAAGGGCATCCATATGTTCAAAAGCAATCTCTTCAAATTGGGGTCTGTTATATTCGCTCACGTCAACCTCACTTGTTTGGTTCAAAGGGTTTACCGCAAAAATCCTCTACACGGAAAGAAAATTCTCGTTCTCTCCATTAAGAACATTTTTGAGGATGGAAGGACTATTTAATCTAGTCTTTCAATGGTCATCCTGTGACTCATTGGAGAATGCGTTAAAATCGCGGATATTCGTTTCTCTGTATTCGATATTGAGATTCAAATCCATGGCAGGCCAATCCTGGGGACTGGCTCGTTTCAGAAAACCAACACCTCCTTTGATTATAGGGACACATACAACACTTTTACAGGTTATCGAGCATATCGATGATTTCTTTTCTGGGTTTGCCTGTCCTGGATTCCAGACGGGTAAAAAAGGCATCTTCCTGACCTTTGATCAGGGTAAGATCCGAATCCTCCAACTCGGGATATTCGTTTCGTAGTTTGTCTTTTAACAGTCGCCATTTGGCATGTAAATCAATAATAGACATAAATCAACCTCTCCTTTAATGTACACCCATGTCATTACAAATAGTGTGCCACATAAAAATGGCATAATATTATCAATATCTTAGACTCTTTATCAACTGAATGGCATTGGGATCTGTGCATCTTTAGTACAAAGATACTTTTTTTGTTTGTAAACTTTTGGAACAAGCGCAATTCATAAAAAAAGCTTGATATCATGTAAAGAATGTTATATATTTACGCGGGTTTAACAATACGATGGGCGATTAGCTCAGTTGGTTAGAGTGCCGGTCTCACATACCGGAGGTCACTGGTTCAATTCCAGTATCGCCCACCAAACCTTCTCTCCGTCAAAAGACCCTTTCCCTGAAAATTTTTCCTCAAAATAACCGTGTCGCCAATACGTCTGGTGTGCTCCTAAAGCTGTCTTAAACGAGCCCCTTTATGGCATGTCTGCGATCTTTAGGCCTCGATCTTTCAGTACAAGATCCTGGTATTCTGAATACAACTCACTCTCGCAAGATCGTTATCCATGTCACAAAAAAATCAGGAACAAGTGTTCGACTCGGGCGTTAAAGGTTAAATTTTAACTCTAAAAGGAGTTGACGATCAACGAGACCCGCCGTATATTTTTGTACAGTCTGTTGTACGATTGCCCGTTGGGTCAAGCCTCCCCCTCGTGCCCGATTTATGATTTACGACAACTCTCCTTTAATGAAAAAATAAAAATCTGTAAATCTCTCAAACTCTCTACAATACATTCATTACTCCACAAGCAAAAACAGTGTATAATGCTTCATGAACCCTCGACCTGATTTGAACCAAAAGATTTGCTGTATTTCATTGTTTTTATCCGTATACTATATAGATCATGACTTTTGAATAAGGCCATTGACTCTGTTTCTGCCATGCAAGCAAAGGAGGATCTATTTTGTCTGTAACTCGTCGGGAATTTATCGGAGGATTGACTGCAACCGGTGTAGCCTCTACCATCCAATTCGATCAGTCCATTAAACCTGACCTGATCAAACCGAAAAAAATATCCCCCGGTGATACCATCGGTATCATAGCCCCTGCAAGTCCGGTTTTTGAGCGTCAGGCCCTTTTGAAAGCCCAAAAGCATTGGGAGGCATTGGGGTTCAATGTTCGTTTTGCACCGCACATCAGTGATCATTTGCGTTATCTGGCTGGCAGCGACCAGGATCGTGCCAGCGATGTGATGAGCCTGTTCACAGATCATTCCATCGATGCTATTATCGCGCTGCGTGGCGGCTATGGCTCTATTCGACTATTACCCTATCTGGATTTTAATCTCATCAGAGAAAATCCCAAGATCCTGATGGGCTATAGCGATATCACCACCCTGTTGCTGGCCATTCATCGAATGACCGGACTCGTGACTTTCCATGGCCCGGTTGGGCTATCTACCTATAATGAATATTCCACCCGCTTTATAATGGAAACATTGACCCGCTGCAAACCGGTGTCAAACATACCGCCCCCTGAAGAGACATTTCCCATGCTTGCCAACACGCGTAAATTTTCACAATCCGTACAGGCGCCTCTGACAGGTGGGAATCTCTCTTTGATCGTGGCTACCCTGGGTACACCTTATGAGATCGAAACCAATGATCACATACTCTTTATCGAAGAAGTCGGTGAAGAACCCTATCGTATTGACAGAATGCTGACCCAACTCGCACAATCAGGCAAATTCGAAAATATTAGGGGAATCATCTTTGATCAATGCGCTGGCTGCGGTCCCAGTGATTACAAGCCCGCCTTTGATAACACCTTCAGTGTTGAAGAAGTTATCAGAGATCGACTTGCTGAGCTCGAGTGTCCGGTGCTGATCAATGCTTCAATCGGACATGTGGCTGACAAGCCCATATTGCCATTGGGAATCCGTGCCGAACTCGACCCCAACTCACTGACCTATTCCCTCATCGAGCCGGCTGTATGCGAATAGCATAAACATCAGGAGCAAACCGTGCAAAAAAAGCTATGGATGGTCCCCCTCTTTTTGTTCGTTTCCTTGATCATACATGCTCAGCCCGTCGCTGACTGGCAAAATCCTGCTGTATTTGATCGAAATCAGGTCATACCCCACGCGGAACTCGTTCCATTTGACCCAATCCAGGATGGTATCGGCAACCAAAGGGAAAAAAGTGACGCCCGGACTATCGCCATTTTGCAGGAGTCAAATCAGCCTCAACGGAGTGGATAGGTATCGTTTTCAGGTGCAGTCCTCACCCTATCTGACCTGGAATATCGATCAAAGTCAGCGGGGTTGACGGAACCCCTAGACCGACCAGACTCGAATACAGAGTGGTTCCTCAAAAATTTCAGCAAACGTGAATTATGAAACCATTTAACCAGAAAGAGCTAAAAAGAAAAAATCTGGAAAAAAATCCGTTTTGGCGATTTTGTCTATTGAATAATCAAAAATTTATTCTGATATTACAAATGGATCGTGGAAAAATCATTTCACTTAAAAAGGAGGCACGCATGCAAAATCCGGATACTCAACAACAAGCATCAGCCGCTCCCTCGGTCGAAAAGGCCGATCTTGGCAAACGATTTATTGCAATGCTCATCGATGTATTGATTGCCATCGTCGTCGGACTCATCCCGGTCGTAGGGGGATTTATCGGCGCAGCATACCTTTTACTCAGAGATGGGTTTGATTACGAGTTTATGGATCGCAGGTCGGTTGGCAAAAAGTTGATGAAACTGCGGCCCGTGCGCATGGATAATCAACCCGTGGATATCAACACATCCATCAAGCGTAACTGGATGTTCGCTCTTGGTGCATTAATTCAGGCCTTGTTTTTTATTCCCGTTCTTGGCTGGATATTAATTCCTGTTGTGGGACTGGCTTCGCTTGTCATCGGTATCGTTGAGATCGTACTGGTGATTACCAATCCGGAAGGCATTCGCTGGGGCGACAAGCTGGGCTCCACCAAGGTCATTGAAGAATCAGAACCTGTACAGGCCTGAGTCAGAATGCGGTTATATAAAACTCTGATATTATTCATTGTTCTATCCTTTTCATGGATACCGGGATTACCTCAATCCCTACCCGATGTCACAGAAATCATGGGACAATCAAAACAAAAAATCGATATGCTTCTTGGCGTCCCAGGTTTCTGTGAAAAATCAGATTCGACCATGGAATGCCGGTACAATGGAGGACAAACCGTCATTTTTTATGTCGATGAAAAAGCACAATGGTTGAGAATACAAGATACCGGAGGAATACCTTTCGAGGCAAAATCGATCGTAAGCTTTGGTCTGAAAGAAATGTCTCCTCAAAAAAGAGCTCCATCATTGATCAGCTGGACTGACCTGCCGGGATTCAAGGTCGTGAGCTTTACCAGTCACGATTTTAAAACAATATCCTCAGCCTACTTTGAAAAAACTCTATAATAAAAAAGTGGGCAACGGTTCATCGTTGCCCACCTTTTTTATTTATTCCAGGAAATACCAATAGCTGCAAGGGGTTCGATAACC
>WJME01000030.1 GCA_014728115.1 Candidatus Zhuqueibacterota bacterium | reverse complement strand
TCGACCTGGCCATGATGATCATCGATCTTTTGCATGAGCGGACTGGATGTATCCCCCACCCTTCCGGGTTCGTTGAGTGGTTCATACTGATTGCGGCCATCATTCACCTGAAACCGGGCAAGTAAATTGAAATAACTATGAGAATAGACAGGACCCCTGTGGCCCGTCAGGAGGATGCCTCCGGACCGGTTTGCCGGATTGTGGCAGCGGACACAATGCTCGTCCAGTATGGGCTGGATATCACGCGGAAAATCGATCACCTCGGGTATCCCTGCAATCGCTTGCGGTTGTGCCGGTGGCTTTTGACTGGCAATCGGATAGGGATTGGTGTTCGCCGGCGCGAGTGTACGGTGCTCATGGCAACCGATACAGGTAACGGTTTCGCCCGGCATCACAGATGTAAAACTCTTCATTCTTTGCACGGCGCGGTTTTGGGCATCCAATGCAACAAACAAAAAGCTCTTGTTGGGCGGCAGACTGAAATGCGCTGATCCGTCAGACTCTACCGGTACGGTGCCGACAATCCGTTCCAGAGTGAACGAACCGGTATAGGTCAGGGGCTCGTTGCCGCCGGTATAGTTGATGGGCTTTGGAAGGGTTTCGAGAATCAACAGTTTTTTGATTTTTCCGCGCACAGGATCATCCATGTTCCTGCCCTGATAGACATCCTGTACGAGCATAAACCCCTCTTCCCGCTTTGGATGTAATGCCGAAGCGATCACGGGTTCCTGCGGTCGCCCGATAACCGGTCTGGGCTCAAAAATCTGGTATCCCTCTTTTTGTTCGGCCGAGGAAAGGGAATAGAAATCCTGTTTGTGACCCTGTGCATCGATCAGAGACAAGGCTTTGCCAGTGGTCGTCAGAAACAGTTCAGATGAAAGCGGAAAAGGATCATAAATATATTCATTATCCTCACCCTTCCAGATGAATTCGAGGGCTTCTTTTTGATCCGGACCCGCTTGTAGTGAAATCCTGGCCAGATGACCGGCATGCTCGCGCCGGCCGTGACCGGGTGAGAAAACCGTAACAATATCATCGCTGCCAGGAATGGGCTTGGCATCGATGAGCAGGCAGGCTTGCGGCACACTGGTGTGCTGGTTGCCAAACAACACAGACTGCCGCGACCCGTCGGGACTCATGGACCAGAGATGATGAAAATGAACCTGGCTGCGGTCCACATACTCCCATCGGGTATACATGATCCTGCCGTCCGGCAGAACCCAGGGAGTGTTGTCATGTTCGATATTTGCAGACAATTGCACCATATCGCTGCCATCGGATTTGCAGCGGTACAATACCGCCACCTGTGTGGCCCAGCAGTTCACCCAGCGGTTACAGCGGGAAGAAACGAACAGAATATCGCCGTCGGGCAGATAAACCGGCTCGATATCGGAATAGGGCCCGTCGGTGATCTGTCGCAAATAACTGCCCTCGACATCTGTTTCATAAAGGTGGAAATAATCCTGTCCGGACTTGCGGTAAGAAAAAACGATGCGTTTACCATCATAATGCACCTGGGGATCGCGAAACGTGCCATTGTCATCGGCAAAGAGCGTGGTCTGTTTGCCGGTCCGCAAATCGAGTTTGGCCAGACGTCCTCCCCTGGAATAGGCCTTGTGGTCAGCATCGGATGCAAAATAGCCAAAGTTGGCATACCAATGGCCATCCTCGGCAAATTTGCGGGTAACAAAGACGATTTCATTTATCGTGGTTCCATTTCCTGGCCGGAGGGGTGTAATGGCAGACTGTGAAAGCAATGTGCCCGCAAACAGAAAAAAAGAAATTACAGAAAATTTATATCCCATTTTCATTTCACCTGTTATTAAAATGTGCAGATGGCCACCCACGAATTTTCTGCCATTTGAAAGCCGGGTGATGGGTGCGTGCTAAAGACATCGAAGATAAGCGATCAAATCGGCTATTTCCTGGTCACTCAGTCCGGACGTCACACCATGCTTATCATCGGGATTATGCTCGACCAGGACCTCCCGCAGCGTCAAAGCCCGTCCGTCAAACATATACGGTGCGGTACGCCAGATCTCTCGTAAAGTCGGCACATCAAATGCTACGCCCTTGTCCTGCCCGGTCGCCATACCCAGATCGTATGGTTTCAAATCGGTGAACAGAGGACCGGAATGGCAATTCGAGCAGGCTGCTTTTTCGAATACGGCTTTACCCCGTTGAGCAGACTCGCCCGGCTTGCCGTTTACGAGATACGGACTCGGAACCGGCTCCAGTGATTGTAAATAGGCATCGATGGCCTCGGCACTCTCTTCCGGAAGCACGGCAAATTGAATATATTTTATACCTGCCCGCACGGCGACCTCTGCGCGTGGCCGCACACCAGAAATCATAACCGGAGGCGTCTTGTGGCTCAGGACCAGGCTTTTCACCTGTTTGGGATTTCCCATGCCGTCATTCAGCAAGTCCCAGTTGAATCCATCAGCCCGCGCATCGGGATGACAACTGACGCAGCTCTGCCATTGCTGAAAACAGTCTTTGGCATCGTGGAACAGTATCTCTCCCCTGCGCACCAGATCCGGCTCAGAGGCTCCTCCCAGGGCAACCGACCGGGCGTGCCGGCTCTGTGTATCCAGCACACCGATGCTGTTGCTGAAATATTCTGCAATATAGAGATTGGATCCCAGCAAGGCCAGGTTTCGCGGTCCATTGCCTTTGAGCGCAATACGTTCCTTTAATCCGACCAGAAAAGAGAGATTATTTTGCACCTGCAGGATGGATTTCGCTCCCTGAGGAGCATTTATAACCTGCTGCAATTTTTCATGCAGACCGGTGCGGTCGATTTTAATGATCTCGTGCGTTCCGGATGCAGCCACATACAGATGCTCGCCATCCTCACTGCACATCACTCCCCAGGGATTGGCCGCACCCAGATAGAGATCATCCAGGAGTACGGTATTGAGCCAGGCCTGACGGTTTGCATCGATAATCGTCAGGGCGTTGGTGTTCATCCAGCCGCGCTCAAGCTGAGTGGTGGGGACGAGGTAATGCCCGAGAATATGGGTAACATAGATAAACTTGCCATCCGGAGACACGGCCATATCGCGCACACCGGACGAGCCATTGGGCAAAGCAATGGTTTGTATGACCTGCTCTGTAGCCGTATCGATGACTTGTACTGTGGCACTGGAATTTCCCAGGTTTGCCGGTCCATAGGGTAAATGATTGGCGACAAATAACAGACTTTCATCCGCTGTGAGAACGGCAGCTATGGGTTCTCTCTGGACGCTGATAAAGGACGTGACTTTGAGCTTATCGAGATCGACGACACTCACCTGATTGCTAAAGCGATCGCACACATAGAGTTTATTCGCCTGGTTGGCCCGGACCATGGCTGTGGGGGTGTGTCCGACGTCGATGCTGGCCGAAATCTCTTTGCGATCGAGATCCAGGACATAGACTTTGCCATTGGCAGAGCGAGTGGACACAAAACACTTGCTATCATCGTCCGAGCTACACAAGCTCAGCGGTGCATCCGGGAAAGAGATGCGGTCGACAATTCGTGTCGTGGAAACATCCAAAATGGCGATTTCTTGTGTACCTGAGCAGGCTATGAGAATCTGGTTTTTACTGTTTAGCGGTAAGACGTCCAAAGGTGACGGATAGAGGGATTGACCTGTGCAGACGGCACATGCCAGCAGCAAGAGAGCCCAGATTAAAAGTCTGCTTTCAAGAATGGTTATCATTTTGCTCATTCCGCTTCCCCGATTTGAATTCAGGATCAAGAAAGGATAGTTGAATAGTATTTGTGAGGGGTGATTTGGGCAGCGGGTCACTGGGATGGCAAATATGGCTTGTCCATGCTGTTGCCGTGATGCTGCACGTCCTCATCATGTCAGGTGCATATCATCTGAAAGATGTATTTCGTATATAATAATAATCAAAAAGTTGTTTTCATGCAAGCACCAGTTGACTGAATTTTTGAATCTCAGCCAATCACGGCACGGAATAAAGTTGGGGTGGGTGTAGAGGCCGTGTGGTCAATCCTGTCATGCTGTAAGCATCTTTGTGGGAAATGCTCGATCTCTGGAATCGAACTTGGTGACCGGTGTTTGCGAGGGTGGTCATATCGATCCTTTTGGTGGTAACGTGCATTTCCACGGCTCCAGAGATCACCGACAAAGATCCTTCCAGGATGACAGCGGAATCAAGCTGGGGTGACAGTCATGACCCAGTCCCTCTGTCCCGCACTCTCCTTCACTCAGTCACTCAGTCACTCTGTCTCTGCCCCATGCCCTCTGCCTCATCACTGAAACTCGGGATTATACTCTCCCCGTTCCTTGAATCCCGGAAACTGCCGCATGCGGCTATAGCGGGGATAGCTCTCAAAGATATCGCCGTTGCCCAACATGCGCGGGTCGCCCTGGGTGCGCAGGGTCTCGTGCAGTTCTTGTCGGAGCTGTTGTCTGGTCTCCTGATAATCCGGAAGATCGGCCAGATTTTTCAGGCAGCTGGGATCATTCTTGATATTATACAGCTCTTCTTCGGGACGTTTATCCAGAGCCAGGGCCGTGAGTACAGGAAACCGCTCGCGGTTTTCCAGATAAAAGGTCTTGGTGGGACACGCATCGATATCGTGGTACCCTTGCGGATCACCCGACCCTGTCGGATTTCCGGCCGGCCAGCGGTCGGGTTTGACGTTCCAGATATAGAGAAATTCCGGGGTACGGATCGAGCGGGACGGATAGGCAAAGTTATTCGGACGCGCATGCGTATGTCGTTCCCGTCCGGAAAAGGCCCGGGTACGGGATTCGTCCACCTGTCCGGATCCGGATGCGCGCAAGACATCGAGGAAACTCTTTCCGGTCATCATCTCCGGAATGGGGGCTTGACCGGCTTGCAGAAAGGTCGGTGCAAAGTCGGTAAAGCTGATCAGATCATCCACGACGCGACCGCCTGGAATGCCATTGTGCCACATGACCGCCAGGGGCATGTGAATGCCATATTCATAGAGATTCGCCTTGGCGCGGGGAAAAGGCATGCCATTATCCGAGGTGACCACGACCAGGGTGTTTTCCAGTTCACCCCGCTCTTCCAGGGTGTTCAGTATCTTTTCCAGGTGCTGATCGAACCATTCGATTTCCACGGCATAGTCCAGGATATCGCTGCGGATTTCCGGAACATCCGGATAAAAATCAGCCGGATCCACATCCTCGATACTTTTGCCCTGTTCTTTACCGATGCCCTTTTTATAACTTCTGTGCGGCTCATAGGCTCCGTACCAGAAAAAGAAAGGCTGGTCTTTAGGTTTTTGATCGAGAAAATCCACAAAATTGGCCGCATAATTGGTTCCCGAAATTCCCGGAGCTGGCCTGTCTGTATATTCATGTTTATTAAAGGCAGGACCGGCTGGATTCCGTTTCCATC
>WJME01000304.1 GCA_014728115.1 Candidatus Zhuqueibacterota bacterium | reverse complement strand
TTCGGCGTGATTTTCCTATTCTTACTCATCCAAAAAACGAGGGATTGGTCTATCTCGACAGTGCGGCCACGACTCAGAAACCTGCTGTGGTGATCGAGGCGATGAATGATTTTTATCGCCAGTACAATGCCAACACCCATCGCGGTGCATATGATATGGCAGAGCGCGCGACAAATGCCTTTGAAGGAGCGCGGAGCAAAGTGGCCAAATTTATCCATGCCCCCTCAAACGAACAAATCATTTTTACACGCGGAACCACGGAATCTATGAATCTGGTCGCCTATGGATGGGCCGATCTGCATGTGAATGAGGGTGACCGCATCGTGATCAGCGAGATGGAGCATCACAGCAATATCGTGCCATGGCAGATGGTGGCCAAACGCCGTGGCGCAGAGCTGGTCTACTGGCGTTTTGAGGATGACGGCACTCTGGATGTGAACAAATTGTCCGATTTGCTCACCGACAGGACGCGTTTGCTCTCTGTTACACAGATCTCCAATGCCCTCGGCACGATCAATCCTTTGCCGGAGATCATTGCCCTGGCACATGAAAAAGGCGTGCCGGTCGCAGTCGATGGCGCCCAGGGAGTGGCGCATCAACCTGTGGATGTGCAGGGCCTGGATGTGGACTTTTATGGCTTTTCCGGACATAAAATGGTGGGGCCCACCGGTATCGGGGTGTTGTATGCCAAAAAAGAGCGTCTGAATGAAATGCAGCCCGTGATGTTCGGCGGTGACATGATCGAGAGTGTTGACTATCAGGAATCCACCTGGAATGAATTACCGTATCGATTTGAAGGGGGAACACAGAATATCGCCGGAGCCATCGGACTCGGTGCTGCCATCGATTATCTGTCGGCGATCGGACTCGAGGTCATTCGAGACTATGAAGCCGAACTGACGCGCTATGCACTACAGCGTTTACAGGATATGGATGATCTGCGTATTTATGGTCCGCTCGAAAACCGGGGCGCTGCGATCTCTTTTACGCTGGGCCAGATTCATGCTCATGATCTGGCGACCTGGCTGGATCAGAAAAAGATCGCCATTCGTTCCGGTCACCATTGTGCACAGCTGGTCATGAAACGATTCCGCGTACCTGCCACGGCCCGGGCCAGCCTGTATCTCTATAATAGCAAACCGGACATTGACCGATTCGTCGATGCCCTAAAAGAGGCAAAGGAATACTTTTCAAAATGGTTCTAGACGATTTGTATCAGGAAATATTACTCGATCATTACAAAAATCCCCGCAACCGCGGCGTACTCGAGCAACCCGATGTACACTTGGATGCCAAGAATCCGTTTTGCGGTGACGAAATTACGATCGATTTTACGTTTGATGGCAACCGCATCAAGGATATCCGGTTCCAGGGTGAGGGATGTGTCATCAGCCAGGCTTCCGTTTCATTGTTGACCGAATCGGTAAAAGGCAAGACCATCGAGGAAGCTCAGGCGGTTGTCGAACAGTTTACCAAATTGATCAAGGGCGAGATCGATGCTCTGGATCCCGAACTGGAAGAGTTGATGGCCATGCAAGGCGTGTCAGCCTATCCTACGCGGGTAAAATGTGCATTGCTGGCCTGGAATACTCTGAAAAAAGCATTGTCAGACTATAAACAAAAGGATAAAGTCAACCATGCCTAATGTGATTACCTTTACCGCAGAACTGGAAATTTTTAAAACCATCAATCAACTCAAAGATCTGGATGAAAGGGTCAATGAATATATCCGAGAAAACGATGTAAAGACCGTTCACTCGATCAGTGATACCACGACCAGCGATAATACCGGAAAAACCATGGGAATCATTAGAGTCATGGTATACGATTGATCATGTTTACCAGAGCTTTACATTTTTTGCCAGTGAAAATGATGTTGATCTTTTTCATTGGCTTTTGTATGTGTGAAAGTTCTTTTCAGCCCGCTCAATATTTATCGCTGAATCCCAATGTGATAAAACAATTTAGCGGTATTCTGGGTTATATTTCGATAAAAGAGTCGGATGACAAAGATAGCTTTGACATGGTGCTAAGTGATTCTTCCAGTCAGTATCACAGCCAGGCACAGCTCATGCGTGACAAGGGTCAGGTGTTTGTGCATTCCTTCGATCCCAGGATCCCGTCTATTCCATCGTTCCGGTTCGATCCACCATTGCCGCTTGGGCCATTTTCCGCTACGATTGGAGAGCAAACCTGCCTCGAAAGCACAGAAACCCGACTAGATAGCAGCAAAAGTACCCATCGGATAAAGGTTTGTTATTATATCGAATCAATCGATCTCGTCGATGTCCCTGCCGGAGAGTTTCAGAATTGTATCAGGATGAGGGTGGATTATATGTATATCGATCATCCCGAACGTCCGTTTCTGGAGGGTCAATATCTGTTCTGGTTTGCCAGGGGGACTGGATTGGTGAGGACTCGCTTTAACGGGCAAAATGGAGAATTGCTCAACTGAACAGCCGTTAACCAGAGTCATGGTCAACGGCTGTTGTCTGTCAATTTTTCATCTCCAGGGTATCCAGTTCCGGGATATTGAATTTCCTACCCATCTTGCCGATAGAAGAGAGGTCGATATCCCCGACAATGTTGATGAGCACGGTTTCGTTACCATCTATTGTAAAGACAGTCAGGCCGTTGATCGTGGAATCGCCGCTCATCATATAGATATTTGAATACTGGTCCTTTTCCCGGATTTTCACAAACTGATCCCATTTATTCTTTTTTAGTTGCAAGTCGAGGGATTCGAGCTTTTGTTTGATATTGTCCAGTTTGCTTTCGCTGGATTCGAATTTATAGACTTTGATCAATTCCAGGCCCCGCAAGAGTTTGGCCAAATCACTATCCTCGGCTTCACTCATGTTGGCAACCAGCGAGAGCAAGGGATTTTTGATTTCAATTTCTGTGGTCAGTTCGCCCTCTTGCAAGTTTAAAATTTGTCCCATATCCACAAATCCGGGCAGCTTTTCAAATGTCTTATCTTGCGCCACCCCCAAAGTAGACATGAAACCGATGATGAAAAATACGCTAATCTTTTTCATGATGACCCTCCGTCTATCAATGGCTGTAAAGCCTTTTCAACACTTTTTTCCAGTGGGTTGACCACCTCTTTGTCCAAAACATCATCTTTTACTGCCTGAGATGTATTCCCCATCACCACACCGAGAATACCCAGTGCTTTTTCGACCTGATCTCTGGCTTGCGATACCTCCGCAGGGGAGTATTGTTGCGAACGATGTGGTGCAGGAGTTTCCATCACCATCCATCCGGTTACAATAGCGATAATCGCTGCTGTTGCGATCGCTGTGCGCCACGGGATGGGCTGGCTATGATCTTGAGCTCCGGTTCGCGACATGATCTCTGCCATGATATGCGGTGGCAGATTCTGCTTACGGTTTTTGCTGAGCTTTTTCGAGATGATTCGGTGTTGCTCGACGACAGCGCGACACGATTGACATTTACTCAGATGCCTGCGGGTCGTGAGTTTGGCAAAGAGGGGCAGATCGCCATAGGCGTACCGTATGAGACGATCCTGGTCCGGGGAGCATCTGTCATTTTTTTGATTGGTCATGATGATACTCTTTGTTTTTTGCCAAATGCCTTAATCCTTTTCTTGCCCGGTGCAAATACACTTTGACCGAGTTTAGGGGGATATCCAGAAATTCGCTGATTTCTTTATAACTGAATCCCTGAATTTCCCGCATGATCACAAGGGTTCGATAGGTGTCAGGAAGTTTTGCCAATAATAAATCCAGTTCTTCTTTGACCATGTTTTCATCGATGGAAGAATTATCATTGTCAGAATCTTGCAGATTCGCGAGAAATTCTTGATCTCTCGTATCGAAATGTTTCTGACGGGTCTGATGGCGACGTGTAAAATCGATGCACATGTTTTTGGTCGTTCGAAACAACCAGGCCTTGGCGGTTCCGAGCTTGATGGAATCCAGATGTTGCCAGCATCGAATCAATACTTCCTGAGACACATCTTCGGCATCAAAACGATTGCCTAGAAAATAATAGGCATACGTATAAACGGGATCCTTGTATTTCGATAAGAGCCATTTAAAACGAGTGCTTTTCATTGGTCCAATCGCTTTATGCCTGTGTTCATTTATAAAACGCATCAGGCTTGTAAAAAGTTACAAGCCTGATGCGTTTTTGAGCTATTTTGATTTTTTCAGGCCGATGTAGCAGCACTCATGATGGATTGTTCGGTGGCCTGTTTGCGATCCAACAACGCAGTCATTCGTCCCTGATTCAGGACGAGAATGCGATCGCTCAATGCCAGGAGTTCGGGAAGTTCAGAGGAAACAAGAATAATGGCCATACCCTCGGCCACAAACTGATTGATGAGGTTATAGATTTCGGTTTTTGCGCCGACATCGATACCGCGCGTCGGGTCGTCCAAAAGCAGGATGGTGGGGTCGGTCAACAGCCATTTTGCCAGGATCACTTTTTGTTGGTTACCGCCGCTCAGTTTTTCCACGGCCATGGCCAGACTGGGCGCTTTGATGGCCAGTTTGTCCATATAGCGGTTCACCAGCTCGGTTTCCTGTTTACGCGATAAAAATCCGTTTCTGACGGCCTTTGACAAACTCGATATCGTAATATTGTCTTTTACCGATAGCTGCAAAAACAATCCTTGTGTCTTGCGATCTTCTGTGACCAGTGCCAGGCCTTTGTCAATGGCCTGAACCGGTGACTGTAGATCGGCTTTTTGTCCTTTGATGGTTAGCGAGCCTTTTGAGATTTTCCCCGGAGGAGCTCCAAATAGTGAAAGCAGCAACTCTGTGCGACCTGCCCCCATGAGTCCGGCCACACCCAGAATTTCTCCTTGATGCAGATCAAAGGAGATATTTTCAAGCAGCATCCGGTCTTCCCGCATTGGGTGTTTGACGCTCAGTTCTTGCAGCGACATGACCTGTTCACCGATTGGGACGTCGATTTTGGGAAACAGATCTTCCAGATCACGGCCCACCATCATATTGATGAGGCTGGCCGAATCGGTATCTGTGACATTTACGGTTTTGATATATTTGCCATCGCGCAGTACTGTGACCCGGTCTGCCATGGCAAAGATTTCATCCAGCTTGTGGGTGATATAGATGATGGCGACCCCTTTTTCGCGCAGACTTTTGATGACGGCAAATAATTTTTGCACTTCTGCATCGCTCAGGGCAGAGGTCGGTTCATCCATAATCAATACTTTGGCATGCAGGGAAAGGGCCTTGGCGATTTCCACCAGTTGCTGTTTGCCCACACGTATATCTGCAATTTTATCATTGGGATTGATATCTGTCTGTAAGGAGGCGAGTTCTTTAGCAGCCATCTGTCGCATACGGGTATAGTCGACCAGCCCCAGCCGGGTTTTCGGTTCGCGGCCGAGGAAAATGTTTTCCGCAACCGTCATTTGCGGGATGAGATTGAGTTCCTGGTAGATAATGGCAATGCCTGCCTGTTCAGCCTCTTTTGTCGTGGAAAACAAAGCCGGTTCACCGTCCAATACGATTTGACCGCCATCAGGAGAGTGCACGCCGCTGAGAATTTTCATCAAGGTCGATTTCCCCGCTCCATTTTCCCCCAAAAGGGCATGGATTTCACCTTTTTTCACCTGCAGCTGGACGTCATCCAGGGCTTTGACGCCCGGAAAGGCTTTTGTGATATTGTTCATTTGCAGAAACGGCTGAGCCACTCTTGATTCCTTTCAGTTTTCGGTCGGTATCATATAGGTTGTTTTTTCTCCGCGCAGCTCGGTCTTGTTTGCGACCCTGCGTAAGTTCGTATGCCAAAAGACGATGGACCCTGATCTTTTAACGCAGAGCGTTCAAAGCAAACAGAGGTCCGCAGAGAGCGTTTCTAAAAGATCGATTCGATTTCATCCAGTCCGACACCCAGAGTTGTTTGGGCGATGCGATCCAGGGATTCGCGCGCCCCGGTAAAGTGAAAGGTGCGATGTTGATGCGCCAGACTTTCCTGTTCGCTCAGGGCTGCAGCCGGCGACGAAGTTTCGAGTTCGTAAAACGGTCCCAAAGGTTTTTTGCCCGGTTCGGGCGGACCATCGTTATAGCTGTTGATGGCATCGCCGCTATAGGGATTGTCCTGGATCTCCCACATGGAATTGACATAGTCGCGCGGCTCGCCGGGAATCGAGTATTGAACAAGCGTGAGAACACCATTTGCGCTATCATAGCTGCCCAGAACAGGCAGGGCCCGCTGTTGGGTCAAGCCGATTTTGCTGCGGTGTTTGCCATCCCCTTTGAAATAGATGGTTCGTTCTGCGATCACGAGCCGATCCTCCGGAACCTTGCCGAAATAGCGGTCATTGATGAGAGGGCCGAGTTCATCTTCCGGGCCGGGTTGATAGGGAATGACTATGGTCGTTCCGTCAGAGGGATTGAACATACCCAAAATCCAGATCGAGAGCAAGCCGGTTTCTTTGCGCCAGGGCGCAGAGCCGATGTTGGTGATCCGGTTATCCGATTCGAATGCCACATATTGGATGTCCTCTGGCAATGCGGTTTGCAGCAAAGAGGTGATGTCCTGGGTTTCCAGGAGTTTGATCTCTCTTTGCACGAGTAATTCAAAAAAGGCGCGGGAATAGTTTTGCAGCCGCATCTCTTTTTCCAGGGTCAGCGAGGTGGCGGTTTGCTTGACGACATGAAAAGGTTCTTCATTGATCGGCGGAGGGGTAAACCAGTGTGCCAGGTCGAACGGATCTTGCGGTGCGAAATAGAGTGAAAATTGTCCGCCTTCGGGCCCGAGCCAAAACCGATCTTCGCCGCCAAAGGCATTAAAATGGCGGTTGTTTTCGCCAGAGGCGATGAGGTCACGGTTGATCCAGCCAAAGCTGATGCCCTGGTCCCCACCGGCAGTGCTGGTAATGATTCTTCCCTGGTATTCCGGACAAACAGCGACTTTGGCCAAACCATCCGGTGAACTCAGGATTTCCACGGTTGTATGATTACTTAAAAATTCTATATCATCTTTGAATGAGGACGAGAAGGATAGAGTGATCGAGGCCTGGGATCCAATAATAAACAAAAAGATAAAGGGTAAATGATAATTCATCTTTGCCTCCCAGTAATTGCTTTATGAATAATTGCGAAAAGAGAGAGGATCAAGGTGTTGATTATTGTTAGAGTTCAACGATCCTTTTCAAACCACTGATTAGGTGATTAAAGCTTTTTGATCGATTCGACTTTAGATTTAAATATCTAGATATTGCCCTGGATCCTTTCACTTTTTGATATTTGTGTTGTGTTAATCTCAACAGTTCTTTTGAAGGATTGCCAAGCCTATCCGGATCTCTGAATTTTCGGGTGTTTTGTTTTTTTGATAAATTTTTCAGCTCAAATGCATTTTCGATCGCATAAAGATCACCTAAATAAAAACTCTCCAGTTCACGACAAGCGATTCTAACGAGTACATCACTTTTACCTGCTTTATGACAAAGATTTATCAATTCAGTTTTAATCCGGATGCAATCGCCCGAGTCTTGATCTCTTAGAATTACAAATTTCGTGTTCGGAACCTGCCATCCTTTGATTTTTTTTACAAGATTTTTTTCCAAATCCTGTTTTCCTCTAAAGCGGACAAATCTTGTTGTGACGTCCTTTGGGAAAATTTTTGGCAAAATCTGTTCTAGCATTTCTTGGGCAGACGGTTCTTCCAGAAAAAAAGCCACAGTCATCATTGAGGATCCGCCCCCACAAAGAAACCCTGGTCCCAGAGATAGCCCATTTGATCGCCCTGCTCCATATAAGCTGTGATTTGCGAATCATCCTGGGCGCGATTAACTTTTGTATAGCCATCCTCTTTGATTAGCCAGAACACTTCTTCCAGTCTGGTAGCATTTAGAAATTCGGGTGAATGGGTAGATACAAATACCTGGCCCCCGCGGTTTGCATAATCTCGAAATTCTTCAGCCAATTCCCATAATAGTTTCGGGTAAAGTTGATTTTCAGGCTCTTCGATACACAACAGCGGGAAAGGGGATGGATCATACAATAAAACGAGATAGGCGAACATTTTTATTGTACCATCAGAGACATACCGATCAATAAAAGGATCTTTAAAAGAACCATCCTTGAATTTTAATAAAATTCTTCCATCCCGTGTCGGCTCTGGTTCGATTTCACTGATACCCGGTACTCTTTGTTTCATTTGTTTGAGGATATCCAAAAAGATATCTCTGTGATTTTCATAAAGATTATTAGCGACGAGTTGCAGATTGTCTCCTGTGACAGATAAATGATCTGCATAACCCGCAATATCTTTACTTCCACGGGCAAAATTTATGTGAAAATCAGAAACATGCCAATTTTCTATTAATTGTCTAAACGCACTGGCTGCCTTGAAGCGTTGGAATTGACCGATTCCTTTAATGGCCAGCATATCCTGTGAGCTCAGAGTTTGTTTTTCCCGATTCAACTCTTGTTCTTTTTTAAAGTCTTCTTCATTTGTGATAGCAAATCCGCTTCCATTGGCAAAATCGAGAAAATGGTATGGTGATCCATAGGGTCCTCTTTTATACCTGAGAATTTCTCGTTTCACACAGATCTGGCCATTTACCATTCCAATTTCAAGGTGGAATGTGATCAGACGTTCAATTTCGGTGATTGGCATGCGGTATTGGATTTCAATCTGAATATCTTCTTTTGCATGCCCACGTGAGACCACTTCGTTGAACCCACCTCTGCTCTGCAAGGCTTTGGATACATTAAACGTCAAGCAATCTTTTAAAAAACCAAAAACATCAAAAAGCGTGGATTTCCCTGTACCGTTTGCCCCCACGATGACGCAAAACCTGGGAATGTCTGAAATATAAACATCTTGAAATAATTTATAATTCAAGAGTTTGATGGATTCGATTTTCATCACGAGCCTCGCTTGAATTGAGAGGAAAACATTGACAAGATATAGAGTTGACAAATAAAACGCAACAACAATTACAAACATGGGCCCTGCAGGGGATTGACTTTGACTTTTGCATTCTAGTCATCAAATGCATACAAACAATTAATAATCTATACCCCAAAAAAGAAAAGCCCATCTGATCAATGATCAATATGATCAGATGGGCTTATAAGAGTGGAGACGGTGGGAGTCGAACCCACGTCCGAGAAACGGACCATAGCGGAATCTACATGCATAGTTCCTTTTATGATCTCGACTCTATCGTAGCGAAAGGAACGACGCGGAAAGAGTCCAGCCTGAAAAAGGTTTCGCTGCCTTCCCTCAGGCGAGGAACACAGCTAGTCCGCTATAATCGACGTTCATCTATCACCCTAGCAGACACGAAAGATAGTGAACGTGGTTGCGTTATTTACGCAGCCAATGCATAGTTGTAATCATCTGCATTTAATTTTAGGTCCCGGCTATTTTACGAGGATTCCGAGAACCTCGGCATGCATCCACTAACATCTCAGATCCCGTCGAAACCAGATTCGTCCCCATGTTGTGGTCGCAATCAAATATAGTTAAAGCATGCATGGAAATCAATACTCTTTTTCCGTCATGTGGTGTTTTATACGTCGAGTCACGGTTGATTGTTCCCTGTTGAAAACAGGTCATGGCACGATTTTAAATTTCTCATTCCGGCGGATTCAAAAGGGCTTGTATTTCCGGTGTCTCGAGATTTTTACGGGTGATGACCATGATTCCGGTATCGATGCGTTCCTGCACCGGTTCACCGTTCAGGACCTGCATAGCGGTTTTTACACCCAGATAGCCCATTTTATGAGGATTTTGCACGATCAGAGCATCGACGGTGCCGTCTTTCAGAGCTTGCAGCTCGTTTTCAGACGCATCGAATCCTACCAGTTTGACCTTTCCGGCCAGTCCCCGGCTCTTTAATGCCTGGGCACAGCCCACAGTGCCGGCTTCATTAGCAGCAAAAATACCGGCGAGATTCGGGTGTGCAGTGACCATATCTTCGGTGACCGCCATGGCTTGTTCGACTTTGGTCTGGGAATATTGTACAGAGACGAGTTCCATATCCGGATATTTTGCCAGTCCTTTTTTAAAGCCTTGTTCGCGCATGATCGATGTTGCAGCACCGGGGACAAAGGGGATCATGCCTACCTCGCCTTTTTCATGCACGAGTCGAGCGAGCACGTCGGCTGCTTTTTCGGCGGCCATGACATTGTCGGTCGCGATGAAAGATTTGGGGACCGCTGAATTGATCCCTGAATCGATGGTGATGACCGGAATGCCTGCCCGATCCGCCTGCTCGAGGATGGGCACCAGGGCCGTGGCATCACAGGCTGCCACGACAATGGCATCGACTCTTTTATTGATATTATCCTGGATGATATCGATCTGACCGGCAATGTCCGTTTCCAATGAGGGTCCTTTCCAGATGATTTCGGCATTCATTTCTTTACCGGCTTTTTCAGCACCTGCTTTCACGGATAGCCAAAACGAGAGGACCAATCCTTTAGGCGAAACCAGAATCCTGGGTTTATCGCTGGTAGATGGGTTTTGGCAGGATATCAAGGGTATGAGAGTGCATAACAAGAGAACAAAAACTTTTTTGATCATGATAACTCCACAATTTACGGATCAAGAATTAGACGAGTCTCGCTGCCTTGTGTTTGCGGTATTGATCGGCAAACACAGCTGCAATGATGATGGTGCCAATGGCGATTTGTTGCCAGAAAGCAGAGATGTCGAGCAGATTACAACCGTTACGCAACACACCCATGATGAGGGCGCCGATAATCGCGCCGGCAATGGTACCTTCGCCGCCACTCAAGCTCGCGCCTCCGATAACACAGGCAGCAATGACATCGAGCTCATAGCCGGTGCCTGCAGTCGGTTGTCCGGAGTTGAGACGGGATGCCAGCAATATTCCTCCCAGAGCACACAAGAGACCGTTGATGGCATAGATTCGAACCAGATCTTTGTTAACCGGAATGCCGGACAAGCTGGCAGCGGTTTTATTGCTGCCTATGGCATAGATATGACGTCCAAACGGTGAGCGTGTCAGGAGAATATGCGCAGCGATAGCTGCCAGTAAGGTAAAGATGACAGGCACAGGGACAATGCCGAGCAGGGTTCCGCCACCGAGAAATGCGAATGATTCTGGCAAACCAAACACCGGTACACCACCGGTGAGCAAAAGGGCAGCCCCCCTGGCAATTCCCATCACCCCGAGTGTCGCGATAAACGGCGGCAGATGACCATAGGCAATCACTGCACCCATCAGTATACCTATGAATATACCGATTCCCAGTCCTAAAAGAACAGCTACACTCACGGGGAGGCCGTTCGCCATCATCATCGATGTCGCGATTCCGCACAGAGCCAGCACAGAACCCACGGAGAGATCGATTCCTCCGGAAATAATGACCTTCATCTGTCCGATGGCCAATATGGCGACCACAGACATTTGCAGGGCAATGGCAAAAAGATTATTCACGGTTAAAAAATAGGGGGAGAGAATGCTGAGGAGGATCGCCATGACGATCAGACTCATAAACGGTGCTGCTTTTTTACCCAGATCTCCAATCTTCATAGTGTATTTCCGATAATGATTTTCGCTGTTCCGGAGGACTAGTAAATAAACATCATTATGCGGATAAATGCAAGATGAAATTAGAGATGAAAAAGAGAAAAAAGTGAGGTGCAGGCCGGTATTACACGAAACAAAAAGGTGCATAAAAAAAAGGGCATCCGAGTCCGGATGCCCTTTTTAAACAGGGTCAGGCTTTTTTGCGGTGTAATAGTTTGTGAATGATGCGATCGAGGCCGGCGTAAAATCCGGTTTGACTCGCTGCAATCACGAACAGGGCCGCAAATTCTACCAGGTTTTTATTGACAATGAGATAGTTCCCTTCCGAAGGGATCGAATAGTAATAACCGACCCACAGAGGGTTGCAGAGATAGTAGAGCAGGATCAGTCCCATTCCGGCCACGGCAGCGGTGCGGGTAAAGGCGCCGACGATAAGGCCGAGGCCGATGAGGATAAGGCCCCAGATGTTGAGTTGATCGACGATATTCAGTATGGAAGGGTTGTTTGCCATCCAGTGAAATATGGGTGCAAATATGCCTTTTGACTGCATCAGAAACCCGGAGGCAGACCAATTCCCCTTCATCAGTTTTGCAATTCCTTCATACAGAAAATGCCAACCGATCATAACGCGCAAGATCACCATGGCGATCATCTGTAGCTGAGAAAGTTCTCGTGTTTTCATGATTCTCTGATTCCTTTATGGTTGAACAGATTCGTTGGCTGATTTTAATCAGACGTGAAATTCGTCCTCGGAAAATGGCAGTTTGCGATTGGCTTCGATGGACTCGTTGACCTTGAGTACCGCCACGGCGGTTTCGTAACCGATTTCTGCCGGGCAATTCAAGGTCTCGAGACCGCGTACCGTATTAAAGAAATTGCTTAAATGCGGTAGATGATAGGGATCGTTGAACACGATCGGAATTTTATGTTCATCCGGAGCCAGGGTTTCACGTACATCCAGCACTGCTTCTGATTCTGCTTGCATTTCCTGGATTTTCGGAGGAGAGATATATCCTTTTCGGATCCATTCATCCCATGCCGGAGCAGTGGGCTCGCGGTACAGAGAGCCGCGGCTTCCTGATTCTGATATCACCAGGGTTCCCTGATCACCCATAAACGTTTCAAAATATCCCTGGCTGCTGTTGGTGGTTTGAGTCTGGTAAAAAGCCTGAGCAGGTCCCTTTGGTGTTTCATACTCGTAAATGACCATCACCGTATCATACCATTCGTGTGTATCCTTGGGATAGTACAAGTGGCCTCCGCGAGCGCTCACAGATACCGGGTTTGATCCCAGGAACCAGTTATAGATATCGATCTGATGTGATCCGAGGTCGACGATGGGGCCACCACCAAGGCCTTTGAACCAACGCCAATTACGGAATTGACGCATATTGTCGAAACCGTACTTTTTTAGACGATCCTGAGGAATCTCGTACCGTGAGGACCAGCCTCGCTGGGGTTGTGCAGATCGGTTCCACTGGCCATTCACCGTGATGATGCGCCCGAGAATTTCTGCTTCGGTCAACAGATGTTCATAGCTGTGTATATATTTGGGATGGCTGCGGCGCTGATGTCCGATCTGCAGCAGCTTGCCGGTACGACGGGCAGCTTCCGCCATTTTGCGTGCTCCTTCCAGGGTATTGGACATCTCTTTTTCACAATAGACATCCAGCCCGGCTTCCATACACGCGATAGCATGCTCGGCGTGCCAAAAATCGGGTGTGGCAATGACCACGGCATCCAGATCTTTTTCTTTTTCCAACATATCACGATAATCAACATAGCCGTTGACCTCGTGACCGTACTTGCCCAATATATTGACAGTCTTTTTCAGATTAAATTCTTCCCATATATCACAGACAGCCTTGAAATTCAGATTGGGCAATTTAAGCATGGCATTGAGCAATACATATCCTTGCTCCCCTGCTCCCAGGAGGGCAATATTCAAGGGTTGCAGATCTTCTTGTACCTGCTCTTCAGCAACTTTTTCTTCCCTAAGCGCTTTGTCATAACTCGCTTTTTTGTGCAAGGCATAGCCAAATAGCCCCAATACGGGCAATGTTGCCGAGCCTTGCAAAAAGTCTCGCCGGTCGAGTCCTTTATTCTCATTGGCGGCAGACTCTTTTTTCTCTTTGCTCATGGCGGGTCACCTCGTTAATCTTGTTGATGGATTATATCTGTTTTAAAAGCTTTACTATTTAAACTCTAACGAATCCAAAGGGTTCTCAAAAAAATGCTTGTGCAGATGCCAGATATGATTGGGGATCTTTTGTATAATACGTGTAATTGACTATACCTGTCAATACAAATCTGGTATGTCATTGTAAAAGATTGTCAGATAACGTAAAGCGGCATGCCGGTGATCAAAATATCTCACAATCCGAAAAAATCATGCTATCTTGAATGGATGACACAAAATATATAAAAATTTTTAAATAAATCAAATAAAAAGTCTTATTTGTGAATGAGCCAGGAGGAGGTCGACCGATAAAAACAATGGTTCTATTTCAATTGCTAGCCGAACAGACATGGCTGTTCGGCTAGCACGGGCTGTACTCCCACTCGAATGAATACGTCTGAAATTTTCCAAACCTGAAATGCCATTTGATATATATAACTTTGGTGTGTTTCTCCGTGCTCTGCAGGATTTGGGGGAGCGTGAGAAATTAGCCTGTCAATCAGAGAAGGATTTGTCCGGTCTTGATCGACAGGCTATTTTGTCATGAATGTATTTTAGGAAGGATCATTTTTCAGATAATTGTCGTAACCGTTTCAGGGTTTGAATGGTTGCCCGAACCGTATGATAGTTGATTTTCCATTCGTGACCGAGATAATCCCATTTCACCCGGCCGTCCCGTTCAAGCAGCGCATACCACTCGCCGACCTCATGATTGATGCCGTGATCCCAAATAAACTCGAAAACCTGTTTAAAGGCACTCCAGTATTTATCATCCTCGAGTACCAGGCAGGCTTCAAGGAATCCCACCCAGGCTTCGGCTTGTTGCCAGAATTCTTTCAGCCGTTGGGTTGCAGGACCTTTATTGGGGCCTTCGACGAAAATACCCCCGTGCTCCCAATCCACTCCATATTCAAAGGCTTGATCCGCCATCTTGCGCAGGGTTTCTTTGTAGGGTTGGGTGTCTTGCTGCAATATATTCAACGCATGGGTCAGCAGCCAGAGAAATTCGATATTATGACCATAATTGGTATTGTCCAGGGGCCGTTCACCTGTATTGGTGTCCCGATCCGAGCCCCAGACATCCCGGAAGAGAATGGCGGGAAGGGGAGTCCAGTCTACGTCGAACTGGGCAATACCGGTTTTATGTTCCGGGAAAAGCATTTTACCCGTGAGCAATCGAATCATTTCTTCCAGCTTGCGTTGATGCACCACATTACCGGTGAGCTCATAAAGGGTGGTAAAGGCTTCCATGAGGTGCATATGTACATCGAATGTTTTGCGGTCACCTCCATAGGCGCCGCCGGGTTTTAAACTCCAGTCACGCTTGAACATTTCCCAATATCCTCCCGAGCTCGCTTCTGCTGCATTACGCTGGATGATATCAAAGGAACGATTGGCATATTCTTTTCCCAGAGGGTCTCCGGAAGCCAGGGCATATTCAGACATGGCATAGACCCCAAAACTCTGACCATACATCACCTTGCTATCGTGCAGAATTTTGCCGTTGCGGTCGGCGATCCAGTACCAGCCACCATACTGTTTATCCCAAAAGTGATCGATAGCAAACTCGACCCCTTGCTTTGCTGCTTGCAAGTATTCCCCTGAACCATACCCAGCCCGATGGGCACTGGCAAAGGTAAATATCATGCGTAGTTGACAGATCAGGGTTTTATCGGTTTTCCCCGTAGGATTACCATCGCGATCAAAATATGAGAGAAATCCGCCTTTTTCATGATCTATGGACTTTAGCCAAAACGGTAGCAATTTATTCTGCAGATAGGGATCTAACAAATCGATAGTATGTTGGATCTCTTTTTGTTGCAACGCCATGCAGCCTCCTGGAAATATGATAGAATAACAACTATTTATCGGTTCGTTCAACGAGCACCAACCAGGGTTGCAGTGTATCCGGGCTGGTCAACGTGATTTCTTTTTGTATACCCGTTTCAACAGGATCCCTGAACGTGGAGGTTTGGGGATCGAACCAGCGGTGGGTCGATGCGATTTCTGGCTCCAGTTGTAAATCAACCTCTCCTCCGGACGGAAAATAGACCGCATAAACCTGTTCAGGCAATGCCAGGCAATACGCTTCGTTCGCCTGGCGATTCAGCAGCAATTCCGGGGCCGGACTCGTGGCAAAGATAGAAAATTCATCTGTAAACGTTCTTGCAGCATGGATCGCCTGGCGGGATAACGAATCCAGTCCGGTACCCCCGGTTGGCCGGTGAAATCTCGTGCTGGCACAGCCGATAAAGATATTTTGCCACCAGCGATCGAGCCCCACACTGGGTTCATTGGGTAACCCGCCATGACGACGATGATAGACTTTGACATTGGTCAGCGGTCTGGCGCCGCCATTCTTTGTTACCTCCCGTCGTATCCACAAGCCGTTATTATAATGGGCCTGGCCCTCTTGCCAATTGTTTTGAGAAATGTCGAAAAATGAAAACAAATCAGGATACATATAGGTGCGCTTGTGCTCGTCATCACGCAGATCATGTGCATCCCACATTTCCGTGACCAGAATACGCTTGCCGGCGTGATCGGCGATACGATAAAGCTGTTCTGCCCAATACCATGCCCACTCTGCTGGAGCACGGGTTTCATTATCCAAACAATACAACACATTCGGATAATCCAGACAGGTTTGCATGACCCGTTCCATGAATGCGAGTTGATAACTGAGCAGGATCTCGTCATTATTCTTTTTCGGTACACTGAAAAAGAATGGCTGCGGCTTGCGAGCGGGGTGAAAGGGCCAAATGGTTTCAAGTCGTGTGGTTGTGGTGTCATAGTTGATATTGTTGGCAGGGTTGAAGGGATTGACAATCCAGTTTTCACGATAAAAGTCAAATGTCGCCCATAGCTCGATTTGAACGATAATATCTTTTTGCTCGGCTTGTTGCAAACAATGTTCTAATCTTTGCCAGTATTCAGGATTAAACCGCTCCAGGTCATACAGACCCTTGTCGGTTTTCAGAAAAGGCCATACGTTTCCGGAATCTCTGCATGAAAGGGTGCAGCGAATATAGTTCCCTCCCACATCAGCGAGTATAGCGAGATTTTTCTGCAACAGAGCGGGATGATTGAAAAGATTGTCTTCATCCGATCCACCCAGCAATAGGATGGGCTGGCCTTTGTAATCAAAATAATAGGGATTGGTTTGTGATATGGTAATGTTTTTCTCCGGCGATGATCCGCAGTAAAGGGTCGTGGTTACGAGTCCCGCCAAAATCCATTTAAAAAGTTTTAAATGCATTGCTTACCCCTTCCGTCAGAAGAATTTGCTCTCTCTAATATACAAAAAATAAAAACCCCTTCAACCAAAATCCAAAGCGATATGAAAATAGTTCTTTGTTACAATTTTGAAATTCTCCTTGCATCATGGTTGATTTTTTGGCTATATTGTAACGAGACAGTATGAGGAGCAGAAACGAAAGAGAGGGCCGTGGATCAACGGATACGTGTCATCTTACTGGCGCTGGTGCAGGCATTCTTTATGTTTTTTGCCTGTGAAAAATCAGTACCCATTTCTTCTTTCCCTGTCATCGCTTTTTACGGACCCGCTTCAAATCCGTTAGACAAAGGCCGTTTCTTGATGCTTCGCCAGGCCGGTTTCGATCATGCATTCAATGGGTTTGGGCCTGATGCGAATGTGAAAGCTCTTAATCTGGCTGATAGTACAGATCTGCAATTGTACATCAATGATTCTCGTGTGACCCGGTTTATCGAAGGAGCCGATTCCACCTGGATGTGGCTGGATAGTGTCGTCTTTGAACTGGGAACGCATCCTGCATTCGCAGGATATTATCCGATCCATGCTCCTGATGTCGATCTCTATCCCCGATTGTCTCTTTTGATCGATTCTTTGCAACAAAAGGATCCTTCCCATCCGGTTTTAGCCACTTTTCCTTCACCTCTCAAAGATATGAGCGGCAGTGAAGCATTTGAAGCCTTTCTCAGTACTGCTTTGGATTCTCTGGGACCGAACCAGTATGCCTGTATGTATTTTCCTATTCAGGATTTTGGGCTGCGCGATGACTATTTTTCGACTTTGGAAATGTTTCGGCGAATCAGTGAGACACAACAGATTCCTTTTTTAACGACCTGTCTGACGGCCTCTTACAGTGTCTACCCCGAGCCGACTATTTCTCATCTTCGATTTCAGATCTTTTGTGGCCTGGCATTCGGAGCCAAAGGGTTGATCTTTTATCCCTATTCACTGACAGAAAGTGATTTAGATGATGCTGAATTCGGTTTGATCGATGATAGAGGACGGCCGACAGACGTTTATTCTGCAGTGAGATCGCTTAATCATGACCTTGCCCCTATTTATCGATTGATTCCTGCCCTTGAACTCGTGACTGTATTTCATAGTGACTATGACACTTTACAAAACACCTCAAGATATCAGGTTCCTATCGATCATATAGAGGGCGCTCCGTTGCTCGTTTCCCTGTTCACGGGTGCCGGTGACCAGTCTTTTCTGTTATTTGTCAACAAGGATCATCAGCAGGGCGCAAAAGCCAGGATCTATTTCAAAGAGTCGGTAAAGTCGATTTCCGAAATCAATGGGGACAGGCGAATGCCATTCCATAAAAAAATGGGCCGAGGAGGATATCCTCACAGCGTCGAGATCATTTTTCGGTCCGGGAGTGGCAGATTATTTCGTATCGATCATGGAGATTAGGGTCGTAATTGGTCACGCAAGGCTTTTTTGAGCATTTCGCGGGCCCGAAAGATGCGTACCTTGACTGTGCCAAGAGGAATGTCCAGTGCTTCGGCGATTTCTTCATAGGAACGGTCCTTAGAGTGACGCAGTATGATGGCCTGCCGGTATTTTTCGGGCAGTTCGGCGATGGCATCCTCAATCAGGCTGTTTCGCTCTTTGGAAATCAGTTTTTTTTCCGGGCCTACCATATGGGGGTCCGCAAAATCTCGCTGGACCTGACCATCTTTGACTTGTATAGGCGTGTCAATGGGGTACGTCTTTAGGCGTTTTTTGCGAAAATGATCGATACAGTTGTTGACCGCGATTTTGTAAAGCCAGGTTGAAAAGGCATAGTCCGAGTTAAAGGTGGCTAAAGAATTGAACGCCTTGATAAAGGTCTCCTGCGTCAAATCCTCTGCTTCTACGCGGTTTTTGACCATTCGCAAAATCAATCCATAGATTTTGCCGCGATACTTTTCCACGATATCGGCAAAGGCAACTTGATCCCCTTGAAGCGCCTTTTGTATAAGGTCTGTGTTTGATGGTTGATCCATGGCACCGAGTACTTTATAGGTTTTAAAAAAATAGCGCAATTTTGTCTAACAATCAAGTAAAAGTTCTTTGTGATTTGAATGGATTTTAACCTTTTTGCTGTTATCAAATAGTGCCCAAGATCTATCGATCTGTATTGATTAATTGGTACGGAAATCCTATATTCATGCACTATGAAAGGAAGGTCAATGATTATCGGTATGGGGATCGATGTGGTAGACATTGATCGTTTTCGGAATATTGTTGCCAGACGTGGTGATCGTTTTGTGGAACGATTGTTTACAAAAAATGAACTCGACTATTGTCGCAATAAAGCCGACTCGGTCTCTTCGATGGCTGTACGTTTTGCTGCCAAAGAGGCCATGATCAAAGCCCTGCCCGGCCACATTCAATCCCCCTTTCACTGGCAGGATATGGAAGTCTATAATGATGCCAATGGCAAGCCCGGGGTCAATATCATGGGTGATCTGAGATCTCAGATCGAACCGCTGAAAATTCATATCACCCTTACGCACAGCACAGCGTTTGCTGCTGCGGTGATCATTCTTGAAGAAACCGAGGTTTAATCATGCAAACCATTGTTACCGCCGATCAAATGGCAAAAATGGATACATCATCGATCAATGATTACCATATCCCCGGTATTGTATTGATGGAAAATGCCGGAAGAGGAGTGTTTTCCCTTGTCCGGGATTATCTTACACCGGGGTATGATCCTGTGTGGATTTATTGCGGAGTGGGGAATAATGGCGGCGATGGATTTGTCGTTGCCCGTCATCTCATCAATGCCGGCTATCAGGTCCGCGTGTTTGTCCTGGGAGACCGGAACAAAATCAAGGGGGATGCACTGACCAACCTCGAAATTATCGAAAAAATGGGACAAGCCATTGACTTTATCAAAGATTTGCCGAAAACAGATGTGCACCCTCCTCAACTCATTGTCGATGCCATGCTGGGAACAGGTGTCAAGGGAGCTCTGCGCGGATTGTATGAAAAAGCGGCTGAACAAATCAATGATTTCGAGGTTCCGGTCATTGCAGTGGACATTCCAACCGGTGTCAATGCGGATACCGGTCAGGTTGAAGGCACAGCTGTACGAGCTACAGCGACAGCCACAATGGCGCTGAAAAAACGGGGATTGTTATTTTCTCCGGGACGGGAACATGCCGGAGATGTTGAAATCATTGACATCGGCATGCCTCAGGAACTGGTGAGCAAGATGTCCAGTCATGTCTTTGAACCCGGGTTGGATGAAATCCGGTTATTGTTACCTCTGCGCCAATCAGATGTTCATAAAAACCGGGTGGGAACCGTGGCGGTGATTGCCGGCTCACAAGGGCTCACCGGAGCGGCCATGCTCTCATCGATGTCGGCTTTGCGTTCCGGAGCCGGGTTGGTCTATTTGTGCGTTCCGGCCAGTCTCAATGCTGTGTTTGAGAGCAAATTGACCGAAGTGGTCACCTGGCCCTTTGATGATGCCGATAGCGGTTATTTGCACATCGATCATCTCGAACCTATTCTCAATCATGTGCAACAACAGACTGCCATCGCTCTGGGTCCTGGCCTGGGTCAGCATGCAAGAACCGGAGAATTGGTTTATCAGCTGTTGAATCAACTGGATCTTCCCATGGTACTGGATGCCGATGGACTGAATCTCAGCGCCCAGAATCTCGATCCCATGATCAACTACCGTGGAGAAATGATCATCACTCCTCATCCCGGAGAGATGGGGAGGTTACTGGGCAAATCTCCCAAAGAGGTTCTGGATATGAGGTTTGAATTGCCCGAATTAGCCCAAAAATGGAACAAGGTCATTGTTCTCAAGGGCGGACCCACGCTTGTTGCCCTGCCCAGCGGTGAGCTCTATATCAATCCGACGGGCAATGCAGGACTGGCAACAGGCGGATCAGGGGATGTGCTCACCGGCATTCTCGCCGGATTACTGGCTCAGGGACTATCCGCTTCTGATGCAGCGGTTGCAGGTGTTTTCCTGCACGGACTGGCTGCCGATATCGCGGTCGAAGAAAAAAGCATGTATGCTCTGATTGCCTCGGACGTCATGGAAGCATTGCCTGCTGCATTTTATGAGGTTATGGAATGAAGCGTGTATACCTGTGGTGGTGGGCTCCGTTTATCGTTTGGTTGGCATTTATTTTTACCTTGACCAGCATTCCCACGGTCGAAACCCCTGATCTGGGTTTCGATGCTCAGGATAAACTTTATCATTTGCTCGCTTTTATGATTTTTGCCGGTTTGCTCATGCGAGCACTGGTTGCAGGAAACCCCGACCGTATCGCCTATTCATCAAAACGAACTCTTTATTATGGCATTGCTTATGCCATTTTTGATGAAGTACATCAGCTATTTATTCCCGGCCGATATGGCGATATCGGAGATGGACTGGCAGATGTTCTCGGAATTCTGTGCGGGGTGATGCTGTTTTTGGCTATGTATCGTTGCTGTTTTAGATCCATTCAATCCTGGCGAATCAAAGGAATGCGCATCATATGAAAAAGTTATTGTTTCTGTCCGTTCTTATTGGCATGTCTGTGAATCATGCCAGCTCTCAATCGTTCTACTATTTTGAACCTCGTATCACCGCAGGCGCGAGTGGGGCATGGTATCGGATATCTTTGGATGATTTTGATTCGGTCTATAAAGGCCGATCCGGATTTTCTCCCGGCGGATTTGTCGGTGTACGTGTGTGGGGGAGTCATTATGCGATGGTCAAATTGCGGCAGTTCAACAAATCAGGCAAATCCGGTATTCACCCCACCAGTGGTTTGAATCTTGAGGATGCCCGGTGGCGGGAAACATGGTACACCATCGGAGTTCGCATTCAGCCCCCATTGAGCGGTAAAGGCGGATCTTATTATGGGTTTGGACTCGCCTTTTATCAAGTCGATGAGGAACCCGGGCTATCGGTTTTCGAGGCCAATAATGCCAGCGATCAGGGCGAAACCGGCAGTGGCTTTTATCTTGAACTCGGTATTCAATATTATCTCTTGAAACGAGCGGCTGCGTTTTTTGAAATCGAAGTGGCTTCCGGCGGGATGAGGGGACGCAGCGGATTCGAGGCGTTGAGTGTGGGCGGATGGCGTTTTGCTCTGGGCTTGAATATCTTTGCCTTCTGAATGGAAAAGGTCTTGAGATTTGCAGGATGAAACCTTATATTTCCTGTTTAACTCTTGTTGAATTTTGGAACCCTCTTATGCGCACCATTGCCGACTTGCATATTCATTCGTATTACTCGCGTGCCACAAGCAAAGAACTCGATTTGGAACATTTGGAGTATTGGGGACAGCTAAAAGGGTTACAGGTTGTTGCCACCGGGGATATCAGCCATCCCAAATGGCTCCAGGAAATGAATGAAAAACTAGAGCCCTCGTTGCCGGGACTGTTCCGTCTGAAAAAACAATATTGTTCCAGTTTGCCAAACGATTTGCCCAGAGCTTGCAATGGACGCGTTGACTTTATCCTCTCGGGTGAAATTAGTTGTATCTATAAAAAAAACGATCAGGTTCGCAAGTCCCATCATGTGGTCTTTTTTCCTTCATTGGCATCTGTCGCTTCATTTCAAGCCCGTCTGGAAAGAATTGGCAATATTCGGTCCGACGGCCGGCCGATCCTGGGCCTGGATTCCCGCGATCTTTTGGAAATCGTCCTGGAATGCGATGACAATGCCCATTTGATTCCGGCTCACATCTGGACGCCCTGGTTTTCTCTGTTGGGCTCAAAATCAGGCTTTGATACGGTTCAGGAATGTTTTGATGATCTTTCTTCACATATTTTCGCCGTCGAGACCGGTTTGTCTTCTGACCCGCCGATGAATTGGCGTCTTTCTATGCTTGACCATTATCACCTGGTATCCAATTCCGATGCCCATTCACCGCAAAAACTCGCACGGGAAGCCAATATTTTTGAGGGCGAAACAGATTATTTTCAGCTCTTTCAAGCGCTCAAAGATCGTCATAGCGAGACATTTTGGGGGACAATAGAATTTTTCCCGCAGGAAGGCAAATATCATTATGATGGCCATCGTAAATGCCATAAACGTATGCATCCTCGAGAGACTCTCGCCAATAATGGGCTTTGTCCGGTATGCGGTAAACCCGCAGTCCTGGGTGTCGAGTACCGGGTCGAGGAATTGGCCGATCGACCGGAAGGATTTCAGCCCAAAGAGGCTAAATCATTTTTAAGCCTTGTGCCCCTCACAGAAATCCTGTCAGAGGTTTATAATGTGGGTTCAGCATCCAAAAAAGTGCAACGCCACTATTTTAACATGCTGCAAGAGCTGGGTCCGGAACTGGAAATCTTGCTCGATCGCTCCCTGAGTGAGATCGAAAAAGTTGCCGGTGCTTTGGTCGCCGAAGGGGTACGCCGTGTGCGCGAGGGTGAAATCGAGCCAGAGCCGGGCTATGATGGCGAATACGGGGTCATTCGGTTATTCAAAGGAGATGAAAGACAGGACATTGTCAAACAAGGGGTATTGTTTCAAATAGAACCCCGGGAAAAACAACCGGAACCCGAACCTGCCATTCTGACCTATACTGCACCTACCCCGGCCAGCAGTCCGGAACCCGAACCACAGCCTTTGGTTCAGGAACAAACCATGTACGAGTATGGATCGAATGAAGCACAGTATCAGGCGATTAAACACAGGGGTGTTCCTCTGATCATTCAAGCCGGCCCGGGAACTGGCAAAACCCGCACCCTCACATTACGCCTGGCAGACCTGGTCAGGAATGATCATATCGATCCCAAAAAAATATTGGCCATCACGTTTACTCGTAAAGCAGCCAGCGAAATGGCCGAGCGTCTGGGCAAACATCTGGGTAAATCCATTGCCAAAAACATCAATGTTTTGACATTTCATGCCTTTGGTCTGCAAATATTACGCGAATGGGAAGGCAATTTCATCAAACGCAGCCCTGATTTCAGAGTTGTTGACCCAAAAAACGATGCCCGTTTCCTGGAAATTTTGGAAAAGACTGCGGGCAAACGCGTGACCCATTCCATGCTGGATCATATTTCTGGTATCAAAAGTCAACTGTATACCACAGAAACCATTCCGCATGAACGGATTGTCGATCTTCCAGACGACTTTTTACCCATCTGGAAGCATTATGAGCAACTCTTGAAGAACTGGAATGCTGTTGATTTTGATGACCTGATCGGTATCCCCGTACATTTATTGCGCAATGATCCCGAACAGAGACGTGTCTGGCTACAAAGTTATCAGGTGGTAGCTGTAGACGAATTTCAGGATATCAATCGCGCACAGTATGAGTTTTTTCGCTTATTCGCTCTGGCTGCCCGGGATGTCTGTGTCATCGGAGACCCGAATCAGGCAATTTATGGCTTTCGTGGCGCCGATCGTTCATTTTTTATGCGATTTCAAAATGACTTTAATGATGCTGTGCGATTGCAGCTGCGCCAGAATTATCGTTCGGAACAAAACATTCTTTCCGCTTCCAGCCAGGTACTCGATCTCAATGAAAACGATGCTGTGTGGTCGTTGGTGAATTCGGAATTAAAGCTCTTTATACACACGGCTCCTACAGACCGGGCAGAAGCCGAGTTTATCGTCCATCAAATCGAACGTCTTGTCGGAGGGACCAGCCACTATTCTATGGACACCCGGCGGGTAGAGGGGAATGAAAAAATCAAATTTTCTTTTTCGGATTTTGCCATATTATTGCGCAGCCGTTCGCTCTTACCTCCGCTTGCGGAAGCCCTGACTCGTTCAGGAATTCCTTTTGAAAGTATCGATGACACCCGTCTGAGCTCTCAACGAATCATCAATAAAGTGATCGATGGCCTGAGATTGATTGAGCAGGATCAATATTTTCCGGCCCATCTTTTAAAGGACTGGCTGCAAGATCATCCGGCTATTTACAATGCGCTTCTGGCCATGCCTCAGCCTTCCATATCCGGGATCCCTGACCGGGAAATTCAAAAAAATATTGAATTAAAAATGACAGCATTGAAACAGGGAAATTCAGACTCTTTGTCTGAAAAGATCAAGACCATTGCGTCAGTTTTGAACGACTCCGATTCCGATACACTCGGGGCCTTGTTACGTCTCGCTGCACCCTATAACGGTCATACCGAAGAGTATATAGATACACTCATGCTCGGACTGCAACTGGATCAGTGGGATCCAAAGGCCAATCGAGTCAGAGTGCTGACCATGCATGCCTCCAAAGGATTGGAATTTCCGGTGGTGTTTATACCTGGTCTTGAAAACTCTATCATGCCATTTCAGCTTGGCAAGAAAACAACAGACCAGGAAGAAGAACGCCGGCTTTTCTATGTGTCCATGACCCGGGCGAAATCCCATCTGTTCCTGACCCATTGTCAAAAACGCCTGGTATACGGAAACCGTCAGGAACAGCAACCCAGCCCGTTTTTGGAAAAAATATCAGAATCTCTTTTGGAGGAATTGAATCTTTTCAAGAGGGCGAGGTCTGTCCGCGATGATCAGCTCGATCTGTTCTAGTTCATTTTACGCGAATTGTTCAATTGTTGCTATATTAATCAGATGACACAAGGTTTGCACCCATGAAAGTTGTAGATTTAAAAAGTGATACAGTGACCCGGCCCAGCTTGGGTATGCGTCAGGCCATCATGCAGGCAGAGGTGGGAGACGATGTGTTTGGTGAAGATCCTACCGTGAACCGGCTACAAGAAATGACCGCGGATCTTTTTGGTAAAGAGGCTGCGCTTTTTGTTCCTTCCGGAACCATGGCCAATCAAATCGCTATCAAGGCCCACACCCGGCCCGGTGATGAGGTGATCTGTCACAGCGATGCCCATTGTTTCAACTATGAAGGCGGCGGTGCGGGATTTTTATCCGGTGTGCAGTTGCATCCCTTGCCCGGTCCTGGCGGTCTCATCACAGCCGAACAGATAACCCATGCGATCCGGCCCTTTGATCACCACTATCCTCAAACGAGTCTGGTTTGTCTGGAAAACACCCACAACCGCGCAGGTGGCTCCTTGTTTCCGATGGAAGAAATGGAACGTATCTATGCGCTTTGCCAGGAGCACCATCTCGCTGTTCACCTGGATGGCGCGCGTATCATGAATGCCCATATCGCCAGCGGTGTTCCTCTGAAAGACTATGGCAGATGCGTGGATTCTATTTCCATATGCCTGTCAAAAGGGTTGGGAGCCCCGGTGGGTTCTCTTGTTGTCGGTTCCAAAGAATTTATCGATCGCGCTCATCGTTATCGTAAAGTGTTTGGGGGCGGGATGCGTCAAGTAGGCATTCTCGCTGCTGCTGGAATCTATGCCCTCGAGAACAATGTTCAGCGCCTGGAAGACGATCATCGCCGGGCTCAACGACTGGCAAATGCGCTGAATGATCTCGAACCCTTTTCTGTAGATATGGAAATGACCCAAACCAATATCGTGATTGCCAATGTGAAAAAGCCTCTGGACGCACTGCAGATTGCCGAGCAGCTCAAAAATGAAAATATTTTAGCCATTCCGTTTTCACAAACACGGATTCGGTTCGTAACCCATTTGGATATCGATGATCGGGATGTGGATTATGCCATCGATGTGTTAAACAGACTTTACCAAAAGTAGAACAAACAGCCATGAAAGTAATTATTGTGGGTGCCGGGCGAGTTGGATTACAACTCGGCAAAATGTTGACCGCAGAAAACAATGATGTCACGATTATCGATCCTGATCCCAAGTCGTGCCGTAAAGCTTCAGATCTGTTGGATGCCATGGTGATTCAGGGCAATGGGGCCGTTCCTTCGATTCTCGAAGAAGCAGGGCTAAAGTCGAGCGATATGCTGATCGCAGTGACCTCTCTCGATGAAGTCAATATCCTGGCCTGCCTGGCTGCCAGTCGCTGTGATGTAGGGATTAAAATCGCGCGTTTGCGCAATACCGATTTTAGCCAACCCGATTCGATCCTGAAAAAAGAAGATATGGGCATCGATCTGATCATTCATCCCGAGCTGGAAACAGCCCGGGAACTCGCCTGGCTGATCAAGCGTACCGCTGCAACCGATATCATCGAATTTGAAAATGGCAAGGTTCAGCTCATCGGCGTTCGCATCGATAAAAATCAGCCGATTCTCAACAAGACGCTGCGTCAGATCGATGAGGAAAATCCGGATATCCGTTTCCGGGTTGTGGCGATTTTTCGCACAAACAAGACCATTATTCCGGGCGGAGATGATTATGTGCAAAAAGGCGATCAGCTCTTTTTCATGATCGAGTCCAGCAAAGTCCCCAGATTGCTGCAGATCCTCGGCAAAGGCGAAGAGAAAATGGAAAACATTATGATCCTCGGCGGAGGTAAAGTCGGGCGTCTGGTTGCCAGCGATTTGGAAAAAGACAAACAGTTTCAGGTCAAACTCATCGAAGCACAGCATGAAAAAGGGGTCAAGATAGCCGAACAACTGAAACGCACCCTGATTATAATGGGCGATGGCACGGATATCGATCTTTTGGCCGCAGAAGGCATCATGGATATGGATGGCTATATCGCTGTGACCGATGATGAGGAATCCAATATTATCTCCTGTCTGGTTGCCAAGCATTTGGGCGTTAAGAGATGTTTGGCCATGGTACAGCGCAGCGATTACTTGCCCATTATGTCGAGTATCGGACTCGATGCTGCCGTGGATCAGCAAATGATTACGGCAAATGCAATTCTGCGTTTTGTCAGACGGGGTAATATCGTTTCCCTGGCCACCTTGCCTGGCATCGATGCCGAAGTCTTGCAAATCGAGGTACATGAAAAATCAAAAGCAGCCGGCAAGGATCTGAACCGTCTTAAAATGCCTAAAAACGCCATGATCGGCATTTTGAGCCGCAACGGCGATGTGAGTGTGCCCATTGGTACAACCACGCTGTTGCCGGGAGACAAGTTGTTTGTCTTTACCCTGCCAAATGCGATATCGGATGTGGAGAAAATGTTTGCCGTAAAGTCCTGAAAAGCTTTCTTTTACTCGAATATCGACGAAATATAAATTAAATTTCAGATTTTTGCCAAGAGATGAAAAGCAGAATGGCCTCTCCTTTCGAGCCGGAAATACAATGAATTATCGAGCCGTACTGAACATATTGGGTGCATTGCTCATTTCTATTGCCCTTGCAATGAGCCTGCCACTGGCATTTTCTCTCTATTACCAGGAGGGTGATGCAGGGGATTTTCTGGTCTCCATGATCATTACCATGGTCGTCGGTCTCTTGCTCGTGCTTTTTAATCGCCACCATACCGAGTTGCGCACCCGCGAAGGATTTGCCATCGTGGTGCTCAGCTGGACCTTTGCCGCAGCGTTTGGTGCCTTGCCTTTTGTGTTTTCCGGGGCTATCCCTTCATATACCGATGCGTTTTTCGAAACCATGTCCGGATTCAGCACCACAGGAGCGAGTATCCTCACCGATATAGAAGCTCTGCCACACGGACTCTTGTTTTGGCGGAGTCTGACGCACTGGCTAGGGGGGATGGGCATTATTGTGTTGTCACTGGCCATTCTTCCTTTTCTGGGTGTTGGCGGCATGCAGCTGTTCAAGGCCGAGGTGCCCGGTCCTGCGCCGGATAAATTGAGTCCCCGTATCAAGGAAACTGCGAAAATTCTCTATGGTGTGTACGTTCTGATTACTGCCCTGGAAACCGTTCTTTTAATGGCCGGAGGATTGTCCCTGTTCGATGCGCTGTGCCATACCTTTGGTACGGTGGCCACCGGTGGCTTTTCAACCAAAAATGCCAGCATCGCCCACTTTGATAGTCTTTATGTAGAATCGGTGATCATGGTCTTTATGGTTCTGGCAGGCACCAATTTTGCCCTGCACTATCGCTTTTTGTCAAAACAGTGGGGTGTTTATACTTCTGATCGGGAATTCCGCTTTTACTTTCGTATTTTACTCTTTTGTATTCTTTTGGTTACCGGGATGCTTTTCCTGATCAACAAACTCGAGCTGGGTGAATCTGTACGAGCCGCTGCCTTTCAGGTGATTTCGATTACCACGACCACCGGGTATGCCACCGCTGATTTTGAGCAGTGGTCGACTGCCGGACAATTAATGATGTTGCTTCTGATGTTTGTCGGAGGATGTGCGGGATCGACCGGAGGATCGATCAAGATCGTACGAATCATGCTGATATTCAAACATGGATTAAACGAGTTACAAAAACTGTTACATCCCAATGCTTTTCTGCCTATTCGGCTGGGAGGGCGTATTGTGTCTCCTGAAGTGATGACCAATATCCTGGCCTTTTTTGTGATCTATATGGGTATTTTCACAGTAGGGTCTCTTGTTATGGCCATGATGGGACTGGATATCATCACTGCCACCTCCAGTGTGGCTGCAACCCTGGGCAATATCGGACCGGGTTTGGCCACGATAGGACCGACAGACAACTATGCACACATTCCTTTGTTTGGCAAGTGGTTGTTGTCGTTTTTTATGCTGTTGGGACGATTGGAGCTCTATACGGTCATCGTTCTGATCACCCCGGCATTTTGGAAAAAATAAGGAAACAATTCATCGCTTTGCACATACAATAAAGACTGAAATGTTAGTTTAGGGTTGATTTTTTATGAAATTTGTATTAAATTATTTGATGTGTCTGTTGATTTTCTGTTTTTCGTAAATATTTTTTAGAAATAAATTCTATTCTGCCGTGTTCTAGTATTTAATGGCTCTCAACTAAAAAAACAACGTTTCAGCATCCATTTTTAAATGCAATCTTTTCGTACAGAATTCATGAACGAGAATCCAATTCCAGCCTGTGTTAAAACTATAAAGGAAGTGATACCATTTTGCAGGATGTAAAAGAAAAATCTCAAAAGAAAAAGAAAAAAGGAGAAATTCGCTCCAAAGAGTCGATTGAAAAGTACCTTGAGGAAATCGGCAATTTTTCGCCTCTGCCCCCTGAGAGAGAAATTGAATTGGCTCGCCGTATTCGCAAAGGAGATGAAGACGCTCTGGATACTCTGGTCAAGGCGAACCTGCGTTTTGTGATCAGCGTTGCCAAGGAATATCAGGGTCAGGGCCTGCCCCTGCAGGATCTGATCAGTGAAGGCAATCTGGGATTGATCAAGGCTGCACAGCGTTTTGATGAAACCCGGGGATTCAAATTTATCTCGTATGCGGTATGGTGGATTCGCCAGTCTATTCTGCAGGCTCTCGCCGAACAATCGCGTGTCGTGCGTCTGCCTCTGAATCGTGTTGGCGCCATCAATAAAGTCGGAAGAGCGCTGGAAGGGCTGGAAAAGAAATACAGCCGCGAACCCAGTATGGATGAAATAGCCGACAAGATGGAGATGACTTCTTTTGAAGTGGCCGATGTCCTTAAAACATCTGCCCGACACCTTTCCCTCGACGAACCGTTCAAAGAAGATGAGGGAAACAGTCTTTTGGATGTGCTGGAAAGTGATCGTTATTCGCCGCCAGATGGAGATCTGATGCGCGCCTCTTTACGGGAAGAGATCGACAAGGTCCTGGGTACCCTTAAAGACCGTGAAGCTGAAATCGTCAAGCTCTATTTCGGTCTGCTCGGTGACCGCCCCCTGACCCTCGAAGAGATCGGGGAGTATTTTCAACTCACCCGTGAACGGGTACGCCAGATCAAGGAAAAAGCCTTACGACGGCTGCGACATCGATCGCGTCTGGAACCTTTAAGAAAATATCTCGGATGATTTCAAGCCCTTGAGTGATCAAGGGCTTTTTTTTTTACACCCGGCAGGTGGAAAAGAAACCTGACAATAAAATGCCCCTCGACACCAATCCTCCAGCCGACCTGAAAGGTGTTTTTTCACCTTTCAGGTCTATAACCAAATGAACGCTTAAATAAAATCCATCACCAGCAACAAATATATAAACAACACATAGGAACCCACCAGCACCCCGCCTTCCCAGCGCTGGATCTTGAATCCTGTGCGAATCAAAGGCAAGAAAATGATGGTCAGAATCATTTGAAACGGGAAATGAAACGTCAATAACGGTTTGTCGACCTGTATGGGGAACAACAGGGCAATGATCGCGATAACCATGAGGGTATTAAAAATATTGCTTCCCACAGCATTGCCCACAGCGATATCCACTTCTCCCTTGGCCACACTCACCGTGGAAATGGCCAGTTCCGGCAAAGAGGTGCCCACTGCAACCATGGTCACACCGATGACCAGCTCGCTGATGCCCAGGGCCAGGGCAATCGTGGTGGCCGATCGAACGATCAGGGAAGAAGCGCCCACGAGCACAGCCAGCCCTATGATGGTCAGAGCGATGCTCAACCAATTGCGCTGTTTTTTTTCTTCGGCTGTCGAGAGTCCGGCTTGAAAGTGTTTGGCACCCAACCGATCTTTTTGCGCAGAGCGAATCATATAGAGGATGAAACCGATAAACAAGAGCAAGAGGATTGCTCCGTCAACGTGCCCCAATGTGCCATCCACGCTCATGATATAAAACAGGGCCGTGGCAAGAATGAGAAACGGCATTTCCCGCCGCACCGTACTTACCTGAATCTCCAGAGGCCGGATGAGTGCCGCCACACCGACCACCAGCGCAAGGTTGGCGATATTGCTGCCGATTATATTTCCCAGGGCAATGTCTTTGGTCTCCCTGAGGGCTGCGATGAGGCTGACAGCCAGCTCCGGCGCAGAGGTGCCCATAGCCACAATGGTCAGTCCCACGATCATGGGCCGGATACCGAAACGAATCGCCAGGGTGCTCGATCCGCGCACCAACATTTCGGCACCCAAATAGAGCAATACGATTCCCACGACAAACAGCAAAGAGGGGATCCAGAGCATAACTACCTCGTTCTTGACGGATTCTGACGGCTGCCCGGCTTGACCAGCTCCAGTCCCTGTTGACACAACGGGCATCCTGCGGGCTCGTAGGTGGTCACTTGCATTTGCAGCACAGAATGCATGGGGGTCCCCAGATCTGCTTTACCCGCGCTGCGATCTACGATGCAGGCTGCTCCGACGATCTCTGCCCCCTGATGGCGACACAATTCGATCGTTTCCCTGATCGAGCCGCCGGTGGTGATGACATCTTCTACAGCCAGCACTTTTTCGCCTTTGCTGAGGCTCAAACCGCGCCTAAAAGTCATCACCCCATTCTCCCGTTCGGAAAAGATGGCCCGTTTGCCCAGTTGCCGGGCCACTTCCTGGCCTACGATAATGCCGCCGATGGCCGGAGAAACCACCACATCGATATCGATGTGTTTGAACGCGTTGCTTATTTCGGTGCACAAGTGCGTGCAATGATGCGGATACTGCAATACTTGAGCACATTGAAAATAGTTGGGACTGTGTAATCCACTGGTCAACAAAAAATGCCCTTCCAGTAATGCGCCACTGGAACGAAAAATTTCAAGGACTTTGTCGTGCTTCAATTTCTACCTCTCTATTTTCTATAGCGATTCAGTTCATTACGTGTTTTGCTCGCCACACTCGCCGCAGCACTCTTGTATTCGGGTCCGGAAGACGCATAGAGAATCGCACGGCTCGAGTTAAACAGGGCATTGGTTCCCTGAACATCGGTGCCGTTACGCACGGCCAGTTCGATATCTCCGCCCTGAGCTCCGATGCCCGGAATCAAAAAGGGCATGTCCGGCACCCAGCTGCGCACCTCGGCCAGCTCTTGCGGATGTGTGGCGCCCACCACCAAACCGCAATTGCTCTTGTCGTTCCATTGCTGTACGGTCAGGGCAATTTTCTTATATAACGGTGACTGACCGTCAGATATTCGTTGAAAGTCTTGTGAACCCGGGTTCGAGGTGACACAGAGAATAAACACGCCTTTATCAGGATCTTCCAGAAAGGGCCGGACACTGTCATGTCCCATATAGGGATTGACGGTTATGGCATCCGCTCCCAGCACCTCGAACAGAGATTTGGCATACATGCGCGAGGTGTTGCCGATATCGCCGCGTTTGGCATCGGCAATGGTCAGGCAATAAGGCGGTATGGCATCCAGGGTATCTTGCAGTGTCTGCCAGCCCTGCACACCGCGGGCTTCATAGAATGCGGTGTTGATCTTGAACGCAGCCGCATATTCGGCTGTAGCCTCGATGATCTCACGATTGAATGCCAGAACCGGGTCAGACTCGGACTTGAGATGTTCTGGTATGCGCTCGATATCGGTGTCCAGCCCGACACATAACAATGAATTTTGAGACTCGATAACCGATAATAGTTTTTCTTTGAATGCCACACATGCCTCCGGGGGAGAATTGTTGAATGTAGAATTTAGAATGTTTAATTTGGATCTTTTTAAATATTCTGCACCTTTTCAGACTGGCTCTCAACGCAGAGGGGCCGAGAGCGCAAAGGATCGCAGAGCGACACGGAGAAAAAAATGCAGGACTCTTTGGAAAAGCAATATCATCAAGTTTTCAAAATAAATTGGGTTATAGCCAAGGCCTGCTCCCAGTGTTCCGTGGTTCCTTTTTTGCGCTAGAGTTTTTGGCGAATGATCGATTGCCCGTCCTCCAAAGAAACAATATTGAGTTCAGCATCACCCTTGTCCAGCATCAGGAGACCAACAGTTCGTTTGCCGTCGTCGTTACGGGGCTGGGTGGCAGAGCCGGGATTGATGATCCAGGCCTGGCCGCGACGCTCGAGCCCCGGCCTGTGTAAATGGCCATAGATGATGAGTGCGGGGCCAGGATGGGAAAGGGCCTGGAATTTTTTATTCGGGATATGCTTTAACCGAAGGATATAATTTTCATAATGCAATTCCGCCCATTCCCGTGTTCGCTGCCGGATCTCCCATGAATCACAGTTTCCATAGACGGCGTTGACCGGTGCGATGGCATTCAAAGCTGTCAGAATATCCGCGTTGCCGATATCTCCGGCATGAAGGACAAGATCAACAGAATCGAAAATCTCAAAAACACGATTGTCGAGCGTTCCGTGGGTATCCGAAATCAAGCCAATGCGGGTCATAGAATGAATCCGAGAATCAAATATACAACAAGGGTAATGGCTGCCGCGGTCATGGCATACGGCAACTGGGTGCGTACATGATCGATGTGATCGGTGGCGGCAGACATGGAGGCGATAATCGTCGTATCCGAGATAGGCGAGCAATGGTCACCAAAAACTCCCCCACCCAACACTGCAGCGATGATCAGGCCCTGATTCAGATCCATCATGGTCACCATGGGCAGGCCAATGGGGATCATGATCGCAAAGGTGCCCCACGAGGTACCGGTGCTGAATGCGATAAACGCCGACACGATAAACAAGAGTGCAGGCACCAGTTTGGGCGATAACAGAGCATCGGTCATATGGGCCACATAAGGTCCGGTGCCCAATTCGCCACACACATCACCGATGGCAAACGCCAGCATCATGAGCGCGGCCATGGGAATGAGTCCGGATACACCGGCGATAAACTGATCCATGATCTCTTTGATGGACATGATTTTTTGCACCCGGTATGAAATCGCACCGACGACCAGACCCGAGACCACAGCCCAAAACACCGACGTCGAGCCCGAGCCATTCATGATATCGCCATTGCCGGTGATGGCGAGTCCCACCGGCATCATGATCACCATCACCAGCACCGGCAGCAGCATGTTGAACATGCGTCTGGGCACGCCCTGTTTGGGTTCGATGTGCAGTACATCGGCAGAGACCAGGGGTTCGGCGCCGTCACGCAACAGCTTGCCTTCTTCCCGAACACGTCGTTCTGCCTCGCGCATGGGACCCCAGTCGGTCTTTTTGAGAATCACCACCAGCACCAGGCTGATGGCTGCAATGGCGTAAATGTTGAACGGCATAGAAGAGACCATGGCTCCGACAGGGTTTTGCACATTCTGGTCGGCCAGTAATCCAATGATGAATGCGCCCCAGGCATTGAGGGGGATGAGAATGCACTTGGGTGCTGATGTGGAATCGGTGATATAGGCCAGTTTTTCTCTGGAGATGCGCAGCTTGTCGAACAAGGGCCGTGCCACGGCACCGGCGATCAGGACGCTGATATTGGATTCCACAAAGATCACCATGCCGACAAACCAGGCAAAGAGTCCGGCCTTTTTACGCGTATTGACCCATCCGCGGTTGGTCATGGATTGCACGAATCCTTCCATGCCCCCTGAATACTGGGTAAAGGTGATCAGCGCACCCACCATGGCGCTGAACAGAATCACTTTGGTGTTGCTGGGATCCACAAACACCTGCACACAGCCCTCCAGGGCAGCGGCGAATCCGGTGAGAGGATTGAAATTCATGATGATGGTCCACCCGATCCAGATCCCCAGAAAAAGGGAGAGGATCACCTGTTTGGTGCGGATGGCGATCACGATGGCCAGCAAGGGCGGCAGAACCGATAACCAGCTGTATGTCATTGCAGCGTCGATAGTCACCTCTTGAAATTCTTGATTTTATCCCTATTCTTGAAAACCAAATAGATCAAATGCAGCAGTTTACGAGTTTATTTTATTTTCTTCTCTCCGTGTTCCTCCGTGCCCTCTGTGGTAGATCGTTCACCACAGAGAACGCAGAGGGACACAGAGAAGAAAGAGGATGGGTTCGTTCAGCACTAGGTCGAGGATTTGATCATGTCCATGCCCATATAGTCTCGCAGAACTGCAGGGATTTGGACCGTGCCTTCGTCGGTCTGATAATTTTCCAGGATCGCGATGACCGTGCGAGGCAGCGCGAGTCCGGATCCGTTCAGAGTATGAACGAATTCGGGTTTTTCGCCTTTTTGCCGGCGAAAGCGGATATTGGCCCTGCGGGCCTGAAAGTCGACAAAATTGCTGCACGACGACACCTCGAGCCAGCGATCGAGTCCGGCGGCATAGACCTCGATATCATAGCATTTGGCAGCGGCAAACGACAGATCGCCGCTGGCCAGGGTCAGAACGCGATAGGGCAGATCCAGGGCCTGCAGGACGTCCTCGGCATTTTGCAACAGCGATTCCAGCTCGTCCCAGGAATCCTCTGGCTTGACAAACTTGACCATCTCGACCTTGTTGAACTGATGCACCCGCATCAGTCCCCGTGTCTCTTTGCCATAGGCACCGGCTTCGCGACGAAAGCAGGGCGAAAAGGCCGTATATTTGACGGGCAGGTCATCGCCCATGAGAATTTCTTCGCGATGCAGATTGGTCACCGTGACTTCGGCCGTGGGGATCAGAAAGAGATCCTCGTTTGGAATATGATACATGTCTTCTTCGAGCTTGGGCAGCTGGCCGGTGCCGAACATGACATCGCGCCGGGCCAGAAACGGGGTAAGGACTTCGGTATAGCCGTGTTTCTGCACATGCATATCGATCATGAAATTGATCAGGGCCCGTTCAAGCCGTGCGCCCGCACCCCGATAGGCGATGAAATTGGATCCGGCGAGATTGGCACCGCGGCTGAAATCGATGATATTGAGCTTTTCCGCCAAATCATAGTGGGGCAGGGGCTTGAAATCCATTTCCGGCAGTGTGCCCCAGGTTTTGATCTCTTTATTATGGGTTTCGTCCCCGATGGGCACCGAGTCATGCGGGATATTGGGAATGCGGATATGGATCTCATGGATCGCTTCTTCGATCTGCCGTAATTGTTCACTGGATGTTTTGATATTTTCCGACAGCTCGCGCATCTCGGCGATGACCTGGGAGGCATCCTGTTTGGCCTTTTTCATTTCCGCGATCTTTTGCGTAACCTTGTTTTGCTCGGCACGGGCATTTTCCACCTCGCTGATGAGCCTGCGGCGTTGGACATCGAGATCCAGCAGCTTGTCGAGGTCTGCTTTTTCATTTTTGTTCTTTATGGCCTTACGCACCACATCCGGATGTTCACGAATAAATTTAAAGTCGAGCATGGTATTCCTGAGGTTATTTATCATTCACAGTTTTTTTCACAACAGATATTCGAGTTTATTGGTGTTCATTAGCGGTTTTAAATTTACCGCGAATGAATGCTAATAAACATGAATAAAAAATAGACTGTAATCAAATATTTAATCTCTAATGTCAACAGCCCTTTTGGGAGAGTCTCTTCAGCGATTCACAAAATAAACAATTTAAAGGAAAAGACAAAGGGAAAAGCTTACTGGCCTTTAAAGCGTAACACGACAGAGATGGTATAGAGCAGGATACGGATATCCATCCGCAGGGACATGTTTTCGATATAATAGAGATCGTATTCCAGCTTTTCCTTGCCTTCCTCGATGGTGGTATCGTATTTGCCTTTGACCTGTGCCCAGCCGGTGATTCCGGGTTTGACGCGCAGCCGGCGGGTATAAAAAGGAAACTGCCGTTTCAGCCGATTGACAAAATAAGGCCGTTCCGGCCGGGGACCTACCAGCGACATATCGCCAAAGAGCACATTGATCAATTGCGGAAACTCGTCGAGCCGGGTCTTGCGCAAAAAGCGGCCCATACGGGTGATGCGGGGATCTTTTTGTCCGGCCCAAACCGGTCCGGTCAGTTTTTCGGCGTTTTTGACCATGGTGCGGAATTTATAGATTTTAAAGATCTTGCCGTTCTTGCCCATGCGTTTTTGGGTAAAAAAGACCGGACCCGAAGAGTCGATCTTGATCAGGATGGCCAGCAGGAGAAACACCGGCAGCATGATCAGCAGCGAAAAAAGCGAGACCGCCACATCCATGAGTCGTTTGGTTTTGCGTTCCCAGGGGGGCAAGAGTTGCGGCTGGATTTCAATGAGGGGAAAGCCATAGATTTGCTGGGTTCGGGCCTGTCCGGTGACAATGCTGTAAAGATCGGGTTCGATCTTGATGCTCACGGGCAGGTCTTCGAGCTGAGAGATGATCCCCAGCACTTTTTTATGCGGCATGCGGCCGAGGCTGAGGATGACCTGTTCGATCTCGTGTTTCGGGATCAGCCGTTCCAGATCTCGCAGGCGTCCCAGCACCGGCAGATCCTTGTGTTTTTCCTGGGGTACCTCATTTTCCGGGGTGATGAATCCGACAACCCGATAACCCAAAGCCGGGTACTGGGCAATACGGTCAGCCATCTTGCGGGCTTTTTTGTTCCAGCCGATAATGACGGCATTGCGCTGGCCGATGCCGGCCTGCAGCAGTTTGCGCTGGATCGTATGCAGGATCAGCCGTCCGCCACCAACACAGAGGACGAGCAAGGCAAAATAGCTAAAGATGAGCATACGCCCCACTGTAGGCGGATTGGAGAGATCGCGTTCAGGTTCTATGGTCATGATAAAAATCATGAAACAGCCGAACATGATCGTTTTCAAGACAGTGACCAGTTCATCGAACCGAGATTGGGTATACCATGAGCGATAGAGACCGAAAAAGACAAAAATGATGAGCCAATAGAGGTAAAGAATAAAGGAGAGCTGAACCAGCATGGGCAAAGTGCCCGAGATAAACAAATCCAGAGTCTCACGCAGATTGACCAATCCAAAAAAGGCCAGATTCACCATGAGAAAATCGACACAGAGCAGGAGAATTTTTTCAATGGTTTTGGGCATGAGATTAAATTTAGCTACGTTCGACCCTTGACCAGGCTGGTTTTTGTTTACGCGATAAAAACCGGATAAATCCGACCAACAAGGCCAGATTTACAGCTGTGAAATAATAGGGATATACCAACGCTCTGGGACATTTCATTTTTGAATCGAGTACATATCCTGCCAAAGCGGCCAAATAGAATATGACTTGAAAGAAGAATAGATAGCTAAATAACGGGAGCGAAAATGACAGAAAAAACGAGCTGATAAAAATCAGAATCATAAAAAACGGCACGAGCCAACGAAGAATTTTATGCGACCAAAAAGCCAGTGCAATGAAACCTTTGCCGGGATTTAACAGATGCCGCAATTCGATTAAAGTTGTAAAATTAGATGCTCCTATTCGACTTTTACGTCTAAATTCTCCCATGAGACTGGGAGAAGTTGTTTCATGAGCACGAGCATCAGAATCGAAAACCATTTCATAATCTTGTTCAATCACTCTGATGGGGGTCAAAAAGTCATCCACGATCAGAATTTTTTCAGGCAATGGCTTGTAAAGGAATTTTCGCATTGCATAGATGGCGCCATTTGCTCCCAGGACGGATTTTATTTTGCTTTCCAATGACTTTAGGATATTTTCGTAATTCCAATACAATGATTCGCCTTTTCCGCCCGGATTGTGATTTGGATTGTTCAAATAGAGCCGGCCACAGACACCACCTACTTTGGGATCAGCAAAATGCTGCACCAAGTTTTTTATTGCAGACGGTTCATACATGGTGTTGGCATCCGAAAAGACCAAGATTTCTCCTCGTGCATTCTGAACGAGCGAATTGAGCATGGCAGCTTTTCCTCTTCGATTTTCGAATGGGATAAATTTTAGCCAGGGGTAATCCTGCATTTGCACGATATCGTTGGTCGCATCATCAGAGCCATCAGAGCCTATAACCAATTCAAAATTTTCTTTCGGATAATCGAGCTCCAAGGTGTTTTGAATTTTATCCAGAATGACATCTTGTTCGTTATAGGCAGCCACCAGCATTGAGATGGTTGGTGTCAAATCAGCTTTTATTCTCTGACGTGTATAAAACAGAGAAATTACCTTTAAAAGTATAGGATATAGAATATAACTATATACTATAAAGAATAGAGAAGAGAAAAATAGAAATTTATAAAGTAGAGTCATCATCGTGTATATGCTAGGCGTTATGATTAAGATAGAAAATAGATATTTTTTTCTAGACTTGCAAATGCTTTGAGAACCGAAACTGGCAAGCTTGTCTTAACAGGAAGACTTTGGATTAATAATAATATAGAAAAGTTCTCTTTATGTGTTATGTTATTTAAATATTGTATTAAATAAATATTTAGAACCATAAACGGCCGCCATGAGATTTGAGATATTTTAAGTGCTCTCCCCTTAGGGGTTTTCGTTTATGAGTTTTAATTAAATTGATACCATGAACGAGGCCATCCCCTAATGCTTTGATAAATGATCTAAATGCCGAAACTTTGATTGATTTTATGAGCCAAATGAATGTCCAACTGCTTAGATTTATTACTATATACGGAAACGGAACATGAGGGATAGTAGCATAAAAGCGGTTTCTAAAAGAGTAATATATCAATTTTTGATGGTCTAGCCTACCAGAGGGTGATACTTTATGAAAAACGGTGATCTCGGGGACATAGAGTATCTCATATCCGTTTTTGATCATTCTATATGAATATTCCAATTCCTCACCCCAATAGGTAAGATCTAAATATAAACCCAGATGATCGAAAACGGATTTTCGGATTGCATGGCCGGCTCCAATGAATAAGGAAACCAACATTTGATGGTTTTGAAGTGTTGTTTTGGGATGAGGAAACTCGTGTGATAGAACTTTTCCAGAATAGTGATTTATGATCTTAAACGCCACACATCCCAGCTTTGAGTGACTGGAAAAAAGGGTTCGAATATGAATTAAGGTATCCTCTCTGCCGAGATAGGCATCATCATCGATGAAGATAAGGATCTCCCCATTTGCTTTGCGAATGCCTTCATTTCTACCTTCTGCAACGCCCAAGTTTTGATTTTGTTTAAAGTACCGAATGGACGGTTTTTTAGGTAACAATTCGGATAGATCCGATGTTTTGTCATTGTCAATGATTATAATTTCAGTATCATTAAAATGTTTTTGTTCCAGTGCGGAATCTATAGATTTTAAAATATCCTTTGGACGTTGAAAAGTAATATATATGATACTTAACTTCATACGACCCTCTAAGAAAAATTATTTGAGCATATGAATATTACCACCAACGGGAGATAAAAAAAGTTTTGAAATCAACGTAAATATCCGTTATATTGCATGGATCATTAAATTCAAATTATGTGGTGGAATAAAGTGATGAGTAGAAAAGCTTCCTTGTTGGATTATGCTCAAGTTTTAACTGTATGGAAAAAAAAGATTATTGTCAACTTTTTTATTGTATGTCTTGTCGCAGCAGGCATAAGTTTAATAATCCCCAAAACATATAGATCTTACGCAGTCATATTGCCATCTGGAAGTTCATCCAATCTGATGAGCAACCTGGGATCCCTTATGTCCGATCTTCCTGCAGGGATTGGTATGATGGGTGGGTTGAGCGGAATGACTGGTGAAACGGGTACCTATTTAGCTATTATTAACAGCCGTTCAGTAAAAGATACATTGATAGATCGTTTCAATTTAATGGAAAGATACAAGACAAAAACACGAATGGAAGCTCGGAAGATTTTATCGACAAATTTGTCCGTAAATTTGAATGATGAGGGGACCCTTTCGCTTTCGATAGCTGCAAAAACTGGATATTTTTCATTTGGAGACGCTGATCAACCTACAAAGCGTTTAACACGTGATATGGCCAAAGTGGTTTTAGAGCAATTAGAGAGAATTCATCAAAAACTCAAAGTGGAACGAGCAAAGAACAATCGTGAATTTATTGAAACGCGATATAATAAAAATTTATCTGATTTGCAAATTGCGGAAAATGAATTGAATGCGTTTCAAAAGGAATACGGTGCAATTGCATTACCTGAACAAACTGAAGCACAGATCGAGGCTGTTGCCAGACTGCGCGCAATGTTGATTAGCAAACAAATAGAATTAGAGCTTTTGGAAAAGTACTATGATCAAACACATCCCGATCTTCAGAGAACTAGAGATGAATTTGATGAATTGCAAAAAAAGTATCAAGACTTTTTCGATAGCAAGACTTTGTCGGCTAACGAAGATAGCGTCGATATATTTTTACCTATCAATGAGTTGCCTGATATAGGCTTAAAATATGCACGGTTATATCGTGAGGTCATGATACAACAAAAAATTCAGGAAATCATACTACCCCTTTATGAGCAAGCCAAGATTCAAGAGGCTAAGCAAATGCCTGCTATCCAGGTGATTGATCCTCCTATTTTGCCCGAGCGAAAGGAATCTCCAAAACGTTCATTTATTGTTATCATTGCAGGATTATTAACCCTATTGTTTGTGCTAATGCTTGATTATTTGTATGTTCAGCTTGCGATTCTTAAAGTAGACAAGCCCGATGATTACACGAAATTAAAAGATTTATCTAATGATTTATTTTCTTTTCGCAAATAGGGTCAAATCGTCTTGATCAATCAATTGCTTAAACGTACTGCCAGGGATTCGGTCATTTATCTGCCCTCGATGATTATTCCTGCGGCTGTTGGGATTATCACTATTCGCATTTTTACAGAGATTTTTTCCCAGGAAGAAATGGGGCAATACTTTCTTGCACTCTCTACCATGGGGCTGACAAAAGTTTTTTCTGTAATTTGGTTGTCGACGAGCGTTTTGCGTTTTTACTTGAATTATAAGCAGTCCGGTAAGAATGATCAATTTTTGACAACTCTTTCGGTTGCTTCATTTTTAAGTGCAACGATTGTTTCCGGTCTGTTGATGATTGTTTTATTGATTTTTCGTATGCACTTTGAGCCTGACCTATTTCGCTTACTCCAATTAGTGGCTTTGGTTACTGTTTTTATCTCATTTTTTGAGGTATTTGTAATTATTTTTCGAGCCAATTTTGAGCCCCCTAAATATGTGTTCTTGTGGGTGTTGTACTCAATTGGCAAGCCAATTACAGGCATAATTCTGGTTGTTGTATATCAAAAATCTATCATGAGCCTGTTTTGGGGTATTTTATTTGTCTCTTTTTTACTAGATTTGTTTGTCTTTTTCTATTTAAAGTTATATAAATATCTTCGATACCAAAACTTGAATTATGTATTAATAAAAGAATTTTTTCGATATGGAGTTCCACTGGCTATATCGAACTTGTCTTTTTGGGTATTAACATTTTCTGATCGATATATCCTGGAATTCTATCGATCTTCGTTTGAGGTGGGCATATACTCTGTTGGATATTCAATTTCGGAAAAAGTGCTTACATTTGCATTCACCGTCATGATGCTTGCTGCCTATCCTATAATTATCGAACATTGGGAATCATCCGGAGATCAATCTACACAACTCTTGATTTCAAAATTGACTCGTTATTATTTTATTTTGTTTTTTCCTGCACTGATCATCCTTTTTGCTTTGCCTGAAAACGTTTTTTTGCTTTTCGCGAATGCCAAATTCATTCAGGGTGCAAATATTCTTCCCTTTGTTGCGACAGGTTTTTTTTGTCTTGGACTCACACAATATGTCGCAAAGGGATTTGAGTTGCATAAAAAAAGTATTTTTATAACAAAGCTTGCATTGACAGCGGGTATAATTAATATCGCTATGAATTTTGTTTTAATTCCTCTCTTCGGATACTGGGGCGCCGCGATTAATTGTGCCCTCTCTTTTTTGATATATCTTTTTCTCACAGTAAATTATGTCAAACGGGTTATGCCTTGGAAAGTCCCCTATTCTTCTTTGTTCAGAATTTGTTTTGCTGGACTCGGAATGTTTCTGTTTTTTAAAGCGACTACCTGGATGGTTTCACTAAATTGGTTCAGCTTGATTCTTGTCCTTGCGGCTGGAGGTATGCTGTATATTGCCATTTTGTTAGTCATTGGTGAATTTTCTCATGAAGAAAAAAGGTTGATAAAACGATTTGCGTCTTTTGCTCATGAAAAGTAATAACAAGGATCTGGTTCTACAGGATAGAAATATGTGGACTCTCCTTTTGATTGTGGAGACCATCTGCCTGATTGTCTTGTTGAAATCTGTGTGGTTATCTCTTCTTTTCGCCCTCGCATTGATAGCTGCCTTTTATCTCCTAAAAAATCCCGAACTGGGTTTGGCCTATGCGCTGACAGGCAATATTTTACTTACCATGTTTTTTGACCGCGCACAGTTTCAAATCCCTTTACCTGCACTTTTATCTTTTCTGGCTATTTTACTTGTCGCTTTATTAATTTTCCTTTTTAAAGAGGGTATATCCTTTCCTGAACGTTGGCCTCCTCCGCTTATCTGGACAGTTGCCTTGTTGGCTCTTTTAATTGTCGGGGTTTATTATTCACCTGATAAGGCCTATGCAAGTCGTAAAGTTGTTTTTTTTGTTTTAAACAACTTGGTTTTACTGGTTTATCCAATATTTGTTTTTCGAAATCAAATCATTTTTCCTCGTTTGTTAAAATTTGGATTCTATTTCGGCATTTTTCTAGCTTTAATAACATCATGGCAAGCCATGGGAGCTCCAGCATATGTGCGATTTAGTCCGAGTGAAAATGTGAATCCAATCTGGTTTGCGAGAAGCTTGGGAATCTCTGCACTATGCGGCATTTTTGTACTCACTCAAACCCGCAATAGAGTCGCTCAAAGTTTGATTCTCATGGCTTTGCTCATTTTTCTATTTCCGTTATCTCGTTCTTGGTCCCGTGCCCCGTTGTTAGGCTTGTTCGGTGCGATTTTACTTTTCTATTATCTGCAGCCCTGGCAAAGTATCCGAAAGAAATTTTTGGTCAGTATTCCTGTTTTGGTCGGCGGTTTGGTGTTATTGTTGAAATCCTCAACGGAATTTGCTGCCAGACTAAATACGCCGCTTACACAAGAAATCAGTGCGGCATTTCGATTTATCGCCTGGTGGAAAGGCTTACAAGACTTTTTATCTCATCCTCTGACGGGTATCGGAACCGGGGGCTTTTCAATGGAAGTACTGTTTACCAATCCCCCTTTAATTTTTAAATATTGTCATAATTTGTTTTTAGAAGTTGCAGGCGAAAATGGCATTTTGGGATTGGTCATTCTTGTTGCTTTTCTTGGAACCGTAATGAGAATAGGATATTTAACCATAAAACATTTTAAACAAACCAGTAACCATGTTTATTTACAGGCAAGCATCACATTGATGGTTATTTTTATATACTCGGTATGGAATTCGATGTTTAGTGGAGATATTACCACCAACGAAATCATTTGGTTTTCAGGGGGAATGATTTACGCTTTGTATCTCTCTTGTTCGAGACTGGAATGAATAAGTCTAGCCAAATGCTTTGTTTGATTTTTTCTGGAAAAGAATTCAATCTGTTGCCTTTTTTCTGGCTTCCATGTGTGAAATTGCGAAAGTATTTCTGATACTTGGTTATGAGTACTTGCATAAGCTCCAAGCCTGTATTTTTCAATAATTTGCCTTGCTTCGTCGTTGGGGTGGCCTATTCCCAATATAAAATTACCCGTTCTCATATATTCAAATAATTTTCCTGACAGTACGCCCTTTGCTTTGCCATCTGTCCGGTTTAAGAAAAGGAGAATTGATGAATTTTCCATTAATTCAGTCGAATCTTGGTACGTTTTGTTGATGCCTATGTTTACTCTGTTTTCGACATTATAGGATTTAGCCAAATTTAAAATTAAGTCAGCATCCAATCTATCAAAAACATAGACTGTCATATGAAAATGTGGGTTTTGTTTTAAAGCCGGAAAGATATAGGAGATTGGCCGTAGTCCCCCATATAGTGAACCACAATAACAAATGTGATGATTATGGTTTTTTAAGGGTTTTTGTTTTCCCAAAAACCCATTATATATAATCTCTGCCGATACCCCATATCTGCGAAAGATTTGGTTTGCAAGATTTTCTGAAACCGTAATGACAAGCGAAGCGTGTTGAAGAATTCTTTTCTCAAGCCAATAAATTATTTTACGATCCAGCCATGTCCAATCTTTGAAATGGTTGTCTAGCCATAGGTCTCGATAATCAATGATTAAAGGGATATTGAATTTTTTATGAATATATTTACCTAGACGGAGAACTTCTTCAGGACCAAAAGAAACCATCACAGCGTTATATTTATTTTCGATCCTTTGAATTGTTCGCCGTCCTGCATAGAAAAATGAACTCTTTATGTAATATATGAATGATCGTATTCCGGTTTTTTTGAACCAATTTTTCACCCTGTTTTGTGGCCCAACAAAAGAATTTACCGCCTTGATTTCTTTATGCGTATAATATATGCATAGTTTGCTTGTGTCCTGATTCAGTGAACCTTCATACTGGGGGGTTATAACGTCTGTTACTATACCATATTCACATAGATATTTTGCAAAGGCATACGTTCGGTGAGAGGCCACAGTGTTTAGAGGAGGGAAATATTTTGTTACAAGCAATATCTTTATCATTTGATTTCCAATAAAAGTGGATTTAGAGTTATTTTCCCATTAAATTTTTTGGGTAATACAATACTAATGGTCAAGTCCTTTGTGCCTGCAGCAGAGGTGGTTTCCAGTTCCAAGTTAAACTCTTCAAGTGTACTCATTGATGCTTGTACTCTTTTATTTGAGCTTAAAGCCAAATAGGGCTTGGTTGTATCCTGTGAAAATGTCTTTATTTTTTGAGTAGTGAGTCTATATTTTTTATCAAGCCGAGGAATACGTTGAAAAATTCTTGCCGAATCATTTTGATCCATTTTCTGAAAGGTTATTGCATCATTGTTATTTCTAATTGTTTTGACATCTGACATACCATGGTGTCTCCAGAAAGCTGGCCAAGTATGAAGGTTTTCATCCCTAATATGCAAATTCAGATTCTTTGGATACAATGCTGTTGATAATCGAGAGAAGAATAACATGTGAGCGGTGCCTGGGAAAGGATAGTCTTTAAAGGTTTCAGCAACTGTGTAGAGTTTTGTCAAGGCAGATATATCCCATGGTGTGTCTAAAAGTGGCAACGAGCACCAATATGCCAATCCCAATCGAATATAATCGGTATTCCCCTTTAATTTTCGAAAATGTTTTTCTCCTGAGGTAGCTTGAAAAGTTCCATTTATATAAGCGTTTATGGTATGATCGCTGTTGATTATATTTTTTACTAACGTATTTACGAGTTTATGTACGGCAAACGTTTTATCTGTAAAGATAAATTGATGCTTGTAAAACAGGATGATCATTTGAAGCTCTGATCCAGCATGGGGAACGTCTTCCCACCAATAATCGGGAATGGGATAATTTAAAGTGTTCTTGAGCCGTTTTAAAGGATAGTAATACCATGCATAGCTATCATTTTCAAGAGTTTGTAGCTCGCTTTTGAAATAGTTTGCAATCTGGCTTGCCTGGACTGTGTGCTTTAATTTTGTTTCACTATCAAAGTGATCACTTTTCCCCAAGTAAAAATGGGTTATGGCAGCTTGGGCCATCATATTCCAGGCTGTTGGGAGTTTACTCTGTGGTGAATCGAAATAATATCCAATCGTATCCTGAGAAACGTAACTCCATTCCAAATGATCTATACTTTTTTTGATGGCCTTAATATATTTAATCCGCTTTTCGTTTAAAAAAGCATCAGAAGAATATGTACGGACTATATGGCAAAAACGGCCGATACTTGCTAAAATATATGCACTTGTTATGTGACCCTGCCTATTGTTCCCTACATGAAATGGCTCAAAATTACTCCATACAGGATAGCTTTTCAGTGTGTCCAAACCTATTTGATGCCACTTTTTATTTAGCCATATAGCATCTGCTTTGTAACTGTTAATTTTATCTTTTCGATTATCATCTCTGCGATTTAACATGTTGTCAATGCGCTCTGTTGCAAGATATAGGAGGGAATCCTGTCCTGAAACGATAAACATGTCCAGAAAGCATTCAATATTCACTCTTTCGTGCCAGGCAAAATTTGGTAAATACGAATTATCGTTTACAGCTTGGCTGAAATTTAGACGGGTTAAATTTTGGTGAGAGTTGAACTGCTTTAAAACGCGCCAAGGATCAAAATCTGCAAAAAGCGATTGATGAATAAAGAGTATTGACAAACATATAAAAAAAAGTGATCTTTTCACATTCGTGCCCTCATTTACTAGGCTTTTACTTTCAAACCTCTCTTTGTGATGAAAAAATGTCTATTCTCTTCTTCTGCAAAGAAAAATAAATGCCGTTCAAAAGGGTTCATTTGCGCATTTTGCAAATAGTCAGGTTCAGATTTATACTTGTCTGCAGGAGCGAATATTTGGTGAAATCTTAAATTAATAGGGTAAAGAGCAAAGGGAAACAATTCAATGTTAATATAGTCATCAATTAGACTATAGACTAGTTGAAAAATAACCATCTTTATTGGATTCTAATTGTATGTCTCCAAAGTAAAATATTGTGTTCGATATGGGTTTTTTGGTTACATTATTGTATAGAAATCCATGGGTTTTATTGTTTTTGTAAATGGTATACGGATTTTTGTGTGTGGGACACCCACTGTTCAGCAAAAAAATGATGAAAATACTGATTATTGTTTTCTTCACCGTCGAATCGTTTTCGTATAGTATTATTGTAGAGCAGAAGTATTTGTGTTGAATTCAGTGATAAAAGATAATCAGGAGAACAGTCTTATGCAAAAGGTTTTTTTGTTACTTTTCGCCTGGATCCCCGTCACGTCTATCTGTGACTTTGGCAATGATCCGGTCAAACCCGATGAACCCGTAAACATTGAATTCCTGGCCGCCGAAGACCTGGGATGCCAGGAAGAACGATCGACAGTGGAAAATTCACTCAGCCTCGATTACGAACTCGCTACTGATGGAACGCTGAACCTGCACCTGGGGTTCCTCTCCAATTGCTGTTCAAAATACATCCATACCGTAGATGTCATGAGTTATATCATTACCATCACCCTCAAGGATGATGCCGATGAGTACTGCCGATGCGTCTGCCCCTGGCGACAAACCTATTCCTTCAAGACGGAAAATTTACAGTCGTTCCGGGTAAAGTTTTACCTGCAGGAACAGTTTATGCTCGAACCGCAGCTGGTGCTGGACAAGTCGTTCGAGCTTTGAGCTTTTTTTGTCGTTTCACTTAATCTATATTCGAGCACCCGTTCATGCTAACTCGTGGATTTCTGTTTTCATTTGCCCTTGAGAGTTATGTTGTATTATCATCTATAAGCTGGTGCTCAGATTCAGCTGTTCCGGAGACCCTGTTTATTTTATCAGTTGATCAACTTGTAAATGATGAGTGAATCTTGACCTGTGGATGTAAATGTTTTTAAATGCATTAAATGATCCTTATAACCGGATACACCATATATACCCTGTTGTTTGTTCTGCTTTGAATAATAAAGGGAATCCATAGTTGAAAATATCAGATATTCGGGTTCGTAACTTTTTATTTCTTTAAATGGCAGTATAACAATATCTGACATCATTTCTGAAAATGACTCGGTTCGACCAATCGATGTCTTTACGATATAATTATAGAGCGGGTAACACTCGTTACTGATCTTTTGCTGATAAGCATCTTTTATCGTGGTGGGTAACTTTACACTCAATACCTGCTCCGAAATGGAAGAATAATATGGTTTGTCAAAACGAATACAATCATGCAGAGGTGCTGAATTTGACGTTTTGCCGATTATGAGAGGGGTTCCTGGAGGAATGTAATGTTTTATCCATTCACTTGCAAGCAGTCTGACATCTTTATGTATATATGATGATGCATAGCGCAGAACATTTTGGGGAGGTATAAATATTCCTGCAATGAGTAAAAGTGACATTGAAATCTTTAGCCTTGTCCTGCCATACTGCCACCATTCACTCAACATCTTTCCAGCTACAATTATCAATGCCGGATAAATGGGCAGGAGATAATGCAAAGAATGCTTTTGATACTTGCCGATTAAAATCAGACCAACCAAAACAAATGGGAAAAACAATATTGCCTTTCTCTTTTTATGAAATGAGGCGAAAAATATATATCCAAGGCTGATCGTATAGATGAGCCCAAACAAACCCTCCTTTATGATAAACTCTGATAAAATCCATATGTATGGTAGATTTGACAACCAGACTTTTGAAACAGTGCTTTCAGAATCTAAACGTCCGATTTCCCAAAGCAACCCATGAATATTTTCCCGTAGCTCGATCAGCCAGTAGGGGCTGGCCAGCAAGAAACCGATCAAGATGAAAATGCAATACAGATAAAGATGAGATGAAAATATGAGCTTTTTAAGTGTCTGCCAGGCAAGCCATTTTCCATTTTCTGCACGGACTAGATAAAGAGCCGTCAACCCAACCAGGAAGAAAATTCCCACATTGTATTTTGTAGAAATAGCCAAACCGCACGAAAAGCCAGCCCAAATGATATATTTAATTTGATCGTGTTCTATGTATTTAAATATAAAGAATAAAGAAATTAAGACAAGTAAGATGAACGTGCTCGCGGGTAAAGCCCAGACAAGCCTGGTAAAAAGGATAGGCGAAAATGTAAATAAAAAAGCAGCAAAGAGGCCGGCGCGATAATTATAGTACTTTTTACCACAGGAATAGATGAGAATGATACTCACGACAGAGAAAATCAGAGACATGAATCTGCCAACCATGTGAAAATAGCCGGGTGATGTCAAATAATGAACAGCAAACCCTGTTACTGAAGAAATATCAGAAAATATAACGAGAACGGTAAAATAAATGCCAATAGCAAGTGTGAGAACATATGAATAAAAAGCGGGATACCATGTTATCAATGGTTTCAGTGATTTTGTGGCACCATAGTTGAGCGCTGTGCCGATAAAATCGTTTTCGTCCACATTTCCCAGCGCGTGGGGTATTCCATAGAATATAATTGGCCCATGCAAAATAATGGTCACCAGTATTAAAACGACGAGTATTATCAATCGATACCTTGTATGCATGATTTATTTTCCTTAAAATTAACTTTTTCACTCACCAGATACATGGGTCTGTTTTTAATCTCGTCATATATACGACCAATGTATTCTCCCATAATTCCAAGTGTGAATAATTGAATTCCTCCCAGAAATAGGATAGAAATAAAAACCGAGGTCCAGCCCCTGACAGTTGACTGTGATAAATAGAATTTTGAGTATAATCCCCAAAGAATCATAACCAGGCCAATAAAAGAGGCGGATAGTCCCATAATAGTCGCCAGCCTTAAAGGTTTATCAGAAAAGGAAAAAATTGCATTACTTGCAAATCTTACCATTTTGGCGAGCGTGTATTTGGTGTCACCGGCAAAACGCTCATCCCGTTCATATTCGATTCCGATTTGTGAATAGCCGACCCAACTGACCATGCCGCGAATAAAGCGATGACTTTCTTTCATCCCTTTCACAGCGTTTACGACTTTACGGTCCAAGAGTCGAAAATCACCTGTATCCAAGGGAATGGTGATATCCGTAAATATTTGAAAAAACCGATAAAAAATTTTTGCCGTCGTTTTTTTAAACAAGGTTTCACCTTTTCTCTTTTTTCGTTTGGCATAAACGACATAAAAACCTTCTCTCCATTTTTTTATCATTTCGATAAAAAGTTCAGGAGGATCCTGTAAATCTCCATCGATAATAATTACGGCATCTCCTCTCGAATAATCCAGGCCGGCTGTAATAGCTGCCTGATGGCCAAAATTCCGCGTAAATGAGAGTATACGGATGCGGTTATCTTGGCACCCGAAATCCTTTAAAACATCCAGTGTGCCATCTGTACTGCCATCATCGATGAAAATAATTTCAAATTGTGCGTCGATCTGGTTGATTACCTTTATGGCGCGTTCGTAAAACACGGGAATAATTGTTTTTTCGTTCAATATGGGAACGACGATAGAGATTACGGTCATGTCGGCTAATTTTGTTTGTTCAAATAGATAGTTATAGTATTAAAAGGATTGGATGGTCTTGAAAAACTTTTTTTTGAGCGATGAGTACTTGACCTATTGCAAATGATAGACCAATTTTGATGACTTTTCAAGTCATTGTTTTTTATCGTTTCAAATGCATGCTTTCGGATTCATAATACGCATATTTTGCGCGGATATGAAAAATTTTCAGGGCTTGATTCCCCTCTCAGTATGAATCCAATTCAGCTATTGGAGGTATTTGTTTGGGCTGTTCTGCTTGTCGAAATGATTTTGTTTAATTGAGGGTTTGGAGTCATGGGCTTGGTACATTTAAGGACTCAAGAAGGAAAGAGGTAAATAACTGCGCTCATTATGGACATTCACATCTAACTGGCCAGCTGAATAAATGTTCAGGGATCGATTGGCTTATCTTTTGAAAAAAAGAGTCAGGAGGCGTGATGAGCGAGAAAAAGAAACGCCTGTTAGCCAAGTCGATCTACAATACAGTACAGCAGAAGTCTGTAGAAAACATGGTCAAACGCGAGTTGGTTCTGAACTACAGTTATGACAATAAAGTTGCCATTGCAGAAAGCCTCGCTTCTCGCGTCATGCAGCTGTTTGATGATTATGCACCGGATAAAAAGAGCATCAAGCCGTTTCAATTGTTGTGGGTTGGCGTCGATCAATACGATCAACAGGGACACAGCAAGACACTGGCTCAAACCGCTCAGAAGACGATTGTGGTTGGTCTCTGGACAAAAGAAGAACTCGATTTTTTAGCAAAAGGATCAAAGCCTTCTTCCTTATTGCCGAGGTGAGTCGCCAGGATCACAAAGCATGCATTAAAGCAAGAAGCAGTTTTCATTCAAACATCCCTCGCTCTGATGCTTGGAGTTTCGGTGGCATCCATACGTAAAGCCATTTATCTGTGGCAGAAAGAGCATAATGAGGTCTTGCCGCTAAGAGGAACGGTTCACGATATGTGTATGACATTTAGTCACAAACTGCTGATCGTTGATTTGCACATGAATTGTCTTTTCACTTAGGAGATCGCTCGAATATCTGATCATGATCCGCAAAATGTTGATCGATACATCGACGACTTTGAACGTGTGCTGGAGTTTGCTCTAAAAGATGCCCCACTCTATAAGGTCATTTTTTTACCGAGATGTCCGAAATGCCTATTTCAAAACATTCGGACACCCATTTCACTAAAGATTCGGACAGTTCCTCATCGTCTCACAATCAAAAATAATTTAACCAAAAGTGTCCGAAATTGAAATCAAAATTCATTTGTTTTTTGGTTTTTTGTTTTTTCCTTTATTTAAATTTGTTTCTACCTATGGAGACGTCTGGATTTTAACACTAGGCACAGTCTTAACAAAGCACCCCCGGCCCCCTTCCCCTGCTTTTTGAGTTACAGATTAACCCTAGTGCAGCAATCATCATGAGATATGAATTCACATGAGTCTCCTGTTCCATTATTAGTTGTCACTTTTTTTGTCGAACATTTTTTTTCTCATCGATTCACCCTGCAAATTCAGCCGATGCGAGGTGTGCACCAATCGGTCCAACACTGCATCAGCGACGGTGCCGTTGTTCAAATAATCATACCAGTGATCGACTGGCAATTGACTGGTGATCATGATACTACCGAATCCAGTGCGTTCTTCAATAACTTCCAACAATTCTTGCGCGTCACGCGCTTCCAGGGGCGATACACCCAGATCGTCCAAAATCAGCACACGTATTTTGTTCATTTTTTTCAGAAACGCCAAATAGGAACCATCCGCGCGCGCCAGCTTGATTTCCGCTAATAGTTTGGAAATACGTGTGTAATAGGCACTATACCCGCACACCATGGCATGATGCGCCAACGCACAGGCTATAAAAGTCTTGCCGGTGCCGGTGGCGCCGGTGATGATGATGTTGTGCGTCTGCTCGATCCACTGGTTGGTTGCCAGGGTCGTTATGACCTCACGCGGCAGATTTCGCGAGGCAGTGTACTCGATGTCGGTCAGAAAGGCATTTTTGTATTTGAGTTTCGATGCCCGCACGTATCGTTTCATACGATCATTTTTCTTTGAGACCACTTCCGAATCAACCAAATGCGCCAGCCGTTCATCAAACGGCATGTGCAGAAAATCTGGACTTTGTGTTTGCATGATGTAAGCCTCTTTAAAGCCCTTTAACTTTAATTCAGATAATTGATCCAGCATATGTTGATATGTCGCCATATTCATATCCTTTCTTAGTGATAATATGCCTGTCCTCTCAAGTTTTGGTGTTTTTTCGGCAACAGCGCGTCGGATTGTTGAGGCTCCTGCCAGGTTTTATACTTCAAAATATCTTTAAAATGCGAGACTTTGTAACACTCAAGTTCAAGCATTTTTTTGCTGGTCAATTCAACGGCGTGATTGTCGCTGTGATGTTTGGCGGCATTGAGGATGGCCAGACAACTGCGGAATCCCATCTCCGGATGCGGTCTGGATGCCAGGATGGTCGAGATTAATGTCCGGGTGTTGGCGCCGAAAGACCCACCCCAGTTGATCAGCCGAGACGGCGTCCACGTGCCGTAAAGTCGGTGTGCCGAGGCCATGTGCTCTTCTTTGGTCGAATAAGCGCCCTTACGATATTGGCGCACATGCAGCGCCACTCTTTTGTTGTTGAAACTTATCTCGACACTATCGGATGTATAAATTGCCGACACCGTTTCACCGGCCAATTGGTACGGTACGCTGTAAAAACAGTCCTCTACCTCGATATGATAGTCGATATTCACTTTGCACGGTTTGAATCCGCGGTATACATACCGCTGTGTCGGCAACGGTTTTAACGCCGGTTTGTCCACTTCCAGATAAAGCTCGTGCCGGCTTTTGCCGTATATCTTGATGATGCGGTTGTTAAAGTCATTCAGTAGTGCAAAGATGGCTTTATTCAGCTCGGGCACGCTGAAAAACTGCTGCCGTCGAAGTTTGGCTAGAATCCAGCGTTGCACCAATTTCACCGACAGCTCGACTTTGGCTTTATCTTTAGCCCGATAGGGTCGAGCGGGTAGAACGGCTGCGCTGTAATGCTCGGCCATATCCTGATAAGAATCATTAATTTGCGGATCGTACTTGTTGGCTTTGGTGACAGCGGACTTTAGATTGTCCGGCACCAAAAGCTCAGGTGCACCGCCGAAAAATGTAAAGGCATTGACTGTGCAGTTGATAAACGATGGCAGGGTTTGATCCATCGATGCTTCGGCATAGGTATAACCGCTGGCGCCCAGCGTCGCAACGAAAATATCCACATCCTGCACTTCACCGGTGTCTTTGTCGATGATCTCCCACTTTAATCCTGAGTAATCCAGAAACATCTTTTCGCCGGCTTTGTGGTTAATGCGCATCGAGATTTTCACTCGCTTTTGCCAGGCTTTGTACAAGTTGCAAAAATGCGTATAACCGTAATGGTTATTCGGATGTGCCTCTTTGTACTCTACCCAGAGCAATTGGCGGGTAATATATTTCTTTTTCAATTCCTGATGCATCTTTTTAAAGTCCGGCAAAACTTTTGTCAAGCGCTGTTTTGGTCTGAGGCTGTCATCCGGAAATAACGCCCTGTAGATCTCCGCCGACGTCTTGCTTTCCAAGTCGTCACGGCCCAAGTCCGACTTTTCAAATCGAGTAATATAGTCCGACACGGTCGATTTTGGCTTATTCAGTGTCGTACCGATTAAACGCCTCGACAAGCCGGCGTGATAAAGTTTGATAATTTTTTTAATGTCCCGCATACTCATTCTCCCGTTTATTGGCATTCGCTACTCCTTTTGATGGACATAGATCAGTCTTTCAAAAAGAGTAAGTTAATAAATCCAAATGTAATTTTGGGGAGACAATGAGGAAGGTTCGCCAAGGCGATTTTTAAAATCATTTCACTCAGCGTTCAAAAGTGTCCGAATCTTTACTGAAACACTGTCCGAATGATTAGTGAAATGCCGTCCGAATCTTTAGTGAAATGGTGTCCGAAAGTTTGTGAATTTTGCACGAAAGACTCATCAAGGAGTATCTAGAGATTATCATAGCACACAAATTGCTGGAAAAAGAATAGACGAAAACATAACCATTTTCTATTTTTGATTTGCAGTTTTATTACACGAGGTGAGGATCAAAATCAAGGCCGAGTCCTACGATTCCCAGCGGAGCGAGCCGAAAGGAAGCCTTGATTTTGACCGCCACAGAGTGTAAATTTTTTCGCCAAGTAAAAAAATGAAAATCCAAAGTGCTCAAGTGTAGTGGTCAGGTGTCCTTTTTACAAAAACTGTTCATTAATAGGCGGCCCAACTGGTTCTTAGGGTGTTTTGATTGTTTGGAGGCAAAAAGCTTGGCTGATCAGGGCAGTTTCCATTCCATGGTATTGTGCGATAACTAATTGAAGGCGATAAAGGTACATCGGGTATAGGGTCGCCTGAACTTGTAGTGACAATGACATTTCCGTTAAAATAATATTTTATATAATTTTCATTCCATTCAATAATATATACATAATATTCACTGCTTAAATCTACAGTGCTTGGAACTGCATACGATCCAATATTTGTGGAATTACCATCTACACATACATTACAATCAATTTGAATATATCCTTGCGATTCGTTCTCCCAAATTTCCATTACAATTGAATTTTCAGCAGGTGAAATATCCCAAAGCCAAAATGCTCCTAAAACATTCTCGTTTGAAATATTCATTTTTATTGCTGCCCTGAATTGACCATACGTGTAACCATCATATGAAGAATTTCCACCTAAATAAATAACTTCTCCTCCTCTAGCAGTATCGGCTCCTTGTGTCGATGGTATTTCCAGGAGGAGATCACCAGCATCAATGGTTGCATTTTTTTCATAATATCCCCATAATCCTCCCGTACCTGTACAGTAATCGGTAGCATAATGATCTAATGAATATTCCGACTTGTCATAGTTAGATAAACTACCAAACGATTCCGAGAACCTGAAAGCGCTAAACGACCAAGCTTTTTGTTCACTATCAACTAGTGTCGAGCCGAAATAAAGTTTTATCCTCGATGTAAACCAGCCAGAAATGATATCTTCCGAGAAGTTTTGAGAAAAGTCAATCTCGGCATTGGCCAGATCCACTTTGGCTTCATCCAGGCGCCCTTCGATAAATTGTCGCGTATCTCTTGCTTTATTCTGGAGGGTTTGTGTATTGATTCTGTCGAGTGTGCTTACGAATGAATTGGCAACCTGAGCTGCGAATTCAGGATTCTCCTTGGCTTCGAATGAAATGGAAAGACTTGCGTCTGGTCCAACATCTATCTTTAGGTTTTTTTTGAGCTTGCGGATGGCGAGATCAAGATTTTTCTCTTTATAGACGGAGTACAAGTCATTTTGCTCGATGACTGTCTTGTACATCCTCCGACTCTCGAGCATGGTTTTGTATACATCTGACCGTGTCGCGAGCATGGGCAATTCATAGCCGCTCGGTCCCATCATGGCACCGGCAAGACTGCTCAAACTTCCCAACCCAAACGATAGACTTTCGGTCATCGGCGGCAGAACAATCGCTTTGGATTCATACCATTTAGGTAAGAACAGGGTTATGAGCAGGGCGATGAGCCCGACCGATGCCATATTGACTAAAAATAATTTCCTGCGTCTGATGATTATAGTAAAGAAATCTATCAGTTGTATTTTATCTGTCTTCATTTTTTCCAGTTCCCTTTTGCTCCAGTGGGCCCAAAATTAGCAAAGATAAAAATCAAAGTCAACTATTTATCTGTTCTCCGGGTCAGTGTCTGTTCCCTCTATCGCTCGTTCCAATGCTCTTTGCATTTCTGCCTGTGGATGCTGCCAAAGATCTGATGCATCGGCATCGACTTTGTAGGCAGATTTGTCAATCTGCCAGGCAAAAATCCATAATCCATCAATTTCTGAGCTGAGTAGTCTTGAAAAGAGCCGATTGAATTGTATGGACGATGTAACTTTTTCATTCCGGTGCATAAACCCTTTTACAATCGGAATCAATTTGGGCTGAGCGCGATTATAGCGGGCATATTCAGCCCTTACCTCTTTGATAATCTTTAGCCAAAAGTCGATGTCATTGTGATAAAAGTCGACCATTACCACATCGACTGTATTTTCCGGAAAAAGGGTATAGATCTTGTCCGCAAGAGGTATCGACTTTCCGTTCATATTATAAAACGTGGCATCTTTTTTTCGACCGGATTTGGGATAACCATGCAGATCATCTCCATCAAAGGCGATATAGCGGTCGTGGGTCAAGACTATGCCATTTTGTGAAAGGCATTTGTTTTGCTTTGAAAACTTGTACTCGAGTTCACGAATTCGCCTGGACATGGAAATTATGACCTGGAGATCATGGTTTCTGATCAAGGGTTCGTCAGCAAGATACCATCCTCCCAAAGGTCTTTTCCGAGGATCCTGAAAAAGGGCACAGATTTTGGCTTGTTGTTCTGCTGTGGTATCGCCTCCGGCAGCTTTTTTGACAATCTCGTATTCCTTTAAAAGAACGCGGTTTACAAATTCATCAAAGATCTTTACTGCCAATGAGCGATTAGCCCGGGCATCATCTTCGATACTGTGAGAGCCCAACTGCAGGGGAGGCGATACAAAATTGATATACAATGCCGGTGTTAGAACCTGAATGCCTGCCGATAGAGAGGTGTCCCTGGTTATTTCATACATGCTCTGCATATACTCACATACGTACCCTGCAAAATCCCAATCAGGCCATCTGACCCGATCCCAAAATCGATACGGCAGGGTTTGTGAGATGCGAAAATTTGAATTCTGTGCAGGATCGATCAATTGGATAATCTGCCTCTCGATGCCCCAAATCGATCCTGTCTGATGCCCTTTTCCCTGCATATCCTGTATACTGTACATACCGATGGGTATCGAAAGCTTTTGAGAATAAAATGAGCCTGTTGTGGAACAGGAGAGGAGAGTGATCATCATGGAAGCAATGTAGAGACGGACTTTCATTTTCAGCAATAATCCTTTAAATTGAAAAGACAAAGTCAGTATCAACTTGTCATTGATTTATCGGCCTATTTGAACAAGCGGAACCTGCCATGCATAGTCATTATAACCTTATGAAAGAGACAAGTTCCTCAATAATTGATATAAAACCCGAGTTCTATCACTTTTGTCGGTATCCTGAGATCCTGGCCGATTCTATTTACAATTTGTGCCTGCACTATGGAAAACTGTGCAATATGAAAATCCACCCGTAATGAAATATCGTGTATGTATCCCGGATCGGAATCGTTCAGCTGGTCATATAACAATGGGCTGACCAGATGTTGATAGACAAGCCCAATCTGCCAGCGGTCTGCAGGCCGGTAATTGGCCCTTAAAATCAGGGCATCCGTATCCGGTCCCAAGTAAAATCCTATATATTTATCATAGTTGGTATAGGTCAAAAAAGAGTCAGGATGGGAATAAGCCTTGTCTTGAGTTCGGATATACTCTATCGCTATATCTGTATCGGTGATGCCCAGGGGGGCGTACCATTCCAACCCTGCAGAAAAGGCTGAATAATCTATGATGCCGTTTAAATGATCTTGCGTGATAAACGAGCTGCCCAAATAGAGATCCATATAAATGACAACAGGAGAGAGTGAAAAAAGGGGGTGAACTCCTAGGGAATAGCCATCCTTTTTGATCCCTTTGTAATTCAACAGCGAAAAAGGAATGATAGGATTCAAGTATTGCCATTTTACTCCCTGACCCTTGTAAATAACACTTTCCGATAGCCCCAGAAAAAACTTTCCTAGGGAGAGATCGAAACGGTGCAGCCCCATGAATTTGTCATCATTGCTCCTCAGATTATAGTGCGCGCTGGTAATCTTTAATCCACTCCATTGTGTTGAAAATTTTACAGAATGAACCGGGGGAGAGTTTGTCGACAACAGAAGGGAATAGGGTGGATTTGGCCCGAACGAGAGTTCGTTTTGCCCCCATTCGAGACGGAGGTTATATTTTTCTAGGACAAAATAGGCCAAAGCTTGATCCTGAAAAACCGTATTCCCCGTAATATTGATCGGCAATCCTTGAGAAGCGTCGAAATTGAGATCTTTTTGACGCTCGAGCCCGGTACCTCGAGTGGCACTATTCCATGCGCTGACATAAAAATTCAGGCTTTTTCCCAAAGAGCCGCGTACAATTCCTCCTGCTGTCGCGCTCATTAGATTTTTTGTGGCTCCCTGCGATTCTCGTCTGATTTTTTGGTCAACAAATAGATCTCCAACTAAATAACGATCCTCTTCAGAAACGGTAATCACGTGCTTTTCTGCTTTGTCCTGTTTGATCCCGCTGATATCTGCAAATTCCCTTGAGAAATCTGTTTTTAATCGTTCGAGTATGCCTTTTTCTGAGGCTGTAAGATCGGCAGATGACTGCTTGTCGATTTGGATCAAGATCTTTGCAAAATCGATTCTGGATATTGGTTGAATGTTTATCCTGTCTCTTTCGATGATGCCTTTGAGCGATGCGATTTTTAAAAAATCGTATCCCCAATAGTCAACAGGAACATTTACATTCTGCGCAAAAACGAGCCGGCAACAAAATATGAGCAGGGCAATTGGAATAGATTTATTTAATGATATCATTCTTTGTATCGGTATTGCATTCAATCATTGTCAGTGTCTATATTGCGTGGCTCTTTAAGAATGAGACACACAATCCATGCATATTTGCTTAAAAAGGGGAGATTGCGTACCAATTTAAAATCCATAGCATCCATCCATGAAAGCAAATGTGGAAAAAATTTAAAGCGCCTAAAGGGAACTGCTGCGAGAGAAAACAGATGAAAATAGTGGGGCTCCAAAGTGGCAAAATATTGTTTGGCCAAATCGAGATCGGATATGAATAACGGATGTTCATCAGACGTTCTCATTTGAGGCGTCAATCGTCTGTAGAGATTTATCAAAGGATTGTGCCCAAGTGGCTCAATAAATATGGCTGTTCCCCCTTTTCTCAACAAACGTGCTAATTCACTATACGCTGTCTCTATATTTAGATGGTGCAAAATTGACGTACCAAATATTAAATCAAAGGAATTATTTGGCAAGGTGATATTTTCCGCGTCCATAACCCGAAACTGTATATCGGCAATGTCCATCTCGGCAGCTTTTGCCTTTGCCTGGTCAATGGCGACCGGCGAAATATCTATGCCCGTTACTCTGGCGCCAGCTTTTGCCAATTCGAAAACAAAATTACCCGGACCGCAGCCATATTCGAGAATATCTTTGTTCTGGCAGCGACTCTGAATATAGCTCTGGTAAAACGTTTTGCTCTTTTTTGTGATGAGATAGAATTTATCAGCGCTGGCTCGGGTATGCTCGCTAAATGCCTTGTCGTGAAATTCTGCTTCCCGCTCTTGTCTGGATTTCATTCATTTAACCTTCATATCGTTTGGCAAAATATAAAGGTTATATCTATCTTTTGCAAAGAGTTTCTGGTCAGAAAGAGTTCATGGTCTGCTTTATCTGTGCTTCTCTTTGGAAAAGCATAGCCCGTTCAGATAGAGCGAGTTCACTTTGGTGATGGTTTTCAAGAGGAATGTCTGATATCCGGATGAAGAGAATATTGATGTTGAGATCTCTTGCTCTCCACTAAAATATCGCTTTAGGATGTCAATTTTTTGGATTCAGGTACGTTATCATGAGCTTGGGTATTATTATTTTTTTTCAAGTTTTTTTTGATACAGATCATAGATGTATTAAATTAATTTTCCCGCAAAAGCCCATATTTTCATTATATTATATAGAGTCGATTACGAGGAGGGTCAAATGCAAAAACTGCTTATTCTTTTGTTCGCCTGGATTCCCATCACATCCATTTGTGACTTTGGCAATGATCCGGTCAAACCCGATGAACCCGTGTACATTGAATTCCTGGCCGCCGAAGACCTGGGATGCCAGGAAGAGCGGTCGACAGTGGATAATTCATTGAGTCTGGACTATGAACTGGCTGGCGACGGCACACTGGCTCTGCACCTGGGATTCCTTTCCAATTGCTGTTCGCGCTATATCCAGACCGTAGACGTCATGAGCTACATCATTACCATCACCCTCAAGGATGATGCGGATGAGTACTGCCGATGCGTTTGTCCCTGGAAGCAGGTGTTTACTTTCAAAACAGAAAATCTCCAAACCTTTCGGGTAAAGTTTTACATGCAGGAACAGTTTATGCTCGAACCACAGCTGGTGCTGGACAAGTCGTTCGAACTATAGCCGGTTTGAGTGCTTTGATCCATAAATAGTTCGGCTTTTGGTTTTTCGCTCTATCCGGTTCAAAAAAATATCTATACGCATCCCCCTTGGGCCCCCGTACTGCCGTGCGAGAGCTCTGCACGTCGAGAGAATCCAAAAAGAGGGCTTGCATCAGCTCTTGTGTCAAGGTCCATGGCTCTGTGGGGGTGGGCGGCTGGTGCAGATTGACGCTGGCAATGAACAGTCCGCCGGACTTGAGGATCCTCAGGATCTCTTTTGCCATGATATCGAGATGTTTGACGTGGTCCAGGGCATTGATGCTGAACAACACATCGACGCTGGCTGACGCGAGCGGAATCTCTGTCTCGCTGGTAGGGATATAGTCCATGGCATGGGACTGAATGTCCTGCTGAAAAAGGGTCTGGTAGCGTTCTGCCAGCACATCCAGTCCGAGCTTTTGGCAGGGCTGTCGGATCCACTCCAGGCTGCCGCGCGGACCACAGCCAAAATCGGCCACGCATTTGTCTTTGAGGAAATCATCGTTTGTTTCCTCTGCCATGCCCAGCATGAGCCGCCGGAAATGATCATTCCTGAATCGCCCTCCTTCGAGAACGTGTTTGAGACGCCAATAGGCCAGTTCAGACCTGTATTTGTCCAGTGACAGCCTGCTGTAGAGCTGAGATAAAATAGAGTTTAGCATCCTGGTCATTTTTATCTATGCATATCAGTCGAATTGCTCGGGTTTCTGTGCTTCTTCAGCATAAGAGAAACCTCACGCAAAGCCGCCAAGCCGCAAAGGAAAACCTTGATATTCAATCGTAAGCAAATGATTGTTTATCATGTTAAACGCTGTAGAGCTTTTGCTTTCTTTTTTTTCTTTGCGTCCTTGCGCCTTTGCGCGAGATTATTGTTCGCCGGCTCTATTTCGCCACTGCCTTGCGGTAGAGCAGCCAGGCCAGGCCGGCGAAAATCGCCAGGGACACGAATTGTCCCAGGGGCTCGGGCCACACCAGGCCGATGCCGCCGGGTCTGCCGGCGAATACGGCATAGGCGGCGATGAGTACGCCGATGAGACCCTCGCCGGCAATGAGTCCGGATCCGAACAAGACGCCCTGTTCCTGAGCGGACTTTACTTCTTTTCCTCTCTCACTCCAACGCCGGATCAGACCCCCGATAAAGACCGGAGTCATGCTGGCCAGGGGCAGATAGAGTCCCACGGCAAACGGCAGCGAAGGAATGCCCAGCAGCTCCACCATGCCGGCGATGGCTGCACCGGTGAGCACCAGTCCCCATGGTAAATCGGCCTGCAGTACCCCTTCGATCACGGTTTTCATGAGTGTGGCCTGTGGCGCAGGCAGGTCTGCGGTCCCAAAGCCAAAGGCCCTGCCCAGCAGCCATACGGCGGCAGCGATGAAAAAGGCCGAACTCAGGGCGCCGATGATCTCTGCGGTCTGTTGCTTGCGCGGGGTGGCGCCGATGATATAGCCGGTTTTCAGATCCTGAGAGATATCGCCGCTGATCGAAGCGGCCACACACACTACCGTGCCGATGGTGAGCACCGTGGCTTTGCCAATGTCGTCGGTCCATCCCAACAGATAAAAGATCAGACTCGTCCCCAGCAGGGTGACGATGGTCATGCCCGACGTGGGGTTGGAAGATACTCCTACGAGACCCACGATACGGGACGAGACCGTGACAAACATGAATGCGAACAGGATGATGCATAGGGTGCCGATCAGGCGCAGAGTCAATGACGGCGAAACGCCGAGTACGGTCGGCGTCAGGATGATCACCGCAGCAATGATAGCCACACCGGTGAGGACGACAGACATGGGCAGGTCATCATCGGTACGCACCGGACGTGCCAGAGCCTGCCTCGACCGGCGGGAGAGTTCCCGGAATCCGATCTTGAGCGAGTTGATCATCGTGGGAATGGATTTCAGGACCGTGATGATGCCGGCAAACGCCACGGCGCCGGCACCGATGTAGCGGATATAGCGCGTCCAGAGCTGTCCCGGACTCATATCGCGGATGAGCATCTCGGTTTCGGGAAAGAGCGGGGCAGCCAGATCCTGGCCAAAATGGGCGATGAGCGGAATGAGTCCCAGCCAGGACAGCAATCCACCGGCGACCATGATGGCGGCGATGCGATAGCCCAGGATATAGCCGACCCCCAACAGAGCCGGACCCGCTTCGAGTCCGAGATCAGCTTTTTTCAAGACCGGCAATTTCAGGTGCAGGGATTCGGGCCAGAGTTTCAGAAACGAAATAAGAAACTTGAACAGTACGCCCACACCCAGTCCCACAAACACGTTTTTGGCTCTGGCACCGCCGGAATCCGCGGCAATGAGCACCTGGGCAGCGGCCGTGCCTTCGGGATAAGGCAGGGTCTGGTGTTCCTGCACGATGAGAAAACGCCGCAGCGGAATCATAAAGAGGACACCCAGGATACCGCCCAGCAAGGCCAGCATGCCGATCTGCAACAGGGACGGATCGAATCCCCACAGGAACAGGGCGGGAATGGTAAAAATGATCCCCGACGCCAGAGACGAGCTGGCCGAACCTGTGGTCTGGGAGATATTGTGTTCGAGGATACCGGAGCGGCCCAGCAAGGGAGCCGCGATCTTGAAAAACGCCACCGAGACGATGGCCAACGGGATGGCCGTACTGATGGTGAGTCCGACCCGCAGCCCGAGATAGGCATTGGCCGAGCCAAAGACGATTCCGAACAAGATTCCGGCGAGTACCGCACGAATGCTAAAGTCGGTGAGATCGGTTTCTGCAGAGACATAGGGTTTGTGGTCTGGCATATAGGGTTCCTTGATGTCAGATGTTGTGAGATGTGAGACGTCAGACGTCAGACGTCAGATGACGGATGTCAGAGAATGTTTATAAGGTTTTCAGCGATTACAGCCTGTCGCTTAATGCAGAGAGGCGCTGAGAAAAAAAAGAGAGAACCGCAGAGCGAAAAACGAGACTCAACACCTCTAATACGGAGCTAAAATAACAGTTCTTTTCTTTTTTTATCTTTTTTCTCTCTCTGCGCGTCAGCGCCTCAGCGAGAGTTTTCTCTCTGCGTTCTCTGAGACCTCTGCGTTGAGGCCCTAGCTCATTTAAAGGCTATTCAAGTTTAATCATATTAGACAATTTACACTTTAGGAGCAAGAATAATCTGAATTTTTCAAGGCAGAGCTCGAGATTGTGTCAGATATTTTGATTGCATTTTAGGGGGGAAAGGCTTAAATTTCTGTTTAATATGGCGACGATAGCTGAAAATTGGATGTCTGTTCAGAAACGGATCGGGGACGCGTGCCAGGCAAGTGGCCGCGATCCGCAAGAGATCACCGTCGTTGCTGTCAGCAAGACGGTAGGCAAGGAGCAGATTGTCCGGGCCTGGGATGCCGGGATCCGTGTTTTCGGCGAAAATCGTGTGCAAGAGGCGCAAGCCAAGGCGGATCAGATCGATAAACCCATTGTCTGGCATATGGTCGGCCATCTGCAGACCAACAAGGTCAAGACCGTGCTCGATTTCGTTTCGGTCATCGAATCGGTGGATTCGTTCCGGCTGGCAAGAGAAATCGACAAGCGAGCTCAAAAAGCGGTCGAGATTTTTATTCAGGTCAATACCTCGGATGAAAAGAGCAAATATGGCTGTGAACCCGCTGATACGCTGGCACTGGTGGAACAAATCGCAACCCTGCCGCATGTACGTATAACAGGTCTGATGACCATCGGGGCGTTTTTGCCCGATCCCGAAGAGGTGCGACCCTGTTTTCAGCGGCTGGCCCGTCTCAAGGACGAGATCAATGCGGCTCATATTGCCGGTGTAGAGATCAACCATCTCTCTATGGGCATGAGCAACGATTTTCAGGTCGCCATCGAGGAAGGAGCTACCCAAGTTCGGTTGGGACGCATTCTGTTCGGTGAGCGTCCACAAATGTAATCAGGTATGGAAGGACCATGTTTATTGTGAGTAACTTTATTCTGGCATTGGCTGATGTGATTCATCTCGCTCTGACGCTTTATATGTGGTTGATCATTGCACGGGCAATAATATCCTGGATTCAGCCCAATCCCTATAATCAGATCGTACAGTTTCTCTATCGCTCCACAGAACCTGCACTGGCACCGGTACGACGAATATTGCCTGACCTGGGAGGATTGGATATTTCACCCATTGTGGTCATTTTTATCATCATGTTTGTCGACCGGTTTGTGGTCGCCACATTGCGTCAGATGGCCATGTAAAGTCATAACCAAAGAGGTGGAACGATGAGGTTAACCCCTCTTGATATTCGCAAACAAGAGTTCAAGCGCACCCTGCGCGGCTATGATCCCGAAGAGGTCGATGCATTCATGACCATGATCGCCGATGAATTCGAGATGCTGATCAGGGAAAAAAATCAATTCAATGACGAGTTGATCCGGCTGCGCACTCAGCTCAAGGATTATCAGCAAGTAGAGACCACGCTGAGGGATACCCTGGTCAAGGCCCAGAACACTGTCGAAGAGTCTCGCACCAATTCGCGCAGGGAAGCGGAAATCGTCATACATGAGGCTGAATTGCAGGCTGAGCATATTCTCAAAGAAGCCAAAGAAGAGTTGCAGGATCTGCGCAACGATATCCATATGCTCAAGATGCAAAAGGAATCGTTTGCCAAGCGACTCGGTCATTTATTGGAATCCCAGATAGAGCTCCTTGAGGTGCTGGATATGGATGATCTCGAATTGCCCCGGGACAACGAGGTGCGCTATCGCGGCCGGTCAGTGCGACCGGGGTCTCAGGAGCGGGAAGAGTCCGAAACCGGCTCGCATCAGGAACCGCGCATTATCCGGGACCGGCCCCATGAAAAACCTCAGCCCCGGCCCTTTAAGGACAGGGATGAGCAGGACGATGATGACGATGAAGGCCCGCTCTCAGATCAGGTCATCATGTGAATCCACAAAGGGCACAAACCACACGAATAGGGAAACGTATGTACATCAACTCTTTGTGTGCTTTGTGGACTGGCAGCAGGTTCCGGAGATATCCGCGACAGGATTGCAACATGGATTGCAGCCCGCAGGGACATTGCCTTGCGGAAAAATAGGAAATTAATTTTGGTTTGATGGGCGAGTGTGGAGGTTAATATGCGATACCTGTCGAGTTTGATTATAACGGTTTTGTTTTTTTGCGGTTGCAGCCAGCAGTCGAGTCTGCGGCGCAGTGAATTACGGCAAGGCCAAACTGTTGAACTGACCATGAATACCGGCAAGTCTGTTCAGGGGGATATTGCCAAAATCGAAGACGATGCCCTGGTTATCAAAGACAGCGATGGCCAGGCATGGCGTGCCAAAGATGAAGCGATCATCGCGATTCAGGGACCAGAACCGGTTCTCGATCTGAAGGGCAATGTGATTTCCGAATCCGAGATTCAGGCCCAAAAGGGCTCTAAAAATACGTTGCTGTTTTCCTTGAGTGGTGCCGGACTCTCACTGGGCGCGAGCTTTTTTCTGTCCAGCATGATTTCCCGGGCTGACGAAGAGAATCGCGATCCGATTATATATGGCGGTACAGCCGCCGGAACGGCATTGGGAACCTATTTATTCTACAGGATGGGAAAACGCAAAGACCGGGAAGCAGCCATCGAGGAGATACGGCTTTCCCGCGGCGGGCTGGGCGAGTCTCTGATCGAACAGGAACGCCAGCGCAAGGAAGAGCTGGAAAAAGAGATCGAACGTCTGAAAAAGCAGGTGCAGGAAAAGGAGAACAAGAACTGATCCAGCCATCCCCTGAACACATTAAACGTGCGGCTGAATTTATCCGGGAACACGATCCCGAGCAATTTGATCTGGCACTCGTTCTCGGAACAGGATTGGGTTTTTTTGCGGATCAGATGAACATAACCGCACAACTTGCATATGAAAAGATTCCCCATTTTCCGGCATCGACAGTGGATTTTCATGCCGGCCAGCTGATCGCCGGCACCATAGCAAACAAACATCTGTTGATCATGCAGGGTCGCTTTCATTTTTATGAAGGCCTTGAAGCGAGCCGGGTGACCTTTCCCATTCGGGTGATGCACGAGCTGGGTATCACGGATTTGCTGCTGACCCATGCGGTGGGCGGTATGCAGCCTCATCTGAAAGCCGGAACGCTGGGATGTATCAGCGACCATATCAACCTGATGGGAACACATCCGCTCATCGGTCCCCATGCCGGGCATTTGGGCACACGGTTTCCGGATATGAGTGAGCCCTATGATAAGCGTTTGCAGTCCTTTGCGCATACCATGGCTCAGAAATTGGATATTCCGCTGCACCGCACGGTCTATGCCGCAGTCAGTGGTCCCAGCTACGAGACACCCGCTGAAATCAATATGCTCCGGATCCTGGGTGCCGATACCATCGGCATGTCTGTGGTGCCTGAAGTCCTGGTCGCCCGGCAGCTGGAAATGCGGGTTTTGGCACTTTCGGTCATCACAGATCAGGCCTTGCCGGAGCAGATGGTGCCGGTCTCGCATCAAGAGGTGGCCCGCGTTGCCCGTGAAACCGCACCCAAGGTGGGAAAGCTGCTCAACGCTCTGATCAAACAGTGGCCGGAATAAGCCCAGATGATCACGCAAAGCCGCCAAGCCGCAAAGAGAAATTATAAATGGATTTACTGTTGTTTTCGGGATACTATTTTGATGATTTGAAAGTTAGATATATTGTGATAAAAGGAATTGATGTACCCGTTCAAAACTAATTTTTTGTTATTTCTTTGCGGCTTTGCGCCTTGGCGTGAGTATTTAATGAGACTCGAAACTATTAAAACATAGATTGTTAGGAGCAGATCATGGCAAGAATCGGGATTATCGGTGGATCGGGGTTGTACAATATCGAGGGATTCGAGCAGCGCGAATCAGTGCGGATCGATACGCCGTTTGGTGAGCCGTCCGATATGATGATCACCGGTGAACTGGGTGGTCAATCGCTATTCTTTTTGCCACGGCATGGTCGCGGCCACCGTATTCTGCCCACCGAGGTGAACAATCGCGCCAATATCTATGCCATGAAAGAGATGGGTGTCGAATGGATCCTTTCGGTCTCTGCGGTGGGATCATTCAAACCCGAGCTCAAACCGACCCATTTTTGTGTGATCGACCAGTTTGTCGATCGTACGAATCAGGCTCGTCCCAATACCTTTTTTGGGGATGGCATTGTCGCCCACATCCAATTCGCGCATCCATTGTGTCCGGAATTGCGCAAGGTCATCTACCAAGCCGGACAAGCCGTTGTCGCGCCCATGCATATGGGGGGCACTTATGTAAATATGGAAGGTCCGGCCTTTTCGACCCTGGCAGAATCCATGCTCTACAAGTCCTGGGGAATGGATGTGATCGGTATGACGCAGATGAATGAAGCCCGTCTGGCCCGCGAAGCAGAGATCTGTTATGCCACGCTGGCCATGATCACCGATTACGACTGCTGGTACGAGGCAGAAACCGGCATGACCGTTTCTGTGGAAGCGGTACTCGAGGTGATCCAAAAAAATGTGGAAAATGCCAAAAAACTGATCAAAGAAGCAGTGGTACACGTGGGAAATCTGAAACGCGAATGTTCGTGCAAGAATGCCCTGCAAAATGCCATTCTCACGTCCAGAGAATCCTGGCCCGAAAAATCCCTGGATCACCTGGGACCCATTATGGAAAAGTATCGGTAAAGATTTTGAGATCAAGAGCCTGAATGCAGAGAGAAGAAAACTAAACGCAGAGGCACTGAAAAGAAATCTCTCGCTGAGGCGCTGAGGCGCTGAGAAGAAAAATTGAAAAAACGGGTATTTTGGGTGTATACAAGAGATTTCGAGTCACCTGTTCTTTTTTGCTTTTTCTCTCTGCGTCAGCTCTGCATACTCTGCCTGTCTGCGTTGAGTGCTGAGAGTAAAAAAGAGCACAATTTTTAAATTGATGAAAGTATAAACTCTAACACAAGAACAGCGATCATGTATCCACAATTGCCTGAAAAACTGAAACTGCCCGAACTGGAAAAAGAGATTCTGGACTTTTGGGAAAAGCACCATATTTTTGAACAAAGCGTACAAGAACGGGATGCCAACAAACCCTATGTCTTTTTCGAAGGCCCACCTACAGCCAATGGCCGGCCCGGTATCCATCACGTGATTTCACGTGCTGTCAAGGACACCATCTGCCGTCTGAAAACCATGCAGGGATACCGCGTGGATCGCAAAGCCGGCTGGGATACGCATGGACTGCCTGTCGAAATCGAAGTCGAGAAAAAACTAGGGCTCGACGGCAAAGAACAGGTCGAACAATATGGCGTGGCCGAATTCAATGCCCAGTGCCGTGAGAGTGTGTGGGCTTACAAGCAGGAATGGGATGAGCTGACGCGCCGCATGGGCTATTGGATCGATCTCGATCATCCCTATGTGACCTATACCAATGACTATATCGAATCCATTTGGTGGATTCTCAAGGAATTCTGGAAAAAAGACCTGATCTATCAGGGACACAAAATTTTGCCCTATTGCCCGCGATGCGAAACACCGCTATCCAGTCATGAAGTGTCTCAGGGCTATAAAAATGTCGACGATCCCTCCATTTTTGTCAAAGCGAAAATCAAGGATCAGGACAATACCTATTTTCTGGTCTGGACTACCACGCCCTGGACGCTGTTGTCCAATGTGGCTCTGGCCCTGAATCCCGATATCACCTATGTCAAAGTCAGTCACAACGATCAATATTTGATTCTGGCCGAGGAACGTCTGGATGCCTTGCAGGGCGAATATGATATTGTGGAAAAATATAAAGGCAGTGATCTGGCTGATATCGATTATGAACCGTTTTTCGACTATGTGCAGCCTGAAAAGCGCTCCTATTATACCGTATTGGGCGAATTTGTCACCACCACAGACGGCTCAGGCATCGTTCATATGGCGCCGGCATTTGGTGAAGACGATTATCAACTCGGACTGAAATATGATCTGCCGGTGGTACAGCTCGTGGACAAGAGCGGTCAATTTACACCGGAAGTCACACCCTGGGCAGGCATATTCGTCAAAAAAGCGGATCCCGAGATCATTATCGATCTCAAAAAACGCGATGTGCTGTATCGCAAGCAAAAGATCACTCACAGCTATCCGCATTGCTGGCGCTGTACCACGCCGCTGCTCTATTATGCACGCAAATCGTGGTATATCCGCACGACCCGTATCAAAGATCGTCTGATCGCCAACAATAACCAGATCGACTGGTATCCCAAAGAGGTGGGTGAGGGCCGGTTTGGCGAATGGTTGGAAAACAATATCGATTGGTCGCTTTCCCGCGACCGGTTCTGGGGTACGCCCCTTCCTGTCTGGCGCTGTCAGGATTGCGATCATCAAGATGCGGTGGGAAGCATCAAAGAGCTCAAAGAGCGCGGCCAGGATGTGCCGGATGATATCGATCTGCACAAACCATATGTCGACCATATCCATTTGGCGTGCGATAAATGCGGCGGCCGGATGAAACGGGTGCCCGAGGTGATCGATGTATGGTTCGATTCCGGAAGCATGCCCATGGCTCAGTGGCATTATCCGTTCGAAAACAAAGAGATCTTTGAACGCAGTTTTCCGGCTGACTTTATCAGCGAAGGCGTGGATCAAACGCGTGGCTGGTTCTATTCGCTGCTGGCCATCAGCACCATGCTCTTTGACAAGCCGGCTTATAAGAGCTGTCTGTCTCTGGAAATGATCCTGGACAAAGATGGCCTGAAAATGTCAAAGTCCCGCGGCAATGCCGTGGCTCCGTTCGAGTTTCTGGATAATCAGGGTGCCGATGCCCTGCGCTGGTATCTGCTGACGGTGAGTCCGCCCTGGTTACCCACCCGGTTTGATCCCGAAGGGGTTGTCGAAGTGGTGCGCAAATTTTTAGGCACATTGACCAACACCTATTCGTTCTTTGCCATGTACGCCAATATCGATCAGTACGAATATAACGCTGACGAACGCATTCCGGTCAAGGATCGATCCGAGCTGGATCGGTGGCTCTGTTCGAGTTTGAGTTCGTTGACACAGCGTGTCAATGACAGCCTGGAAAAGATGGACCTGACCCGGGCGACTCGCGCCATCAGCAACTTTGTGCTGGAAGATTTGTCCAACTGGTACGTTCGCCGTTCGCGCCGGCGGTTTTGGAAATCAGAGATGGGTCAGGACAAGCTTGCAGCCTATCAGACGCTGTATGAGTCGCTGGTGACCGTCTGTAAATTGATGGCACCGTTTGCGCCCTTTGTGTCTGATGCCCTGTTTCGCAAGCTCACTGCCGGGGATGAGGATGAGGTGGCCAGTGTTCATCTGGAACGTTTCCCGGCGTCCGGTGAAGCGCCTTTGGAGTATCGCGACGAATTGCTGGAGACACGCATGGATCTGGTGCGGCGGGTCGTCTTTATCGGACGCTCGCTTCGCAATGACGCCAGTATCAAGGTGCGACAGCCGCTGCAAACCCTGTATGTGGTGGCCAAGAATGAAAAGCGCCGCAACTTGATTGCAGGCATGGAAACCCTGATCGGTGAAGAATTGAATGTGAAACATATAGAGTTTGTGGAACATGAGGGGGCCTTACTGCGCAGAAAAGCAGAGCCGGTGTTCAGAAATCTGGGACCCAAGTTCGGCAAAAACGTCAATGCTGCGGCTAATGCCATCAGAGACCTGAATGAAAAACAGATCGATGAATTGCTGCAGACCGGGACATTGAATTTAGACCTGGATGGGTCCACAGCATCCCTGGCCAAAGACGATGTACAGATCGATACCGAAAATCGCGAGGGTGTGGTGACCGGTACTGAAGGTGATTTGACTGTGGCGCTGGAAACAAATATAACCCAGGATCTGTTATATGAAGGTCTGGCCAGAGAGTTTGTCAACCGCACGCAGAACATGCGCAAGGATGCAGATCTGCAGGTTACAGACCGCATCGAGGTGTGGGTTGAGGCCACAGACGATATGACTCATGCCATCGAACAAATGAAAGACTATATCTGCAATGAAACTCTGTGTAAAGACCTGAAACTCGGACAAAAAGGCGGTGATGTGCAAAAATCATTTACCATTGGCGAGCAAGAGGTCTTTATCGGGTTATCCAAAGCGTAACATTCGGGTTAGGAGGACGAGGACGGATGAAAAAAGAACAATTGCACGCATTAAAAGATATGATTCTCGCAAAGCGCGAATCGCTGGAGCAATCTATGACCCGGGAACGGGATTCGAATGATGGCGATACAAACGATTCGTATGAACGCCATGCCTTTCATATGGCCGATGCCGGCACAGACACCATGAATCGGGAACAACAATATTTTTTTGCAGCACGCGAAGGCGTCTCCATGAAAGCACTCGATGACGCGCTTGAGCGCATCGAGGCAGGGGATTATGGAATGTGCGAATGGTGTGGCGAAGATATTCCTTTTGAACGCCTGGAGGCTGTGCCGGATGCCAAGTTATGTGTGCCCTGTGCAAGTCAAAACGAACGCCGGAGATAAATTTTAACGCAATGGAAAAATCAATGAAGCATATTCGTGTCTTGTGGATTTCCCTGATAGTGCTTATATTGGATCAGATCACCAAATGGATCGTCAAAACCAATATGGACCTTTATGAATCGATCCGGGTATGGGGTTCATTCTTTAAGCTGACCTATATCGAGAACCCGGGTATGGCATTTGGTATTCGTTTTGGTGACAATATGTTTTTTACCCTGTTTGCGATCATTGCCAGCATCGCCATTTTGATTTATATGTTCAAGATGAAAGGCGAACATCCGATAGCCCGTACCGCCATGGCCCTCATTTTTGGAGGCGCTGTCGGCAATTTGGCGGACCGGGTGACACGCGGCAGTGTGGTGGATTTTTTGGATGTCGAGTTTTTTGATGTCAATATACCTGCATTTAAACTGTTGTTCATCGAGTTTCCGGGCTATTACATGGATCGCTGGCCGGTTTTCAATGTGGCGGATATGGGCGTCACCATCGGGATGGTGATCCTGCTCGTGTTTGTGCTCTTTGAAAAAGAAGAGCAACCGACCGATGAACCGCAATCAGACTTGGTCCACTAGACGGGGAGCAAAAGAGCATCTGTGAACGTGTAATCCTTGCCGGGATCTCGAATTCCGGCAAATGTCCTGCCGCCTTGATATCGCAGCAAAATCCCCAAAAACCTTATCGAGGAGCGAACCGACTATGGCTGCGTCGTTGCGTGTGCTGATCATCCAACACAACTCTGATCTGACCGACATGATTGTCAGCAATCTTTCCACGGCCAAACTGATTGCCGAGTGGGAGGAGGTGGGCAAAAACTGGCAATCCGCTCTCAACAAACGTTTCGATCTCATCATCAGCGCTGTAAAGTTTCCGGGTTATGACCTGTTCAAAGCGCTCGCATCTTTGGAAAAGGAACGCCCGGATCTTCCCCTGATCGTTTTTTCCGACCAAACAGACGAAGGATTGGCAGTTCAATGCCTGCATGAGGGGGCAATGGACTATGTCTCAGCCCGGCAGACCAAACGCCTGGTTCCGGCTGTACAGCGGGCCATGCGTAAACAGGCGGAAAAGAACCGGCATCGCCGTATGGAACGGGCACTGAGTCTGACAAAATTCGCTGTGGATAATGCCTCCCTTGCCATGTATTGGGTGGGTAAGGATGGCCGGTTTTCGTGGGTCAATGAATCAGGATTAAATCTGTTGGGATACGAACTGCAAGAATTTAGCAGCAAGCGTATCATAGATCTCGATCCGGCGCTGGGAAATGAGAACTGGCAAGAGATGATGGATCAGATTCGCAAAGACAAAAGTTGGTCTGTCGAGACTGTTTTTTCTCACAAAGACGGCACGCTGATACCGGTCGAACTCACGGCCAACTATTTCATGTCCAAGGGACTCGAATTTATCCTCATTTTCGCCCGCGACGCTCGCGAACGGAATCAGGCCGAGGCCGAACATGTGCGCCTTGCCACGGCGATCGAACAGGCAGGCGAGAGCATCATGATCACCGATGTCGACGGTAAAATTCTCTATGTCAATCCCGCATTATTGCGCATCAGTGGATTTTCCAAAGATGAGGTTGTCGGGTCTACGCCCTCAATTTTCAAGAGCGGCAAGCATAACCGGGCGTTTTACCGGGATCTGTGGGAGACTCTGATGAGCGGCAACACCTGGCGCGGGCATTTTATCAACAAACGTAAAAACGGCACCTTGTTCGAAGAAGAAGCCACCCTATCACCGATCAGGAATCGCAATAAACAGATCATCAATTTCGTGGCTGTCAAGCGCGATGTGACGCACGAAGTCTATCTGGAAAAACAGTTCCATCAGGCGCAAAAGATGGAAGCCATCGGACGCCTTGCAGGAGGTGTCGCACACGATTTTAACAATCTGTTGACCATTATTAACGGCTATAGCGAATTGATCCTGACTCAGGTGGATGAAAACGATCCGCTTTATAGCAATGCTCAGGCCATCCAAAAAGCGATAAAACGCGGCGCCAACCTCACCCGACAATTGCTGGCATTCAGCCACCGCGAACTCGAGGAAGCCAAAGTCATCGATCTCAATACCGTGGTCAGTGACATGATCAAACTCTTGCACCGGCTGCTGGGCGAAGATATCAGCCTCAAGACCGATCTGGATGATTCCATTGGTGCCATCAAGGCTGATCCGGGACAAATCGAGCAGGTTTTGATCAATCTGGTGGTCAATGCCCGCGATGCCATGCCACAAGGCGGCAATTTAACGATCCGCACCTATAACCAAACCCTGAACGCGGATGAATGCCGACCTCCCTTTTGTGCCGAGCCCGGCGAGCATGTGGTGCTCACCGTATGTGATGATGGTGAGGGGATCCCCGAGGGTTTGAAAGAAAAAATTTTTGAACCTTTTTTTACCACCAAGGAAAAGGGCAGTGGCCTGGGTCTGGCCACGGCCTTTGGCATCGTCAAGCAACATCACGGTGTGATCAATATACGTTCAGATTCTGAAAACGGCACGACCTTTAATATTTTCTTTCCAATGGTTCAAGATCCCCTCGATGATATCGCCGAGGCAGAGGAGCAAAATGTTCCCAGAGGAACCGAAACCGTGCTGGTGGTGGAAGATGAAGAAGATGTGTGCAGCCTGACGTCACGCATGTTAAAGATGCTGGGCTATAAAGTTCTGGATGCCCGGCATGGAGGCGAAGCATTGGTCATATGCGAAAAGCGCATCAAAGACATCGATCTTTTGGTGACCGATATTATTATGCCGCACATGAGCGGTGCCGAGCTCAGAGAGCGATTGCAACAGCAAAAGCCGTCGCTCAAGGTACTCTATATGTCTGGTTATGCCAGCAATATCATCTCGTCCACGTCGGGCAATGGCAAAGAGATCGCCTTTTTATCCAAACCTTTTACGCTTTCAGAAATCGCCCACAAGGTGCGGGAAGTGTTGGATGAAAAGCCGCAAGTGGTGAAATAGAAATTTGAAACTCGGATGTAAAACAGAGGGTGAAATGGATCTCAGACAAGTTTGATTCCAGTTGTTTTGATTTCCTTGACCAGTGGATTTTCCGATTTATAGTCTTTTGGTGAAAAAGGCATGACCTCGATCTCGCTACTGACGGCAAGTGTGATTTTTCTGATTTTATCCTTATCCTCGATTCTGTTCCCCTTAAATATCTCAGAAACCAAAGCAATATCAATATCGCTCCATTCAGAAGGATTACCCTTTGCATAACTTCCAAAAAGAATCGCTTCTTTTATGGGTATATTATTTTGTTTCAAGGCTAAAAGATAGTTTTCAATGGTATCTTTTACTTTGTCAGGGATTTGAACCATATAAAATAATCCTTGATGATTTCTAATTGCTTATTGGCAAACTTTTGGTCACACCTTTTGTAAAATTCAAATTTGTAATCTGGATACCGTGTTTGTATGTTAAAATCATTGATTTTGTCGAGATCAAACCTCTGTTTTTCATCTAACTCGATATTGGATAACTCGGCTAGCCTGACAAGATTATGAAGCTTGGGAGGGATTTTGTTTTCATTTTTTGCAACAAAGACCGCTTTTAAAACCTTTTCCAATGCCAGATGTCCGATAAACAGCGCCCAATCATATTTGCCGGATTGGAGTATCGTTTCAGCAGATTCCAGGTCGTGATCGGCACTATCCTGCCAATACTGTATATGTTCTTCTTTTGTCATTTATACTCGGAATAGATATTATTGAATCAAATTTAATATATTCAAATGATAAATACAATAACTCAATAACTACAATTCAAAGTATCCTCATACCAAAAACGCAATGTCTCTTGTTATGTGGTTTAATACTTGATTCGGGCTGAATCTCCAGGGATGGATCCAGCCCGAAAAATTCTATTTTAGATACAGCATCTTTATCAATTGTGACGCTTTTTGCTGACCGTCATCTACTGTAAACCGGGCATAATAGATCCCAGAGGCCTGGTCAGCGATTTGCCAGGTCACAGAGTACGAACCGGCGGCATGCGTGTCTTGTTGCAACAGCACCGCCACCTGCTGACCCCGGGTGTTATAGACCACGAGACTGACTTGAGCCTGATGCGGCAACTCGAATTTCAGGGTGGTCTGGCTGTTAAAGGGATTGGGATAGGCCGGATAAAGCTCGAATCCGGTCACGATTTTTTCTCCCTGCTCCACGCGGGTGCGTGTCGGAAAGTCAAAAGCTGCCAGTGCCGCGCTGACAAATTCATCCATGTCTGCGGGATCGGTAAGGGTCTCAAAAGGAAAGCCCAGGCTGATAATACGCGCAGATTCGGTGGCGCTGGTGACAGGACCCTCGTAATAGAGTCCGGCTACGGAAGAGCCGTCTTCATAGACCAGGCAGGGAATGCTGCCGCCCACCGGGGTATAAATATCCGGATAGCGGACATCAAAGCCGTTAGTACCGTCATCGAGGGCAATGTTCACGCCGCTGAACAGCGTCTCATCCATTCCCTGCACTGCATAACCATTTCCCAGCATACCGTCGCTGACATACCCGGTTTTTAAATACGTTTCCATAAATCCCTTGCTCCTGGGAGATCCTTGCTCATCCAGGTTGTTGCCGATATTGCTGCCGGAAAGCAGCAGCTGCCCTCCCTGGCGCAGGAATCCGGACAAATAAGGAAAGTCATTCAAGGTGATGAGGTCCTCGCCGGTACCCTGATCGCCGGTGAGCCAGATCAGAGCATCATACTCCCGGGGATCCACCAGCAATTGATCGAGGCCATTGAGCGAAATCGAGGCATAGGAATACCCCAGTCGGGATAGCGATTCAGCCACGCGGGCTATGAACGGGTGCCCCGGCTGCTGCCAGGAACCGTTGCGGGCGGTAAAGGCATTGACAATGAGGATGCGATTTTGTTCGTTACCGCCGGTGGCCAGAGGCGTGGAATCCATTGATTCCAGGGCTTTGGGGCCCTTGCCCACGGCCTGGACGCGGATTAGCCAGTCGCCCAGGTTCAGATCCTGCAGCAGCACGCGGGTGCTGTCGGCCGGCAACTCGGCTTCGGATTTGAGCAAGAGCCAGTCGCTGTCCATGCTCTTGCCATAGATGCGATATCCGGCGCAGAGCCCGGGCTCGGGGACGGGTGACCATTCGGCATAGATGCCGTCATCCTGCTGCATGACCAGGTTGGGCTCTATGACCTCCGGAGTATATGAATAGGGCGGAATAGGGACCGTACCATAGGGCTCGGACATGGGCGATTCATTCCAGAACCGGTCGGCTGTGGTGGCGCCATAATATTTCTCCTTAAAAGTGCCGGTCAGCACGGTATCGATAAATGTAACTGTGCCTTTGGCAAAGAGGCGTTTGCGGACAAGATCAAAGTCTGCGCTGGGCACAGGGCTGTCCGTACGGTACACGAGCACCCAGTGCGCTTTTGTGGTATCTGCGGGCGTGATGCTGATCTCATAGCGAAAGGTATCGAGCATGGTCACCGAAAGCTGGGGGGCATCGGGAGGCGTGTCATCGATCAGGCCGGTGGCCCGAATCTTGGTGGGTTGGTCGAAAAACGTGTTTGCCGCACGTTCCCAGTAATTGTTGTCGAGCCAGGTGGCCTGGCTGAAAAACTGAAAGCCGTCGTTCCAGGGTACTGTGCGCAGTTTCTTGACGATATCGATGTGTTCGTCCATGCGATTATAGCTCTCGAGAACATAAGAGCCGGGACCGGTTGAAAAAAGGCGTCCGGCTTCGATGCCGGGTTGAATATAGCGTCCCCAGCAGGCAATATAGTTGCTGTCGCCGGCCGGACCGACCAGCATGCTGTAGAACTGTTTTTCGGAAATCCAGTGATAGTGCATCGGAGTCAGCTGATCAATCATTCCTTCATTGAACCACAGGGCGGCATCCTGGAACACGGTATGATAGCCATTCCAGCCGCCCCAGTTGTAATTGCCCAGCGCAGCGACCGACAACCGCACCCAGGGCTTGAGCTCCTGGATGGCCGCATGAATCATGCGCACCTGTTCGGTCACGGTCCATCGCCGCCATTCACCCCAGCTGGGAAAGCCATCAGGTATGCCGCCGCTGGCCGGATGTTCGACATCATAGATAAATCGACTGGATTCGGTGCCGGGGAGAATTTTTTTGAGCTGTTGCTGTTCGATAAACTGGCCATCCAGCACGCGGATTTCCTGTTCCGGTGAGACTGCGTCGGTCATGTCATCGTCGTCGTATTCGTTCCAGCGAATAAAGTCGAGATGAAGGCCGTCGATATCATAGTTTTGCACGATCTCTCGTATCACATCGGTAGTGTATTGCCGCACCGGGGCGAGTCCGGGCGACAGGCAACGGTAGCTGGTCATGGGCCGGCCATCGGCATTGGTACACACCCATTCCGGATGCTCGGCCGCCGGGGCACCGGCAGCGGTGCTGGAGGTGTGAAATGTGTTGACCCAGGCATGTACTTCGAGTCCGCGCGCATGGGCTTGCTCGATCGTATAGGCCAGGGGATCGAATCCCGGATTGCGCGAGCCGGCGTAATAGCCCCACGGCTCATACGACGATTCATAATAGGCTGTACCGCTCTGGCGCACCTGCCAGAGCACGGCATTCATATTGGCCGTCACGTGATCATCGAGGATCGAGCGGATACGAGCCTTGTTGCTTTCGACAGAAGCCCCGCGGCTGATATAGTTCCAGGTAATGACCCAGGTGGCGCGAAATTCGGTGTTCTGGCCAAAGAGCATGCAAGCGAACAGAAATACAAAGAATATGGTTTTTCTCATCAGTTCCTCAGAAATCAATGGGATGGTTTGGAATTGAGTTCAAGAATAGTGAATTATGGATTAAACATCAAGGATTATCGTTGGTTCCGTCCAGCTAAAGCTGGAACTACAAACTCATCCAGCTAAAGCTGGAACTACAAACTCATCCAGCTAAAGCTGGAACTACGAACTGGAAGTACGAACTATGAGCTATGAGCTAAAACTCATCCCATCCTTTGCCATAATCGAGCAAGGGATAATCTTTCCAGATTTGTTTTACTTTTTCATACCCCAGTTTATCTATAAATTCATGCAGGCTCGAAAAGGGCCAGTGTTTCCAATTTTTGGTTGTTTTGTGATGAACAGGATTATGGTGGATATAATTGATGGTCACCCAAAAATGTCTTTCACTGCGTATAGCACGATCTGAACAATGATTAAACACTTTTCTTCCCCGTTGATTTTCTTCACCATTCCATGCATAAGCTGTACGGCCATGTAATTTTCCCAGTTCTTTTGATAAAAATGTGAAATTTTCACATCGAATCAGTGTATGATAATGGTTGGGCAGGACACACCAGGCATAGACCTTGACCTGCTCTGTCTTAAAAAAGTCGTGTAAAGAACTGGAAAACGATGTCAACCGCTCCATCGAATAGCCGATAAAAGGCTGGTGATAATAACACGACGCAATGAGGTGATACAGCTGATGTTTGAAATTGAAATGGGGAGGAGAATGCCATGGATAGTGCCTGCGTTTACGCTCGCTCAAAATTTGTCGCTGTTGTTCGGGAGTGTATTTGTGCCAGTCATACATGGGAGGATACTCTTTTTAGCAGGGATAGTAAAACACGAAATCGTGAAAATATCGTTATTCTTTATGGGTGTTGATTTGATGGTCGTTTGTCAACGGGACCAACATTAAATTTGTTAAAAATAGTAAAAATATGTTATTTTTGCAAGAAAATTTATTTTTATTTAGAAGATATTTTAATTATACAATGTTTTTATAATGGATTTGGGTTATAGTTTGTAGTTCCAGCTTTAGCTGGTATCTTAACCGGCTAAAGCCGGAACTATGAACCTAGAGATAATATATTTGACTGCAAACTATTTCGCAATGATCTTTAGCTGGTATCTTAACCGGCTAAAGCCGGAACTACGAACCCAGAGATAATATATTTGACTGCAAACTATTTCACAATGATCTTTAGCTGGTATCTTAACCGGCTAAAGCCGGAACTACGAACCTAGAGATAATATATTTGACTGCAAACTATTTCGCAATGATCTTTAGCTGGTATCTTAACCGGCTAAAGCCGAAACTACGAACGACGAACGACAAACGACAAACCACAAACTATCTCGCCACAATCACTTTGCCGATTTTGCTGACGGTTTCGTTCTCGTTCCATTGTGAGTGGCAGTCGAGTTTATAGAAATAGAGACCGTTGGCTATGGGGTCGCCATCCTGATCGGTGGCGTCCCAGGTCACCGGGAGGGTGTTAAAGCCCAGGGGGCAATAGAATGGGCCCATTTCGCAGATCAGGCGGCCGGTGGCAGTAAAGATGCGCAGTCTGACCTCGCTGTCCTGACTGATTTCGAATGTGAATTGCGTCTCGTCGGTCATGGGGTTGGGATAGTTGAGCAGATTGCGGATGGTCAGGCTGGAATCGCTGACCAGAGTGAACCAGGTATCCAGGATAGAGGAATTGTTGGAATTGTCCCATGCCTTGATGCGCAGGGTGTGTTCGCCCGGATCCAGTTCGGGCATATGAAGGATGACCTGGCCGGTGGTATAACTGTCTGCATCGTAATGAAACTGATCCGTGACATTCAACATCTCGGACTCTTGATCATCAAAGGTCACGGTGATCTGATGGCCGATATCGCCGGCAATATTGATGCCGCTGAGCGAATCGGCGATGCGAATGGTCAGGGGAACGGTGGGGTTGATAAAATCTCCTGGCGCAAAAGGGTTCTCGCGCATCCTACAGGTGATCTCGGGTCCCTGATGATCCACGAGATCGATAGCGGTGCCTCCTACCGGGATATTTTCCAGCACTCCGGTGCCCCCGGCCTGATCGTCATGAAAATAGAGGCTGATGCGGCCATCGGTGCCGCCATAGTGAATGTCTTTGGGCACAATAAAGGTCGTATTAAAGCGGCCATTTTCAACGGGTACGTTGCCCTGAAACACCGGGTTCCCGGGCAGGCTATAACTGACGGTTTGCCCGACATCGCTGGTATAGGTTTTTTTAGATCTTGCATCGAGAACCTTGACAAAGGCCTCTCCCTGGAATGAACTCCAGGGGTGATGTTCTTTTTCAATGTGTCCGGATAACATGGTTTTGCTCAAAGCCTGAAGAGAATCCGGAGTCATGGTGTCTATAACCGCTTTGTGTTTGGGCGGACGCAGTCGCATGGCCGGGTCACCGAAAAGATGATATTTTTCAGTGGTTGTTCGTGAAGACATTTTGTGTTTGGCCAACAAGATGGCATCTCCGATCCGCAGGGTTTGTCCGCTCTGAGGATAATCGGAAAACAGAAAATCATAAAAGGTCGTATTAAAATAAGCGTTATTATGGGAATAACTCTCTCTGGCGGAAGAGATCGAGGCGATGGCTCCCTGTTCGGGTTTCAAGAGGATATTTTCCGCAAAGCTCTGGCGCTGGGTCTGATCCCACCAGCCAAACGAGCAGGTCGCGGCAAACCACAGAGCCTGCCTGGGACCGGTTTCGATGGCATCGAGATGGGTGCTCTGAACCAGCAGCCGTTCATGGCTCCAGAGTTCATCATTGCCATGCCCGATATAGTTGATAATCAGCGAGCCTTTGTTGATACATTCGAGAAGCTCGGAGGTAGCAGCGGGTTTGGTCACCCCGGAGACACTGGCCGTGCGCACGGCAGGATATTCTACCAGATAGATTTTTTGCACATCCAGCAGCGCCGGAGTATGATGCTCAGCAAGATCTTCGGATTGTGAGGTGTGTAATAATTCATACTCGACCTTTCCGCCGGTATGCAATTCATCGTCAGCTATTGTGGTGATGGTTTTGCGCCAGGATCCTGCATCATTCGAGGTTTCATAGGCGATGATTTTTTCCACCACCTGGTGGGCCTGTTCCGGCGTCTGTACGGGCAAGCGTCCGATAGCCATTTGTACGCCGCTCTTTGCCCCTTGGGTATAGACAAACCAGTCGTCAGCAGGGCGGGAATCGAATTCTGTATTGTCCAGTGTTTCAAAGGGCAGGATCAGGTTGGGAGCAAAAGTCTTGAGAATCGACTTGTAATCATAATGTCCATCGCCAAACAGCAGCACGTATTGAGGATGATCCCAGTGTTGATCTGCAAAGACCAGAAAATCCCGCACGGCCAGGGCATCGGGGATGCCCCAGGAAAACGAATCGATAATGTGGGAGATCTTGACCACCTCGGTTTGCAAGCGGTCATGCGGATTCAGGGTTTCGCGCAACCCCTCAAGTTTCAGCGCCTCGGAATAAAAATCGTCATGCGTGATGATAATATAATCTATATCATTGGGTGTGCGCAGAGGGTCAGGAATTTCTCTTTTGATTTCTGTGACATTGCGATAGGCGCCCGGCGTGAGCGCAATGAGCCTGCGCGGATGCTCCGGGTCTGTTTCGGCGGTAAATCGTACGGTATTGCCCGAGATGTGGGGTTGGGTGATCTTCCGGATGTCGTGGATATCGGTGATGTCATAAACCTGGATGTCGCTGCGGCTGAATCCGGGGATTTCATAGGCAGCGGCACCGCTGCGTAGGGGGGCATTGAAAATCAATTGGTCATTTTGTGCAAAAAAGGCGCGATCGTATTCGATTTCCATCCAGTCTACATAGCTGACCGAAATATCCTGAGGATTGTGGTATCTTATAGACAAAGTGTTTTGTCCGGCTTGCAGGCTGCCGGTATCCTTTGTGATTTTTCTGCCGGTATAATAGAATTCCGGGTGACCTGACAAAGAGAGCGAACCCAATGGATTGCCGTTGCAAGCAAAAGAATACGAGTGAGAGCCCTTGCTATGAGAGGCCATGCGGAACCGGAATTCTGCCTCTGCCCCGGGGATTGCATCGGGCATATTTAACGGTTGTGAGACCGTGGCCTTTTGCTTGTTCAGCTGTGGCCCGAACCATTCGAATCCCGAGTGCAAGAGATTATGCAATTCCTGTTCGATAAACACCAGATCTCGAAAGCTCGATTCCACGGCCATACCCGGTGTGTATTGTGAGGGCATTTCGGCCATGCGCAACCCCTTTTCCTGTCCTACCCGCAACCAGTAGACATTGTCATGGCTATAGTGATGAATATAATGTTGCCATTTTCCGGTCTCGGAATCATATTCGACGCCGGTGAGCGAGCGGCCGTAGAACAGGATATAATCCGCCGGATCGAGCCGGCCATCCTCAGCGCCGATCACCCGAATGGGGTTTTCGATCAAAGAATCGGGACGGCTGGTTTCCACATTCCGGGGCAATTCCCGGCCGCCATTGTTAAAAAGCTGCAGGGTCGAGGGGTCAAGCGTGGCTGTGGGAAATCCAGCCTCAGACAGGGTCTTGCCGTCGATCTTGTAGATCCCTTCCATGGTATCGAGACCGTCGCCTCGAATGATGATCTTGAGCCACTCGCCGGTTTGAACGATCCTGGAACGGGATTTGGTCAGAGAGGAAGAGCGAGTTTGCCGCCAACCGCGAGCTTGATCATAATTGAATACCAGTGCACGATAGAGCGATTCATCTTTTGAGATTCGGGTTATTGTGGGAGAAGAGGATGGAAAAGAGATGCGAATGCGGATGTTCGTGATGAGTTCGATTTCGGACGCAGGATCAAAAAGGATCGACGAAACGCGCAGGTCGGCCATGCGTTGGCCCCGAAACCAGTAGGGAGCTCCCACTTTTACGGGCTGGTTCGGACGGGACCAGCCCGGATGATTCCGGTCAATGGCATAGCGATAATCGCTGCCGATTTCCTGTTTAACCAATTCCGGTACCGGTGCGATATTTGAGCTGGTCAACTTTGTTGTTTTGATGTCGAGTATGGTAAAATTGATATCTCCCCGGGGAGGAATGCCCAGGGAAATCTTTTGAAACGGAATCGATGGCGAACCTGCTGACTCGGGATATTGATGATCGTCGAAATAAAAATTCAAAAATTGTTGATTATTGATCGACAGGGTATCGATTCTGTCAAGACCAGGCGTGATCTCTAGCACGAGATCGGTGTCGGAATTAGAGATTGAACGGATTTGTCCCGGCCAGGCCAGACACCAGATTCCCATACAAAATGATACCATCGCACAAATTCGCAAAGCCATTTTTGTGTTCCTTGTTGATCTTGTATTTTTTAGCGCGATAGCAATTTTCGATAGGTTTTCCCCATATTTCAAATTTCATAGGGCGGGGTTGAAACCCCGCCCTATGATTGTGATCAATGATTGTGATCCTATAATTATGATCCGGTTTTTATGTGTATCAGTTGTTTCGGGTCCGGGGGCGGCAGAACCGCCCGAATGCATCTGAATGCATTCCCAGCCAGAGGCCGGGAACGAGATTCCAACCCCTGTCCTATCGCGAAATGATCAGTTTGCCGATCTTTTCTGTTGTTTTATCCTGGTCCCATTGCGAACGGGCCTGAAGCCGGTAAAGATAAACACCATTGGCCATGGGATCGCCGTCCTGGTCTGTGCCATCCCAGCGGAGTGGCAGGGTATTGAATCCGATGGTGCTGTAAAACGGACCCAGTTCTCTGACCAGTCTTCCGGATACGGTAAAGATTTTGACCTTGACTTCTGCGTCCTGGCTCAATTCGAAGGTAAACTGTGTCTGATCGTTCATGGGATTGGGATAATTGAGCAGATTGCGCACGGTCATGATCGAATCGGAGACCAGGGTAAACGTGGTCTCCAGGGTTGCCGAGTTGTTGGAATTGTCCCATGCTTTGATTTGTAAGGTATGCGTCCCTTGTTCCAGATCGGGCATGGGATAGTGAATCTTGCCGGTGGTATAGCTGCCCGGGTCGTATTGAAAGAGATCGGTGATATCGACAGATTCTGATTCATTATCATCGATGGTCAGCGAGATCTCGTGACCGATATCGCCGGTGATATTGAGGCCACTCAGCGAATCATTGAGAATGATGGTGAGATCAGACCCTGAGGCGATATAATCGCCCGGAGCCAGAGATTTTTGGTTATATTGCAGGGCGATTTCCGGTCCCATGCGATCGATCAAATCCACGGCTGTTCCTCCAACAACCAGATCGCTGCGAAAGGCGGTTCCTTCCTGAGAATCATTGTTGAAATAGATACTGATGCGGCCATCTTTGCCGCCATAATTGATGTCTTTGGGCACGATAAACACGGCAGAAAAGCGGCCATTTTCGATGGGCAGCCCGCCCTTGTAAACGGTGTTTCCGGGCAGAACATAGGTGATTTGACGGCCTCCGTCAGAAGTATAAGTTTTGGCTTTACGTGAATCCATGACCTCGATATAGGCATTGCCCTGAAAGTCGTTCCAGGGTTGACCATTACGCTCGATGTATCCTTTGATTTCCATCTTGCGCAAGGCTTGCAGACTATCCGGTGAGACAGATTCGATCACAGCTCGGTATTGCGGGGCGCCCAGTCTCATGGTGGGGTCACCAAAAAGGTTATATTTTTCACTGTTGATGCGGCTCGATGACGCTTGTTTGGCGATCATGACCGCATCTCCCAATCGGGAGGTGAGTCCGGTTGAGCCGTAAGATTTGAATAATTGGTCATAAAATTCGTAATTGAAATAGGCATTGTCAAACGAATAAGCGAGCCGGGCAGAAGAGACCATGGCCACAGATCCTCTTTCCGGCACCAGGGTAATCATTTCGGCAAAGCTCTGTTTCTGAGGCTGATCCCACCATGCAAACTCGCAGGTGGCGGCAACCCAGAGGGCCATTTTTGTGCCATTTTGGATATCATGAAAATGGTTGCTTTGGGTCAAGACCCTCTCATGGCTCCAGAGTTCGTCATTGCCATGGCCGATATAGTTGATGATCAGGGTACCGCGGTTGATACGGTCGAGAATAGCCTGAGCAGCTGTCGGTTTGGTAATCCCCGAGACGCTGGCGGTACGTACGGCCGTATATTCCATGAGATATATTTTTTCCACATCCAAAAGTGGGGGAACGTGCAATTCAGCCAGTGTTTCAGATTGTTGGGTGTGCAGGGTTTCCCCGTTGTCCTTTCCTCCGGTGACCAACTCATCATCACCGACGATGGTAACGGTTTTGCGCCAGTTACCAAATGCCGGATCTGTTTCATAGGCAATGATCTTGTTCACCACGGCGCGGGCCTGATCCAGTGTTTGGGCCGGAATCCTGCCGATGGCCATTTGCATGCCATTGTTATCGCCTTTGGTATAAGTAAACCAGTCATCTGTGGTGCGTGAATTGCTTTCAAACCGGTCCGAGGATTCATAGGGCAAAATCAGGTTGGGAGTGTCATAACCGAGCAGATTTTTATAATCAAAATGCCCGTCACCCAAAAGCAAGACATAACCGGGCTGGCCCCAATGGCTTTCAGCATAGACCATAAAATCACGCAGGGCAGTGGCGTCCACCAGGCCCCAGCTAAAAGATTCATAGACATCCGAAATTTTGACCACAGTGGTTTGCATCATTTCATCGGGATTCAGGGTTTCTCGTAATCCTTCCAGCTTTAGAGCTTCGGAATAAAAATCATCATGGGTGATAATGATATACTCGGTATCCAGAGTGGTTCTCAGATCCGTGTATTCCTGCTTTTTGATTTCGCTTATGCGGCGATAGGCGCCAGGAGTCAAGGCAATGAGTCTTTTGGGCTGTTCCGGATCTGTTTCAGCGGTAAATCGTACGGTATTATCAGCAATAAAGGGGCTGGTGATTCGCCGGATATCTCCTATATCCGTGACATCATAGACTTGAATGTCGTTACGGCCAAAGTTGGTGATTTCAAACGCTGCTGATCCGGCGCGTACAGGTGCATGAAAAATCAACTGATCGTTATGGGCCTGGAAGGCGCGTTGATATTCGATTTCCATCCAATCGACATGTGAGACGCTGATATCTGATTCATAATAATATTGAACCGTCAGGTTGTTATCACCATCACGCAAGCTACCGGTATCGTCAAAGATAAACTCTCTTTGCACAAATGCGTGTGTACCCCCACGCACGATACCGGTTCCGAGTTCATTGCCATTGGCAAGAAAAGAAAACTGATGGTTACCGGTGGTTGTGACAGCCATCTGAACACGAAATTGAGCCGTCTCGCCGGGCAAAGCCCCGGGCATGGCAAAACTGTGCGAAAAAGAATTCTTTTCTTTGGTCAACTGAGGGCCGAACCAGATGAATCCGGAATTGAACATATTGTGTTGTTCTGTTTCCGAAAACACCAGATCAGTAAAACTGCTCTCGACCGCCATGCCAGCAGTGTACTGTGAGGGAACATCCTGTATACGTTTACCTTGCTGGTTGCCAAACGTCAGCCAGTAAACATTATCATCTGTATAATGGTTGATATAATGACGAAAACGCCTTTCATCCGCATCGTATGCATATCCGGTGACCGACCGTCCGTAAAACAGGATATAGTCGTCGGCATCCAGCCGGCCATCTTGTCCGCCGATGACCAGAATCGGATTTTCGATGAGCGAATCCGGACGCGCTGCATCCACATCACGTGGCAATTCCCTGCCTCCGTTATTAAACAGTTGCAAAGTACCGGGATCCAGAGAGGCGGTAGGGACCCCGGCTTCAGAGAGGGTTTTGCCATCGATCTTGTACATGCCTTCCAGAGTATTCTCCCGGTCACCTGTGATGACAATACGATAAAAGTCCTGATTGGCACTGATTTGAGGCTGTCTCTTTGCGAGGGTGGGCAATGCTTCGCTCTTGCGCCACTGGCGCGCCTGATCATCATTGACCAGCAGAGATTTGTAAAGCTGTTCTCCTGCATGAGGGCGAGGGGGTTGCGACTGCAAGGACGGAGCGGATCCGCTGAATTCAAGATGTACCACAAGACGCGTATAACGGCGCACGCGCTGTTGGCCAGCATGGTAATGCAGAGGCTTAAGGAGCAGGTTCACGATACGTTGATTGCGAAACCAGCGGGGTTCACTCAATTCTGCCAAAGGATGGTTGGCAGCTTTTGTCCAGTCTGTGCTTTCCAGCAAAGAATAGACCGGTTCTGATCGTCCCTTTGCATGTGTGATAAAGGGAACAGGTGCCAGAGGGGAGTTTTGTGTGTCGAGATAGTCTGTTTCGAGAACCGTCACCGTGGCATTGCCATCGATGGGAATGCCAAAAACCAATGTTCGCGCCGGAATCGCCGGACCGCCGGCATTACCTAGTGCTTCAGCACGGTAAAAGGACCATTCAAAGACCTCTTTACCATCGATTTCGATGGGTTTAGAGCTCCAGTTCAGAGGCGTGAATTCGAGGGTCAGATTATTTCTGTCCTGCGAAAGAATTTTGATATCCGGTTCCTGCGCAATAAGAGAGAGTGAGGTACAGAATAATATGATGATCGATGCAAATCTGTATTTCATAATTATGCCTGTGTTTTTTGACAGTCCAGATGATGATTGTCGTCCAATGAAGAAAAGTTTGTAATATGTGCAGCGGATGGATGTTTTTTGCTTACGGCTTTATCGACCTGTTTGGATATAAACAGAGAGAACAAAAAGGCAATCCCGGCTCCTCCGATACCATATTCTTCACCGCTATATCCTTGTGGTGAAAAGAACTGGTCTCCGATAAAATAACCCACGATCATAAGCAGAATGGGCAATAGAAAGACGATAAATGAAGAGAACAGCACTTTATCCGAGCCAATGTTGACCTCGACCACATCACCGGGTTTGGCATCAATCCCGTTTACGGCCCTGATGCTGGCCGAGCCATCCCCAAACAGATCACAGGCATGGCATCCCTGGCATTTCTTGTCCCGAACAAGTTTGACCATGGCTTTGTCGTTGGGCCCAACCGAAGTTATGATGCCTTTTTCTTGCATGAAAAATTGTATCCAGTTTCGCTCCAAAATTTATTAGAGCAGTTATTATCAAGGTCGAAACAGGGTTATTTATCTAAATCAAAAATGAAAAAACAGGTGAACACCTGGTGATTCGTGTTCTGCCTAAGGTAATTCAAAATAGTGAAAATTACAAGCAACATAACCTAAAACCTGCCTCCCGATCCTTTTGTTCCCCATCATGTCTAGTATACCTCGATGGTTACCGTATTACTCGACAACTCTTTTGTACGGATTTCCAGAGTATGGCGGCCTTTTTCGAGCGGCCAGCGGACATTAAAGGGCCGGGCACAGCTTTTGTAGGGCCGGCCGTCGATGAACCAGGTGATGGTATCAGCAGGTATCGATACGGCTGCCTGAAGCATCAGTGTCTGATATTCCCGCCGCAATATCGGATCGATATGGAAAATATCACCATGGTCTGGAAAGCTGACAGAAAACTCTTTTTCATAACCCAAAGGAGATATCCTTTGCGGCGGCAATTGCATGTTTTGTTCCTGCATCCAGGTCCAATAGACCGATGGCCAAACCTCAAAGATTTTTTCTCCTTTAAAGTTTTCGGGTGTATGTGAGGTGGCCAACAATCCGTTTCGGGTATCCAGGACGAAATTCTGGTGAATCTGGCACGTATCCGCGGGCTGACATTGGCGCGCGAACCATTCATCGCGGCTGTTCATGCAAAACGGTCCCGGAATTTGACCGGAGACAGGACAAATTGCGACGCTGACCACTCCTGAGGGCGCTAGAAACGGATTCGGATCTTTTTTGCGGTGCAGCACCATCATGATATCATGAAACAGGGGAGCCGCTCCGCTCACGCCGCTGACATGATGCATGGGGGTGCCATCGAAATTGCCCACCCAGACACCTACCGTAAATGCCGATGTATATCCGACCGTCCAGTTGTCGCGAAAGTCTTTGCTGGTGCCGGTTTTTACGGCGCAATCAAAAGGCAGTTGCAGCGGGCCTCCCATCCCAAATGCCGGAGCGCGCAAGGCAGGATCGCTCAGGCAGTGGCTGATCAGAAAAGCAGTGACTGGGGAGAAAATCCGTTGTTCGGGTTGCGGATCGGAACGTATCGATGCGACACGGTAAAGTCCTCCTCTTGCCAGAGCCATATAAGCGGTCGTCAATTCCAACAGAGTCACCTCGCCATTGCCAAGTGTCAGGCCCAGGCCATAATGACTTTCGGGTTTGTTCAGGGTCGTCATCCCCAACTGCTTGAGAACTGTCAGCAGCCGGTCGGTTCCCAGCTTTTCCAAAAGCCTCACGGCAGGAACATTATAAGAACATGCCAGGGCAGTGCCCAATCGCACCGGACCATGAAATCGTTCGTCATAATTATGCACGTTAAAATCCCCGCCTCTGGTCCAGGCATGGGTCTCGACATCAGGTAAAATCGTGGCCAGCGTCATGTCCTGCTCCAGGGCCAGGGCATAGGTAAAGGGTTTCAGAGCAGAGCCGGGTTGGCGCAGTGCGATGCAGCCATCGACCTGGCCCGCGTGTTGTACGCTGAAAAAGTCGGCCGAGCCGATCCAGGATTTGATGGTGCCAGAACGATTGTCCAGAACAATCACAGCTGCCTGGCTGACATTGCTGTTTCCGAGCCGGGCAATATGACTTTTGACGAGCGATTCCAGGTGGCTCTGCATTCCCCAGTCAAGTGAAGTTTTGATGACAGGTTGTCGTTTACGGGACTGTAAAAGCCAGTTGCAAAAATGAGGTGCGCGAAAACGGGTATCAGGGGATACAGGAGCGATGGTGATGTTTCTTGCTCTGTGCAGGGTTTCTGAATCGCCAAAGTTATTTTGCTGTAATGCTTTATATACCCGGGTCTGGCGTTTCTGCGCTCTCGAGAGATGACGGTATGGATCGTATGCGCTGGGTGCCTGGGGAAGACCTGCCAGGAATGTGGCTTCTGACAGGGATAGATGACGAGCCGGTTTGTCAAAATAGAGCCTGGAGGCGGCTTCTATACCATAGGTCTGATTGCCGAACGGTATTCGATTCATATAGTGGGCAAGGATGGTGCGTTTATCGTTCCAGAGTTCCAGTCGCAGGGCCTTCCATGCTTCCAAAAGTTTGCCCATGTAGCCGTTCGAAGGATCATACAAACGCTTTACCACCTGTTGGGTAATGGTCGAGCCTCCGGATACGATTCTTCCCTGAGACACATTCTGCCGGGCTGCTCTCAGAATTGCGAGGATATCGATGCCAGGATGATAAAAGAATCGCTTGTCTTCGATGGCGATAAACGCATCGATGACATAGGGGGGCAAGGTCTGGATGTCGATCCAGGTTCCCCACCCTTCTTTATCCGAAAGGACTTCCCGCAATAACTGGCCATGGCAGTCGAGAATGCGCATGGACTGATGGCTTGTGCTGATATCACGGGGCAGGTGCAGAGGCCACGCCATCAGGCATACCAGGATCACGACGATGGACAGACCCAAGCCATGTCGACGGTCAAGGGATCTCATCTCGCTTCCTGTATCACCTCTTTATGACGAAAACAGGACACAAGGTGGTCGTTTATCAGTCCTGCTGCCTGCATAAAGGCATAGACAATCGTCGGTCCTACAAACCGGAATTCCAGATTTTTCAGGTCTTTGCTCAATTTTTGAGAGAGGGGGGTCTGCGCCGGCAGTTGGTCCAGCGAATGCCAGTGATTGATCATGGGCTTTCCGTTCATATAGGACCACAGGAATTCGTGAAACGGAACCGATTCCGAGAGTTTGATAAACGCCTGTGCATTGTGAATGGCAGATTCGATTTTCAATCTGTTGCGAATGATCCCCGGATTGTGCAAGAGGTCATTGATCTTTTTTTGATCGTATGCAGCGATTTTTTCCGGGTCAAATTCATCGAATGCTGCCCGAAAGGCAGGTCGTTTTCGCAGCACCGTGGCCCAGCTCAAACCGGCCTGCATGCCATCCAGCACCAAAAATTCGAACAACTTTTGGTCATCGTAAAGCGGAACACCCCATTCGGTATCATGATATTCACGCATCTGGTCGGACACGGCTTCCCAGCCGCACCTGGCTTTTTGATCTTGGTCGCTGATAAGGATATCCTGTTATATAGTTATAGGTTTCGTTGCCTGGGTATTTCTTCTTTTTTCAGGTAAAGGGCTTTTATTGTTGGTTTTTATTTTGGCCATTTACATCTCGTATTTTTTTATTGGCATGTTGCTGTAACAACCCAAAGGTGTTATTCCTGTTTTTTCAGGCTGTTGCAGATTGATGATACAAACCACCCTGTAGGGCTTATCTCTGCGCAGTGATGAATGGCAGCCATAAACCTGGCCTTCTCCTCTGGCCTGGTGATGTGAACGTCTGGGTAAAACAGAAAATCCTTTGCCAAATTCCACCCAACGATCTGATTACCCCCGTACCTAACATTTCAAATATTTGATCCAATCTCAAAATAGTCTTTATCTATTTATCAACCTGCCCCGCTAGGGGCAGAATATTTATAGCATTGTATCCCAAAAAAATCTTGTTCACCCCGTAGGGGTGTAATATTCTTTTGGCCGAATCGAGCGTCCTCTTTCGCTCCTAAAAGAATATCGCGTCCCTGACGGGACGCAGGCAGGTGTGTGGTCAATCAGGGCTATAAATATTGGGTCCCTAACGGGACCAGTCGGGGCATTCCGAAACATTGATTTTTTACGGTATTCTCGATATCATTGATTTAAGATAATAAATTAATACACAATTGACAATGAACAATGGTGTTCAAATCTTTTATTTGCTCAAATTGAGACAGGTGATCCTGCTTATGATCCCCCTGGGATTTCCATTTCTTGCAGCAGCCGATGCGCGTGCGAATAGGATTGCATGAACCACAAAATATAGCGAACATCCACACCGATCGAGCGTGAATAATCGGCACTCCAGGCATAATCGTTGATCGTGGCTTCGAATGCACGGTCGAAATTGAGTCCGACCAGCTCCCCCCGGGCATTAAAAACCGGACTGCCTGAATTGCCGCCTGTGGTATCGGTGTCGTACAATATGCAGACCGGCACGCTATTCAATGCCTTGTGCTCGAACCGGCCATAATCGGCTATATCGATCAAATCGAGCAGACGGGAAGGGGTGTCGAACGGTTCGAGTCCGGTTGTTTTTTCCATTATGCCCTGTAATGTCGAGATGGGATGATAATGCACGGCATCGCGCGGCGAATAGGATCGGATATGACCATAGGTCAATCGCAATGTGCCGTTGGCATCCGGGATGAACCGCTGATCCTGATAAGCCATTTGCACATCGAGCAATTGAGCATGATAGGCATCCAGGGCGCCAGAGTGGGCGTTTTCGATTTTTTCCAGTTTTTCATACAGAGGATAGAGATCGACATAGAAATCGATCATGGCATCCCGAGAGGATTTAAAGGCTGTGGGTGGCAGGGCGGACCACTCGCGTACCTTGGATTCCTGATGTAATTCCGTGTGTTCTAGCAGCGAATCCACCAAAGCATGTAATTGTTGTTTTGGATGAGGTGAATGTATAAAGGTATTCAGGCGTTTCGGGCGCAAAGAATCCGGCAGATCTGTCGCCTGTGTGAGAATATGCTTTAAGAATGCTTTTTCTGTAGGCAGATGCACTGTTTTTAATCTGAGCACCAAATTGTCGATCGTCTCGTTATAACGCCGGTCAGTATAGGCTGATTTCCGTTCATCGTCGGGCTTTTGCCGCTCTTGTGCTGCAGTGTGCAAGGTTCTGGCAATCGAAAAGAGCGTGCTGGATCTTGGAAGATAGGAGAGGATGAAATCGAACTGAAAATAGTCCTGTTTTTCATTATAAATCGCCTCGATTTTTTCCAGCAAGTCCTGGTCCTCTTGCCATTGGGGGTCTGAGGCTATAAAGGCTTTTAAGAGTTTTTCCTCTGCGCGCTTTTTTTCGACCAAATCGAGACGTTCGAGTCCGAGCAGCTTGCCCCGATAATTCTTCATGGTATTGGCCCGGCCTTTGATGCGTGAGGCGTGTTTGAGGGCCAATTCGCGGCTTTCCATGCTCAGCGAGTCCATCAAATCGATCTGCCAGTCATAAAGCTCGGCGACAGCCGGCATACGTAGTTCTTGCTCATAGGCGACAAACGACGAGGTACGGTGCCGGTAGGTGCGGCCCGGATACCCCAGGAGAAAGACCAGATCTTCTTGCTGTACGCCCTGACTCGAGATCCGGGCAAACCGTTTGGGCTCATAGGGGACGTTCTCAGGGTCATATTCAGCAGGCGAGCCATCAGGAGCCACATAAACGCGCATAAAACTAAAGTCTCCGGTATGGCGTGGCCACATCCAGTTATCGATCTCTCCGCCGAATTCGCCTACCGAACGCGGCGGGGCATATACGAGACGCACGTCGTTGAGCATCTCATACATAAAAAGCAGATAGGTTTTACCGCTAAACATTTCAGAGACCTCGGCCCGCCATCCCGGATGTTTCTTTTCGGCCTGGGTCTCGATGATGTTGATCTGTTTTTTGATCACCTCACTGCGTTCACCCCAGCTCATGGATTCTTTGATTGCAGAGAGAATCCGATCTGAAACATCCTCATAGGAGCGGGTGATCCGTACTCTAAACCCTGGCGCAGGGATCTCTTTATCCCTCGTGAGGGCATAAAAGCCATCTGCCAGATAATCGTGTTCAGGTGTACTGGCCCTGCGGATCGCTCCATAAGCGCAATGATGATTGGTCAGAATAAGGCCCTGCGAAGAGACAAAAGAGCCGGTACAGCCGTTTACTTTGACAATAGCATCGAGCAGACTGGTGTTTTCTGGATTATAGATCTCGTCTTTTTCAATTTCGAATCCGGCCTTTTTGAGGTCCAGGTTTGGTATTTCACTTATGGGAAACATACCTTCCCTGGCGTGGCTGGTCATGCAAAACAATCCTATGATGATCACAAACACTGTTTTTTTCATATCAGGTTCTCATTTGTTTGGTGAAATGGTTTCATGTCGCTATATTGTTGTAAAGAATAGGTCAATCCTGACTGCTGTTTAGACCAATAAGATCTGACAAGCCTGCGAGGAGTATTATGACTGTAAAAAAGATTCTGGCGGCCCTGGTTGTGCTCGTCCTTGTATGGACAGGGATTCGGCTCCTGCCGCCGCGTACCCGGGAGAGACACTGGACCCAACCCACAGATATTTCGCATTTCGATCGATGGACTCGTGACCGGCAGCCTTTGATCAGCGCGCATCGTGGCGGGCCCATGGCCGGTTTTCCCGAAAACTGTATTGCAACGTTTGAAAACAGTCTTAAACTGGGCCCTTGTATCATCGAGTGCGATGTGCGCATGTCCAGGGACAGTGTCTTGGTTCTGATGCACGATGAAACACTGGATCGCACGACATCCACTACCGGTCGGGTCGATCAGAAATCGTGGCAAGAGCTTTCTGAAATTCGACTCAAAGGTCCGCATGGGGCCTTGACGACCTTTACCATTCCCTCCCTGAATCAGGCTCTTGATTGGGCACGGGACAGAACGGTATTGACGCTGGATGTCAAGCGAGGGATCCCCTTTGACCGGGTGATACGGGCCATTAGGGTACAACAAGCAGAACGATACTCGATTGTCATAACCTATACAACGGATGCTGCAAAACAGGTGTATGCTCTGAATAAAGAGTTGTTGATTTCTGTCAATATCCGCAATATGGACGAATGGCAGCGCATGCTCCGCTCTCCGATACCCGCACAAAACATGATCGCCTTTGTCGGATTGTCACAGCCTGAACCTGATTTGTATCGGGTGCTGCACGACCAGAATGTCTGGGTGATCCTCGGTACCATAGGCAACCTGGATCGCCAGGCGCAACGCCGTGGTGTGTCAGTTTATCAAAATCTCTTTGAACAGGGCGCTGATATCCTCGCCACAGACTTTGTCAGCGAGGTGTCCCGGGCGATCTTTGACTAGTGCTCTTTGCGGTATCGTTGTTTTTTTTCGATTTCTTTTTGCTCATTCAAGAGTTTGATATAGCTGTTTACCCTGCTTTTGTCCAGTTTACCCTCTTGAACGGCCAGATAAACCGCACAACCGGGTTCATGTTCGTGCGTGCAATTGCGAAATTTGCAATATTGTGCAAGGTCCACAATATCCGGAAAGGCATCTTTTACACTGGGTTCATCCAACCAGATTTGGATTTCGCGCATACCAGGAGTGTCGATCGCCATACAACCGCCGGGCAGGCTGAACAGCTGGCGGTGTGTGGTGGTGTGACGTCCCTCACCGGTCGGTTTGTGCACCTCACCAACCTTTTGTACTCTCTTACCTGCGAGCACGTTCAAGATCAGGCTTTTGCCCACTCCTGATGACCCGATAAGCGCTATGGTATTTCCGAATTTGAGATAGGGTGTCAACTGTTCAAATCCGGTTTCTGTTTTTGCACTGAGGCAGAACACCGGGAAATCGGGAATCGTTTTTTTGACCTGTTGCATTATTTCTTCCGGTTCGGCATGCAGGTCGCTTTTATTCAAAAGAATCACAGGATCAGCCCGACTATCCACAGCAAGAGCCAGATATCGTTCTATGCGTCTCAGGTTGAATTCCTGATCTAGACCGGATACCAGAAAAACAGTGTCGATATTGGTTGCGAGCACTTGTTCTTCGATGCGATGGCCTTTGGTTTTACGTGAGAGTTTACTTTTGCGGGGCAGAATGTGGGTGATACGGACGGTATCCTGAGATTTTTTTTCATATTCGACCCAGTCTCCCACAGCCGGCAGGTCGGCTTTTGATTTTGCCTGATGTCTCAGGCGTCCGGCTAGAACCGCATTTAGAACCTCTTCTGGAACCACAACCTGGTAACTCTTTTTGTGTTCCAGGCCTATCCGACCCACCGGAGACTCGCTGCTTTTCGCATTTGCAAAGAACGGACTCCAGCCTAATGCTTGCAACTTTTGATCGATGGTCACATAAATCCTGATTGTCAATGTATTATTTTTCTACATTACGAAAATTGAGGTCTATATTCAAGAGATTTGTCTTTGATCTTTCAAAAATGTGTGGCGTGCGAGGATATAATTTTTATATTATTATAGAGTTGTCCCTAATTATTCTGATGTTTGAAAGGAGTGAAAATTGAAAGCGATCTATTTCGATGATCAATCGTTCTCTATCCGTCGAATGGATCGGCCCCAGCCTAAATCAGGAGAGGCCTTGATTCGTGTCTATGTCACCGGAATATGCAATACGGATATAGAATTGTTCAAAGGGTATTATGGGTTCAAGGGCATACCCGGCCATGAATTCGTTGGAGTGGTTGAATCATGCCCTGACTTTCCAGAGTGGCAAGGTGTACGAGTTGTCGGTGATATCAATATCGGTTGCGGGGAATGTTTGCGTTGTCTTGGCGATGATCCCCGGCACTGTGCGAGTCGTACTGTCTTGGGGATCGTGAATCATGACGGATCGTTTGCCGAATATATAACGCTGCCAGTTAAAAACCTGCACGAGGTGCCAAACCATTTGAGTGATGAGCAAGCGGTATTTGCCGAACCTCTGGCTGCGGCCCTCGAGGTGGCGCAGCAGGTGCATATTCACAATCAACAAAAGATCCTGGTCATGGGTGATGGCAAACTCGGTTTATTGATTGCTTTGGGACTCCAGGTTTATAATCCTCACCTGATTCTGGTGGGCAAACACACTGACAAACTGGCCATTGCCCGCCAGCAAAATGTGGAAACCCATGTATGGAGCGAAAAATTTAAGAATGAACTGGCCGGCCATTTTGATGTGGTTGTCGAGGCGACAGGCAGGGAATCCGGACTCGGGCAGGCCCTGTCATTCGTTCATCCGGAAGGAATCGTCGTCGCCAAAACAACCTCCCACAAACTATCCGCAGTAGATATGGCCAAAGTGGTCGTGGATGAGATTCAAATTATCGGATCCCGATGCGGAGATCTGGATCTGGCCCTGTCGTTTATGGATCGCGGTTGGGTACGTGTCGAACCTTTGATCGAGGCGATTGTACCTTTTGAACAATTCGAGGAAGGTTTTACCCTGGCACAAACTCCGTCCAGCAAAAAGGTACTGGTCAAAGTAAGCGATGGAGAATAACGATGCAAAACCGGATCACATTATTTCTGCTTTTGTTTTTCTTGACTAGCTCAAATGCTGAACATCGACTCGATTACAGCTATTTGTCTCTGCCTCTGCCGGATAGCCGGGACCGGTTGTCATTGAATGGCCCGTGGAAATTCAAGCTTTTACCCGAGGGAGCGGCCCTCGATCCCCAAATGACTGATCCGGGATTCGATGATTCGGATTGGGCTCTGATCGGGGTTCCTTCAAACTGGGAGATGCAGGGATTCGAACAACCACGTTATGCCAGACCATCGAACACCTCGGCCTGGTATCGCACGAGTTTTCGACTCCCCAAAGCATGGGAACAGGATCGAATCATCCTGCGATTCGACGGAGTGTTGTATGCATTGGAGGTCTGGGTCAATGGTCAGCGAGTAGGGGAATGGTCAAGCGCCTATCAGCCCGTACAGTTTGATGTGTCTTCTTTTGTGAAAACCCAGGAAATAAACTATATTGCCGTACGTGTCACCAAACAACCGCCAGCATACGAGTTTGATTGCAATGACGCCTGGGCATTGTCCGGGATTTACCGGGATGTGACGATCTATCGCATGCCGGTCGACCATTTTTCGCATTTACAGGTCGAGTCCCGGGTATTCGATGAGGGCTCCGCACGGCTAAGGGTTTTATATCAGATTGCCGGTCAGGCAGACCGCATAAACGCTGCACTGTATGATCCGGCCGGTCGTGTCGTGGACACGCAAATGAGAGCCATAGACGGCTCTCTGACATTCGAAACAAGTGATGCCCTGTTTTGGAATGCCGAAACCCCGAATCTGTATACGCTAAAAATGCAGTTATACAAGGACGGCCAATTGCTCCATGCGATCGAACAGCCGGTCGGCTTTAGACAGGTAAAGATCGAGGATAGCGTATTGCTGATCAATGGCAAAGCCGTAAAACTGCGTGGCACCTGCCGGCACGAGATTCATCCCGAGGTCGGACGAGCGCTACGCGAAGAGCATTGGTGGCGCGATCTCCAGCTCATGAAACGCGCACATATCAATATGATCCGTACCTCGCACTATCCACCCCATCCCCGTCTGCTGGAACTATGCGACCAGCTCGGCATGTATGTTATTTGTGAAGTGCCCTTTGGATTCGGCGACCAGCACCTGACAGATCCGGATTTTCAGGATGAGCTGCTGACGCGTGCCAATGCCACGGTGCGCAGGGATCAGAATCATCCCAGTGTGATTATTTGGAGCGTGGGAAATGAAAATCCATATACTCCTTTGGTGGAAAAGACCGTTCTCAGGGTCAAGGATCTGGATCCCTCTCGTCCGGTATGTATTCCTATGGAAAATAAAGATTTTGTGCAAGAAGGATTTCATTTGCCCGATTTTGTGGATATACTGGCACCGCACTATCCGGTGCCGGATCAATTGCGTTCTTTTTTGCAGCGTACCCAACGACCCATGATCCTCACCGAATACTCGCATTCGCTGGGGCTGGCTGCAGAAGGCGCTGCATCCTTGTGGAAGATTATTCTGGAAAACGAAACCCTGGCCGGCGGTGCCCTGTGGGTGTGGTCGGATCAGGGAATCCGTCGGCGTGATACAGAGGGTCAGTTTCCCGATAAAGGGTCGTGCGAGGCTGTGTGGCTGGATAGAAATACCGTGCTCGACAGCGACGGCCAGTCCGGCACCGATGGCCTGGTCTATGCCAATCGTATGCCGCATGTCGATTACTGGCAAATCCGCCATATTTATTCTCCGGTCCAGATCGAGGAACGCAGGCTCGGCATCAAGTCCGGACAACAAGAGCTGGACCTCACCATTCAAAACCGATACGATTTTATGGCTCTGGAACAGCATGATCTGGATTATATGATTGTGCGTGATAATCAGATGCTCGTTCATGACGTCATTCCTTTGTCTGCCTTACCCGGTCAGACTGAAACGGTGACGCTGCCGGCAGATCTCCCCGATCCACTGGGCAATCACGATTATCGGCTGGAGATTCGCATTCTCGACAACAACCAACGCTCCATGCACAATGTGACCATCGAACTCGAACATGAACAGAATCTGGCAGAACGGCTGTTATCCAAAGAGGTTAATCCTCTCGTAAGGGTCAAGGATCAGACATTCGAGATATTTCAAGACCCTGTCAAAACTGTGATCGATCGACAGAGCGGACGGATCACGATCACCGGTTTGCATGACTCTGTCCTGCTCGACTCTGCTCCGCTGCTTCGCGTCTCCCGCAAACCCACCATGGCAGAACAGCGTATCAAGCGCCGTAAATGGCAAGGGGATTTTTACTGGCAGCCTCCCAATCTGGACATTCATTCGGTGCAGAGCTGTGAGATCGACACCTCCGGAACTGTGCCGGTCTGCCGCATGCAACTGCGTTATGTTCGACCGGATTCTCAAGAGCAGGTCATCGAGATGAGTCTGAACCTGACGTTTCTACGCAATGGCGGTATCGATGCCGATTATGAGCTCGACTTTTCACAGGTGAGCGGTGTGTTTTTGGAACTCGGCCTGGCATTCGAAATGCCGGAACAGATGAGCGAATTTCGTTGGCTGGGACTGGGGCCGTATGCCTCTTATCCGGCCAAATGGCAGGTCAATCAGCGCGGACTGTATCATCTTAACCGGCAGGATCTGCGTTTCCAGGGCAATCGCCGGGATGTGGATCTGGCCCTGTTTACCGATGTATCGGGCAATGGTGTTGCCTGGGTCATGGATCATGACCAGATGGGCGTGGAGCATCATAATGAACGGGTGGTGATGAGCCATAATCTATATGTCTCGGGCCGTGGCACCAAGGTCAATCCCACCCAACATCCTGTGATGGCTGCTGAGCTGCAACCGGTCAGCGGTCATTTTATGATCGCACCGGTGATCGGACAAGAGTGGTCAACGGGATTGCGGTTGCTATTCGGCGACCCCGGAGATCGTAGCGAGCCCTTTAATCCCTTTGCGGCGAGCTATGATCAGTGAGGCAAAGCAAAGGCTTTGAGATCCGTAAAAAAGAAGAAAGAGGAGTGATAAAACGATGAATGGGGGAATCATTCCTGGCTTGCTTTGGTAGCTCGCAGACCTTGCAGGTTTTTAAAACCTGCAAGGTCGGTTCGACTGCAGAGTTTGGGGAGAGACGCCACTGCAGGAGACTTTAGCAGCGAGCATTGGGATGTGGACGCCGCCACTCGCCATCTCGTTCCCAGCCTCTGGCTGGGAATGCAGCCGGGCGGCTCTGCCGCCCCTGTGGTTATCGAACCCAAGCGTCAATAGTCAGATCTTGCAGGTTTCTAAACCCTGCAAGATCTGCAAATTTTCCCTTAAAAGGGTTGCCATAAAACAACACCGCCCGGCGATATGTGCCGGGCGGTGTTGTGCTTGTATGAGGAATGTAAAAAATGGCTTGTTTATGATGTACCTAAATCGTGAACGATCTTGAAATGCTTTTCCTCGACCGGTTGGATCGAGAGCCGCATGCCGGGTTTGACCACCATCATCTCTTTCAGATCCGGATGTCTTTTCAGCTCAGCGAGTGGAATCAGCCGATCGAATTTTTCCACAAATTCCACATCCACCATGACCCATCTGGGATTCTCTTTGCTCGATTTGGGATCGAAATAGTTGCTTTTGTTATCCCATGATAAATGGTCGGGATATGCTTCTTTTGCGACCCGGGCAATTCCAATAACGCCTGGTGGATCGGCATTTGAATGATAATATAAAATCAAATCGCCTTTTCGCATGTCGTCGCGCATGAAATTGCGCGCCTGATAGTTTCGAACACCCTCCCAGTGGGTTTTTCCATCTCTTTTCAGGTCATCGATGGAATAGATATAAGGTTCGCTTTTGAATAACCAGTAATTTTGCTTTCCAGTACTCAAACCATGCCTCCTTGTTTTTTATTCCCTCACCTGTAACATAACCATAAATTTGCAATATTTCAAATTTCGGCGGGATTTTGCAGCCTTTATCATTGCTAAGGCATGATTGCTAGCCAGCTCGTTGGCTATAAGAATTGTATGATGTTGAATTGTTGAAACGTTTAACTGTTTAATATAGGTTTGATTGCTCGTACGATTCAACAATTCAACAGTTAAACGATTCAACAGTTTGCAAGAATATTTGATTATCATCTTTAAATGGCTTATATTGTGCCGATCATTACAATCGAAAGGATTCATTATGCAAGCTGTCATCATGGTCGCGGGCAAGAGTACACGAACGTATCCACTGACATTGACCCGTCCCAAGCCCTTGCTGCCCTTTATGAACCGGCCGTTGATCGAGCACAGTCTCGACCAGATGGTGGGGATTTTCGATGAGGTCATTCTGATCGTCGGGTATATGAAAGAGTCGATCGAACAGGTGATGGGGGATGATTATAGAGGCATTAAAATCGTCTACCAGGAGCAAAAAGAGCAACTCGGCACCGGTCATGCCATTCTGCAGGCCAAACCCCATATCCGGGGACGTTTTGTGGCCATGAACGGGGATGACCTGTTTGCGCGACAAGATCTGGAGCAACTGGTCAGGCTGGAAAACGGGGCTCTGGTCAAACGCGTCAAAGATCCCTCGCTTTACGGGGTGTACAAGGTCGATGAGCAGAACAGAGTACTGGAACTGGTGGAAAAACCAAAAGAGTTTGTCAGCGACCTGGTCAATATCGGCTGTTATTCGTTTACGCCGGATATTTTTACCAAAATCGAACACACCAAACCCAGCGTGCGCGGCGAGATCGAGATCGTGGATGCGATTCTCGAGACGGCCCGGGAAACCGAATTCAAGGTGCTGCCGATTCAGGGATTCTGGCTGCCCACCGGATTTGCCTGGGATCTGCTCAAGCATCAGGAGAAATTCATGCCCGAGATGACCGAATCGCTGACCTATGGCGATATCGAGCCCGGAGCGAAAATCCATGGTGTGGTACAGATCGGCAAAAACAGCACCATCAAGAGCGGAGCGTATATTGAAGGTCCGGTGATCATTGGTGAGAATTGCGTGATCGGTCCCAATTGCTATATCCGGGGCAATACTTCGGTCGGTAACAACTGCCGCATCGGACATGGAGTAGAGATCAAGAATTCCATCCTCATGGATAATTCCGTGGTCAGCCATCTCTGTTATGTAGGTGATACGGTCATCGGCACCAACTGCAATCTGGGGGGCGGTACGATCACAGCCAATAAACGCCATGACGATGAGCCGGTGCAATCCATGATCAAAGGCAAGCTGGTCAATACCGAGCGGTTAAAGCTGGGGGCCATTATCTCTGATGGCTCACAAACCGGGATTCATACCAGCCTTTATCCGGGGCGAAAGCTGTGGCCCGGCATGAGCACACTGCCCGGTGAGGTGGTGAAAAAAGATATTATGCCTGACGAGAGCGAATGGTAGGCCATTTCTCTTTTTCGAACCAGTTCAAGGTCAACAGGGTCTTGGCGTCGCAGATGTGTCCGGTCTGTACCTGATCGAATGCGGTTTGCATGTCCATTTCCACACACCGGATATCTTCAGCTTCTTCGGCCAGTCCGCCTCCGCCCCCTGACCGGAGCTTGTCCGTCACATCGATGGCATACATGAAAATGCGCTCCGAGGTGCCACCCGGACTCGGGTAGCATCTTCCCAGGTCTATGAGTTCGTGCGGTTCGACGTGATACCCCACTTCTTCATGTACCTCGCGGCAGACCGTGGTGATGAGATCATCCCCGCCTTCCACAGATCCTGCCACCACCTCGATGACCCAGGCATTGTCCGGCTCGGTGGTATAGACGGGGTAGCGGAATTGCTGGACAAAGGTGAATGTTTTCAGCTTTGAATCGTACAGCAGTACGGCCACTGCATCGCCGCGATGGGCGTTCAGGCGCGTCACCGGCGGCGACAAGGTGCCGTCGAACTGTTCGAACCGGATTTTGGCTTTATCCAGATTGATAAAGCCCTCGAATATGCGTTCGCTGTGCAGAATCTCTACTTTCATGATGACTCCAAATCGTGATGATTCAACTAAAATAAGGAATTTCGAGGATAACTGCCAGAGTTGTATACGGATGATTGTGAAATTTGAGTTTGTGCTGTTTATTGGCCAATGAAAACTCTCTCAAGACGCCAGGCCACCAAGAAAAGCTCTTGCTATGATACAAAGATATGTGCGAGATTACAAATTAAGATAATGACATGAAAATCGCAGATCTAATATCAATTTTCTCCGCATTTTCAACTCTGTTTTTTCTTTGCGCCATGGCGTCCTGGCGAGAGAATTTTTGAGGCAAAACATAGATCTATCTGAATTTCAAATCGAAAGGATTGCGAGTGAAAAAGACATTGATTGCCGGTTTTGTGATGATTTTCGTTATGCTGGGGTGCCAGCCGCAGGCGCAGAATGCCGGCACTGTTACGATATTGCATACCAATGACATGCATACCCAATATATTCCCATGACCGCCAACTGGATGGATCGCGACCCAAAGCCCTTGATCGGCGGGATGGTGGCACTGGATTTTCACATCCAAGTGCTGCGTCAGAAATATTCACCTGTGCTCTTGCTGGATGCCGGGGATTATATGACCGGCACGCCGTTGAGCAAGATCGAGGTGGAAGGCGCGCAGGGAGGCGGATTTGTCAAAATGATGAACCTCATGGACTATGACGCCGTGACCCTCGGCAACCACGAATTCGACGAGGGTACCGACAATCTGCAAGCCCTTATCGATCTGTTCGAGGCTGACGTTCTGTCTGCCAATGTCAACTTGAACGGACAGTCCCTGGCGCCCCTTGCCGGCAAGGTCTACAAGAGGGGTGATCTCTCCGTCGGCGTGGTGGGCGTGCTATTATCCGATCTGGCCGATGTGGTCAATGCCAAGAATCTGCAGGGCGTGGAGGTGCTGAATCCGGCCAAACAAGTGCAGGATTGGGTGAACAAGGTGGATGACGAGACCGATCTCGTTGTGGTGCTGACACATCAGGGCGTGGACCAGGACCGGGAGCTGGCCCGGCAACTCACAGACGTGGATGTCATTATCGGAGGGCACAGCCATACGCGTCTGACGCGGGCAGAGACGGTCAATGGCATCTTGCTTGTGCAGGCCGGGTCCAAGACCAGCAATCTGGGACGTTTGACCCTGAGCGTGGCCGGGGATAGCATTGCCTCTTATGATTACGAACTGATCGACACCTGGGTAGCGGATGTGGTCAAACCCAACATGGAATTGCAGCTCATGGTGGATCGCTATGAGGACATGATCGCTGCCGATTACGGTCGTATCATCGGCACGTTACTGACCGACTGGCAACGCAACAGCCGTGGCGAAAGCAATCTCGGCAATTTTGTCAGCGATGTCATGCGCTCCACCACCGGCACCGATTTTGCGATCATCAACAGCGGCGGGCTGCGCAAGAACCTGGCTGCGGGTCCCATCCGCAAGCTGGATATCGCCGAGATCCTGCCGTTTTCCAATACCCTGGTGACATTTGCCTGTACCGGCGAGCAGTTGCTGGATCTGATACAACACAATGCCGCTGCAGCACTCGACGGCGAGCACGGGGTGTTGCAGGTGTCGGGATTGCATTATATCTTTCGCCAGGGCCGTGATGGCGAGGCCGAGATCGTCAGCGCCCGGGTAAACGGCGAACCTGTCGATGCAAAAGCCACCTATACCGGGACCACGGTCGATTTTGTCATGGGCCGGGCCGAGCGCTATCTCGGCTTTGTGCCGCAGGACCGGGTGGTTGATACCGGATTGCTGATTGCGGATGAGGTGATCGCAACCATCGAGGCTCGTGGCGAGATTTCCAGTGATGAGGAGGGACGGATGAAACGGGAGTGAGCGTTTAAGTGTTTAATTGTTTAACTGTTTAACAAATGATATCAGAGTAACCGAACCAATATGCCGGTTTTTTGATGCGGGGCCGCTCCGGCTCTGTCCCCGCGGCCGCCTTTTATCATTTCAGAGAGAATATCAACCTGTGGAGCTTTTTTGATTCCTGAAGATGATTCACTGGCCGCGTGGTCAGGATCCTACGCGGGCTCGGCCGCGCTTCCCCCTGGGCCATGCCGCAATTCTTTTTTAGCGCGATAGTGTTTTGCAGATCGGTTTGCTTTTTGATATTATCCGATGCATGACCCAGGGCGCGATCGCGCCTCGCTAGGATATGGGAAAAAGCTCTATAGTCGATAGATACAAACCAACGATTAGCCCCTAATGTGTTCAACGGTCCTTGAAAATACGCTTTTTAAATATTACAGACTCGTCTCCTCAATCCTTTATGGCTCGATGTTTTTTTATAAATCAAAAGAAACCACATGCATGTGAGGTTTGACCCTGATGGATGCGGCAGGACGGTGCTCGCCGGTCCTAACCTCCCGGAGGCTAGTGTAACTACCCTGATTCTCCGAAAGGTTTTTTACTGCCTCTAATTACAGCGGTATTTAAAATAAAATCCCCATGCCAACGCTGGCGAGGTTTTTATCTCCTGTACCAAATGGATCCAAAGAAGAAAATTGAGCCCTTATGGTAAGGGTTTGACCGGCGATTTTAAATCGATAACCGGCTGAAAACTGCCCCCCCCTATAATTTAAAATTGTCAAAAGCTAAAAGAAAACAGGTGGCAGCCTTGAACCGGAATCAGTGGCAACTTTTACCGGAATATGCAATTATGCTGAAAATCATCAGTCGCTGCGTTTGATCACCCTCTTTGCCGGTTCTCGCCTGGATTTAAATTTTCATTCTAAATTCGTAATTCAATCAGCATCATCCTCCCAAAAAATTTTCCTTTCCCGGTAGGGTATTTGCCTCTTTCATTCGTATATATGATAAGAGCAAGCCCCAACGGGGCGGCGTATGTCAGAAAATGGCGAGGATCCGATGCCTCCCGGAGGTTAAAACAAAAAATCGCACGAGACTAGAAATTTTAGAGACAGTCCATAACCCAGCCTCCGGGAGGCTTTCATCGAGCACGGTCTCTCGCAGAATGGTGCTCGACGGTCCAAACCTCCCGGAGGCTAGCGCAGTTTCGGGGTCGGACCTCAGCGGTTTCATAAAAACAATGCTTTAGGTGTTGTAAAAGTCGTTTGAACCGGTTTAAGTGGCTGTTTTTACCCCCGTGAAATGGCCTTTTTATTATCGATGCAATGCCCTTATTTTGAGCCTCGAAAACAAGCATCTTGAATATTTTAGGTTAATGTTTTCAAAGGTTTATGGCCTGCCACTTTTGCCGAATTTTTCATAAATCCAAAAGAAACAGCAAACCTCTGAGGTCCGACCCTAGGGTGGTGCCTTAAAAATTTAGGTCGCCTGTCCGGCTGGATCATGAGCAATAAAAATCCCATGCCAGGAACATTCCTGACACGGGATAGAGTGATATACAATTCGAGTCTGTTTGGCGCAAAGGCTAAGACGCTACTGGTTGTATTGCTTTGTTTTCTTGTTCGCGACCGATTTTTTGCCTTCGTTGAACTCGAGTTTATCGCCTTTCTTTTTCACCTTGACCACCGAGCCATCAGAGAACCGGCTTTTGAGGAGTTCCTCGGCCAGTGGATCTTCGATATAGCGCTGAATGGTGCGTTTGAGTGGGCGCGCGCCATACACCGGATCGAATCCTTTGTCAGCGAGAAATTCCTTGGCGCTTTTCGACAATTCGATGGTGATCTCACGGTCCGACAGCTTGATCAGGGTTTCGTCGAGAACGATATCGATGATCTCGACCATATCTTCTCTGTTCAACTGTCTGAATACCACGATCTCATCCAGGCGATTGATAAATTCCGGATTGAACAGTTTCTTGACCTCTTCATAGATCCGTTCACGCATGTTTTCGTGCTCACTCTCTTCGGTGAGCTTTTGCGTGCCGAACCCGAATGAGGTCTGTTTATTGATCTGCCGAGCACCCAGGTTGCTGGTCATGATGAGCACGGTATTCTTGAAATCGACTTTGCGACCCAATCCATCGGTAACATGGCCTTCATCAAGGATCTGCAGCAGCAGATTGAACACATCGGGATGTGCTTTTTCCAGTTCATCGAACAGCACCACCGAGTAAGGATGGCGCCGCACTTTTTCGGTCAGTTGTCCGCCTTCTTCATAGCCGACATAGCCCGGAGGCGCGCCGGTGAGGCGGGAGACCGAGAATTTTTCCATAAATTCGGACATGTCCAGCCGGATCAGGGCATCTTCGGTTTCGAACAGGTATTTGGCCAGTTCCTTGGCCAGCTGTGTCTTGCCGACGCCTGTGGGCCCCAGAAACAGGAACGACCCGATGGGCCGGTGCGGATCCTTGAGTCCGGCGCGCGTACGTTGGATCGCCTTGGCCAGCATATCGATCACCTGATCCTGGCCGATGATCCGGGTTTTAAGTTCATCGCGGATATGCAGCAGGCGGTTCGATTCGGACTGTGCCACGCGTTGCAGCGGAATGCCGGTCATCATGGAGACGACTTCGGCCACATCTTCTTCACCGGCTGTGGCATATTGGGTTTCCTGTTCTTCATTCCATTTATGTTTGGCCTGATCGAGCTCGCGTGACATCTGCTTTTCCTGGTCGCGCAACAGAGCGGCTTTTTCGAAATTCTGAGATCGCACGACCGTATCTTTTTCTCCCCGGACCTTTTTGATCTTTTCTTCCAGCTGGGTGATCTCTTTAGGAACCACAATATTGGCCAGATGCACCCGGGCCCCGGTTTCATCGAGCACGTCGATGGATTTGTCCGGTTGATAACGATCGGTGATATAGCGATCAGAGAGCTGAATAATCGACCGTACCGCTTCATCGGTGTATTTGACGCGGTGATGCATTTCATAGCGGGTTTGAAGGCCTTTGACAATAGCAAAGGTCTCTTCGAGATTGGGCGGGTCGATGAGTACTTTTTGGAATCTGCGTTCAAGAGCGCCGTCTTTTTCGATATACTGGCGATATTCGTCCAGTGTGGTGGCGCCGATACACTGTAATTCACCGCGTGCCAGAGCCGGTTTGAACATATTCGAGGCATCCAGAGAACCGGATGCGCCGCCGGCACCGACAATGGTATGCAATTCGTCGATAAAAAGAATGATATCCCTGGCTTTGACCAACTCATTCATGATCGCTTTCATGCGCTCTTCGAATTGACCGCGATATTTGGTTCCGGCCACGATGGCACCCAGATCCAGGGTAATGACCCGTTTGTTATAGAGGATACGAGGGACCTTTTTTTCGATGATACGCAATGCCAGGCCTTCGGCGATGGCGGTTTTACCGACGCCGGGTTCACCGATCAGAACCGGATTGTTCTTTTTGCGACGGCTCAGGATCTGGGCCACGCGCTCGATCTCTTTTTCGCGACCGATAATCGGATCCAGCTCTTCCTTGCGGGCCAGTTCCGTGAGATCGCGACCAAAATGATCGAGAGCCGGAGTTTGCGATTTTCCGGCAGCAGCTTCGCCTTCGCTCTGGCTGGACGGAGCGCCCTGCAAGAGGCGATCCAGTTCCTGGCTTACGGCTTCGTGTGTGACACCAAAACTGTTGAGAATCTGAGCAGCCAGGCCCTCTCTTTCTTTGACCAGGGCTAAAAGCAAGTGCTCGGTACCAATAATATCTGATTTATGTCGATCGGCCTCAACATAGGCGCTTTTGAGTATCTTTTCGGCACGTTTCGTAAAGGGAATATTGCCGATGGTCATGGTATCCCCTGAGGCACGTCCTGCATCTTCGATCGCTGCTTTGACCTCATCCAGGTCGCACCCCAGAGATTGCAAAATTTCGATGGCAATCCCTTCACCTTCACGGATGAGTCCTAAAAGCAAGTGTTCGGTGCCAATATAGTCGTGTCCGAGTCTCAGTGCTTCGTCTCTGGCAAATTGTATCACCATTTGGACACGGCTTGAAAAGTTATTTTTCATTTCTTCTCCTCAGGTTCCTGTTAACGCCTATCTAAAAATAGCACGTTCGTTTCACATTATCAAGACCTAATTTTTGTCATCCTGCTCTTTAGTTAACAGCGACATGCAACAGTTTGTTTCAACATTTCTGTATCAGGGGCTTATTCCAAAATAGTATTCAAGAGTACGATATTGATACAAACTGTTCGTATTTAATGACACAATCAACTGTTGTCGGGATGTCGTTAAGTTTATTATTAATAAGAGCAAAGCGTTAATCGTTAGAATTGGCGTTTGTCCCCACAATTCTAATTGTTTCAATTACCATGCCAGTATAGACTGTACCGACACAATTAAAACTCTTACCGTTGACAGGGTTTAGTGTTTTTTAATTTGATTGGTTTTGATTTTGCCGTCGTATAATTCGATATAACGATCAGCTTGCCTCGAGAGTTCTTGATTATGGGTGACGATCACCAGGGTTTGTTTAAAATCCCTGCTAATGCTCCATAATAACTCGTGCAAAGACTCTGCCGTATGCACATCGAGATTGCCTGAAGGCTCGTCAGCCAGGATCAGGCGAGGTCGATTGACCATTGCCCGGGCCACGGCCACCCGCTGTTGTTCACCGCCGGACAGTTCCTGTGGCCGGTGATGAGCTCTATGCTCCAGCCCGACCTGCGCAAGGAGATTCAAGCTTTTGGCCCTGAGGTCTGTCTGGCCGGCTGCACCGATCATGCCGGGCATCATGACATTTTCCAGGGCCGTGAATTCCGGAAGCAGGTGGTGAAATTGAAACACAAATCCCACAGTTTTGTTCCGAAACAGAGCCAGCCGGTCATCATCGAGTTGCGAGAGATCATGGCCATCGATTTTTACGCTTCCCTGGGTCGGCCGGTCCAGGGCTCCGATAACATGCAGCAAAGTGCTTTTTCCGACCCCTGATGGTCCCAATATCGTGACGATTTCACCTTCGCGGATTTGCATATCGATTCCTTTGAGGACATGCACATCAGCGGCATCAGGCATTTTATACACCTTGTGCAAGTTAATTGTTTCCAAAATTATCGAATCTCTCATGATCAATATCCTATTTGAATCGTATGGTGGATATGGGGTCGAGCCGTGCAGCCTTGCGAGCCGGATAAATGGCCGACAGGGTGGTGATCACCGTCGAGGCAATCGCGATCAAAAGAACATCGAGCGGCTGTGTGGCTATCGGCAAATAGTTAATAATATAGACATCGCCGGGGATGGAAAAAAAATGCCATTGCGCCTGAGCCAGACAGAACCCTGTGCCCAGCAACACCCCAACCAGCGTCCCTGTAATGCCAATGAGCAAACCCTGATACATAAACACGCGTTTAATGCCGGTTTGGGTTGCTCCCATGGATTTAAGGATGCCGATTTCGCTTTGTTTTTCTATGGTCAGCATGATCAGGGTGCTGACGATATTGAATGCCGCAACCATGATGATGAGACTGAGGACGATAAAAGCGCCCCATTTTTCGATTTGCATCCAGGCAAAGAGATTTGGATTCAGATCTCGCCAGGTATATACTTTATAAGGATACCCCAGTTTGGTTTCGAGCTGTTGAGCGACTTTTTCGCTTTTCTCATAATCATCCAGTTGAATCCACAGACCGGTCAGGCGGTTTTGCAGTTTGAACAGCTCCTGGGCGGACGCCACAGAGACATAGGCAATGCGTCCATCGAATTCCACCAGTCCGGTTTCAAAATAACCGGTGATTCGAAAACGCTTGGAAAACGGCAAGTCGCCATATTTCTCAATACCTGCAAGAGACAAGAGCACGATCTCATCACCGACAATCACCTGAAGATTTTTTGCCAGTTCGAATCCGATCACGATGCCGGGCAGGTCTTTTCCGTCTTGTTCCCGGGTGATGCCCAGATTCAATGAGCCAAAAACCATATTTCGATCCAGGGCAATAATGTCCTGTGCAGACTCTATGGCAATCCCCCTGACCACGACCCCGGATTGTCCGGCTTTGGATTTGATCAGCGCTTTTTCCTGAATATAGGGAGTGCTTGCCATGACGTGGGGCAGGTTTTTGACCTGATTTTGCAGCGCCCCGATATGTTCGATGCCATTGTCATGGAACGTCTGTACACGGATATGTGAATCAGCGCTGAGAAAACGCGAGCGAACTTCTTGCTCGAATCCGTTCATCACCGAGAGGACGATGATGAGGGCTGCAACTCCCACGATGACCCCACCGATCGAGATGTATGAAATCAGGGAGATAAAGCCGGTTTTACGTTTGGACTGTAAATAGCGCCGGGCGATGTAAAGTTCATATTTCAAAGGCTCACCTCTTTCACTCTTCTCGGATGGCGCTTACAGGTGTCATTTTCGCTGCACGGCTGGCCGGATAGACAGATGCCAAAAACGCCAGCAGGACGGCAGTCACGGCCACGATCAAAAAATCGCGTTCCCGCATGATCACCGGCAGCCAGTCGATGATATAGACATCCGATGGCAGGGCCAGGAGCCGATAGGTTTGTTGCAGCCAACAAATGACAAATCCCAGGGCACTGCCAACGAGGGTTCCCATCGCCCCGATGATGATCCCCGAAAACGTAAAGATCCGTCTGATCTGTGTCTGCGTGGCGCCCATGGCTTTGAGAATGCCGATTTCTGTTTTTTTGTCCAGACTCATCATGATCTGAATGGCCACGATATTGAAGGCGGCCACGAGGATAATGAGGCTGAGCACCAGAAAAAAGGTCCATCTCTGGATTTGCACCCAGGCAAAGAGATTGGGATTCATGTCGCGCCAGGATTCTGCCAGGATTGGATGCGAGAATCGTTCATTGAGATTTGCCACCACCTCATCCGCGATTTGAAACGAGTCCAGGCGCAGCTCGATGCCCGAGACCTGAGATCTCATTTGAAACAACATCGAAGCCATATTCAGTGAGACATAGGCGTAATTGTCATCGATGTCGAAAAATCCGGTTTTCAGAATTCCTGTCACCGTGAACCTTATGATTTGTGGCATTTGCGAAAGCGATTCATTCTCGGCCAGACTGACCAGCGTGACGCTTTGCCCCGGGTTCAGTTCAAGGCGTTCTGCCAGACTGGATCCTACGACGATTCCCGGCCATGAGCGACCGGTGCTATCCGGGGGCTGGCGTTCAAAGTCGAGTTTTCCCTCGATTAGATTATCGCGGAAATTAGAGACATCGAGTGCAGAGGGCAACGAGACGCCACGAATAAAAATACCGGTTTGATCCAGGTCGGTGCGGATGATCCCTTTATTGATGATATAGGGGGTCATGGCTTTGATGCGGTTATTGGATTGCAACGAGTCCATGACAGATGGGTAATTGGACAATCCGCGATCCAGATAAGTACGTACCCGGGCATGAGAAAACACGCGGATAAAGCTGGAACGGACCTCGGTTTCATAGCCATTCATGACCGAGAGGGCGATAACCAGGGCAGCCACGCCGATGACAAGACCCATGACCGCGATCCAGGAGACTCCGGAAAAGAGGTGTCCCTTGCGTGTGGATTTCAGGTATCGCAGGGCTATGAACGTTTCGAATCTCATGATGAGAGTTCCGGTCGCATGGTCGGAAAAAAGATGACATCGCGAATCGAAGCCGAATCCGTGAGCAGCATGACCAGGCGGTCGATTCCCATACCCAGTCCGGCAGTAGGCGGCATGCCGTATTCGAGAGCGCGGATAAAGTCATCATCCAGTTGATGAGCCTCTTCATCGCCGGCCTGAAAGGCCTTGAGTTGAGACTCGAACCGGCCGCGTTGGTCGATGGGATCGTTGAGCTCTGAAAACGAGTTGCCGATCTCGCGTCCCACCACAAAGGGCTCGAACCGCTCCACGAGCTGTGGATCGTCGCGGTGCCGTTTGGCCAGGGGCGAGAGTTCGACCGGATAATCACAGATAAACGTGGGCTGGATCAGGTTCGGCTCGACTTTTTCTTTAAAGATTTCGTCGAGAATTTTGCCGGTTCCCCAGCCCTCTTCGATTTCGATGTGCAGCTTTTTGGCAACTTTTTGCAGTTCTGACTGATCCTTGCCGTACAGGTTCATGCCGGTATACTGTTCCAGAGCTTCATACAGAGGCAGGCGCCGCCAGGGCGGGGTCAGGTCGACCTCGGTGCCCTGATAGGATATTTTTAAAGTGCCCGCGACTTTTTCGGCGATTGTCGTGACCATCTCTTCCACCAGATTCATCATAAAATGATAATCTTTATAAGCGACATAGAGTTCCATCATGGTGAATTCGGGATTATGGGTACGGTCAATGCCTTCATTGCGAAAGTCCTTGCTGATCTCATAAACACCTTCATAGCCACCGACGATCAGCCGTTTCAGATAGAGCTCGTCGGCGATGCGCAGATAGAGCGGCATATCCAGGGCATTGTGATGTGTGATAAACGGTCTGGCTGCGGCACCGCCATAGATAGGCTGCAGGATCGGGGTTTCCACTTCCAGATAACCCTTACTGTCGAGATAGGTGCGCATGGCCGTGATGATTTGTGAGCGTTTGACAAATACCTCGCGCACCTGGCGATTGACCACCAGATCAATATAGCGCTGGCGATATCGTTGCTCGGTATCCATAAAGGCATCAAAGGTTTTTTTCTCGCCTTCTTCTTCGACCTCTTTGACCACCGGAAGTGGCCGAATATTTTTGGTCAACAGAGTGATCTCTGTGGCGAGAAGGCTGATTTCACCGGTGCGGGTTTTGAAAACCTGTCCGGTTATTCCGACAATATCTCCGATATCTATGAGCTTGAACAGATCAAAGGCTTCATCGCCTACTTTGTCTTTGCGAACATATATCTGTATACGGTCAGACTCGTCGAGAACATGAGCAAAGGCAGCTTTGCCCATGCGACGCAGGGAGAGGATACGTCCTGCGATACGTGCGGTTTTTTCTTCCTCTTCTCTAAAAGAGTCGATCAAATCCCTTGCCATATCCGTACGTTCGAAATCATAGGCAAATGGGTTGATGCCCATCTCTTTGATCTGTTCGAGTTTTTTCAAACGGTCTTGCATGACCTGGGAAAGTTCTTTTTTTTCCTCGTTCATAGGTCCTCTTGATAATGTTTGTATAGTCTGGGTACGCGATTTGAAATCCAGCATGTGACTTCATAAGGAATCGTCCCGAGTTTAGACGCGACATCCTGTATTGAAATGGTTTCAGACCCTTGTTGGCCATAAAGAACCACGGGATCTCCGACGGATATTTCATTATTGTTGCCGACATCCACCATGATCAGATCCATGCATACTCTGCCTACCACAGGGTATCGTGTGCCCCTGATCAGGGCTTCTGCCTTGTTTGTCAAGGCCCGGTTATAGCCATCTGCATAGCCGATGGGTAAGGTGGCGATGCGTGTTGATTCCCTGGTACGATAGAGCCGTCCATAGCTGATATAGGTATCTTGCGGTACGGTCTTTATATGTAATACCTGTGTCTGTAGTGTCATGGCCGGATGAATCTCGATGCTCTCTGTTGTATCCGGTGATGGATAATAGCCATACATCATGACCCCGGGCCGCACCATATCAAAATATGATTCCGGTATATCAAGAATGGCTCCGCTGTTAGCGGTATGAATCACCGGTATTTTTATTTTGGCCTGCCTGCATTCCTCGACCACTGACTGAAATCTGTCCAGTTGCAAATAGGCATAGGTCTTGTCTTTTTCGTCGCTGGTGGCAAAATGCGTATACAGTCCCTGAATCCGTACATGAGGATGGTTTTGTGCCTTGCGAATAAACGCAAGTGCGTTTTGCCATGGCACTCCGACCCGGCCCATGCCGGTATCCACTTTGATATGAAGCACCGCAGTTTTTTCGTTTTTGGCAGCTGCCCGGGTCAGTGCCTGTAACTGCTCGGGAGTATATACGGTTGCTTCCAGTTCATGTTTGACCAACACGTCTGCTTGGTCGGGGAACAAGCCTGCAAAGACCAGGATGGGAGCAGATATGCTGTTTTTCCGCAGGGCGATGCCCTCTTCCGGCAGAGCGACAGCGAGATATTGCGCGCCGCTCTCGAGTGCTTGTTTGCTGACCTCAAGCGCACCGTGGCCATAGCCATTTGCCTTGACCACTGCCATGACTGCAGCCGGACGCGTTTGATTCAGAATGTTTTTGATATTCTTGTCTATGGCAGACAGATCGATCTCTGCATAGGTCGGACGAGACAAAACCGGCCCTCATTTCATATCAAGTCATTAAATATTCTTCGATAAATTCTTCGAGATCGCCATCCATCACATTTTGAATGTTGCTGGTCTCACAGTTTGTGCGGTGATCCTTGACCATGTTATAGGGGTGAAACACATAAGAGCGAATCTGGCTTCCCCATGCGATCTCTTTTTTCGTGGATTCGAGCTTGTCCAGCTTTTCCTGTTCTTCTTCCATTTTTAGTTGATAGAGTTTTGACAGGAGAATTTTCATGGCAGCATCGCGATTACGATGCTGAGAGCGTTCATTTTGGCACTGAACGACGATCCCGGACGGGATGTGCGTGATACGCACCGCAGAACTGGTTTTATTGACATGTTGCCCGCCGGCACCGCTTGCCCGATAGGTGTCGATACGCAGATCCTTTTCTTCGACATCCACTTCCACGGTATTTTCGATTTCCGGATACACAAAGACCGACGCAAAAGAAGTATGCCTGCGTTTGTTGGCGTCGAAAGGAGAGATACGCACCAGACGATGCACGCCGCCTTCGGCTTTGAGATAACCATAAGCATAGGAACCGTTTATTTCGATGGACACGCTCTTTATCCCGGCTTCGTCGCCATCCTGATAATCGAGAATTTCGGTTTTATAATTTTTCCGTTCACAATAACGCAGATACATGCGCATGAGCATTTGGGCCCAGTCCTGTGATTCCGTGCCGCCGGCGCCCGGGTGGATGGTCAGGATGGCATTTTTATTATCCGCCTGTCCCCCCAGCATCTTGCGCAACTCGAGATTGCGAATATCTTTTTCGAGTTTTTTTATATCGTTTTCTATTTCCGCTGCAATTTTTTCATCGTCCTCATCCTGAGCCAGGATGATCAGCTCTTTAATGTCCTCGCAGCCGGTTTCGACATTTTGCTGCAACTCCACCGACTCTTTGCGCGAGCTGATATCCCGCATAACGTTCTGGGCATGTTCATTATCGTTCCAGAAATCTGGAGCCTGGGACTCTTTTTCCAGTTCGATTAGCTCTTTTTCTTTCTGGTCGATGTCAAAGAGACCTCCTCAGCGCTTCTGCGCGCTTTTTTAAAGACTCGACCTGATCTAACAGTTCATCAAACATAATTCACCTCAAAGACTGTGATAATCCAAACAAGCAATATACATGATTAAAAGGAAAGAATCAAGAGAGAGTCTTTGAGTGCAGAGCGGCAGGTGTGCAGGGCGGGGACTATTTTGGCTGCCGAACCTTGATTTGGCGATCGATGCGTTGCAATTTGTTATAGATTCGAACCAAAAAGATAAACAGAGCGGTCCAAATTGCCAGATACGCGATAAACAGATAGGTCATGGTCATCCTCAATCGTTAAAATAGTGATCCAGGGTATGCGCTTTATAGTTCAGAACCATCAGCACGATATAGAGCAAGGTAAACGCAAAAACGGAAATAAGTAATGTGGTCAACATGGTCGGATCGAGCCCGCCTCCGCCTCCGATGACTGGTGCCGGATGCAGGGTTCGCCACCAGCGTATCGAGAGGTAGACAATGGGTACATCGACGAATCCGATGATGCCGAATACGGCCGCAAAACGGGCACCGCGTTCTTTGTCCTGAGTATAATTTCGAACCATCAAATAAGCGACATAAATCAACCAGAGAATAAGAGAGGTGGTCAGGCGGGCATCCCACGTCCAAAAGGTTCCCCAGACCGGTTTGGCCCAAAGAGGGCCGGTAATGAGAACGATGGTGATGAACAATACGCCGATCTCTGCTGAGGTGGCGGCCAGCCGATCCCATTTTATGCTTCCGGTTTTCAAAAAAACGATACTTGCGATGCAGACAATAAAAAAGGCAATAAATGAAACCCATGCAGACGGAACATGAAAATAGAAAATTCTTTGCACGTGTCCCATAGTCGCTTCGGTGGGTGCATACATAAAGGCTGCCCAAAGCGCAACACTAATCGCCACATAGGTCAGTATCAGGAGAGGTTTAAACCATTTTGGCATAACATTCCTCTGGCTCATTCTTCAACCACGTATTCATATAATAAAAAGCAAATCACCAAATAAATCAAGTCAAATCCGCCCAGAATCCTCAACCAGGACCACATTTGCATTCCGGTATTGCCTGCAAACAGAGCAGTCGTCGCTTTGATGCTGGAAAGTATGACAGGAATACTCACTGGAAAAAGCAAAACCGGTAACATGATTTCTCTGGAACGGGTGTTGCCGGATATGGTGGAAAATACTGTGCCCACGCTGGCAAAACCGATATTGCCGAGGATAATAATCAGAAGCAAAGGAAATAGAATCGATGCGACTTGGAGATCGAGCAATACGATCATAATGGGCAACGTGATCAATTCAAAAGCGAGCATAAAAATGACATTTCCGGCAAATTTCGAGATAAAGATTACGCCTCGGTCCACCGGGGCCAGCAAAATTCCCTGCATCATGCCGTTTTCCTGTTCACGGCTAAATGCTCTGTTCAGCCCAAGGGTGCTGGCAAAGGTAAAGGCGATCCAGAGGATGCTGGGAGCTTGCTTTGCGATCACCGCAGGCTCTGCATCATAGGCAAAGTTGAATATCACCACCACGGTCAGCGAGTATAAAAGCATGGTCGTCACGATTTCCTTGCTTCGGAGCTCGAGTAAAAGATCTTTGTAAAAAATCGCTGCAAACTGTTTCCAAAAGCCTGTTTTCATGACGATCTTTGATCAGTTAGGAGGTTAATAACGCTGTCAGTTCGTGTTTGGACAGGACATTCGACTGGCCGTCCAGTGCTATCTTGCCCCGTTTCAACAAAAGAATACGCGGAGCAGCATTTCGAGCAAGGTCAAGGTCATGTGTGGTCATGAATATGGTCGTGCCTTGTTCATGTAACTGGTCTAGCATTTCCAGCAGTCTGGCCGCTGATTTGACATCGAGTCCGGAAAAGGGTTCATCCAGCAGCAACAGCTCAGGCCCATGAAGCGTAGCCCGGGCAAGGGCCAGGCGTTGGAGCATACCGCGGGAAAAGGTACGCACCAGATCATATTGCCGTTCAAAGAGATCGAATTGTTGCAGACGTTCATCGATTCTCTCTTCCCGGGCCTGAACGTCATAGAGTTTGGCATAAAATTCCAGGTTTTCCCGGGCCGAAAGATCTCCATACAAGAGACTGGCATGGCTGACCATGCCAATAGACTGTCTGGCTTGTTGGGCTTTTTTTTCTAACAGATGGCCATTGATGCGGATTTCGCCCCTGCTGGGGCGGGATAGGGTTGCAAGGATCTTCATCAGTGTGGTTTTGCCGGCGCCGTTGATACCCAAAAGCACCACTTTTTCTGTGGCTTGTACGGAAAAGGTCAATCCCTGCAACACCTTGAATTTGCCGAAAGATTTTTCCAGTCCTTGAACAACGATCATCATTTTTTGCTTTCGAGCTGGATCAACTGCAAGTCTATGGTCTGCAATTCCTGATAAAAGTCCGGATATTGTTCGCGGTCACTCTTTTTCAATTCTTGGATCAGTTGTTTTCGTCTTTGTCGTAATTGTGTTGATGAATGATCCGAGGTGGTCTTTACTTTTTGGGTTTTGACCAGTAATAAGCCGACAATCAGCAATAGAGATGTTGTTAAAATATAGGGGATGGGAGACTCTTTGGCAAATCCCTGTCGCGTAATGAGCAGCGTGAGTTCTGTGCCGCGTTGTGGCGATTCCACATGATATCGCTCATAGGCCACGTCGCGGATACTAAAAGGTCCCATGTTTCTGATCGCATCCGAGGAAAGAGTCATGTTGGGACTGGCGCTGAAAATTTCCAGCGATCTCGTTGGATATTCGATCGGTAAATTGAAATGGATTCGATCTCCTTGCCAGGGGATTTGATAGGTATATGAAATTTGCCGGTTGCCGGGTAGCAGAATACCCTGATCAAGGATTCGTCCTTCAGAAACGATCAATTGTGATGCCAATTGACGGGATCCGGCTTCAAATCGTTGAGCCCGGGCAGGTAAGCGATAGGACAGAGTCGATGATGTGCTGTTCCTATCCGCTGAACTGCTGATAATCGCTTTGGAGCTCTCATTGGCCAGGACTCTCGATTCCCTTACCAGTAAGACCTCCCCCATATCCTGAAGAAAAACGTGATGCATGAGATTCTTGACCGCATCGATAGCGTGAGTGGAATCATACACCACAATCGTGCTCTCGATCATTTGCTGGGGTTCCTTTATCTGGCTGGGTTGGCCAAAATAACGTACTCCCTGAAAATTTACCGAATTATAATAGGTCAATGCAGAATCAGCATCCGAGAGCGTGAATCTGAAAGAGCCGTTTCTATTCGTCGATTGACTGGCCATGTTTCGAGGTACAGAATCCTTTGGGCCAAATCCCTGCAACTCTACCGTGAGTCCTGATACTGCGCTACTGTCCTGGGTACCGTTCAAGACCTGTCCCCTGAAGACAGCCTGTGCGACGGCCAGAGTCCAGATACTGGAAATGAGAATACCGACCAGGATCCCTTTTATATAATGAGTAAAGCTGTTCATACCATTTCCATTCGTGTTAAAAGTTGATTTTGTGACCACATTGAGCGCAAAAACGATCGTCAGGCGATACCGGGGCACCACACTGGGAACAGATATTTTTTTCCTGCTTTTGCGGTTCTTGTCCGATCTCGGACAAAAGCTTGTGCTGCCATTTTTCATAGCTCATCCCTGCGAGCTTGCCGATTTTTTCGCGGATCGCTTTTTGTTCCTGCAAACTTTCCTGGACTATTTGTTGGTAATCATCCTGGTCCAATTTGCCGGTTTGCATATCGAGTTCGATATCTCGTAACGTATCCTGGCTGGTACCGAGTTGAACGAGGTACTCTTTGGCCTGTTTGCCGCGATCCTGTAAAAGGGTACGATGCTTTTTAAACAAAGGCTCGAGCACAAAGGCAACGACCAGGATGACGAGTATATATCCTAAAATTGTAAAGATCATAATATTCCTCGAGGTTACGATTGACGTTGAGGTAACATGGCGATAACGGTTCCGATGGACATGAGAATGCCACCAATCCACATCCATAAAATAAGCGGATTGATCAGAACGCTGACGGTAACGCTTTCTGTGTTTTGATCTATGCTTGCCAAAATGATGTAAAGGTCTTCCTTGAGTGTGGATCGAATGCCGACTTCAGTGGCGGGTTGAAAATTGGCATGAAAATGTTTTTCTGCCTCGATTGTTCCCAGGGTTTGGCCGTTTTGGGAGATGGCAAACTGAGCAGCATCGATATGAAGGGCGCCTTTTGTCCGGTGTTCCAGGCCAGTGTACTGTATGGAATAATTTGCAATGTCCATGGTTTGCCCGGTTTGCAGGGTCGCATTTTTTTCAATGGCAAATGAAGAAGAGCCAATAATGCCGATAAAGAGAAGCAAAATGCCCAGATGAACGGTATATCCGCCATAGCGACGTTTATTTTGGCGAAAGAGGTTTGCTGTTGCCGAGAAAAAAGACTCCTGCCTGGCTTTTTTACGGGCAAGTACACCTTTGACAAAATCGATCAAGGTCGCTGATAATGAAAATACAGCTATCGCAGAGGCCAGCAGGGGCTTGAATTGTGAGACACCTTGAAAATAAAAAATGATGGTGATAAAGAGAGTGATTGCCAGAGGCAAAGCAAAATTTCTTGTCAGACGATCAAGACTTGTTTTGCCCCATGCCAGCAGGATACACAAGCCGATCAATAAAAAGATGGCCATTCCTATAGGGGTTGCCATGCGATTGAAAAATGGTATGCCCACAGTCATTTTTTCCCCAGAGATCCATTCTGACAGAGCAGGCATAATGGTTCCCAAAAAGACGCCCAGCGTAAGAATGAGAAAAAGCAAATTATTGAGCAAAAAGCCCGATTCTTTAGACGTCCAGGAAGAGAGTTCTCTGGCAGGGATCAGTTGGTCGCTGCGGATGATAATGAGAAAGAGGCTGCCGAACAGAATGACGGCCAAAAAGAATAGAAAAATCGGGCCGAGATTGGACACCCCAAAGGCGTGTACAGATGATATGAGGCCGCTGCGGGTCACAAAGGTTCCAAAAATGGTCAGGGCAAATGTCAGAACGATCAAAACGACATTCCATGTTTTGAGCATGCCTCTTCGTTCCTGAATGATACTCGAATGAAGAAAGGCGGTGCCGGTAAGCCAGGGCAAGAGCGAGGCATTTTCAACCGGATCCCAGGCCCAATATCCACCCCATCCCAATTCCACATATGCCCATTGCATACCCAGCAAATTACCGATGGTAAGAAACAACCAGGAAAACAGACTCCAGCGGCGGATACTTTTAAGCCATTGTTGGTCGAGGCTTTTTGTCACCATTGCAGAAATGGTCAGGGCAAAGGGAACGGTATAGGCAACAAAGCCGATATAAAGAGATGGCGGGTGAAAGATCATAGCCGGATTCTGTAAAAGGGGATTGAGGCCGGTGCCGTCAGTGGGGATGAACGGTGTTTTAGCAAACGGATTGGTTTTAAATACCGTCAGATAGAGAAAAAAGAGCAGGGTGATAGACATCACGACCATACTCACAGGGACCAGCGAAAAATCTCTTTTTTGATGAAATTTCAGCAGTGTAAATGTGAAAATTGCGAGTAGCCAGGTCCAGAACAATAAAGATCCTGCCTGGCCGGCCCAAAATGCGGCCAGTGTATAGAACCATGACAAGGAGCGGTTTGAATAGCTTGCCACATATTCGATCTGAAAATCCCGACTCAGTAGGGCATATATCAAAGCCAGGGAAGCGAACGTTACCAGAAAAAAGATGGCTTTTGTGGCGCGATTGGCGCTGTTTAAAAGTCTTGAATCGTTTCGTAACCAGGCCCATGTATAGGTCAATGCAGAAAAGATCGAGAGAACCAGAGCGATGCTTAGTGACTGATAACCCAGGGTTGTCAAGATATCACCTGTATAGTATATGAATAGTACTGTGAGTTAGCTGGAATAAAAAATATATGCATTACCGTATCCATCTGCAACATAAAAACCAGGTCTTCGTTGACCCTGTGGCGGTTTACGTAAGGCTGATCTGTTTGAAATGAATGGTTTTTTTTATTCAAATGGCAGCTGAGAATACATGCCATGTGCAAATTTTTTAATCGTTTGTCAATATGAAAAATTCCCAATATTTTATAGAATTCGCTTGCGAAGCAGCGGAAAAGTGTTATTTTTAAGCAAGTCAGTCGTTGTGGGTGAAACAATGAAATCTTGAAAAGGAGGGGAAGATGCGAAATTGGATTACAGCCCTGGTCATGATATTCATGTTTATGAGCAATGGATACTCTGCGGGTAAACCCGGACAATTTGGATTGGCGGCGTCTCTTTTTCAGGGAGGGGGTACAGAGATTGCGTTATCCAGAGTAGCCACTCCTTCGACGATGTACTTGTTGCATACAAGAATCAACTATACCACCTCGAGCAGCGAGTCAGAAAGTCAAACCAGTGCAGGGTCAACATCAGCCGAAGGGCCGACAGACAACCGGCTCGGTATAAGCTTGATCCCTGAATATCGGCGGTATCGGACGCCGGCCAAAAGGATAAGCTCCTATTGGGGAATTTATGCTCTGGTCGGGTATATGACCGATAAATCCGAAACGCCGGGCACGACCTCTGTTGAAACCATTGATACTGATTTTTCCGTAGGCGGAGGGCTCTCTTTTGGGGTAGAGTATTTTCTCAATTCCTTTTTTAGCATTTCTGCTCATACCCGATTACTTCAATATACCTTTGTGTCTTCAAAAACGGAAACAACCACCTCTTCCGGCTCGACCAGTGTAACCAACAGCACGACCATGACGAGTAACAATTTTATGCTAACAGTACAACCATTTCTTTACCTGCGGTTTTATTGGTAACAGATCAAAAGCCTGGTTAACATGATATGACAATATTAGATGGAATCCTTTTAAGCCTGGGGCTGTTGATTTCAATAACAGGACTCATTGGTTGCATTTTGCCTGTGTTGCCCGGTCCACCCCTGAGTTTCATCGCTTTGTTGCTCCTGTGGTTTGTTAAGGAAGAGCAACCCTTCTCGGAACAAACACTCTGGGTTTTGGGAGCACTCACGGTAGTGGTCACGATTTTGGATTATATTGTTCCCTCACTTGGGGCAAAGAAATACGGGGCATCCAAACTGGGCGTTTATCTTTCATTTGTCGGGTTGGTGGTCGGTATTTTTTTCATCCCACCATGGGGGATGATCATCGGAGGCTTTTTAGGCGCGGTTATCGGAGAGTTGATATCCGGTCAAAAAAGTGACAAGGCGCTCGTGGCTGGTTTTGGAGTATTTATGGGGAATCTTGCAGGGGTGGTTCTCAAGCTCATTGCCTCTGCAATTATGTTGTTTTATTATATCTATGGAATGTTTTGAGATTTTTATTGCAATTCTAGGTACAGTTTTCTATTTTAAAAGGTTTGTTTAAACAGAGTGGAGATCGTTTCATGGCAGTAGAATTGACGGATGCAAATTTTGATCAAGAGGTTATAAATGCCGATGTTCCCGTATTGGTGGATTTTTGGGCTGTTTGGTGCGGACCGTGCAAGATGATCGCTCCTATTGTCGAAGAGTTGGCCAAAAAATATGAGGGTAAACTCAAAGTCGGCAAGGTGGATGTGGATCATCACCGCCAGGTCGCCAGCAATTACGGTATTCGCAGTATACCCACACTTTTGGTTTTTAAAGATGGCCAGGTTGTCGAGCAGATCGTGGGAGCTGTTAACAAGTCTGCTCTTGTTGATAAATTACAGCCACACATCGACGCATAATCTTTTTGCCCGACTGAATACATCGGGCTTTTTTGTTCTGTTGATTTATGTTGTACCCATCATGTTTAAAATGGTCGAGTTTCCTTGCCTTGACCCATTATAGATAAATTTCCTTTCGGACTTGGGCTTTGCGGCATGAATCAGCAGAGAATCCCATAAAGGTAGGTTTTTGTGAAAGTTCATGCCGTTATTATGGCAGGAGGGATAGGCGCAGGATTTTGGCCCAAGAGTCGGCGATCAATGCCAAAACAATTTTTGGCCTTGTTTGATGACAAGAGTCTGCTCCAACATGCTGCCGAGCGTATCGAACCTCTGGTCTCTGTCCAAAACAGATGGATTGTATCGACGCGTTCCCAGGAAAATCTCGTTCGTATGCAATGCCCGCAAATTCCCAACGAAAACATCATATTTGAACCTTTTGGCAAGAACACAGCGCCCTGTATTGGTCTGGCTGCGCTGCAACTCTATGATAGAGATCCGGAATCCATCATGATCGTTCTGCCATCAGATCATCTGATTGTCAATACCCAAAAATTTATCAATATTTTGCGTGACGGAATTCGGCTGGCAGAACAGTATAGAAATTCTTTGCTGACCATTGGCATTCATCCCACATTTCCAGCCACGGGTTATGGTTATATCCAGCGGGGAAAAGAGATCGGCTCGGATCAGAGCAAAGCGTTCAAGGTTCGAGCGTTTGCAGAAAAGCCCAGCCAAGAGATCGCAGAAACATTTTTCAATAGTAAGGAATTCTTGTGGAATAGCGGTATTTTTGTCTGGCGGGCTGAAACGATTCTCATGTATCTCGAGGAATTGATGCCCAATCTCTATGCCAGTCTCTTGGAGATCAGGGATGCATCGTTTGCACAAAATGTACAAGAGCGTGTATACCGTCAGATCAGAAGCGAATCTATTGATTATGGCGTCATGGAACATGCCAGCGAGGTCATCGTACTACAAGGAGATTTTGGCTGGAGCGATGTTGGCTCTTGGGAGCAGGTGTATGAAATCGAGAGCCGGATTCATAACGGAACATCCGGAAATGTGCTAAAAGGCTTGGTTGTTAACAAAGGGGTAAATAATTGTTATGTTGAAAGTAATCATCGTCTGATATCTTTGTTAGGGGTTAAGGATTTGGTGATTATCGATACACCTGATGCTTTGCTCATCTGTAATCGCAACCAGACACAGGATGTAAAATGGCTAGTCGAAAAACTAAAGCACGAAAATCTGACCCAGTACCTTTGATCGATGGGATGACCAACGAAGAGCTGTTGCAAGCTATGGAAACGCTTGTGAAAGCATTAGGTCTGGAATGTCGCTATGAAAAGGGGGATTTTAAAGGAGGGTTGTGCCGCGTTCATGAACAGCAACTCATCGTTTTACAAAAAAAAGAATCACTGGAAAATAAAGTAAAAACCCTGGCAGCGGGTCTGGGGGAGCTTGACCTCACAAATGTATATGTCATGCCTGCAATTCAAGAAATGATCGATTCTGCTCGAAAGGAACCCGTACAAAATGGTGATCTTTCTATAGAGGAGGAATAGATGAACAAGCAAGATTTTATTGCGCATTTTAGGGAACCCCTTTTCATTCCTGAAATGCAAGCAACCCATAAAGACGAAGCGATTCAAGAGTTGCTTCAAGTGTTTGTGGATGAAAAGTTTATTCGAAATCCCGAAATTGTTTTGGAAATGCTGCGACAACGCGAAACGCTTGGCAGCACCGGAATTGGAAAAGGAGTCGCCATTCCGCATGGTCGCACCGTGGCTGCCAGCGATGTGCTGGTGGGATTTGGCAGATCTGCGAAAGGGATCGATTTTGAGTCCATTGACGATAAACCCGTAACCCTTTTTTTTATGGTCATTTCACCGCCCCATGATGAGGGGAATATCTATTTGCCTATATTGGGGAGTCTGGTTACTGTTTTAAATAAAGATGAAAAACGCAATGCTCTGCAAAATGTAGAGACGTTCGAAGAATTTTTACAGATTATTTCCGGAGAATAGTTATGAAGTCCGATCTTGTACGTTTGGTAAGTCTTCAGGATCTGGATCTGATGATCGAGGAGTCGCATGAAGTCGAAAAGCTGGGATTCAATGTGACCGGCTATGAAGAACTCATGAAAGCAAGAGAAGAGCTGGCCAAAGGAATAAACAAGCCTCTGCTCGCGCGTTATGAGCGTCTGCGAGCAAAGCTCAAACGTGCGCTGGTGCCTGTGAAAAATGATATTTGCCTGGGATGTTTCCTAAGACAACCCACTTCTCGAGGAGCCCGCGGTCGAGAAGATGAGCAAATTTTTACCTGTGAAAATTGTGGACGAATGTTGTACTGGCTGGATTAGCCAGACGAATGAACTACCGGAGGAAAAAGTGAGGTCTGACAAAATCCCTCCGATAGTCTCACAGATTTTAGACTGCACCGAAATGTGTTCTGTAAAACAAGGCTTTTGCTAGACTAAACTCATGGATTTGCCTACCCTGGCAAAAATGTCGAGTACCCGATCAAGATCCTCATCGGTATGGGTTGCCATATAACTGGTCCTGATCAAGGATTGTCCCGGTGGTACGGCCGGACTGACAACAGGATTTGCAAATACCCCATTTTCGAATAATTGTCGCCAGAATGCAAATGTCTCTTCATCGGTTCCGATAATGATCGGAATGATAGGTGTCTGGCTGTTGCCTGTATTAAAGCCCAGGTCATGAAATCCTTTTTTCATCTTGTGGTAATTGGCCCATAATCGTTCGCGCCGTTCCGGCTCTTTTTGCAGGATCTCAAGAGCTGCAATAACCGTTGCTACGGCCGCTGGAGGAGGGCTGGCAGAAAAGATGAGCGCTCTTGACACATGTTTGATATAGTTTACGACTTTTTCGGTGCCGGCAATAAAGCCTCCGATAGAAGCAAATGATTTGCTAAACGTCCCCATGACCAGATCGACCTCGTCTTCGAGGCCGAAATGTTCGGCAGTACCTCGTCCGTGTGCTCCCAAGACACCTATTGAATGGGCATCGTCGACCATGACTCGTGCATTGTGTTTTTGGGCTACAGCGACTAATTCCGGTAAATTGACAATGTCTCCACCCATGCTAAACACACCGTCGGTTGCGATCAGAATCCCCTGTTCGGGTTTCTTGTTGCGCTGCAAGACCAGATCAAGATCTTTCATGTCATTGTGGCGATATTTAAGCGACCGGCCAAACGCGAGGCGCGTTCCATCGACAATGCTTGCGTGATTTTCATTGTCACCCACGACTAGATCTTTTCGTCCTACCAGGGAGGCAATCGCTCCCTGATTGCTTTGAAACCCTGTTGAAAAAACCAGGGCAGCTTCGGTATTCATAAATTCGGCTAACTTTTCCTCCAACTCTTCATGAAGGGCCAGGGTGCCGTTTAAAAATCGTGATCCTGTACATCCGCTACCGAATTTGTTTATCGCATCAATTGCAGCTTGCTTTACTCGTTCATCCTGGGTGAGGCCTAAATAATTGTTTGAACCAATCATAATCATGTTTTTGCCGTCGATCATGACCTCGGTATCGGCTCCTGATTCTATGGCTTTAAAATATGGGTACCACCCGTCGTTCATTGCTTGTTTTGCTCTGGCCCCTGCACCGGTTGCGCATTTGAAAAAAATATCAGCCAATTGATTCTCCCTCGCTAAACGGTTAAGAAAATAGCAGGCTTGTTAAATGGGGTTTACGGATTGAAAAAAATGGTTTGAAAATAATGAAAATATAGTTATTAACTAACAGATTGTCAAGGTGAAACTCTTGATTTTTTGTTACTGGAATGGAGCGGAAATGCCAAAGAATATATTGATCACGGGGGCCAATGGATTTATCGGAAGCTTTTTAGCTGAGCTTCTAGCAGAACAAGGACATCGCATTCGCTGTGCTGTTCGTAAAAACAGTAATCTGCGTTGGTTGGATCATTCCCAAAATGAAATTTTTCAGTTGGATTGGAACAATCCAGACTCTTTAAAGCGTGCGGTCAGTGATCAAGATATCATCTTTCATCTGGCTGGTGTTACCAAAGCAAAAAACAACAAAACCTACTTTGAAGGAAATGTTGGCATAACCCAAAGTCTGCTGGATGCCTTTGATCGCTATGGCCCGGCACATCAAAAAGTGATTTATATCTCGAGTCAGGCAGCGGCTGGTCCGAGCCAGGATGGAACGCCTGTCAAGGAAAGTGATCCGCCTTTTCCTGTCTCTGTTTATGGTCAGGCCAAGCTTGAAACAGAAAAGATCATCTTATCATATTCCAAAGATCATTGGGCGACCATCATAAGACCTCCATCTGTTTATGGCCCCAGAGACCGCGATGTATTTGCCTTGTTCCAAAATATCCATCGGGGCATTCTGCCTCTGTTAGGTGATGGGACCTCCACGGTCAGTTTGGTTCATGTTTATGACCTGATCAATGGCATTGACCTGGCATCCCAGCATGATGCCAGTAAAGATCAAGTCTTTTTTATCTGTGGAGACGGTATGTACGATTGGTCGACCATTGGTGATACTATTGCCCGTTGCTTGAATAAACGCCCTAAAAAAGTAACGATTCCGGTTTTTGTACTTGATTTACTGTCCCGTACGAGTGAAATGATTGCTTATTTTTCCTCCAAACCCGCGTTGTTGAATCGTGATAAAGTGCAAGAGATGAAACAAAAACATTGGGTATGCTCCAATGAAAAGGCCAAAAATGTTTTGGGATACATGCCGAAAATTTCATTGCAAACCGGGATTAAAGAGACCGCTGATTGGTATTTGGAAAATCATTGGCTTTGATGAAGCATTTGATAAAGATGCTGGAGATGCCTTGAAAAGTTTCTATTTCCTGGTTGCAGGATCTGAGCCTCATAAAATCTGGCCTGCAAATAATGGCTCAATTGTTCTTTTTTGAGATGAGGGGAATAGAGATAGATCCGGTTTCGTTTATTCGTTGGGCTCATTTCAACTGGCGGAAGGGGGATAGGACCCATGCCGATTACAAGTTCGTTCCTGGGAGAAATTATTTCTCGATCAATGATTCCTTTTCTTTCCAATATAGCCAATTCTCTTTCCAGGTCTTCCATGGTAATCTGAAACGTAGAATCCAATTCTGCGTACAAATCAAGTTGGGTGGCTTTTCCTCTTTGCCAGAGCGTAGAGAGCGCATGGATTTGAACTTTTGAAGGAATGAAATCAAGCCGTACTTTTTTGTCAGGTTTTATTGCGGCCACGAATTGTCTCAAGAGCTCGGTCAGAGGAAATGCCTGGTCTCTGTCTCCGAGTTTATCGATATACCGTTGGGCGGGCTCACTCAGCAGCGGAATTGGCAATTCGACTGAATCGACCTTAAAGGGGATTTCTATGGTTTGGGAAGATAATGTTTCTTTGGTCGTTCTTGCAAAGGAAAGCGAGTCGGGTTTGAACAATCGCAGCTGGTAATATTGTTCGATCTGCTGAGGGGATTCTGAAACCGATGAGGTCTTGGAGCTGTCCGATGTTTGGAACCATAGAGGGGCACTGTAACTGTTTGCACATGCCAAACAGGTTAAAATCAAGAGGGCGAAGGATTTTCTGGAATTCATTGGTTATCCTGTGAACGCAAAGTGCGGAGCGTTATACCATGTGGTTTAACTGCAAATGAATGCCAGAGTTCCCATGACTAGCGCTTGCAAATAACATAAAAGGTTTGTAGTTTGTATGGCGTTTTTTATGGTGTGCTTTAGGAGGAACTATGGAGTCGAGTCTCGTTGTATTTGTTACATGCCCAAACCAAAAAGAGGCAGAAAAGATTGTCGATAAAGTCTTAAAGGCCCGATTGATCGCTTGTGGAAATATTCTTCCTGGAATGCACTCTCTGTTTCATTGGCAGGGGAACATATCATCGGAAGAAGAGGTTCTCATCATCATGAAAACCCGGCAAAAATTATTGGATGAATTGATCAAATGGATCGAAACAGAGCACTCGTATAACGTGCCCGAGATCATTGCATTGCCCATTGTAGGTGGGTCAAGAGACTATTTGAATTGGATCAAGGAAGAGACGTCGTAATGAATTCGTTAACTCTGACCGTTTTGGGTTCCGGAACCTGCGCTCCGACCAAAGAGCGGTCTTGTGCAGCTTATCACCTGCAGATCGGCTCAGCAAGTGTTCTAATGGATGTCGGGTTTGGAACCATGCGCCGCTTGACTGAAAGTTCTGTTGATTACCGGCAAATCGACACAGTGTTAATCAGCCATTTACATCCTGATCACGTGTCGGATCTGGTTCCGCTTATTATGGCTTTGACCTATACTCCCGGTTTTAAACGTGAAAAACCGTTGCATCTGCTGGGTCCGCAGGGATTTAAATCCTTTTTATTCGCCATGCAGTCGCATTATGGAAAATGGCTTTTGGATCATAAAAATTTTAAAAAAATCATCACAGAGCTCGAGCCAGATGTATCGCAGTCTTTTGATGAATGGCAGGTGCAGCCCCATGCAATGGATCACACCGAGTTAAGCCTGGGGTACAGGATCAGTGCCTTTGACAAGGTCATCGCTTATACCGGCGATACCGCCTTTTCTGCAAAAGTATTGGATTTACTCGATCATGCTGATCTGGCTCTTATCGAGTGTTCGTTTCCCGATCATCACGTTATAGGGAAACATTTATCTCCTACGCTGGCCGGACAGATCGCCGATAAAGCTCAGTGTAGACGCGTTTTATTGACCCATTTCTATCCAGTGATGGAGCCGGAACAAGCGGCACGGATCTGTCGTACCCAATTCAATGGACCTGTTGAATCAGCTTTTGATTTGATGTCGGTTGAAATATAATTTTTCAGGATCGTTCTTTGTCCTCTAACAAGCGAATAAAAATCACACTTTTGGTTTCATTCTTGTTGCATTTGCTTTTTTTGGCAGCGTTTCGTCCGATCTCTTTGCTCGATGGTCTGCTTGTTAAAGAGGCCGAAATCGAACAAGACCCACCGCCCATTGAATTTGAATTGGTGCCTGATCAACCGCGCGAATTGGTAGAGACGCCCGATGATGCCGCCACAACAAAAGCTCCGCAAGAAACGCCTTTTTTGTCTGACAAGACCGCTCGTGCTCGCGACGAGAACCCGGAGACGAGTCCGGAGAACGTTCCTCATAGCGATGGTCGTACAGAGTACCGGGTTTTTGCCGGGCAGAATGGACAGCTCGGATCCACTCCTCAATCACGCGAAACACAAAAAGCGATCGATGAAAATGAGCAGCAAAATGAGCAGGAAGACCAGAGAACCAATGATTCCGAGATAGAGCCTGACATTTTGCAGGGACAGGATACTCCGCTGGCCATTCGACAACAGCAAAGAACTCAACCCTTTAGTCCAGACCGGCTGCGAAGCGGAAATCGCAGGCAGGGCAGCAACCCGAACCGTTTTACTGACGATGCAAACTGGCGTCAAAAAGAGTTTTCAGCAGAGGATCTGGGAGGCGTAACGCTTAATACCTATGCCTGGGACTTTGCTCCCTATATTTTGGCCATGAAACGCAAAATAAAAAGTCATGTCTATCCTCCTCCGGCCTTTTATCAAATGGGGGCGATCAGTGGTGAAACTGTTTTGCGCTTTCGTGTACAAAGGGATGGATCTGTAACTGATTTAAAGGTCCTGGAATATGAGGGACACAAGACTTTGATGCAAACAAGCGTAAATGCAGTTAATGCCAGCCAAAGTTTCAAGCCCTTACCAGATGATTTCCCTGAAAATTATTTGGAATTGACCTGGACTTTTGTATATTCGATATTGCGCTAGCGAAAATAGGATGTTAAAACATGTTGGAAACGATCTCATATCTCTCAAGAGGCGGCATCGTCATGATTCCGCTTTTATTGAGCTCTATTATCGGGCTTGCTATCATCATCGAGAAAATCTTTACCTTGCGACGATCAAAAATATTGATTCCTGAAATCATATCTGTGATTGAATCTATATCCAGTGATAAAGATATCCGTCTTGCACAAACGATTTGTGAAAGAAATAAAGGTCCTTTTGCGAATATTGTATTGACCGGGTTGCGCAATCAGCACCTGGGCAAAGAAGAAGTGAAAGAACTGATCGAAGATCAGGGCCGGCAAGAGGTACGCAGCCTGCAAGTCGGGCTGACTTCATTAGAAACCATTGCAGCGGTGGCTCCCTTGTTGGGTTTGTTAGGGACAGTGCTGGGAATGATCAAGGTCTTTAATGTCATCTCTGCGCAGGGTGCAGGCCAGGCAAACCTGTTGGCCGGGGGCATTTCCGAAGCTTTGATCACCACGGCTACCGGATTGGTTATCGGCATTCCGATTCTCGTTGCTTATCACTATTTTTCAAAACGAGCAGAAAGTTTTATCCTTGATATTGAAAAATATGTTACGTTTTTACTGCAAAAGATGCGCGAATTGGATCGATTTCCTGTGACCACTGAGCAGGAGTAAGCGGTGAAGCTTGTCGACCAAAATAAAAAATCAGTCGGTTTAAACGTAACCTCTTTGATCGACGTCCTTTTTATCTTGCTCATCTTTTTTATGGTGACTTCTAATTTCATCGAACAACCGGGTATGAAACTCGAATTGCCTGAAACCAAGACCCAGGAAGTTGCCCGTGTCGAGAAGCTCACAGTCTTTGTATCCAAAGACGCTGAAATTTTTGTCAATGATCAACCTATAGAGTTGTCAAACCTCTCCGCTCAACTCGATCAATACATTGTAGAGGATGACGAGCCGACCTTGATCTTAAAAGCCGACAGAGCGGCTTCCCATGGATTGATCGTTCAGATTATGGATGTCGCAAAGCAAAAAGGACTCTCTAAAATTGTGATCGGTACGCGTACCGAATCTGCAGCATCTCCTTAATCTATCACGAGAATAGACTATGAATGACTCTGTTCCCAGGGATAAAGGACCGAACCGGGGGTCCATTCTGGCTGCGCTAGCTGATTTTAGCGATCGTATCCAGACAACAGAGAATTATGCCCATTTGTCAAAATTGACTTTGGACACGATAAGTGGTTTGGTGCAAAGTTCTTTGGCCATTATTTCCATTTATGACCTGAAAAAGAACCGATTGATCCTGGAAGAAAATACAGGAACGCAAATTCAACGCAAAAGTCAACCGCGAATAGCCCTGGCTCAAAATATTACAGAAATGCTGGATGAAGGCTGGGAAATTCTCGGTCCCTCGCCTACAGATGTCAATAATTTTTATGTCCTGTATGATCCTGACCTGAATGATTTTTATATAGAATTCAGAATCCCTTTTTTCATCAAAGAGCATCTGGTAGCCGTTATTTCCTTGTCAAAAAAAGAGTCCGGTACAGATTACACCGTCGAAGAAATTGATATGCTACGCATTTTGGCCAATTACATTTCTCTGGTCAGCGAACGCATCAGTGACAAGATAAAGTCAGAACCCGATGTTCGTCCCCGCCCTGTTCAAAAAATAACCTATCAATATGTACGGCAGGACGATTATAGTGAGATATTGGGAGAATCTGAAGCGATTCGCCATATCGTTCGCATGATCGACAGAGTGGCCAAGGAAAATGTGCCTGTGCTGATCACTGGTGAAAGCGGCACGGGAAAAGAGTTGGTGGCACGTGCCATTCATCGTAAAAGTAAGCGCAGCGAGAAACCTCTGGTCGCCATGAACTGTGCAGCCCTACCTGATGCCCTTGTGGAAAGTGAATTGTTCGGTCATGAAAAAGGGGCTTTTACCGGGGCAACCGGTCAGAAAAAAGGCAAGTTTGAATTCGCTAACGAGTCAACACTATTTTTAGACGAAATTGGCGACATGAGCATGACCACTCAGGCAAAGCTGTTGCGAGTTTTACAAGACGGTACTTTTCAGCGCGTGGGGGGAAATCAAACGCTTCATTCTGATGTGCGGTTGATTGCGGCCACGAACAAGGATCTGATCAAAAATATAGAGTCCGGAACCTTTCGTCAAGATCTCTATTATCGCATCAATGTCGTACAGATAGAAATTCCGCCCTTGTGCGAGCGCAAGCAAGATATTCTTTTGCTGGCAGACTATTTTTTTCATGTCTATAATAATACCTTTAGCAAGGACTTGTCAGGTCTCGGTCCTGAGGTGATAGAATGGTTAAAAAACTATCCTTTTCCCGGAAATGTTCGGGAGCTCAAAAATATCATGGAACGTGCTGTAATTCTCGAAACAGAAGAGGTCGTTACTCTTTCTTCCATGCCCAAATCCCGCACCAAATCCAGATCCACACCTGCCGTTCAATCCTCTTCCAACAATCATCTTAGCCTGGAGGATCTGGAAAAACGTCACATAGAAGCTGTACTCCGAGAAACAGGTTTTAACAAAAGTGCTGCTGCCCGGCAATTGGGAATTGCCCGAAAAACCCTTCGTGAAAAAATTGATAAATATCACATCAAAGAATCGGATCAGTGAATTATCCCTTGCCAACCTGGTACGTAACGTGCCAGAACGATGGTAATAATCGTACCAGTGGTACAATTCGTACCATAATCTCCTAAAGCTCGCCTTAGAAATTTAAGTTTTTTTTCAAAGCATCAAAATACATTAGTCTGAATCGATTAAAAAACATTTTTTTCAAACAATGTTTGGTACGGCGATTGTAAGTGATCAATCGACAATCAATTAACCCAAACATTTGGAGAAAAAATATGAAACGCTTGATCGCACTCTTGAGTATTTTTACAATGATCTTTGTTGCCGGTACGCAGGTCTTTGCAGCAGAAATGACTGCCAAGGATAAGGAGTTGATCCAAAATTTAAAGCATCAAGATTTGACCAAGAGAATCGATGCGGCGCAAAAGCTTGCAGAGCGTGATTGCAAGGGCGCTGAAGAAGAATTGATTCACATGCTAAAAAACGACAAAGAGTTTCAGGCTCGCATCGTTGCTGCGACCAGCCTCATGAAAATCGGAGATGAAAACGCTTTAAAAGCTATTCAGCAGCAAGCCGAAAATGATGATGTAAAAACGGCAAGAACGGTCATGAAGGGGATTGTGGACAAGATGCGAGCGGGTCAATCCAGTTAAAAAGTGGTTTAAATTGGGGGCATTCATTTGCACCCTGGATATGCTTATCGCGGCAATTCTATTGCCGCGATTTTTTTTATCTCTTTTGCCGTGAATTCAGCTCCGGATAAATCCATTTTTGGCCAGTGGTGGGGTTTTTTCATCAAGGTTTCCAAAGCGTGCCAGTGTCCTGCCATCAAATCCTGTCGTTCGATTCTTTCGGATGTGGCAAAATTTGCTAACGCTAATTGTAAGACAGGCTCTTCTGCAAAATCATTTCTCGGAATATAGAGCAATCGAGTTTGATTGGCAATACAATCCGATACAATTCCATAGCCGGGTTTGGATAAAGCGATTTTGGCTGTTTTTACCAGATCCTGAAAGAAAAACAATCCTTCCTTGATCTGTGTGAATTGGGGATGTGGAACGCGAAACGTGGCCAAACCGACCAGTTCCCTGGGTAGGCTGACGTTATTCCAGTTAACGTGGGTCAGGTCATTTTCTCGCAAGGCAATGAGGAATATCTCTTTTTCTATCCCGAGCCGGTTTTTTATCGATTGCGCATGAGCATCTGATCTCCTGCATACCAAGGGTACATCTATGATATTCGGGAATGCTGACATGTCCCCATAAAAAGGCAAACGATACAAATGTTTCGCTTTGGCATAGTGTCGCTGTATAAATTCAATCACCGGTTCGAATGCAGGATATTCATCCAGGAAAGGGGTATAGATCCAGTCCCATGAAAAATTACCGACCGCAACAGAGGGCACTGAGAGCTGCTCGGCAATCTCGAATGCCAGAGGCGTGATATCGCTGACCACAATATCGGGTTTTAGGGATTCGAGTTTCAAGCGTTCGCTTTTTACGAGAGATGGGGCTCGAGCGATGAGGTCGAGGTTTGCCTGCAGGGTTGCCGGTTTGTCGACTTTAAAACTATTTTTTTGCAGTACCCCATAGTCCAGTATGACCTCCTGATAGGTGGTTCTCTCTTTTGGCAAAACGCTGAACAGCCATTGGGGGGCTTTGGTGCGAATGTGGACGGTGCACGAGGTATCCTGGTCGAGTAGTTTTTTAATGATCTCGATAGATCGTACGGCATGGCCATAGCCATGACCGGTAATATAATAGACGATATTCATAATAGACGATCGTTTAACAGGTTCAGGGTCGAGTCAGGGCTTTGGTTTCTCCTGTAATCTGAACTATTTAGAGGCGTTCAGAGGATGCAAAGCATTGCTGCTGCAGAGATTTTAAAATGGAACGGCCAAGTGATCAATTCCATTTCCGGGCAGCAGGTCTTTGCATCCTCTGGCTTTAAACGCGGCATTTTTCAAGACAAGTTATACTCGCTTGCTATCCCAATAAAAATAAACACTGAGCAGGGCAAAGAGGGATAATCCGAGCAGTTCACCGCTATGGGACTCGGCCCACTCTGTCAGAATAATGGGTTGAATAAATGCCAGTTCGTCAAAGCGAACATATTTTAACAGAGCAGACAGAACCCCCATGATAGCCCCACCGGCAATAAATCCTGATGCGATCAGTGTTCCCCGTTCGCGGCGTTTGCGTGCGACTGTTTCTTCTTTAGCACTTTTACTCACAAAATAGGCAATGATCCCACCCACCAGAAGAGGGGTATTGAGTTCAAGAGGCAGATACATGCCTAGTGCAAAGGCCAGGGGTGGGATGCCGACCATCTCCAGAATTAAGGCAAAGATCGCTCCGGCGAGGTAGAGCAACCATGGTGCCGGTTGATTGGACATCAGGGGTTTGATGACTGCGGCCATGGCATTGGCTTGCGGCGCCGCTAGCTGACTGCCGGGACCGAAACCATATGTCTCATTGAGCATCATGATGACCAGTCCCACTGAGGCCGCTGCGACCAAAGTGCCTAAAAATTTATATTTCTGTTGTGTGACGGGGGTGGTTCCCAGCCAATAGCCGATTTTCAGGTCTGTGATAAACCCTCCGGCCATGGATAGTGCAGTACATACGACTCCTCCGATGATCAGTGCAGAAACCATTCCGGTAGGACCGGCTAATCCGACACGTACGAGGAGGACGGAAGAAATGATCAGGGTCATCAGGGTCATGCCGGAGACGGGATTGGTCCCCACAATCGCGATGGCTCTTGCTGCGACCGTTGTAAATAGAAAGGCGATAATGGTGACGATCAGCAATCCGACCACAGCATGCCAGATATTATTCACGACGCCGAGCCAGAAAAAGAGGAAAATGGCCAAAATGACGAGAAGAATGATGCCGCCGACCGTGCCCATACGCATATCTTTTTGCATGCGATTTTCAGCTGTTTGGTCAAGAGCTTTACCGCCGATAATCTCTTTCCAGGCCAGGGTCATCGCGCCTTTGATGATTCCCGATGATTTGATGATGCCAATGAGCCCGGCGCAAGCAATGCCACCGATGCCGATATGGCGGACATATGAGCTGAAAATTTCCTCAGCGCTCATATTCGCGATCAGTGTAGAGGCGGTGCTGCCCACAACGACATCGAGATGCTGGCCAAAAAAGTAAATGACAGGAATGAATACAAACCAGGATAAAAAGGAGCCGGCTGTGATAATGGCGGAATACTTTAGTCCGACAATGTAGCCGAGGCCTACGATTGCCGCATCGACATTGAGCCTGAAAACCAGTTTTGCATCTTCAGCCAATCCCTGCATAAAGGGTATTGCCCGGCTGTTAAAGACCTCTCCCCACCAGTGAAAGGTAGCCATGAAAAAATTGTACACACCCCCGATGCCCATTGCCTTGAGCAAGATTTTGGCTTGTTCTCCGCCTGATTCTCCGGCAATGAGCACTTCGGTGGTCGCCGTGGCCTCTGGAAAGGGGAACATGCCATGCATTTCCTGGACAAAATATTTTCGAAACGGAATCAAAAAGAGGATTCCCAAAAAGCCCCCAAAGAGAGAAGAAAGAAAAATTTGAAAAAACTGTGCATCCAGATCGAGGATATAAATCGCAGGGATCGTGAAAATGGCTCCGGCAACGACCACGCCGGATGCCGCTCCGATGGATTGAATGATGACATTTTCCGAGAGCGCGTTTTTTCGTTTTGTAAAAACAGAGGTACCGACGGCCAGAATAGCGATAGGAATTGCTGCCTCAAAGACCTGACCTATTTTCAATCCCAAAAAGGCAGCAGCAGCAGAGAAAATAGCGGCATACAAAAGCCCCCAGATCAAAGAGTAAGGGGTCACCTCGGGTAAGGGTTTGTCAACAGGAACCACGGGTACATATTCTTCGCCCGGCTTTAGCGGTCGATACGCATTTTCCGGTAAAGACTTTTCGTTGGTTTGCATAGCTCAGTTCTCCATAGTGCCCTAACTTGTTTGCTGCCCAATATATTGAATCATCAAATGGGATGCAAGGATTATGTGGGGTTTAACCTTTGATAAAAAGCTATAAAAGCAGCCTTTAAAGACTGACAAGAGTATTGTTTTCATCGATAAAAGGATGTATATTGCTTTGCTCATTACGATCATTTTAGCATGGTCCAGTCTTGATCTCTTGTATTTCAGTTGAGGAATTTGATGCAATCGATTTTTATATCTGTGGCCGGTTTTATGCGAACGATGTCTCGCCATCTGCCCCTGTTGGGTTTTTTATGGATCGCACTGACTCTGGGGTGCAAAACCCAACCGGACTCGGTACATCAGGAAACACTTGTAATCTCTGACGGTCAGGCCCGTCTCGTGCATACCTATGCAAAGGACCTTAAACGAGACGGTCATATTCTTTTTTTTAATGTCGATTTTCCGCAATGGGAGTTGACTGCCCGTAAGATATGCATGCAAGGATTTGATGTTTGGATGCTTGAATCGGTGGAGACGGACACTGACGCAAGACTCATCAACGAGTGGGTTCGCAGCCAGACCATTCACAAATGGGGGCTGGTGACTTTTGATCGAATCGATTATTTGAATGATTTGCATAAAGATGACCTGCCTGACGCCATGGTTTGGATCAATCCGGAAACAGATGCTGAATTGCTGAATGTTTCAGATAAGGACAGTGTAAAGGTTGCGACGGTGATTGTGGCTTCAAACGAATCCACAGCTGTTTATCCAAAGGCACAGCAGGCTTTTGAAAACATTCAGGAACCCAAAAAGTTTGTTCTCTTGCACACCGAAAAATTAAATTCCGATATGATTTCCACTGATCAGGAACCTATCATCAGGCGAGTGATTGTTTTGCTTATGCAGAGATATGTGCAACTGAACTTTTAAACTATTTCACATCATGTAAAATAATACTTGCTTTTTATTGAATGAAAATATACCTTTAAATAGTATCCGTTTAAACGGATATCCTGCACCCTTGCCTCCATTTTTGGGACGGACGGTAAGAAGCGTTGTGGCGTAACGCAAACGATAAGCGTTGTGTCGGGTGGTTGTGTGAAATCGTTCTTTGCGTACAATGGACCTCTGGTGAGTTTCTGTTTTAGCCAAGCATCCCGCCTTCTCTTTACGAGAAATGCATCAAAGTTTTAATGCATCTTCCTTGCGCAAATATGATAGAGTTATCGAGGACGGATTTGCGTATTATTTATTTAACAATGGTGTGGTTTTGTTTTTTCGGAAATGGTCTGCTCTGGTCTTTGCCGAACAAAATTATTGTGTTAACCAGCGATCATTTGGAGGAATATGAAAATGCCAGAGAGGGATTTGTCTATTCCTTTGACAACGGCACAGAGATTGTTCAGTTAAACCTGCAGGGAAGGGTCGACCCGGATGAACAACTCGCCTTTAGTCATGCTCTGAGTCGGGAAAAACCGGATCTTATCCTGTGTATTGGGTCTCCTGCAGCTCAATTTCTATCTCTTTCGAACATCAATGTGCCTCTGGTGCATACGTTGGTTTACGAGTCCGGGCATGAAGCGGCAAACAAATCCAAAGAGAACCATTTCTACGCTGTCGAATATGAGCTGCCCCCTTTTACGCAACTGGCTCTGATACGGCGCATATTTCCGGATATAGAGCGCATTTCCTGTCTGCTACCGAACAATATTTCCTCCGATTGGATAGAGGGTTTGCATCAGGCGACAAGACAGATTCACCTGGATGTACTTGCCCGAAGGGTGGAGAAAGCCAGCATGTTGACGACGCTATTGGATTCCTTGAGTGCACAAAGCGATATGCTGTGGATTCATCCCCGACTGGGGGTGCAAAATAACAGCCTTTTGCAATATGTATTGACATTTTGTATATCGCACCGGTTTCCTGTCATAGGCGGCGCAGAGTCCCATATCAGAAAAGGGGCGGTGTTGTCGCTTGCGGCCGATCCCGTGCAGTGTGGTGAACTGGCAGCTCATATCGCCAAAGAAATTATGCAATACGGTGCTCCGAATAAAGATGTACTAAAATATCCACAGGAGGCCAAGGTCATCATCAACAAACGCATGGCCAAATGGTATGACTTGAACATACCTGAAGAAATGCTCAATCGAGCCGATAAGATTTATTATTGATAGGGTTTGACGGATAGTCGAGGATTCTTTGCAACACCTCAAGAAAATATTGGAAAAATCGGGTGTTCTTTTCAGTCGCAACGGTCAAACGTATACTGCTAGTTTAAAGACCCGATGGGTTTTGTCGATTGCGGCCGTAACGATCATCTTTTCGGTTTTATCGGGTGGATTGTTTTTCAAATTCACCCTGGACAATCATAAAAAAGAGTTCCGCCGCTGGGCACTCTCTTTGACTCAGAATCTCGCGTTTCATATGGCGCCGGCGACACTGGTTGAGGATCAGGTTCAACTGCAAAATTATCTTCTAGGAATGATGAGTGGTGGTGAATTACGCTATGCTGTGGTTTTTAATTCTGAGCAAGAGATACTGGCGATCTGGGATCCGGACTGGTTATTCAACGACGAAATCTATTCCCATTCCCTGGCGGCGGACTCTTATCGACATTTCCAATCTGCCAAGGATGATCCTTTATATCAGGTCGTCCAGCCGATCTTTGACATAAAAGAACCGATCAAGGATGAGCGTCTGCTCTTCGCCAGGTCTTCGAGAAGTCATGCCATCGGCCAGGTTCTCACCGGAGACCGGTTGGGAACTCTGGTGGTGGGGCTCTCTGCCCGAGAAATGCAGGATAAACGAGATGTCCTGATCAGAGGCACGATATGGTTTACTCTGGTGTTTACCGCTACCTTTATCGGCATCAGCATTTTGATCGCCAATCGCATCATCAAGCCGATTAATTCTCTGGTTTATGCCACGAAAAGAGTTGCTGTAGGCGATCTCGAACAAACCGTGGCGAATGGCCGTAAAGATGAACTCGGATTGCTCGCGTATTCGTTCAATGATATGGTTGGTCGTCTCAGACGCTCGCAAGCCCGGTTGAAAGAATATACCGCAACACTCGAGCAACATGTCCGTGAAAGAACCCGATTACTACAGGAATCGGAGCAAAAATACCGAACGCTGTTTGAGCAAGTGGGTACTGCAGTGTGTTTGCTGACACTGAATAAAACCATCGCAATGGTCAACCCACAATTTGAAGCTTTGATAGGGATGAAAACATCGGATATCGAAAATCGACACCGTTTGACAGATTTTTTCATACATAAAGATGCCGAACGAATCGACCAGGTGCTGGATCACATCGAAAAACACAAGGACTTTCAAATTCACCATTTTGACTGTACCTTGAAGCGAGGGGAGAACATTTTTAAAAGTATTCACCTCTCTATTAAAAAAGTGCCCGAGAGCAACTATGTACTGACCTCTCTGACGGATGTGTCTCAACTGAGAGAGCTGGAAAACCAACTGAATCGTACAAAGCAGCTGGCCGCAATCGGAGAGATTTCTGCTTCGATCGCACACGAAATACGCAACCCTTTGGGCGCGATCAAGACTTCTGTAGAGATTCTGCAAAACAGTCTGTCATTACAAAGTGAGGATAAAGAGTTGATGAATATTATCTGTGAAGAGTCTTCCCGGTTGGATAATATCATCAGTGATTTTTTAAAATTTGCACGACTTGACAAGGCTCAATGTAAAGAGACCGACGTCAACAAGCTGATCAGAGATACCCTGGTGCTATTCAAGGGAACATTTGGGGATAAAATTAAAGTCAAGTTGGGGCTTGACACTGTTCCAAAGATCTATGCCGATGCCAATCAATTGCGTCAGGTGATGATCAATATGATCGTAAATGCAACCGAGGCCATGCCGTTGGGCGGTGTCCTGGCCATTTCAACAACCGTAGGATTGCGTCATCGATGGCATGATGAGCAAATGGTGATTATTCGTATACAGGACAGTGGGCTGGGGATTGAAAAGGAACAGATAAAGAAAATCTTTACTCCCTTCTTTTCTTCCAAGGAAAAGGGCGGGGGAATGGGACTATCAATCTGCGACAGGATTGTGCAAAATCATCGGGGCGAAATAGCAGTAACCAGTCGACCGGGAAAAGGGACGGTCTTTACCATCTACTTGCCGGTTCAACCTATGCTGGTCGAATCAGATGAGGAGTTCAAGTATGCCTGAAATTCTTATTGTGGAAGACAAGGCAAATCCCCGTAAAGTTTTGTCTATCCTGCTAAAAAAGCAGGGCTTTGCCGTTTCCGAAGCATGCAACGGTTCTATTGCCATGGAAGAACTCAACAAGCGGTTCTTTGATCTGGTGATCACAGATCTCAAAATGGAACCGGTCGATGGTATGCAGGTGTTGCAGGAAACAAAGAAAAAATTTCCCAATACGCAAGTGATCCTTTTGACTGCATTCGGCAGTATCGAAAACAGCGTTCAGGCCATGAAACTGGGCGCGTTCGACTATGTGACGAAACCTGTCGACAGTGGGCGCTTTTTAATGCTGGTGCAAAAAGCGTTGCAAAAAAAGATGCAACCAAAAATCAATGCCGGATTGCGACCAGCGCACAAGCATGCTTTTGATTCCATTATCGGTCAATCCGATTCCCTCAACAAGGTGCTTTGGATGGTGAGCCAGGTCGCCGGAACAGAGAGTACGATTTTGATTTCCGGTGAAAGCGGAACCGGCAAAGAACTGGTTGCCAAGGCCATTCATGCCAAAAGTATCCGTGCTGATCAGCCGATGATCAGTGTGAATTGCGGGGCATTGACCGAATCGCTGTTGGAAAGCGAATTGTTCGGACATGTAAAAGGCGCGTTTACCGGAGCGGTCAAAGACCGCAAAGGATTGTTTGAAGAGGCCAAGGGGAGTACGCTGTTTCTCGATGAGATTGGCGAGATTTCGATGACCACCCAGGTCAAATTATTGCGTGTGTTGCAAGAGGGAGAGATCCGACGACTCGGCGAGAGCCGTTCCATTGGGGTGGATGTGCGGGTCATCGCAGCGACAAACAAGGATTTGGAAAAAGAAGTAAGGGAAGGTCGCTTTCGTGAAGATCTCTATTACCGTCTGAATGTGATTCCGATTCATATTCCTCCTTTACGGGAACGCAAAGAAGATATTCCCTTGTTGGGGAAATATTTTTTGAAAAAATATTCGCAAAAGCTGTTAAAGCCGACTCCGGAATTGTCTGAACGGGCGCTGCAAAGACTGGGCGAATGGGATTGGCCCGGCAATGTGCGCGAGCTGGAGAATGTCATAGAACGCACGTTGGCGATCAATTACGCCTCTAAACTGGAGCCCAAACATTTTCTTTTTTCTTCGAGCAAATCGCTTTCTAAAAAATCGTCAGCTCCTTTTTGGGAAGGCAAGACCCTGGCAGATATCGAAAAGCTTTCGATTCTAGAGACCCTGCAGATTTACAAAGGCAACCAAAAAATGGCGGCTGAAAAGCTCGGTATCTCTACTACGACTTTGTGGCGCAAGTTAAAATCCTATGGTCTGGAATAACCTTTATTTAATTTCCTGTGAGAGATATACCTGCCGGATTCAATGACAAAATTGAATCCGGTTTTTTTTGTCATTTCAATTTGCAATCCTCCCCATTTCATTTTGCAATTGCTTTTGCAAAATGAAATCAATTCTCACTTTCTTCACTTTGATACAATCCTAGTTAATACAAATGTTTAGGGTGGCGTTTTTTTGTTTTGGGATTTTGGCATGATAGTTGAATTCTGTCGAACAGCATCATTGCAAGGCATAATTGGGGGCTAAACAGCGGCTGCAGCCGCATGAACGCAGCATTGAATAAAAAGAGGCAGCATGAAGCGAATATTGGTTGTAGATGATAACAAGAATTTCTTGTTCTCTCTCAGTTTGGGGTTAAAACGCAATGGGTATGCGGTCGAATCGTGTACCAATGCCTTCCGCGCACTCGAGCTTTTGGACGGTCAGTCCTTTGACGTTTTGTTGACCGATTTGAAAATGGCTGATATGAACGGACTTGAATTGGCTCGCCGTGCCAATAATTGTGATGAACATCTCCATATCATCCTTATGACTGCCTATGATATTAATGATTATAAAGATACCGGACGCATCGGGTCAAAGATACAACATTTATCGAAACCGTTCGAGTTGTCTATGCTTGTATCGATGTTGTCTTGGGGGGATCCAGTTTACTCACAACACACCGGGGCGTCGACAGTAAATGGCAAGTGAATCAGCTAAAGGAGGAGAACCCGGACTACAGAAAGAAAGCAATTCTCTAATGTTCTACATTTAACTCATTAACCAAACAAACACATGAGGAGCCGTAATGGGACAACAACAACTCTTATTACTCGTACTCGGCGCCATTATCGTCGGCCTGGCGATTGTCGTCGGAATCAATCTGTTCGGCCAGGGAGCTGTCAAAGCAAATGAAGATGCAGTGCGTCAGGATGTTTTGACTATGATGGCCCGTATTGAAGAATACTATCGCAAGCCTACTATGCTTGGAGGAGCTGGAAAAACAGCAGATAGTTTGGCCGCTCTTACTTTCCCCAAAATTGGTTATAAATTTGATATGAATGGCAATTCTGTCACAGAAACTTATACCAACGAAAATGGTATCTTTGACTTGAATGGTACTGCTACTACAGCAGATATCACTGCGAAACTCAAAGAGGATACCACTCTTACAGTCAAATACGAGTTGTCATTTGATACTAATGGGAAAACTGTTATCGCTCCAGTAGCAAATTAACAATTTCATATCTCATTAAAATTTATCAAGCATATCGATCCATTTGTTTTAGGATCGATATGCTTTTCTAAGCCTAAGAAAGTTATGTATTTTTATGTTCGAATATCGCTATGTTGGGTTAAATTTATCTGGAAGACCTGTCCAGGGGAGTTTGTTCGCTAAAAATGGCTGGGATCTGAAAAAACGCATCCAGGAATTCAAACGCTCCAATAAAATCAGTATCACCCGCATCGAAAAAAAGCATCTTTTCATGTACAGGGTGCAAAAAGCGGGTGAAAAACCCATCAAAGGGGAGCAGCGGGCGTTTTCACAGGCCGAAGTACAACGGGCCCTGCACAATATGGGCTATCAGATTATCTATGTACGCCGCAAACTGATCGACGTCAAAGGCAGGGTGCCGGTGCAGGATGTGGTGATCTTTATCCGGCTGTGTGCGGATATGCTGCGGCAAAAATTTCCGTATGACGAAATCCTGCAGATTTTGTCCAATGATACGGAAAACAAAACCTTACGGGAATCCATAAAGGAAATCCACAAGGATCTCAAACTCGGCAAAGAGGGCTATCAGGTCTATGGCCGGCATAGCAATGTCTTTGGCAGGTTTGCGACCCATATGCTGGTCATCGCCACCACCTCGGGTCATATGGAGGAAGTTTATCTCAGTACAGCAAAGTACCTGGAACGGGATCTGGAATTCAAAAAGAGTTTGCGCAGTGCCCTGTTTATGCCCATGATCGTGCTGGTGGCGATCATTTTGACGTTTTTGTTCTATATCATGTATATTTTTCCCAAAACCACGGGATTGCTGACCAAATACAACATCGAAGTGCCGCCCATGACCCAGGCATCGATGCTGTTCAGTGCATTTTTACAAAACCATTTTCTCATTCTTGGGGTCCTGTTTATCATGCCGACCCTGATCGCATTTTACTACTTTCGAACTCCAAAAGGTAATATTGTATTCAATCGTATCATTATCAATTTGCCGGTCATTGGTCCCCTTTTGCACAAGTCGAGTATTGAAATTTTTTCGAGGATCATGCATGCCCTCTATAGCGGCTCCGGGGACAATATCAATGTCATCAAGACCGCGGCCGAAGCGTGCCGCAACACTTATATCGAAAAACAGGTCAAGGAGATCGTGCTGCCCATCATGTTGCGCGAGGGCAAGACCTTTACCGAATGTCTGGCCAGGACAGGGGTATTCCCCGCCAATGCCCTGAACCGCTTTCGCGCCGGTGAAGAATCGGGCACGGTTCGCGAATCAGCACTCAGCCTGGCCGATTATTATGAGCGCGAAATCAGTTATAAAATGACCCGCGTGGTGGATTGGGTCAATCTGAATATTTCTATTCTGGTGACGGTATTGATCATCATCATTACCCTGATTTCATCCGAGGTCGGTTTTGTCACGCCCACCAGCATGGGAGGGCAATAGGACAATGGGTTTAGATTTAAAAGGTTATCACCATGCCACCCTCCTGGCGTTAAAGGAGAGCGTGACGCCAGGTGAGTGGCAGCATTATTCATTAAAACCGGTGTGTTGCTATGGCAAAAAGTTATAATCGCATCATTGACTATTTGATTCAAAAACGGGTCATTCATGAAGGCATCGTGCAGCAATCCGTGTCTGTATTGCAGGAAAATGGTCGCTCTTTGAATACACAAACCCTGCTGGATGAACTGATCGGCAAAAAACAGGTGGATCGTCATCAGGTCTTTTCCGCCATTGCCGGTCTCTATGCATTCAAACAGATGGACATCGATACTGAACAGTTGGCGGAAAATGATCTCGAATTTATCCAAAAAATTCTTTATGATCTGCCGGATGAGACACGAAATGCGCTGATCGAAAAAAAAGCTCTTCCTTACAAGCAACATCCCACAAACCGTAACATCCTCATTGTGGCTGTTGCCAATCCTATTGACCGGGAATTGTTCAAGCTCGTTCGTGGAATCAAAGGGTACTCTCAGTTCGAATTTGTATATGTGCGGCTGGAGACCATCGAAGATCTGATCGACAAGGTTACGTATTATGAAAATGAATTTCTAAAGAACCTGCAGGACTCTCTCGAAGGCGTCGAGGTGATGGATGAAGATGAGGTCAGCCTGGATGAGGATGCCCTGGACGCTGAGATCCACCGCAGTATGCTCACCAATCTCATCGAAGGTGCACTGGTAGAGGCCGTGCGCAAAGGCGCCAGCGATATTCATTTTATCCCCCGGGAAAACAATCATACAGAGATCCTGTTCAGAATCGATGGCAAGCTGCAGCACTGGTATACACAGGACAAGGTCAAACCCGAAGCCGTTGCCTCGGTGATCAAGGACCGGGCGATCAATATCGACCGGTTCGATCGTTCCATTGCCCAGGATGGCTTTATGCAGCGCAAGATCGATGGGTTTTTTATCCGCTTTCGTGTCTCTGTCATTCCGATTGTATCACCGGAATTCCAGCGACGTATGGAGAGCATTGTCGTTCGCGTCCTCGATGACCGTAAAGTGATTGTGGATTTGAATCAGCTGGGTCTGCAAACGCAGGCGGCAGATGATTTTCGAAAAGCCATAGCCCAACCTCAGGGCATGATCATCCTTACCGGTCCGACCGGAAGCGGAAAGAGTACCACCCTGGTGGCGGCGTTGCAGGCGGTCAAGGATACTTCAAAGAATATCCTCACGGTGGAAGAACCGGTGGAATATCTGATCGGCGGGGCACGACAGCTCCGGCTCAACCCAAAGATGAGTTTCGAACAAGCCTTGCGCTCTATTTTACGACACGATCCCGATATTGTCATGGTGGGTGAGATGCGCGATCTGCAAACCGCCAATATCGGTATTTCTCTGGCCAATACGGGTCACCTGACCTTTTCGACCCTGCATACCAATGATGCCCCAAGTGCAATTTCCCGTCTGTATATGCTCGGGGTCGAGACCTTTTTGATTGCCAATGCCATCAATCTGATCATGGCTCAACGGCTGGTGCGAAGATTATGTGACAAATGTAAAGAACCAGACAAGGATCCGGATCTGGATCATGCCTTTAGGCTGGGATTCACAGAAGAAGAGATGAAAAAGACGACGTTTTATAAACCCGTGGGCTGTAGCGAATGCTATGGGGGATACAAAGGCCGGGTCGCCATCATGGAAGCCCTGTTTATTACGCGTGAGATCCGGCGCATTATTTTGCAATCCAAGGATTCGGTGGAAGAAGAGATGATCCGGGAAGCTGCCGAACGCGATGGCATGTTGAGTTTGCGACGTTCAGGGGTAGAGCGTATTAAATCGGGAATCACGACCTGTCAGGAAGTGATCACAGCGACGATGGATACTTAGCGCAAATAACGTATCCAGGTTAATTTATCGCAGAGGTCGCTGAGAAAAAAAAGAGAGCATCGCAGAGAAAAGATGAATGCAAAGACTGGAAATAATGTGCTGCTGAACAGTGAACAGGTTTCCTTCTGGTTTTCTTTTTGTGACATCTCGGCGGTCTAAATGATTCTCAAGAGTGAATCAAGGAAATAAAACATATGGGTGAACGGGAATTGATATTGGCCCTGGCTGCCACGATTTTTTTTTCTACCATCAGTTTGTCGGTCAATCGTTATTTTTTGGAAACCAATGAACTAATGTGGAAAAACGAATACGACTATTATGCCGTGGGTCTGGGCCAACGCATCATAGAAGAGGCCAAAACCCGAAGATTCGATCTCAATTCACCTCCGCTCTACAATTTTGAATCTCCCTATGGGATGAATTGTGCCAATGGTGAAAATTATCCCAATTTTAATGATGTGGATGATTATGGGCATTACGGACATAATGATAATCTTCATCTCATCTTTAACACACCTCTGGGTGAATTCAGATTACGGATCTATGTCCATTATGTGGATAAAAATAATATCGATACACCGGTTTATTACCGTACCTATCACAAACGCATGGTCGTTGTCGTGAAAAATGAAAATCTGTCTGCCCCGATTATTTTGAAACACGTGTTTAGCTATATAGAAAACAATTGAAATGATATAACCCAAAAGATACAATTTGTCACATCATGTCAAGCAGTAAGTCATAACCGTTTTACTAACATAGAGTTGTATTATGGGATCATCTTCGTTCCTAAAATTGATCGCCAGCATTCTTGTTGCCGGCTTTATGTTTCTCAATATCCACCGGTTGACCGCCGACATGAATGCGAATAGCAACGAACGGGTTTTGGATTCCATCAACACGCAGAATGCCAATGCGATCATTCAATTACTCGAGTTTGATTTGAACCGTTTGGGTCTGGGGGTGAATCGGCAAGAGTATTCGATTATCCAAGCACAACCCCATCTCATTTCGTTTTTCAGTGATTTTGATGAGAATGGAGTGATTGAGCGGGTCACGTATTCATTGAGCGATTCGACCGTTGCCAGTCAAACCGAAAACCCAAACGACCGCGTGTTGTACCGAACCATTGATAGCAATCCGGATCTCGACCTGGCCATGGGAGTGACCCGTTTTGATCTGCGCTATTTCGATTGGCATGGCTATGAAACCGCAAATTTGCAACAGATTAAGACCATTGAAGTGACTTTAGAGTGCCAGAGCATTGTCGCATACGATGATTATTATTCGACCTTTCGCTGGCACAAGTACATCAGTCCACCTAATATTCGCAGGTATTGAGGAGTTCGATATGGGTAAAATGCTGATATTGGCCATGATCGGATTGACCTTTTTCTTCAGTATGATGAGTCTGGCATTGAACCGCCATCGTATCGACAGCCTGGAAAAGACGTGGGATTATTTACAATATAGTCAGGCACGTAATTGTGCCACAACCGGAGTTTACATGGCCTTGCATGAACTGTCATTTGATGAGGATTGGAACACGGGATTTACGAATCTCTCTCTTAACCAGGCAACAGCTGATGTGGTCATCGAGGATGAATCGACCAATGCGTCGCTTTCCAGTATGGAGAGGATCATCATCTCTACTGCAGATTTTCATGGTACAGATAAAACCGTGCGAGTTCATGTGGGTATTCCGCCTGATTTGGCGGATTTGGCAGTCTATTGTACCGGGGCGTTGACGAACGTCGGTGTCAAGGATGAAGCCGGTAATGCGGACATGAGTTTAGCTTACACAAACATGCCATTTATGGTCCCCTATGATTTCGATGCTCTTGAATCCCTGGCAGAAAGTCAGGGATATGTGGTAAATGGGTATTTTGCGCCGGGAAAAGACTATCCCAATGGTAGTTTTTATTATTTAGGTTCGATTCCCAATGTGACAAAAGTAATGGGTGATTTTCGTGTCCGGGGGGGTCGAACGGTTCATGGGATTTATGTGGTTTATGGGGATGTATATATCGAAGGAAGTGCGCGTCTTGATGGTGTTATTACATTGCCCAATCCTGGAAGTATTATCATGCATGGAGGCGGAAATCCCAAAGAGAGCAGTGTAACAGGCGGGATCTTTGCCAATGGCCCTATCGATGGAACCGGAAATCATATTTCTGTCACCTATGATCAGGAGTGGATGACCTCCTTTGCTCAATTTCAATTACAACGCAATCTCTATATCATCAGCTGGCTGGAATCACCGGATATCATGCAGGAGTAGCAGGTGGAAAAACGGGTCGAAAATGTAAAGACTATCATGGAAAAGATGATTGCCCGGGTTCCGGAATTCACCTTTGGACAGGAACGGCAAGAGATCTTTACCCGCATGTTGCTCAAGCTGCCAACAGAAATCCGGCGTCCCATGCGTGAATTGATTCTTTCTTTTTTACAGGAAATGGTGCGGCTCGATGCATCGGATATCGATGTCGGCGGCATGGGCTGCAAAGGGCAGATCTGGTATCGTGTGTATGGCACCAAAGCTCCTGACGAATCCCTGGGACAATACAAGCATGATGAATCCGATATCCTGATTCTCAATCTGTTGTCTGAGCGGGACCGTGAAACCCTGTTTCAGAATCGATCGGTGGATTTTAGTTACAGCATGGAACACGAGGATATGATGATCCGGTTTCGTGCGACCGCTTATTTTGATCTCAACCATCTGAGTCTGAATATGCGGCTCATCAATAAATCCATTCGGCCATTAGAGTCGTTGGGCTTTCATCCCAATGTACTCAAGGTCTTGAATCTCAATTATGTCAAACAGGGATTGGTCTTGATCACCGGTATTACAGGCTCGGGAAAAAGCACAACTCTCGATTCCATTGTCAACGCCAACAACCACGCGTGCAAGGCGCATATTGTCATTATCTCCAATCCCATCGAATACGTACATCAGCCCATCAAGGCCATTGTCCGTCACCGTGAAGTGGGGCGGGATGTTATGAGCTTTAAAGACGGTACGATCCAATCTCTGCGTCAGGATCCGGATATCATTGTCATCGGCGAGATGCGGGATGCAGAGACCATCTCTACGGTGCTCGAGGTGGCAGATAGCGGTCACAAGGTCTTTACCACGCTGCATACCAGTTCTGCCACAGAGGCCATAGACCGCATATTGGGTGAAACCCCGTCATCCGAGCAGAACCGCATTCGCGAACGACTGGCCGATGTCATCACCTGTGTGATTTCACAAAAACTGGTGCCCAGTATGGATGGTCGGCTCATTCTGGCCAAAGAGGTGATGCTGGCCACAGAAGCGATCAAAGCCAGCATCCGCAACAATCATACGGATGAGATCTATCACCTGATCTATCAGGGAGGCGAGATGGGGATGGTGACCATGGAGCAGGATCTGGTCAATCTCTATCGTAAAAAAATGATCTCTTATCAGGAAGCGTATAGCAATGCCAATAACAAAAAGCGTTTAACAGACATTATTAAACTCTATCAGGTATAAATCCTATGTCCAAACAAGCCATCAGCATCGTCATAAACGGGACGGACCTAAAAATCGCGCATCTGGTGCGGGAAAAGCGCAATATTGCTGTCTCTTTTTTAGAGACGGCCACCCTGCACAGCGATCTGGAAACAGGAACGACGGCCCCTGTGGATGATCAAGAGAGAGCCTCACAACAGGAACGGGAAATTTTCAGTATCGACAAGCAAGAGAGCTCTGCTGATCCTATTCAGATTTCGAGTTCAACCCAGGAGAATGCCAACCAGATCTATTCATTATTGAAAAAATTTGGTTCGCGACGAGCGAGTCTGGCCTGCAATATTCCGGCGTCCATTGTCAATTATCAGGAATTGAATACTACGCTGGATTATGATAAAAATGTATTCAAGGGTAACTTGCTCAAAAAGATCGGACAGTGGAAAAGCGGGTTCAATTCACTCGAGGACGTCCACGTGCTGGAGCGGCGTGATGGGACCTTGGTCAATGTATCGCTGGATGCCGGCCGTACTCCGACCATTTTGTCGATTCTGGAACAGGTCAATGGATTTTTCAATGGCAACCTAGAATTGGCATTGATGGAACCCAATGAACTGGCATTGGTTAATCTGGCGCGCAAGAGCTATCAGTTCCAGGATCCGAACGAGATCAATGTCATCATTCAGGTAGAAAAAGAGTTCAGTCGCATCATTTTTATGCGCGGCAAGGATCTCCTGACGGTGTCGCCTTTGATCACCGAAGGGATTTCGCCGGAAATCGACCAGATTATTTACAGCAAGATTTTGTTCGAAATCGATAACCTCAATATCTCCAAAATTTCCAATATCCTTCTGGCCTCGCATGCGATCACCAATGAAAGCAAGCGTTTTTTCGAACAACAGTTTCCGCAATCCCGGGTGGGGTTTATCGTATCCCAGCCCCTGGCTGAATATTTGACCTCACAGTTCAGTCGTGAGGATCTGTCAGAGTATGCAGTGGCCATTGCCCTGGCCTGGGAAATTTTGGATGAAAAAGATGAGAATTTTACCAGCATCAATTTTATTCCCAAGGAAATACTGGATCGTCAACGGGTACTCAAATTGTCTGCCGTAGGATACAGTCTTTTAGCTTTGTTGGGAGTGAGTGCCTTTGTCCTGACCTGGCTTATCCTGTCACAACAGATGCAAATAAGCACCTATAACAGACAAAATGCCAATTATGAGGAACAGATTCGCAATAATCAGGAAACCGTGATACGTGTCCGGCAACTGGAAGAGCACATTAACAATCTTACCCAAAGTCTTCGACTTTCGGACAGCCTGGAATCGGGATACGATCATGTGTTGGAATTTTTGGACAAAACAAACCACAGTGTCCGCCAGACACGAAATATCTGGGTTGAAAATATCAAGAAAAACAAGGAGGGATTTTCGATTCGTGGCAGTGCTCCTGTACGTAAGAACATTCCGACTCTATCCAACACTATAGGAGAAGCGATATTGCGCCGGGTGAATCGCAGAGATTGGGGAGAACGCCAGATATTTGCTTTTGAAATGGATGTGGACTGGCCGGTTCAGGAGATGGTTCCTGATTCGACAGTCATTGCACCAAAGAGTCTTGTCGCCACCGCCGAGATCGACTCGACTGGTGTTGTGTTGGCCCATGTTGAGCCGGTTGACTCGCAAACCACGCCCCAAATCTTGAAAACCGATTCTTCGGTAAGCGAGTTCGATAGCGCTTACCGGGATCAAACAGAAACCAATGATTCATTGGTTTCGACCGAACCTGATTCGACCCAGGCAGTGCAAGATGTAGTTCCTGCAGCTTTGCCCGCAGCGAACTCTTTTACCATACGGTTGTATGGTTATCGGGACTCTTTCTTGGCAGAACAGAAACTCGATGAGTTGAAAAGAGTCGGAATCGATGCATTTATTTACCAATACTCCTCTGATCGCCGCTTTTGTGTATGCACCGGAAAGTATAGCAGTATGGCAGAAGCTCACTCGCAGATCCCGGATCTGCATCGACGCCTGCCTGGGATTTTTCAGGTTCTTCCCTTTTCTGAAAAAAAATCATTTCAACTGGCACAAACCTCCTTGCCGGCTTATTTGATATCCGAGTCCAGTCCGCAACTGGCAATCGAAAATAGTGGATCTCTGCCACAAGTTCAGCCTTTTCAAGAATCGCAAGCCAAAGATTCTTCTTTTCCTATTCATTATGCTGCGGGCAGCGAGTTTGCTCATCCCAAAGATGGGTTTATGATCCGGTGCAGTGCCCATGCTGCTCAGGTATCTGCCCGGCGGGAAGCGGATTTGTTCCGAAAAAAAGGCTTTGATATTGAAATTTGTGTGTTTGATGAACAAAATCCCGAGGTCCCCTTTTGGATCTGTTTGGGGCCCTTTGTTTCTATGAAGCAGGCACAAGAAAAAATCGACAACTTGCAAAATATTATACCACGGGATTACAAAGTTATTCAGGTGTCGGATCAGTTGTTTACGAGGACAGATTAAATGCATTCCAAACGCAATACCATTACACTGGCTTTTCTTTTAATGCTATTATTGGCCATAGGTTCAGTCTGGTATTCCAAACTCCGGGGAAAGGTGGCTTATTTACAAAAAAAGAATGAGCAGCTGGCCTCCCAATTCCGCGGGTCGAAACAGGTGGTTGAAACCCTGGCTTCGGTGGAAAGTCTGTATACGGATTTGCGGGCAGACTGGAACGAGGCCGAAAAGAAAATCCTGGCTGTGGAAGAACCTGCCCTTACCGTGAGCTATATTAACTGGCTGATACAAGAAAATAAACTTGGTATGAGTTTTGATTTTATCCTCAATGATTTGAAAAAGCAGGAAAGTATATCAACTTTTATATTTACACTCAATGGAGAAACTAACTATCGCGATCTTTATCGGTTTGTTTGGACATTGACCAACAATACTTTGCTTTATAAAATAGAAGATCTCGACGTGGCTTTTAAGAATGATGATAAGAATCGTCTCTCTTTTAAGCTGACTGTACGAGGCTTTTTTATCGATAAAAAATGGGAGCTCGATAAGGAAATCAATTTTGCCAGCCTGAGAACAAAAGAGCAGCAAGACGAATTTTATGACGTGTTTAAAGCAACAATTCCTCGGCCTGCTAAAATTGTCGAAAAATCTCCAAAAGAAGAAAAACCTAAAGGTCCTGAATTGATTGATCTTGAAAATGCAACTCTTAAAGCTTTGGCAAACAATATGGTCTATTTACAGGTCAAAGGAAAAAAAATGGAAACCCTAAAAATCGGTGACCGGGTTAAAAATGGTCGTTTACAATCGATCGATCGCCTGCATTCCGAGGCCATCTTTGTTATTTCTAGCGAGGAAACCGGAACAAAAGAAGTGGTGTTAGGACTTGGATACCGTCGTTAACCAGGAGTATAGATATGAGCGGTACTTTAAGATGGATGTGGTTTATCGGGATAACTCTGTTTACTCTTCTGCCCTGTAGTGCGCAAGAAGAGTTGCCGAGAGAATATGCTGCTGAAGAATATATTTCTATGGATGAAAAAGTCAACATGGCTGATGCCCTTGCAATTATCAATGAACTGTGCGAAAAATATGAAGAAAAGATAATCATCGATGACAAGGAACATAACCAGCCAATTGGTGTAATGGTGGATCATATGCACTGGAAGCGGGCACTTGAGTATATTTTGCGATCCAATAAATTGATTTTTGTCGAACATCCCCGCCATTATGAGATTTTACCGGAAGTCAAAAAGCAAGATGATGAAATCAAAGAACTTATTCAAAAAGATACGAGAGAAATTGAAATTAAGGCAGTTTTTTTCGAGGCAGATTATCAATCTATCAACGAAATCGGGGTGGATTGGTCGACATTGCATGATGGCAAGGTACAATTACGTATGGATAATTTTGCGGGAAGCCAGGTGAGTCAAAGTGCATTTTCGGCCCATATTTCTACTACGAAACTCCTTAATGTTTCTGCATTAATAAAGGTTTTTGAAAGTAATGATCGTGGGCAAATCATTGCTAATCCGCAGATTAGAATCATGGATAAGCAGCAGGGTAAAATTAAGGTAGGACGAAATTTCTTTCTGACCACCCGAGATTTCGCAGGAAATACGCGTTATGCTGAATACGAATCCGGAACCATACTCACTGTTTTGCCTCAGGTGATAATACAAGACGATGAAACATTTATTCATTTGGACATTCGGGCCGAAAAAAGCGATGTAGATGTGACTTCGTTAGGCGTTACTAAAAAAATCACAGAAGGAAGAACACAAGTTCTTTTACTAAACGGCGAACAAACTGCTTTGGCAGGACTTTTTTCTGATCAACGCACCAATGTGCGTAAAGGCATTCCGCTACTAAAAGATTTGCCCTGGTGGTTTTTGGGCATCCGCTATATATCTGGATACAATAGCACCCAGATCAATAAAAAAGAACTGATCATTCTGATTCAGGCTGAAATCGTGCCGAGTCTGGAAAATCGGATCAAAAACAGAGGCATCAAATCCAACATAATGGAAAAACGCCGTCAAGAGTTTCATACTCAAACTCAAAAATTGACCCGATAACAGAGTTGTTCGGGATGTTTTATAGATGAGGATGCGGACATGAAAAAGTTGGCCTTTTTGATTTTAATCGGATTGAGTTTTGTATTCATGGTAAATTGTGAAGACGATGGCGAATCCATCATCGGATCCAAAGATCATGATATCACGATCAAACCTCCACAAGAACCTGCTATACTGGCGGACGGGATATCCTCTATACAGATTTACGTGCAGGTGATTGACCGAAAGGGCGAGCCTGCCGCCCGTAAAAAAGTAGTGTTCCAGACGACTGCAGGAACGATTACAAAAGCCTCTGTTACGGATTATGCAGGTTATGCCACTGCAAAACTCACAAGTGTCGCCAGTGAAAGCGATGTCGAAGCAATGGTCAAGGCCACTGTTATGGACAGTGTATTGGGGTCAATGTCTCGGCAATCGTCGAATCAATTTATCCTGGAGATGAGAGCCGAGGGCTTTGAAAAGGTGCCGGCCCATCATTTAAAAAAGGCCGTCAATGGTCAAGCCACACTCGGCTTTACTTTTCTGGGGGTGTCTTTGCAGGCGGATATCGCAGATACGATATTGCCGGCTGACGGGCTTTCGAAAACAGAAATCCGCGTCTCGGTTTTTGAAACCACTTCCCGCAGACCTGTGAGCAATGGCAAGATTTCCTTACATGCGAATAAGGGTAAAATTGCCTCCAGTTCCTTCACTGACAAGGATGGGATTTTAGAGATCGCTCTCACCGCCGGCAAAGCACCGGGTCCCGATACCTTGTTTGTGAACTATGGGGATCTGATGACGCGAAAACTGATCCTTAATTATATCGAAACTAAATTACTTCTCGAACCTGAGGATGGTACATTGATCGCCGATGGCAAGAGTCAGCTAAACATCACGGCGGTATTGACGACTCACAAGAATACACCTATTCAGGGCGCGACGGTAAATTTTTCGACCAGTGCCGGGGTGATTCCTGCCAGTTCTGAAACCGATCAGTTCGGTCAGGCCACAGTGGGCCTGATTGCCTCCAGTCGCACCGAGGTCAGCACCGCACAGGTTGTTGCGACGTTTCACGACTTGAGCGATACTGTAACCGTACACTTTGAAAAAAACTATCCCACACATATTTTGCTTTCCACGGATAATCCCTTTATCTGGGTGCGGGAGACCGGTCATTTACAACAGACAGACATTACCGCGACAGTGATCGGTGCCTCTGGCGAGCCCATCGATGTGAATGCCGGGGTGCGATTCAAAATTGTCAATGGTCCGGGGGGGGGCGAAAATCTGATTCCATCGGGTTCGACCTCTTATCAATCAGAGATTATACAGACCGTGTCAGGCGTGGCCAGTGCACAGCTACAGTCCGGTACTAAATCAGGAACCATACAAATTCGCGCCGAGTTGGCAGACAATCCGTCCGTGGCTGCCCAGACTACCAATATCGTGATTCGCTCCGGGCCTCCCTATATGTGGGTCGATCCTGCGGATCCCAACCATGTGATTCAGCATGGAATTGTTTTAATTGAGCCTGGCAAGCATAATGTGGCCTTTGCCAATCCGGTTCAGGATATTGGTGTCACGGCTATTTTTGTGGACAAATATAACAATCCTATTGAGCAAGGCACCACCGTTTACTTTACCAGTACAGGAGGAGGAATTACCACTGATGCAGAAACCTGTGAGCTCGGTAAGGCGTCAGCTCTTTTAATGTCGACCAATCCATTTCCTGTGATGCAATCCATAGACGTCAATCATCAATCTGCGTGTTGTATGCCCAACTATAATGATCCCGGCTTGATGATGGAATTTGGTGTGCCGGATTTTGAGGCAAGCATTATTCGTAACAGCATGGGCAGTTTGCGTGAGAATGATGGTATCGCCATGGTTCTCGCCAGCACACGCGGTAAAGATCAAAACGGCAATGATATTACGGTCTGGGCATATAACATGGTGGTCTTTAGCCAGGGAGTCTTGCGTTTTACCGCGACCACGGATAAAAATGTCTTGTTGCCGGGCGAGACCGCCAATATTTTGATTCGCTTGTACGATGTCAATGGCAATCCTGTGGCTGCCGGCTCATCCCTGAGAGCTGAATCTGACAAGGGAGAACTGCTGACAACGAATCTGATGCCCGAGCGGGAGCGGTATGGTATGGGGACCACATTTTTCAGCACAGTTCTTACCAACAATCTCAAACCCGGCGAGGATGAGTTTGGAATGGCCACAGTTAAACTCACCCTTAAAAGTCCGAATGGAGATGGTATCCTGACCATACCTATTGACATGCGAATGGAATAGAGTACCGAAATGAAAGAGATCAACTGGAAAGCATCGAGTCGGATATTGTTTATCTTTGTCTGTGGTCTTGCAGGCTGGTGGTTATACACCTATATGATGAGTTCTTCCATATGGCATGATGAATCTATGTACTGGGCTGCCTCGTGGTGGGTTGATAAAGGGCTGATTTACAGGGATTTTGGCTATCTTCAAATGCCTTATTTGCCCTATCTTTACCACTGGGTTTTCGAACTATTTACCCCAATACCGCATATTTTGCTGGTCAAAGGGTTGAATTTCCTCGCTGCGATCATTACCCTGGTCCTGGCTTATCATCTCATGCGATTATTCATACGCAATTCCTGGCTGGTGCTTTCAGTTGTTTTGATCCTCGGTTTGAATACCATTTTCTTTCAAACGGTGAAATATATGGCCAATGCTGTTTTGCCATTACCCTTTCTCCTGGCAGCGGTTTATTGTTTTGTGTTGGTTTACAAACAAAAGTCCAGGCATCCGGCGAAATTGCTCTTTTTTCAGGCATTTTTTTAGGAATTGCGACTGGTATAAAACTTTATTATGTCGTCATAATCTTTCCGTTGTTTGTCTATGTTCTTTTTATCAATACATTCTTGCAAAAAAAACATGCTACGAGTTACTTTTTAGCAGGGATCATTCTGGCACTTTTACCAGCGTTTATTCTCTTTTTGCAATCTCCGCAGGCCTTTTTGTTCAATAACCTGGGTTATCATTTTTTAAATACCAGTTATAAAGCAATACAAGGCTATGAGAGAACTATGGATGCTGCCTCAAAGATAGTATTTGGATGGCGATATTTATCCCTTGTTCCTGTAATAGGCCTATTGGTCTCCTCTGTATTCGTTTTATGGCTCAGATATTTGAATCGACAAAGATTGTTTAATTCATGGATAATTTTGTTCGTGACGTTATTAACTCTAACCCTTTGTGTCGCTCTGTTCCCTTCTCCTTTGTGGCTTCATTATTTGGCTTTACCTTTGCCATTTTGGGGATTGCTGTTTGCAGCAACGGTTGATGGTCTCGATAAAAAGTTTGATAAATATATCCAAATTCTCGTTACCACGGTTTTAGGGTTTACGCTCTTTCTCCATATATATGAATACGAACCATATGATACGGTTGCACAACAAAAGCAGCCCTGGAAAGAATTTCATTTGGCCGCAGAAAAATGCAAAAAACTTGTAGGCCAACCTGATCCTGAGGCGCAATTTGTATCAATTTCTCCTCATCTTTTGGTTGAAGCAGGATTGTCTCCACATCGCTATTTTACGACAGGGTTATTCACTCTCCGTCTCGGTCACCTGATAAATCGGTCAGATAGGCTACAATATATAGTGCCTGCAGAGAGTGATATTGAAAAAATGTTAACAGATGCAATGCCAATAGGGTTTTTGATAGGATTCGATGGGAAACTGGAGAAACCACTGGTAGAATTTGCAGAAAAAAATGGCTATGAAAGGTTTTCTCTCGATTACAAAGGGTATGTATTATATTTAAAGACTGAGAGTATTCATGAAAAGATCCCTAAAATGGTGGCCCTTTCTGCTCGCTAGTTTACTCTATTTAGGGTTGACAGGTTGGCATTACCATTCGAGTCAATATGGTAATCAAAAAGGTGCCAATTCACTGGACAGGCAAGAGTATTATTCCGACCTATCCAGGCAGATAGCTGACAAAGGGATTATGGATGTGTATCGGTCAGGCACCCTCTTAAATTCTCCGTCTTTGATCTGGACCTTGTTGCAAAGTATGACCGTTAGATATGACAACGAGCTGTTTTTTTCTCTTTTGTTAAATATCCTTTTTGGATTAGGAGTATTGTTCATTATTCACCGATATGCTGCTTTGGGGAATGTTTACAAATTTTTACTGATGCTTTTGCTCATTACGGGTATCCCCATGACCAGCATTACCCTGACCGGAGGATACAAAATGGTGGAGCTTTTTTGGCTTTGTGCCTATATTTTTCTGGTCATGCAATGGCTCGTAAATGACATGCAATCCATTTCAGTCTCATTGGTACTCGTCACATTTATTTCAATGTTTGCCAGTACAAGCACCCTGATTCTCGCCAGCGCGGCAATTTTGGTATTGCTTTTACAAAAGAGATTTTTTGACGCCATTGTTCTGTCTAGCACATCGCTTTTGCCGCTTTTTGCATCGGTTTTCTATTTTATGCAATACACTGAATTTTTGGTGCCACCCGTACTCTGGATTACATTTGTTAACAGTTTGTTTTTCGATTTTCAGGTGCTCATTTCTTTGTTGTATCATCATGATCTCGTCGCTTTTTGGGCCATGGGAGGGATTTTGGTCATTATCAGTCTGACAAATGGTAAGGGCTGGGATCGTTCGAAACTTTTACTCATGATTTTTATTTTCGTGGGTTTGGAGGTTTTTTTCTTTTTTCCTCACTGTACTTTTCGATACACTTTAAATATTTTGATGGTTCTCACAGGATTGATTGCCATCTTTACCTGGCTATACCAAAGCTCTATTATGGCTGAGAAAAAGCATGTACGTATGATATTCATCACAGCGATCGTTCTCTTTTCGAGTGTATATCCTCTGTGGGATCGCATGGATCGTCCTGTAAAACAGGCTATTATGACGAGTCAACACCACGTCAGTAAACTTTTTCAGGATATCAGCCAACTCACCATGCATCAGAACTGATTCGAGACTTAAACATTTTCAGTTACCGAGGATCTCCTCAACGTATACGCCGGAGCTTTGGGACGAATGCTGTGTTTTTTAATTTTCAAGTGTAAATTTTGCCGGGGCATTCCCGCGAGTTTAGCTGCCTGTGAGATGTTGCCCTGTGTTCGCTTGAGCAGGGAGCGAATGTATTCCTTTTCAAAGATATTTTTGGCTTCTGCATAGGGCAGGGTATGAATATCGGAAATATGCGTGGTATCCTGTGTCTGCAGACACTCCTGGGGTAAATCTGACGGACTGATCCAATCCGACTCTGCAAGCGCTACAAGCCGCTCGATGACATTTTCCAACTCTCGAACATTTCCTTTCCAGTGCTGCTTGAGCAAGATGTCTATGGTCTCTGGTTTGAGATAAACACCGAGATTATTGTGCTTTTTGGAAAATGTGTTGACAAAATGACGAATGAGTAGCGGAATATCTTCACGCCGTTCCCGCAAAGCTGCCACCCGGAGTGTAATGACATTCAGCCGATAATAGAGATCTTCACGAAAGTGGCCCTCTTTGACCATTTTGGAAAGATCACGGTTTGTCGCGGCCAGAATCCTGGCGTTGGAGCGCAAGATATCTGTACCGCCTATGCGGCGAAACTCTTTTTCCTGCAAGACCCGGAGCAGTTTAACCTGAAAAGAAGGCGTCGTATCTCCGATTTCGTCCAGCAAAATAGTGCCTTTGCCAGCGCTTTCAAAATATCCCTTGTGTGTTTTATAGGCACCTGTAAATGAACCTTTTTCATGTCCAAAAAGAGTGCTTTCCAATAACGTGTCGGGAATGCCTCCACAGTGCACCGCTACAAAATTATTATTCCTCTGTGGACTGAGGGAATGGATCATGCGAGCGACCACTTCTTTTCCGGTGCCGGTTTCGCCCAGAATGAGAACAGTTGAATCAAGAGGGGCGATTTTGTAAATCAAACGTTTTAGCTGCATAATACTCGGGCTGGAACCGATGAGTTTGTTTTCAGGACGAATCAGTTTTTCCAGCTCTTTCTGCATATGTTCTGATTGTTCCAGCTCTTTGCGATGGAAATAATTCAGTATCGTTTGTTTTAACAATCCCTTTTCCCTGACAGGAATATCGATAAATTCATCTGCCCCGTATTTGATACAACTGACCAATTCATCTGTGCGGGCATGACCGACGAGTATAATAAAGGTGTCTTCATTAAAAGATTTAATCTCTTTAATCGTTTCTCTGATCTGATCTTTCAATAAAGAGTAATCCAGGACTGCCCCATCAACGGAATGGATTTCCTGCAAAATTTGTGATGCCTGAGAAAGATCATGAACCGTCATGATATCCAAAGTGCCTTGCTCGGCAAGTCCGTTTACCAATTTGTTGAGATAATCTTCTTTTTCAATAATCAGCAGAGATTTATTCATTTGTTCCATTCCCTTGTTTACAGGTGTGAGGTTTCCGAGTTACAGATTGGTAATGGTCGTGACTCTCGATCAAACCAACGCAACAATTGTGCCTGAATTCTGAAATGGATTGTTTTGGTGTTATGTTTCTGTTTATTATTGTCTTGCGGCGAGAGGGGCTGGAGGTGATAAATTCATGCAGGATTTAGTTGTTTCGCGTGTGCCACAATGTTGTGGCGACAAACTCTCAAGAGGTTAAAAGTCGGATATGTTTTTTTTCTGTGCCTTTTTAAGATCGAGTCCCTCTATGGAAAACAAAACAAGACCTACTAAGAGTATGGGAATAAAGTTTATACCATGCATAACAAAGGCAAACGAAAGAGCCGGACTGTTGGGCACGCCAAAAAGTCCCAACCCCAGAGCACACAAGTAATGATAGGTACCCACATAGCCGGGTGAAGAAGGTACGAGAATAGCAAATGTCGTGATGACCAACAGAACCCATGCAGCAATCCAGGGTAAATCATAATTGGCCACAAAATCAAAGGCATAAAAGAAAATTTGAAAAATAAAACCATAACAGGCCCAGATGATTACAGACAAGACCGTTACAATAAGATAGTCGCGTTTGTGCTTCAGAGGAGTGATTCCGCTTAGAAAGGACTCCATGGCTTTGAAAAATTTGTCTCGCCATTTTTCCGGCACAAATCCCATGACCCGGTTGATCACTTTGGTGGTGCGCTGTCTTTGCGTCTTTAATCCCAATAAAAGAAAAAACAAGATCAACACTCCTAAAAGACTGATATAACCGCTCTTTTCTACCCAGGCAGGAAAGGGAAAGACAATCATGGTAATGGCAAGCAGCAAAAACAAGGTTATGACATCAATAATGCGTTCCATAACAATCGTCCCAAAGACAGATGAACCGGATACCTCGTGTTTTTTCCCTACGACATACGCACGTAAAAATTCACCCAGATGCGCCGGAAGAAAAGTATTTGCCATGTAACCGATGAGCAAGGCTGAATATAGAGTCGGGATTGGCAGAGGCGAAACAGGATTTAAAAGAATGCGCCAACGCACGGATCTCAGCCAGTGACTGAAAAATAAAAGTGCGAGACCGGGCAAGATCATCCAGTAATCGGCCTTTTGGAATGCTTGCATCATCTGATCATAATCGACTTTGCGTAGAGCGAGGTACATAAAAATGGCACTGATGACAAGACCGACGACTATTTTTGAATGTTTCTTTAGCAATGCTGTTCTCCTTGATGATCTCTGGAAATACTATGCCAATAATTCAGGAATCCTTGCGGTGATGGGCTTTGTGCTTGCTTAAACCATCTCAACCTGTTATATTTTATGGAAAAGAATCTTTCGCTTCTTTACCGGCTCAAAAAGACGAGTTATCTAAACTACAATAATTTTTATTATATGCATACAGTTTTTTCTTTGGCAGCTATCTTTTAATCATCATATGAACCTTTAGTTAAAGGAGTTTTTATGCGTTGCAAGCATCCTCTGGGTTTGTTCATTGCCATGGATCAAGAGTGGAAAAATCGCTTAAGCGCCGCTCAAGATCTGAAAATCCCCACTGCCCAGATTCTGGCCCCTCCGGAATCTGAACGCGATGTCTCTTTGATAAAAAAAATGTTTAGTGATGCTGACATTGATATTACGGTTGTTTTTTGTGGATTTGAGGGAGAGAGTTATGCAGATATCCCCACGGTGAAAAAAAGTGTGGGGCTGGTGCCAACTGATAAGCGAAAAGAGCGCCTTGCTCAGGCAAAAAAAATCGCTGATTTTGCTCAGGAACTGGGGGTATCACAAACGGCATTGCATATGGGGTTTATACCCGAGCCGCATGAATCGGATTATCAAGCAGTGGTCTCTGTCGCAAAAGAATTGGCCGAGCATTGTCAGTCACTGGGCCAGGACCTGTTGCTGGAAACCGGACAAGAAAAAGCCCGCATATTGTTACAATTTATTGAGGATGTCAATATGCCCAATTTGGCAATAAATTTCGATCCGGCAAACATGATTATGTATGGGTCTGGCGATCCTATCAAAGCCTTGAATCATCTGGGAAAATATGTCAAAGGGGTACACTGTAAAGATGCAAAATGGGCGGAACGGCCTGGCGAAGAATGGGGGGAAGAAGTGCCTTTGGGACAAGGGGATGTAAAGTTTATGGAATTTTTTACCAGTTTGTTGAATGCCCGTTATTGTGGTCCCCTGACTATTGAACGAGAAATTGTTGGAGAACAACAAATCAGAGATATCTCCAGGGGAGTCGAATATCTCGTTACTCTTCGGCAAAGAGTTTGGAAAGAATAACAAGAACCGGGACACATGATTAGAGCCTCAATCGATATTGGAACCAATTCGACTCGTCTTTTGATCGCCAAAAAACAGAACGAATCGCTTTCTCCAATGCATACTGAGGAAGTGATGACCCGATTGGGGATGGGATTGGATGAACATCATTTCCTTTCAGACGATGCCATGAATCGAGTGCTTTACGTACTGGAGAGATATAAATCCACGTGTGCACAGTGGCATGCTACGGATATTCAAGTGATGGCAACAAGTGCAACCCGTGATGCAAAGAATCGACATGAATTTTTAGCAAAAATTCATGAATTAGGATTAACCTGTCAGGTGCTCAGCGGCGACCAGGAAGCCAATCTATCCTATTACGGGGCAATCAGTGATCTTTCGATTCACAAATCATTTCTGGTATGTGACATTGGAGGGGGAAGTACTGAAATTATTAGCGGTTCTTCAGTCAAGATAGATTCTAAAATGAGTATAGATGTTGGAAGCAGTCGCCTGACAAGGCAATTTTTTCACCACGATCCGGTGCTGGAAGATGAACTATTTGCCTGCCGATCATATCTCAAAGAGCGCTTGAACATTTCATTACAGAGACCCTCTAGTGCTGTTTTTGTCGGCGGATCTGCCACCACGTGTGCGATGATGATGCACGGGATTTCGATCAAAGATGCCTATAGGGTTCATCATAAGCGAATTGACAGGCAAAAACTTAAAGATCTGTTGTTTCAGTTAAGCAAGCAAACCATAAAACAAAGGCAACAAGAGTGGAGGGGCTTGCCACCAAAACGGGCCGAGGTTATTCTTGCCGGCGGGCTTGTCTTGGATGTTTTGCTTGACGAACTCGGCGAGGTTGTTTCTATAGCAAGTCTGCGTGATTTGTTGTATGGGGTATTGTTATGAATGAAAAACAAAAGAATTTTAAATCGGTGTACGACTTGCTTTATGCCAAAGATCCAGAGCCTGAACATGCAGAGCATGTCACACGGTTGGCACTGCAACTATTTGATGCATTGGCCCCTCTGCATCAACTCACGTCAGAAGAAAGAGATCTTTTAAAAGCAGCCTCGCTTTTGCACGATATCGGCTGGCTCAAGGGAGGCAAAAAGCATCATAAAACGTCTATGAAAATGATTCTGGAAAAGCCTTTACCGCCCTGGAGTCAGGCCGAGCAGTTGATGATAGCCAATATCGCTCGATATCATCGCAAAGCGCTCCCGCGTGCGGGACATGATCACTATGATAATCTGGATTCGGGTCAGCAAAAAGTGGTTCAGGCACTGGCTGCCATATTAAGACTCGCGGATGGCTTGGATAGATCTCACGCGCAGATTATCCGTTCTATTAACTGCCAGATCGATTATGATAAAGTGGTCATCCATCTGTTTGTAAGCGGGAACAGTGCATCCGAACAATATGGATTCGGGAAAAAACGAGATCTTTTCCAGCAGGTTTTTGCATTGCCAATTGAGATAGGGCATATCGAGGGGTCATCTTAACAATTTCTTAACATTAGAACGCCAAAAAATTGTTGAAAAGCATCTAAAAAACAATTATCTTGTCTCTAATTTGCACACATGTATGATGGGATTATGAAATGGAACTATATCTAGGAATCGTTATTGTATTGGCGATTCTGGCGATATCTGATTTGGTGGTGGGAGTGAGCAATGATGCGGTGAATTTTTTGAATTCCGCAATCGGATCAAAAGTAGCGCCGCGATGGGTGATCATGATTATTGCCAGTGTCGGGATGTTGCTCGGGGTCACTTTTTCAAGCGGAATGATGGAGGTCGCACGAAAAGGTATTTTTAATCCGGAAAAATTTATCATGCCGGAATTGTTGATCATTTTTCTGGCCGTCATGCTCACGGATGTCATCCTTCTCGATCTCTATAACACTTTTGGCTTACCCACCTCAACGACTGTTTCCATCGTATTCGAACTGTTGGGTGCTGCTGTCGCGGTTTCTTTGCTCAAAATACATGCTGCAGGCCATAGTGCCGGTGAATTGATAAACTATATCAATACCGCCAAAGCGCTCGCCATCATTAGCGGAATACTCGCTTCGGTGATTATCGCATTCATAACAGGCTCTATCGTACAATTTATTTCCCGGTCTATTTTTACGTTTGATTTTAAAAATCGCCTGAAACGATACGGCGGAGTATGGGGCGGTTTTGCTCTTACTGCGATTACCTATTTTATCCTTATAAAAGGCGCCAAAGGTGCCTCTTTTATTACACCGGAAACTCTGGAGTGGATTCAGACTCATACCGGCTTGATTTTGCTTTTAAATTTCATTCTTTGGACCCTGGTCCTGCAAGCCTTGTTATTGTTCACCCGGGTACATATTCTTAAAATTATTGTCTTGATCGGCTGTGGAGCCCTGGCCATGGCTTTTGCAGCCAATGATCTGGTCAATTTTATCGGCGTTCCACTTGCCGGCTTTTCTGCATTCAATATTGCGGGAAATCAGGCCAATCCATTAGAAGCCACCATGGAGGCCATGCGTGCACCTGTGCAAGGCAAAACAGGTATATTGCTGATTGCAGGTATTGTCATGGTGGTTACACTCTGGCTCTCCCGCAAGGCGCGTACGGTTTCGAAAACCGAGCTGAGTCTCGGCCGTCAGGATGAGGGGTCTGAACGGTTTGAATCTACAATGTTATCGCGCGTGCTTGTCAGGATGGTCATGTCCCTGGGCGAGGGCTATAATAAAGTGGTGCCGGAATCCTGGCGTAAAAAGATCAATTCCCGATTCGATCAATCCAAATATAGCAAGTACGAAGACAGTGACACCTCTAGCCAGCAATCATTCGATCTCTTACGCGCTTCTGTGAATATGATGGTTGCCAGTGCCCTGATTTCGTTAGGTACTTCACTGAAACTCCCCTTGTCCACAACCTATGTGACCTTTATGGTCTCGATGGGTTCATCCTTGGCTGACAGAGCCTGGGGAAGTGAATCAGCTGTGTACCGCATTACCGGAGTATTGACAGTTATTGGTGGATGGTTCTTTACGGCATTTATGGCGTTTACGGTTTCCTGTATTTTTGCTACTCTTATTTATTTATTCCACTGGCCAGCCATGGTGGGATTGGTCTTGCTTGCCGCTTTCTTTCTTTACAGGACGCACGCGTATCACAGCGGTCAAGAGAAAAAAGAAAAACTCACTTATATCACCCAGGTATCAAACGCCAAAACCGCAGACGAAGCTTATCTCGGAATCAATAAAGGTTTGATCGAATATGTCGATCATTTGATGTTGACACTGGAAAATGTCTTTTCTTCGATTTTTGCAGAGGATCGAAAGGGCCTGAAAAAAGCGCGGAAACAGGCCAAAGCAAGCAGGCAGCAAGCAAAGGATCTCGTTTCCGTTCTCTTGAATACCACCACCATGCCGCTTTCAGAACCCGCTGATGAGCTCCATCCCAAGGTTGCTCAAACAGTGAGTGCCCTTCAGGAGACAGGGCGTACCATATATGAGCTCGCTGATGCGTGCTATAATCATGTCAATAATAACCACAAGGGTTTAATAGACATTCAGAAAAAAGAACTCAACGAAGTGAAAACTAAATTATTGGCCTTTCTTAAAGATTCACAAAAAGCCCTCAAAGACGGAGACGGCAAATCTCTCGATCAATTGATCGCCTCTGAAAATAAACTGGATATTGATTTCTATAAACTGGACAAGAATCAAATTAAACGAATCAAGAAAAAAGAATCAAAAACCCGACAGAGTATGCTTTATTTCAATATGCTCTCCTCTTCAGAAGCCATTATCGATCAAATGGTTCGTCTCTTGCGAGGAGCAATTACCATGTTGAAAGAATAATTCAAAGGGCCATCGCTTTGCACAAACGATGGCCCTTTTTCATTTCATTATTTCCGATTATTTTTCTCACTTTATATGTTTGTCATATAATCCCATTCCGTGGTGAATCTCTTTGAACGCCTTTTCTCGGTCTTCCCAGCCATGACATTCTACGGTTGCCTGCTCCAGATCTTTATATACACTGAAAAAATGCTGAACTTCATCTAGAAAATGTTGGGATACATCGCTCAGAGTATGCAAATGATTGAAAAAGGGGTCGGTGGCCGGAACGGCCAGTATTTTATCATCGGGTTGCCCTTTATCGATGAGGTGAAAAACACCGAGAGGACGAGCCTCTATAACACAACCAGAAAATGTCGCTTCATTGGTGATAACCAAGGCATCGAGAGGATCACCATCTTCATGCAGGGTGCGTGGAATAAACCCATAGTCTCCTGGATAATGCAATGACGAGTACAACACCCTATCCAGTTTGATAAAACCTCCGTCCGTATCATATTCATACTTGTTTCGTGATCGTTTTGGGATTTCTATCACTACATAAAGGACCCGGGGAGGATCGGGGCCCGGAGGCAGCTCTTTCCAAAGATTCATAATAGCCATATGAATTCTCCCTAATAGTGAGAAATGACACAGTTATCGCTTTTTCGACGGGAAGGACACCGTTCCCGATAACAATAGTCACATGCAATGAATGCACGATCATTGGGGATAAATAAACCCGATAATGTTTTACGCGGAATCATGAGCCCATAATCATTCAGTTTTACGCCAATACGGTGAGGATATTGGAGAACTTTGAACAACTGCTTCTGTTGTTCGATGGGCCATAACCATGATTCACCGGTTCCCGGGCTTATTAAATTGAGGTATGGATATTTTTCGGTTGGATCGATCTCTTTTCTCAATATTTTCACTCCTTGCTGAAGCATTTGTTCGAGTACCTGATCCCACAAATAATTCAAGAGGTCATCATCAAAGGGTTTCTCCTGAGGGGCTTGACAGCTGACAAGAACGGCAAAGATTTTTTTGGCCTGGGAAAGAAGATTTGCAAGAATTTCACTCTGAAAAGACTGGTCTGAAATTACAATACTCGAGTTGACTACCTCCCATTCATGTAATTCTCTGACCATGGCTTTCACCGTAATCGAGTTTGCCATGTGCATCACCTGTTCGAGCTCATCTCCTGTCAAAAGTTCACATGAACGGGTAAATGCCTCACGAGTATCGACCGGAAGCTCTTTGTAGATTTTTATGTCACTCTCAAGAGGGTTCATTTTTTTCTTTCAAATCAGATGCTTGTTTGAGTAGATGTATGATCGATGAATAAGGCACCTTTGTACCTGAGGCCATACCGATTTCACATGTTCGGCTGGTAGAATAATGTCCTGCACTGGCATTCTGCTGTTTGACATAGCTGGCTTCGTTTGATGTCGCCGACTGTGTCAATTCAGGTATCAAAAATCCACGGTCCCCGGCAAAGCCGCAGCATCCTCTCTCAGCGGGAATCTCTGATTCTTCACAGCATGCATCTGCAATCGCCTGCATTTTTGTCTCGAGATCCATTTTGATGTTAGAACACGTCGGGTGGAGAATAGCTTTACCTTTAATGGATTTGAGCGTTGTTTTAGGCAAAAGATAATCATGCAGATATTCTACAATGTCGAGAATTTGCAATTTTTTCCACTTTGCGAGGTGTTCACCTGATAAAATATCATCATAATGCTTCATTTTATAGCTGCAGGGAGAAGTATCCACGACAATCGGTATCTCTCCTTGCTGACTGGTTTCATAGAGGCTGTTTGTCACGCGTTCCGCCATTTTTACATAGGCTGAGGTAAACCCTTTTGATGAATAGGGAGTACCACAACACAAATCATGGATTTGCGTCGGCAAGATCATCTGAATCCTGGCTTTTTTAGAGAGTTCAAACATGGCTTGCGGTACCGATTCTGAGAATTTTTCTTCTGGCAGAGCTCCCATTCCTCTGCTCAGGCAAGATGGAAAATAGACTATGGATTTCGTTGCATCGGCCAGCTTTTCTACCTGAGGCAATTTTTGCGCTCCTGTAGGCATGTGACGGTTCCAGGCAGGAATTTTACCCTTTGAAATTTTGTGAATCCAGTGCAACAGGGTGGCCAAGTTGTTGGGCCTTATCATAATACTAACGCCTCGGGCAACCTTTAGCCCAATCCTCAGGCTCTCTACCACAAGTCCAAAATGATCCACGGTCCATTGTGCAAACCGCAATGAAAAGGGTGAATGGGCCTGTTCGCGAAAATAGCGTGTAAGATTGCCTGTATCGATATCCACCGGACAAGCCAGAGCACATAATCCATCCACCGCACAGGTGTCTATGGCTTCATATGTATAATCTTTACGTACCTTATTCGCCAGCTTTTTGTCTCTGGGGGTTCCCTCATTTAAGAGCGCAATTTCTCTAAATGCTGCAATTCTGCGTCGTGGTGTGGTGGTCAAATCTTTTGAGGGACACCAGACTTCACAAAATCCGCATTCAATACATTTATCGACCTCGTCATGGACAACCGGACTTTTTTTGACATTTTTAATATGACATTCGGGATCGCTATTGATGATCACTCCGGGATTTAAAATATTCTCAGGATCAAAAAGCGCTTTGATCTCCTTCATGATGTTATATGCTTTTTCCCCCCATTCGACCTTGACAAAGGGAGCCATATTCCGACCTGTACCATGTTCGGTTTTCAAGGCACCGTCATATTTATTGACGGTCAGATCCACCACATCATCCATAAAATGCTTGTATTTCGAGAGACCCTCATGGTCGGCAAGATTGGGGGAGACAATAAAATGGATGTTTCCTGCCTCTGTGTGACCAAAAATTACAGCGTCATCATAATTGTGTTTTTTAAACAATTCTTGCAAATCCAGGATCGCAGGGGTCAGATCTTTGAGCCTAAAGCCCACATCTTCAATGAGTACGGTCGTTCCTTTTTGACGCATGGCTCCTGCCGATGGCAAAAGCCCTTTTCTGACTTGCCAGTATAGTAATCGTCTGGATTCTTGTTGTGTAAAATCTGCGTCATAGAGCAGTTCCAACTTTTTCAGGGTTTGACTTCCCTGCTTGACTTTGTCATCCAGCGTTTCTTGCGTTTCTGCCTGATATTCGCACAAGAGGGCTGTTGCTGTATCCGGCAGGGTGCGCAATACTTTTGGCATTCCAGCCTGATCCTGGACAGACCGCAAGGCTGATCGATCCATAATCTCCAGGGCATGAGCCTGGGTTTCTTTGAGCCGAAACACAGCATCTGTGGCTGCTGCCATATTTTTAAAGAGTAAAAGTGCTGTCGATTTATAAGGTTGATCGGGAAAAGTACGCAAAGTGACTCTGGAGATAAAGCCCAATGTTCCCTCGGAACCGATCATGAGATGAACAAGAATGTCGATAGGATTTTCATGGTTGATAAACGCATCCAAGGCATATCCGGTCGTGTTTTTGCGGCTGAATTTATCCCGGATTTTTTGGGTTAATTCATGGTCTTGGAGGATTTGTTCGCGAATGCCGAGCAAACCGGTATAACATTTGGGTGCTTTGGTTTTAAACTGTTCATCCGCATCCGGCAAACTAGAATCCAGTTCTACACCGTTTGTCAGAACGACCTGCATTGACATCAACGTATTGTTAGAGTTCATCGTGACGCCGGAGCTCATGCCGCTGGCATTGTTTGCCACAATGCCCCCTATAAAACAAGAGTTTATAGATGCCGGATCCGGGCCGATAATTCGTCTATAGGGTTTGAGTACAGCATTGGCTCTTGCGCCTACGATTCCCGGTTCCAGGGTGATGCTGTCGGCATTTTCGCTGATCTCATAATCTTTCCAAAACCGGTTGATCTCTACCAGGATGGAATCCGAGAGGGATTGACCTGAAAGCGATGTTCCGGCAGCACGAAAGGTCATCGGAGTGCTTGTTTGTCGACAAAAGTGAAACAATTTTTTGATCTCATTTGTATTTCGGGGCTGGACAATAACCTGAGGAATGAGCCGGTAAAAACTCGCGTCGCGAGCGTAACTATAACGATCTATCGGTCTGGCCAGGATTCTGTCGTTTGGCAATATTTCTGCTAATTTTTTATGTAATGTCATTCTTTTTCTGTCTCCTGACGAGTGATAACAAGAGAAAAGTGGATTCACAAACACTTGATTTATCAGGTGGTAAATTGGGGATCGGCATTTTTATGAAAAGTCAAATGTTTGATACGATGATAAGTGAATGCTCCAAAGAGACAACCCACAGCATAATAGAGTATATCCATAAAAACAAAATGAGTTCCAAACAGGGTGCGTCCGATAAATGTGGATCGCAACTCTTGCAAGCCGGGTGTAGAAAATAATTGCGAGATCTCTACCAGCGTGCACGAAAGAAAAACAATCCCAGAAACACTGGGAACAGGCCATTTCGGTTTAATGAAAAAGATCAGAAACATCCAGAATACTGGATACAAAATATCTCCAGCAAAAGAATGAATCCACGCTTCAAAAGGTCCGGCATAAAATTTAGTAACCAACCCGATCGGAACAAGCAAACACAGTATGACAAACAGGTGAATTCGGTGTTTTTTAAGACGCATTGGCCTACCAGATGATTTCTGGAGGGGACAAAAAGTATTGATATGCGTCGTTGACATTTGCACTGACAGCATCACCATCATGAACCCAAATACGAAAGCGCATATGCACGGGATTGCCTGGTTCCAACTCGACCTTGTTCATGCCTGGCCAGGCAACGCCCAAAAATCCATAATGACGCAGCGTCCAGCCCGCCGGAAAATCGGGATTGTCAGAATGCTGAAATATTGCAATGCCTGCCATTTGTTGCTTCATCGTAAACAAACCGGACTGATCTGTCCATGCCAGGGGTTCCAGGTCACTGTCTGCTTCCCATCCTCTGGGTGAAAGGATGGCGGGTTCCTCTCTGGGAGCCAGACGCAGACAAAGTCCTCCATACCCTTTTTCAACTTTTCCCTGAAGCTTTATAGGGACTTTAGCTTCAAGGGTAAGCGACAGATCGATAGCACGAGCATTTGTAGTTTGTTTAAAGGCTTTTATCCAAACTGTTTCTTTTAGAACTGATTTTTCTTTATATATCCATTCATTTTCAACGCCCAGAGTTGCACAAAGAGGGCCAACATATTTGCCCAACCATCGGCTAAATTCTGTTTTTATTCCTTTGATATGCCAGTGGTCTAATGTATCTTTGTCGATATATACACCTGGCCACATCCATGAAAGTCCCCGATGATGTAAATGATCCTCGGGAAAGTCGTCTGTGACCATAACGCCCGATGGGGACCAGATAGGATGGATATAAGAGGACCTGGCACGGTCAGCAGGGACGCCTGGGGGAAGCTGGTTGCCGTAATTATAAACAAGAACCGAATCCAGACCCTGAAGCAGGAGCAATTGACCGTTTTTATGGTCGAGCCAGTTAAATAAGGATTTGTCTGTTTCTTTGACTTTTTGTGTTCCCTTTGGGACATTCGCTTTGACGATGCCATGCCATTTCCAGGCAGGAGATGAGGGGCTTTCCAGAGTTAATGTGGCGGGTGCAGTTTGCAGGTTTAAATGTTCATTACCCAAGGGTTTCTCTTTGGCTGGAATATCAGTCTCAAAAGGAATATCAAAGGCTGGTTCGTTTAAAAGTTTCAGGTCTACTGTTTTTTCTCGAGGACCACACCCAATCAAGAGTGCAAAGATAAGGACTAAATATCGCATGAGGTACTCTCCATAACATGTGATCTGTGCTATTAAATCACATTAAGAAAAATAATTCCAATATTCAATAAGAATATCGGTTGCGCGCTATAACCAAGGAGAAGACGAATGAAAAATTTTCAAATCGGATTTGTGTGCTCGGGAAATATCTGCCGCAGTCCAATGGCCGAATATATGTTCAAATCCATTATTCCTCCTGGTTGGAAAAATATGACCAGAATCGAATCTGCTGGTACTTTAGGAATCACAGGTGCCCCGGCAGCTCAAGAGGCAATACAGGTGTTACGGGAAATAGAGATCGATCTTACGCCTCATAGCTCTCGAGGTATTGATTTGGAATGGTTGAAAAGGATGGATCTTGTTTTTGTCATGTCTCAAGAGCATATCGATTTTATAGAAAACGAGTATCCCCAGGAAAAGTCCAAGGTGTTTCGCTTGCGTGAATATGCCAGAAATGCTGCTGATCAAGATGCGGATTACGATATTGCCGATCCCGTGGGATTGAGCCTGGATGTCTTTCGTGCGACCAGAGAACAAATTAATGATGAACTTTTGCGTATTTTACCCGTTTTGTCAGCCAGAATCGAGGGAAACGAATCTCGTGCTCCTAAAAAGAATGGATGGTTTAAATGGATCAAAAAATAAAGCCCAGGCTTTTCAGCCTGGGCCTCTTGGGGGACGGACGGGGGGAGTTGGGAGCTCCCCCCTGACGAGGGGATTTGGGAACCGTTTATTGACCTTTTTCAATCTGGGCCAATACCCTCTCTTTATGGTGACCTTCAAACAGGTCATTGAGGGCGTTAAACTTTTTTGAGACTCTTAGATAATTGTCCGCATAAGGCCTGGACAAATTTTTGTATGCCAAATAAGTCAGATAGTATCCTTGTGCAATATCTGCTGAATCACGGCGCGTCAGATTTGTTGGGCTTCCTTGAAAAGCCGGAATTCTTATGATCAGTCCGGGATAGATTTCGTCGGGATTCGGAATTTGTTCATAATTGACACGGTATACGTTTGGCCAATAAAATCCATTGTTATAATTCTCTGCCGCTAAACTCCAGAGATTCTCACCGGGTTCTACCGTATGATCATTGCTGCTTTTTGGTGTTTGTTGAACCGCCTTTGTTGTGTCTTTATGGGATATTGCTGTGTTTTCGTGTTCAATGTGTGTCTCTTTTTCTTCAGGATTGATCCGAGTATCCTGTTTTTCCGGTGCTGTAATAGAACTGTGTTGAGCGATTTTTGTATTGTCAGGCTTTGTCAATAACCAGGCTGCAAAAAGTAAAATCAAGAGTGCTGCTGCTGCCCACCAAACGGCTTTACTTTTTTTCGGCTGCGAGTTATTGTTTTCATCCCAATCAAGAATTTCTGCTTGTTTTTGTTTAAGAATTTTGGGCTTTAAATGGGCATATTTTCTATTTACATATTCACGCAGCTCTTTATCGGGTTTGAACACGATTCGATTTCTACCGGGAATCCGTATCTCTTCACCCGTTTGAGGATTCCTGCCAGTCCTGGCTTTGACCCATTTCAGTCGAAAAATACCAAGACCCTTCAAGTTGACTTGACCATCCTCTCTTAGGCCTTGCTGGATCACATCCGGCAGCTCGTGAATAAAGTCCTGAGTAAACTGTTTCGTTTCACCGGTTTGTTCGGCAATTAAATCGACGAGTTCTTGTAATGTGATCTTTTCGCTCATCCTTTCCTCCGCTTCGGCATGTTTTCTTTCAGGGATGCACTGGGACGAAAGGTCAGCATTAACTTTGGAGGTAACATTACATAAAATTCTTTGAAAGGATTATAGGATTTTCGTTTCTCTCGTTTGCGTACTGCAAACGTTCCAAAATTCGTAAACGTCACTCCTTTTTGCTTGCCGAACTGTGATTTGAGCACATTGAATGTAGAGTCAAGGAACGGTCTGATTTCCGTTTGAGGCTTGTTCAATCTTTCAGACAAGATTTTTACAATTTGATTGGTATTCACCGTCCCACCTATTCATCATTTGTGCCCGATTTCACTTTACCTTATTACAAAAGATATGCCAAAAATTTCAAGAAAGATTGATTTTTTTAAGTGTAATAAAAACAAACATTCGAGGTTTTGCTGCGGGAGTACAACTGTTTGACTCTGTGGCTATATAACCAAATATAACCGGATGGCTTGGTTAAATCACCACTCATGGTTTTCGATATCCTGAAAACCGCCGGGGAATAACCTTTCTACCTTTGAATAGAGCTGACGCCTGGTGATGCCCAGACGTTTTGCTGCTTCGGTTTTGTTGCCCTGCATATCCTGCAAAGAGCGCACGATAAGCCGTTTTTCCATCTCGTCCAGTGTCATCCAAGTTTGTTCTTCTAAATGATGCTGCAAAGGGGTCTCCGCTTCTCCCCGGATATGAGGAGGGAGATCATTGGGTTGGATGGGTTGCCCGGATGCCAGAATGAGTGCTCTTTCAATGACGTTTTCCAATTCCCGCACATTGCCGGGCCATGGATAATCCATAAGGAGATTCAAGGCTTTAGCTTGAATACCATCCGGTGCATGATTTTGTTTGACCAAAAAGTGGGATACGAGTTCGGGAATATCCTGACGTCTGTCTCTCAATGGTGGAAGGGTTATTGGAAAGACATTTATGCGATAATAGAGATCCTCTCTAAACGTTTTCTCTTTGACCATAGATTCAAGGGGGCGGTTGGTGGCACTGATCACTCTGGCCTCTACCCTAAGGGGTCGAGTCCCTCCCAAACGCAATATTTCATGTGACTGTAAGACTCGGAGCAATTTGACCTGGGTGGGGAGTGTGAGTTCACCAATTTCATCCAGAAATAGCGTCCCTTTGTTGGCCAGTTCAAATTGTCCGGGTTTTTCTTTGTCAGCCCCTGTAAACGCTCCTTTTTCATGGCCAAAGAGTTCGCTCTCTAGCAGATTGTCGGGCAGGGCTCCGCAATTTACCGTAAAAAAGGGGTGTTCCTTGCGCTGGCTCATAAAATGCAGAGCCTTGGCGATCAGCTCTTTGCCCGTTCCGCTCTCTCCGCGGATCAGTACGGTCGCATCGCTGTTTGCCACTTTATGCACCAGTTCATATACTCGCTGCATGGCCCCGCTTTTTCCGACCATGTTATCCAACGAAAATCGATGTTGCACTTGTTGTCGTAAATTTTGGTTTTCCTGTTTGAGAGCCTGCTTTTCCAAAATTTGTTCTATTTTAAGAGAAAGTTCATCCATTTCAAATGGTTTGATCAAATAGTCAAATGCACCCATTTTCATCGCTTGTACAGCGGTTTGGGTTTCTGCATAGGCGGTCATGAGAAGGACTTCTGTTTCCGGTGAGATCCTTTTAATGTGTTCAAGGACATCCAATCCTGATAGACCGGGCATTTTAATATCACTGATGACGATATCAAATTTTTCCAGTTCAAACGCAGCCAATGCAGATTCTCCGGTGTTAGCCGTCGCAACAGCCAGTTGGGGAGATTCAATGGCGGTTTTCAACAGGGTACATAGACGTTTTTCATCATCGATGACGAGTATGCGGCCTTGCATATTATCTTTTCTCCTCTTTGTTCGCAGGAAATTCGAGTTCGACCCGCAATCCTGTCGGTTTCTGATTGCTAACCCGGATGGAGCCGTTATGGGCTTCGATGATGCGTTTGCTCACAGCGAGTCCCAAACCGGTTCCACGAGATTTCGTCGTGTAAAACGGTTCAAAAATTTGTTCGGGGTTGGTTTTAATGCCCGGACCATTATCCGAAATTTTGATGGCCAGGAACGGTTTTCTTTTTGCGCGAAAAGTCTCTGCAGTTATTTCGATTTCACCGGATCTGCCCTCCAGGGCTTGAATACTGTTCTGCAATATGTTTAACAGAACTTGTTGCAATCGATCTTGATCGTAATGGACGAAAAGGTCCGGAGCGATCCTGGATTTGAATGTAATGTCGGGATGGGCCTGGTTCAGAGTATCCACAAGCGACTCTAGTTGATGGGTGAGATTGTATTTTTCTAGGGTCAGCTGTGGCTGTTTTGAAAGAGCTAAAAAGTCACTTATCAGTCGATTGATGCGCTGGACCTCATCATCGATATATTCGATGAGTTCGGTGTGATTGTTCGGAGTGATTTTCTTTTTCAAAATATCACTGCTGCTCTTGATGATGCCCAGGGGATTACGGATTTCATGGGCAACGGTCGCTGCCATTTGCCCCAGAGAAGCCAGTCTTTGAGATTGTTCCAGCTGGCGTTCGGTTCGCAAAAACCGGGAGGTGGCTATGATGAGAAATCCGGTGAGAAAAATCAACAATATACCGCTGGTGATCGCTGCGACAATCAAAGCTCCCCGAAACTGTTCCAAAGCACGGAAAAATCCGGCATTTGCTTCAAGGACCAGAATCACCGGGTGACCCTGGAGAGGGCTTAATCGTTGATACACATTTTTAAAATAGTTGCCTTCAATACTATAGAGGGGAGATACTGCATTCTCTTTTTCCAGAGCCTGCTTGATCAGGATGCTGTCCTGCGTCAAATAACTGCGCATTGTTTGCCATTCGAGCTCTGGGCGGGAGTCCAGTAATATTGTACGATCTGCATCAATGATATAGGCAGCCTCCAGCTGGTGTTCAGTGCGAATTTGCGCCAAAGTGATTCTCGCCAGTCCTCTTTCATATGGATCGTCAAAAAAAGTCAGATCGCGCTCTAGTAATTCTGCTGCCAATAATGCCGTTGAGCGTAACCGTTCACTTTGCGAATCTTTTAAAAGGGTACCCATACGTTGCAGGATATACGCACTAATGATATTGATGAAAACGAGAAATAAAAAGGTTGCAACCACAATGGCGGCGACCGCAGCTTTGCGCCGAAACATGACTTTTTGCAGATTGTTTTGTGTTTTACTCATTCTGGGCCTATAACGTCAAGTTAACGATGATAGGATGGTGATAGAATCTCAATTCTTTTCAGAGTTTCCTTTGAATAACTCTAGCCACGCTTTTACTTCCTTGTCAGAGAGCTGCGCATTATATTTTGCTTCATATTCTTTACCGGGATTGGTGCTGTCTTTTAACTTTTTTTCAAAAGCTTCGACCGCCATTGTGTGAGCGCCTTGAGACCGTACTGTAAAGGCCAGATCCCGATCAGATGTGACCACCGTGACGTTGCGCGGCTGCCGGGCATGGTCGACAATTTCTTTAATCAGCGAGTCCGCGATTTTGGCAAATCGTATATGGATACCGGATCTTCGGTGAGCATGATTGTCAGGAAAAGGCTGACTGCCGTCAAATACGATGGTGATATTGATATTTTTTTGTGACTTGTAGGCTGCAAGACGATCGATTAGGGCTTGTCGGGCTTGCCAAATGTCATTTTCATCGCCAAATGGTTTAGGTTGGGTTCTCAAGATCATGTTATATCCATCGACGATGATTTGAGGATGTTTGTTCATTTTGTTTTTCCCCTATTCAAGGCAACAGAAATTCTATCCAATACATAATGTACTGTGATGGCTTTCATACAATCCATCTTTTCGCAGAAATCCTGGTGACACTGGCTGCAATCGATTTGATGATAGACCAGTTGATGACCGTTATCGGGCGAGTATGGAAACCATATATGCGGTTCGCCCGGACCGAATATTCCCACTGTGGGTGTGTTTACCGCAGGCCCGATATGCATGGGACCGCAGTCATTGGATACATAGACATGAAATAGCGAGATCAATGCAGTCAGTTGTCGCAAAGTCAATAGCTCGGGGGGAGTAAATGTCTTTGTTGTGTATTTAAATACCTCTTTTAAAAGAGATTGTTCGTTTGGCCCCATGGTAAATATGACTTGGTATCCTCTGTCTGTTAGTCTGTCTGCCAATTGTGCAAATCTTTGAGGCATCCACCGTTTGGCTGGCCAGGTCGCTCCGGGATGAAGTCCAATAATCGTTTTATCGAGATGGATTTTTTTTTCTAGCAAATAAGAGTTGGCCCACTGTTGTTCCGCCTCACTGAGGGTCAGATAGGGATCTCTCTTTTTGAATTCGATGTCGAGGGGCTGCAGATAGGCAAGATGAAAATCTATTGAGGATATATTTGTATCGGGCAAAGAAATCGAACGCGTGTAAAAGTGTTTACGCATCCTAAAGTCCCCGCCAATCCTTGTTTTGGCTCTGCTTAAAAAGGTGAGCAATGCTGAACGTGGATTTCCAAAAAGATCTATGGCAATGTCGAAACGTCGGGTGAGGAGGTGGCGGATGATG
>WJME01000303.1 GCA_014728115.1 Candidatus Zhuqueibacterota bacterium | reverse complement strand
TTCAGAAGGTAATCAAAGAGGCATTTGAAATATTCTCATTCGACTGCGTCTTTCATATTGACGAGTCGAATAATCTTCTTATGCTTAAGTCGAGTGAGTTTAATCTGGAGGAAGGTCAAGTAATAGTGAGAACGAAAGAATATATGCAAAAAGAATCATTCAGTAACTTTATCAAAAGGGAGGACAACAATGGATGAGTGTACTGCTACTCTTAAGGAAATTATGGAGACGTTTTTAGAAAGAATCAAATTGATAGATAAAGAAATTAACATAAACATCAAAGTGTTATCTGATTCTCGTCTGTGCAGTCCCGAATGTAAGTATTGCCGTAAGTTTTTTGATTTACATATTAATGATGTTCAATGGATCTGTAGATTATTCAATAAGAAGATAGACTGTACTGAAAATGACTGCGAACCTATAAGGTGTCATCAGTGTTTAGGTATAGAACGTAGAAGTAAACACATATTAATCTGAAAAGGAGGACAAAATGTCAAGATTTTATGGAATAATGCAAGGGAGTCAAAGGCCAGTAACACGCACAGGCTCGAAGGAATCCGGATTCACTGCACACATACGAGGGTGGAACACCGGAGTAAAAGTATCTATTCAGTATGATAGTACTCTTGATAAAGACGTTATCAGAGTACACCTTACGGGAGGATCAAATGATCCTTCATCAAAGGAAACAATTTATGATCCATATTCAGAAAGGGGATAGCCATGCCAAGAATAGAAGTAGAAACAGAAGTCAGTGTCAACATTGAGGTATTTTGTTCTGCCTGTGGAGATGCGTTATGCAGACAAACTACCATAGACAAGAATTTAGTATACGTTTCCTGCAAAACTTGTAGACAAGAATACTATAGTGCAGGATTTTCTGATGGAGTGGAATCAATGAAACAATAATATAATTTTTAAAGGGATGGGGACAAAATGTCAAGATTTTATAGAATAAAGAAGGAGGAAATTATGAATACTTATCATGAGATATTAAAAGAAAAAGAGGTTAGCATAAAAATTAAAGCATTATTCAATAACCTTGGGGAATCATACTTGTGTAGTACTAATTGTCCCTATCTTCGTAATGTAAGTTTTGTGGATAATATAAAATGGGTGTGCAAGCTTTTTGACGTGTCGTTAGACCGCGTAGTAAATTATTTAGAACCAGAAAGATGTGTTTTTTGTATAGATGTTGAAAAGTCAATTTACAAATAAAAACATTGTTAAAGAAAAAAATGTGAAAAACGAAAAGAAAGAATGTAGAATATATTTCTTTAAAGGAGGAAATTATGGGAGTTTTTACGCTTATAAAAAATTTATTTGTAGAGACAGAAACTACAACAACTGTTACCACAAAAACTAAGGAGGATGAGGATGACTGAAAATCGGTTCGAACAAGGCAGAATATTATATAGCTTTGAAATAGAATGGTTATGTTCTGGTCATTTTGATGTGCCAAGTGTGCGCCTGGTCGAGTGGGAAATTCTGAAGGAAACTCCTAAAGGCGTATGGATAGCTCGAAAGGAACATATCTTTGGTCAACTAATAGATCCACGTTGCAAATTCTGGACAAGCAAAGAATCAGAAAGGAGAAGAGCTTATCCTACTCTCGAATTGGCATTCAATTCCTTTATGATTAAAAGAGAGTTGAATGTTATACATTGCAGAAGAAGACATAATAACGCACTTGAGGAATTACAAATTGCAAAGGAATACAAAGAAGAACACAATCTATGAAAGGAACATCATGAGAAAAAGAAATTGTCTACTTGCAACCACGTTTGATGAGAAACTCTTAAAGAAGTTTCCATCCCTCGTATATTTTCAACCTAAACTTCGTGGCATGAGATGTCTTGCAAAATGGGAAGATGAAGGATTCTCTCTGTATTCGTCTACAGGTCTCCCAATCAAGTTCCATGAGGAGGTAAAATTCCAACTTGGAATTTTTACTGAAACATTCAGAGAGTATCGAACTACCATGGATGGGGAGCTATACCTCCACGGTCTCTCACAAGAGGAGATAAACGGCATAGGAAAGAGAACATCCTCATGTCCTAATAGACTCCTCGAATATCATATATTCGACATTGCTGATGAGTCCATCCAAAGTGTACGAATGGAAAAGCTAAGTCGAATGAAAAGCATGTTAGAACTGTTCTCTGAAGATCTCCCCCTCATCAAGATAGTCAAACCCTATCTTGATACGAGATCAAGCTGGGTGGTTCATGCTGATGATTACGTAAGAATACAGGGGTACGAAGGATTAATCATAAGAGACCCTTATGGCTTCTACGAACACAAGAAATCAAAGTCCATCCTTAAGTTTAAACCAACGGAGGTAGACGAATACACCATAATCAATTGTATTGAGGGAACAGGCTGGGCAAAAGATTCCCTTGGTGCATTCAAAGTCCAAGACACCGACGGAACGGAGTTTAACGTGGGTACTGGTCGTGCTCTCACAAAGGCGTCAAGAAAAATCTTATGGGAAAGACGCTCCGAGTTAATTGG
>WJME01000302.1 GCA_014728115.1 Candidatus Zhuqueibacterota bacterium | reverse complement strand
GAATCAAAGACATATAAAAATCGTTATTTAAAAGTAAAGTGACCTGAAAAATGAGGAATCTGTGAAAACAACTCTGAAAGCCATCATCCTCTTTGCATTTGCCGCGGTTATCCTGGCCGGAGTCTGGTTATCTGGACTCGTTACAGGCCTTTTATTACAATTGCTCACCTATTTTGTTCTGATTGTCGCGGTGATTTATTGGGGAATCAAATTATACCGTCATTTTAAAACCGATCGGACATCATCCTGATATCAGACAGCATCTACGCCGCCCGTTAAAATCATCAACTCTAGGATTTCTGGGGGTCACATGTAGAATTTTGCACTCTATGGGATGGGTTATACCATTTTTCTGTTGGGTCTGGGATTTGTATTGCACCTCATCGGTCTGGGCCCGGTATGGATCGCTGCCATCCTGCTGGTCTTTGCCGGCCTGGGTATCATGTCAGGCGTGCGTAAAACCCGAAAATAGCCTCCTGCGAGACCAGCAAACAGATCGAACATTTTCTTTGCAAAGAAGGCATTTTCTCTTATATTTGAACACCCAAACGACTCGCCCGGACGCAAGGCCACCAGGAAAGAACAATCATTGTACAACTTTTCTGATTTCTTTCCACGTCTGAGCGAGAGATCCTGACACACACAACGACGCAAAGGAAAAATGAAAACTCTGTTTTTCCGCGCCTCAGCGCCTCCGCGAGAGCATTTTTCCGATGCCTCGGGCCTTTCGATTTTGAAAAAAATGTTTCCATATTTTCTCCCTCACAAAGAATAATATATTGGAATCATAATATTCCAGTGATGCATTTGATAGGAGAACGCGATGCGAATAATCCATGTACTGTTTGTTCTTTTGTTCCTCATCTCATCCCTGGTTGCACAGTCCCTCACCCTGTTGGGACGTGCCGGTGACGGCTATTGCATTCAAGTGGTCGCCAGCGGGGATACGGTCGTGTTTCAGAATGGCGCCTATATGCAAATCGCCGATTTCAGCGATCCGGACTATCCGGTCATTCTGTCCCAAACAGTGACCGAGGGAGCGATCAAGGATATAGCCCTCTATTCCCATTATGTCTATGTTATCACCTCGACGGGCGCACTGTTTATCTATGATATCAGCGATACCACACAACCGGTGTTGCTCGCCACACCGGACCTGGCACTCTGGCGGCTGATGATCGAGGACGGGTATTTGTATGCTACAGCCAGCGATAGAATCGTCATCTATGATCTGAGCTCGCCCGACCAGCCACAGCTGAAGAGCACCCTATTCCCCAGCAAAAACGTCGGCAACCTGGCTTTGTCCGGCTCTGTGCTCTGTGTCAGCGCCTGGGTGGACAGCGTCTATTTTTATGATATATCGGACAAGACCCGTCCTGTGCTGTTGCACACCCTGGCAGCACCGGGGAGCATCAACCGGATCTCTTGGGTCGACGACAAGGGCTATATCCTCAACGATAGTGGTGTCACGGCCTATGATATGTCCGATCCTGCCCGTCCCCACTATCTGGACCGCTATGAACAGTCGCACAAATACTATGATATTCATATCGATCAAGATACCCTGTATGCAGTAAGCTTTAGAGCAAGCATTCATAAACTGCACCTGTCTGGCGAAGGCACACTGTCTTTTGTCGATGAAATAAACACGACAGGACATCCGCGTGAGGTAGCGGCAACTGATTCGTTTCTTTTTGTGGCTGACCAGGAAGCCGGATTGCAGTGCGTACAAATCAAGCCCGGTATGGCCACCAGAGGCCGCATATTGACCAGCGGAGCGGCTTATCATGTCATTGAAAAAGACGGTTATCTCTATTCCGGATGTTCGTCAGGCACTTTTAATGTCTATGATCTCTCGGATCCTGGCCAGCCCGAGCGAATTTTTGCAGAACGACTCGGACGATCCGACATCTATGGCATGGCCGTCAACCAGGACATGATCTATCTGGCGAGCCGGTCGGCCGGCATCCAGACCATCGACATCTCTGATCCCTATGCCCCGCAAGAGGTGCATCATTTCGATCCGCCGTCGCGAAACATCGAAAGCATTGTCCGGGACGGGCAAGCCCTGTATGCAGGAGACACCAAGGGCATGGTTTACAAGCTCGACATTACCGATCCGGCGCAACCGAGTCCGGTCGATTCCGTGGACACGGAGCGCAAGGTATACACCCTTGCCATGGCAGATGATCATCTCTATGCCGCTGAGCGGGATTCCTTCGTGCATATTATCGACGCCTCGGGCGGCTCGCTCTCGTTGACCGGGAACCTTGAAATTCCAAAGTGGATTTACGACGTATTGGGCCATCGGGGCTATCTTTATGTATCCACGGGAAGAGAGTTGTGGATATTCAGCCTCGACACACCCGAGAGTCCGGCTTTTGTCAAAAAACTGAATATCGATCATACAAACCAGCTCAGGGCTGTGGGCTCGTTCCTTTATTGTGCGCAGGGAAGCAGCGGATTAAAGATCGCAGATATCAGCGATCCGGAGAATCCGCAATGGATCACCGGATTTGACACCTATGGCACCGCCCGCAGTCTCTATGTTGACGATCCCCATGTCTATATCGCCGACCATGATGACGGGGTATATATTCTGCAACAGGACCTGACCTCCACGCCAGTCGCCAATGCAGGTGCAGAGACGCGGCAGCCGTCCCGGTTTTCCCTGATCCCGCCCTATCCTAATCCGTTCAACTCGACCGTCACCCTCGGATTCACCCTGCCCCGCAGCGGTCGGGTGCACCTGTCGCTGGTCAACTCTCTGGGCCAGACCGTACGTGTGCTGACGGACAAACACCTGGCCGCAGGACCGCATACTCTGCATTGGCACGGCGACAGCGATAACGGCACGCCCCTGTCCAGCGGACTCTATTTTCTCAAGGCGGTATATGGCGTCGAGCAAAAGGTGCAAAAGCTGTTGTATGTTCGGTAAGGGATATATATCGTTCTGTTTTTTTCTCTATGGCCTCTGTGGTAATAGCCTCAAGATGGTATTTACCACCGAACACAGAGGTTAAAGGGCAGAGCGAGTTCAGTTCTGAGATGGCTTTATTTCTTTCCAAAACATTTCGATGAACTCCGAAAAGCTGGTTCATCATGCAAAATCAATTCGATTTATGGCAAGCACAGCAAAAACTTTATATTGATAAAATCCAAGAATTCGGTTTCATCCAAGCAACAGTACTGCGCTCGTATGAGCAGTTGCAAGAAAGCCTTGCCTTGCTAAAAATATTGGCAATATGTAGTTTCTAACTTTAATAAAATCTTCGGCCTTTTTCTCACCTTATTTTCCCCATTTTTTTCTCTCTTTGTCATAACCACTTTTTATAATCCCCTTCACTGCTGAAAGCAAATAACAATTCAAAATGCAAAAATAGAGTGTTATGCAAACCAATTGTACTCTGATGTAACCAATAATTCACCGTTACGTAACCGTGAATTCACTTTAAGAGATAATCCTATTTTCATACAGTAAAATAAATTAAAACTGAATATAAATGAATTAAATAAAGGAGTTAAAAAAAATGATACAGAATGGATATTTCGAATCTAAGCTCCTGTTTCTTCTGTACTTTGTATTATGCTTGGTAATCTTTAATAATCTTAACGCGGCTCCACCTGGAAATATTGTAGGGACTGTAACGGATGAAGCAACTGGGAAAGTGTTGCCAGGTGCAAATTGTGTAATTAAAGGGACAAGCATGGGATCTTCTTCTGATATAAATGGTGAATTTCGAATATTCAATGTGCCGCCGGGGAAATACTCGCTTGTTTTTACATATATTGGTTATAGGCAATTTGAAAAAGAAATTGTTGTGTCTGTTGGAAAAACAACAAGACTTGATATTACTTTAACACCCAGCGTATTGAAATATGATGAGGCCATTGTTATAACGGCACAGCGAGAGGGACAAGTAGAAGCCATTAATCGGCAATTGACAGCAGATGCTATCAAGAATGTAGTGGCTGCTGAACGAATCCAGGAAGTACCGGACGCCAATGCTGCTGAATCGATATCTCGCTTACCTGGCATTTCCTTAATTCGCAGCGCTGGTGAAGGAGCAAAAGTTGTTGTACGTGGTTTATCACCCAAATACAGCAAGATTATGATTAATGGGATTGCGGTACCATCGACTGATTCAGATGATCGATCCAGTGATTTGAGCATGATTTCGCCTGAAAATTTAAGTGGCATAGAAGTCTATAAAGCGCTAACACCGGATATGGAAGCAGATGCTATTGGCGGCGTTGTGAACTTGCAACTAGCAAAAGCAAAAGAAAAGCCGGAACGTATGGTTAGAATTTATGGCGCCTATAATGCCCACGAAAAAGATTATCTTCAATACAAGGCATTTGTCAAATGGAGCCAGCGTCTTTTGAATAACAAGATTGGACTACAGGCCTCTGTCAATTCGGAATATCGCAATCGAAGCAAAGATTATCTGAGTGCTGGTTATGTGCTGAGTGCGCCGAAAGAAGATGGCACTGTTCCTTTAAGAATGACTGAGGCAACTGTCGGTGATCACGAGGAATACCGCAACCGTTATGGCGGGACTCTTATTCTGGATTATGATTATAACGACTGGAGTTTTATGCTGTCCAATTTTTATAGTAAAACCGGCCGGGATTCTCGGATTCGTACGACCGGTTATACCGGCAATAATATGAATGCTACATCCAGTATCAATAATCCGATAAGAGAAATTGAACTGATTTCAAATGTTTTAAAAGGTGAAGGATTGATAAAAGGCATGCAAATGGATTGGAGTCTGGCTCATTCCTATACAGAAAATAATACACTTTATAGTACGCCTCTCAAGTTTTTGCAGGATAATGCACGTTTACCTGATGTAGATTTTGAAACCGTCCATCCAGCTGATTTTGTAAAAGACATCATTCCGGATAGTACCGCCAGCGTGCAGGGCGCTTCCTATAGTGACAATGCTGTTCAGGAGCGCAGTTACGTCGCTGGTGTGAATTTTAAAATTCCTTATAAATTTAGTCTTGGTATTACAGGTGAACTGAAATTTGGGGGTAGATATCGTCGTAATGAAAGATTTAAAGATCAAAACGCCGGTGACTGGTGGGTTTATTTGGATTTGCAAACATATCCAATCAGTGACTTTTATGACCTGGATTATGACCCTGGGACATTTTTAGATGGCACATCAAAGCTTGGTATTATTTTGGATCCCACTTTAACCTATCCTTTTTATAAAGAGCATAAATCAAATTATACAAGTAATGAGACTGATGATGATGATTATGAAG
>WJME01000301.1 GCA_014728115.1 Candidatus Zhuqueibacterota bacterium | reverse complement strand
TCTCCCTTTTGGGTGTACATGGCCCGGTGGGACGAGGAACCCGTCATCCGGACAAACCGCAGCCGGTGGGCAGTGTGTTTGCCATCGAGGATACCACGCAATCTTTCCTGACCGTTGAAACGGCAACTCAGATACGCGGTATCCAGTTCTGGTATCCACGCCAGCCGGTGGATGATCCTGACAGGGTGATCGAATATCCCCCCACGATTCAGGTCTCCCATACCTCGAGGGCTCAGGGAGTGACTCTATCCTGTCTCACGTTTTTCGGCGAATTCCTGGCCATGGATTTCAACGCCCTGCGGCCATTCGCCTGTGAACAGATTCTGATCGAGCACTGTTATGGTTATCCGCTCAGCGGTACGTTCATTCGTATCGACCACTGTTATGATATTCCGCGAATCCTGCATTGTCATGTCAACCCTGCCAATCGACGCTTTATAGATGGCCAATACTCGAAAGCCATGGTGGATGCGGTAATGGCCAGAGAAACATTTTGTTATATCATCGATCATACGGACAATGCCCAGCTCATGGATCTCTTTACTTTTGGCACCTGGGGCGGCATTTATCTGGGACCGGCGACCTATGGTCAGCTCACCAATTTCAATCTGGATTGTGTTGCAGTGGGTATTCATAAATTGGGGGATAACACCTTTAATCGCAACTGGCAGATCAGCCAGGGATCGATCATCGCCAATGCCGGAGCTGACATTGTGGATATTCACCCTCTGATCATCGAAGGCAAAGGACACACCTCACTCACCGCGGTCGAGTGTTTTTCAGGAGGCAATGCTGCCCTTAGCACGGTGGGAAAATCACACGATTTTCTGCTTGTGCGCGGCAATGAAAAATTGACGGTCAGCATGTTTGGCTGCCGTATGCGCAATTATGTTGCAGAGCAGCCACTCACGATCCAAAATCCTTTTGCCTTGATTCAGGCATTCGGGTGTGTGGACAAGGATGAGAAAGTGTTCAATTTAAATCTGTCTCCACAAAAGGTCACAAAGGAAAATTGAGTTTTGGATATAATAGGCATTTCGACCCACTTTTTAAATCAACAGCACTGGGGTCGGACCTCAGAAGAGACTTAAAACCAAGGCTTGGACCGGATTGCTAGTCATTTGAACCGGTTCGAGGGATGACTAGTCCGAAAAAAAAGTTAAATCAAAATTAGAGACAACTTTATGACCAAACACAGTCGCAATGCCCCGTGCCCTTGTGGCAGTGGCAAGAAATACAAGAAATGCTGTCTGTCCAATGATCAGGCAGAACACGTCAGCGAACAGCTTTCCGAACCTATTTCTAAAGCGGAGGTGCCTGTTTCTGCGATAGATTCCGCCACGCCCGACAAGCTTGACGTTTTTTGGCATGCCTATGAAAAGGCGGATTTTAATTCCAAACTCGAAATGATCGAATCCCTGATCGATGATCCCAAACTGCATGATCGTGAAATCATATTTGAAGTTTTCAACGAGTTGAGTGAATCTGCGCAATCGCAGAAAGAACACCATCAATATCGTGCGATGGTTGATCTCTTGAAAGCGAACCTCTACGAACAATATGAGAAAAATGCAAATTACTTGTTGGGGCCTTGCATAAACTTTTTAATCCTGGAGCGAGATTATCAGGCCTTGAAACCTGAATTTGTCGAGTATGGTCGTTTTGCCTCCCAGAACCTGGATCTCTTTTTTCCCAGAGCCGATCAGGTGGCTTTTCATGGTCAGACCGAAACATTGCGCGACGGGTACAGGGCAGGGTGGAATGCTGTAAAAAACAGCGAGGACCTGATGCCCTGGGCGATAAATGAGTTTGCCGAAAATGGGGCTCAACTCGAGTTGTTTATGTCCATGCAAGATCAGCCAACTCCTGCGCTGGATAAAGACCTGATAAAACGTACAGAATATTTTGTGTCGTTAGATCTGGACAGTTTTAAATATTATTTTGATATACTGACAGGAAAACAAACAGGTGACTGGACACCAGAAATGTTCGATCAGCCCGTTCACACTCTCAAAGCAGACCAAAAGCAAGAATTGAGTGAAAAAGTGAGTTGGCTAACCATGGAGTTCTTTGTGTATTTGGCCCATCATGCCAAGCATCCACTTACCAGAGTAGAACTGATGCGGGAAGAACTCTCTAAATATCTGATAAAGCGTCTGGTCGGTGACCTTGAATCCAGGCACTCGGGCAAAAAATCCACTCACAATCCCTGGGCAAGGCATATCCTTTGTCCGGATCGATCCACACTGGATACCTATCTTTCGGACCTCATGGGATTTATGAGCGGCCGGTATTACCGAGGGGTGGCATTATTTTCAAGTCTGCCTCACTGGTGTGATTTTCTCAAACATTACAGCCTTGTCGAGTCTGAAACACTCGACCGTGCTCTTGAATCTATAGCAAGTCTTTCGCCCCACCTTGAAACGATTTTCGAAAAAAGAGAAAACGACGACTATGCGCTTCAGACCCTGAAATCAGCCTGGAAATAAGCATGGTTATCGTATTCACTTGGGTACTCTCGTTCAACTCTGCTGAGAAACGGACTTGAATCAAAATTTGCAGAACGTTCAAGATCCTGATTAATTCTGGGCACCCTCACGCGCACCCAGATACAGGTGGTCAGCGGACGAATTGGAATGCACACCAGTGTTGAAACCGCACGACCAGCTGTTGTCAGAGTTTGGCGAAGGATTATGGTTCCAGACTCTGCCACGGATGGGGGTTCCATCAGGCAGACTGTTGAGATCAAACAGGATACGATCATGATAATGCCTGGGAGTCGTTTCTGTAGAGTATGATTTCCGTACCCCTGAAGAGAAAACATTTACCCATGCAGAGCCATTCCACCACTGGACATTATAATCGCATCCTACGGTTCTTGCTTCTCCATGAGTCGAGATATGACCGACGGTCTCGACTTCCCAGTACCGATGTGTTTTTACAGTTCTGACATAATCTGCATAAAAGGACCCTCCATCAGGATCCATTTCTAAACGACCACAAATCCCGTTCCAGTGAGAATTCGCCTTCATGCCATTATCGTGTTGGCCATATGTCCCCCCATAATGTTCAATGCGAAAATCGTTATTGTTGAACAAGTTTGGCATATCCCGATAACGCACATTACCGCTATTGTCTACGGTTAAGATACGGGTATTCGAACTGTTGGAACCGATACCCTGAATTCGCAGATTTCCGTTCACATGCAGTCGGCTCGTGGGGTTTGATGTGCCGATTCCCACATTATCGGAAATCGTGTTAGGATAGAGTGCACTGCTACTGCGTTGCCAATGTCTCGAAGGTGGTGCGGCAATATCTCATTGGTTGGTAGAGGCATTCCAGCTGAGATATTGTCCGGAACTCGTCGGTTGAGCTGACCACCGCAAATTACCTGCGTTGTCATTGCTATAAAGGACTTTGCCTTGCCGAGGTGTCTGTCCTGTCATTGCAATGTTTTGTGCTGTCATTTTTGCTGTAATCGTGGCATTACCATTATCATCGACACGCATAAGAACACTTGTACCATCGCTGGTTTTTTACGATCATCTGGCAGAAAGCCAAATCAAAGCCCAAGATCATCACTAGCATCAAGCTGGTGTAGCCTAGTTTTTTCATCGTTTTTCTCCTCTAGAATCATTTGGACGCGATTATCTTCATGGTCGACACCACAAGGGCTTTTTCAATACCTGTCCTTTTTGATTGTAAGAGAAATTCAGTATGCCTATAGGTTAGGTAGATTTAAAATCACATTCAGTTTTTGTGATGCAGACCATATGACAATAAAATTCTTACAAATGGCACTGAATAGAGCGATTTTTTACAATGAAAAATATACATAATCTATTTATTAATAATTATTTTGTACTAATGGTTCAATATTGTAATATTTTTTTATGGGTATAGCAAAAATTGTGCCTTGTTTTTTTTGTTTATAAGTGCTTGTAAATAGGAGACGGACAAGTACGATGAGTATATACGTTGTCATATAATGATGTCATTGGTAATTCCCTGACATTGAATTATGACATATGGATGATCAGGATGCTCGAAAATCGGCCAAGCACGACAAAAACTTACAGGGTTAGAAATTCTGTCCCGGGGAAAGCTGCCCGGGTTCCATTTCATCATGATTGTTTCTCTCCAATAAATAAATACTGACTCTACCCGTAGATTCAATGGCTGCAAGATTATCCCTGATTCGAAAAATTTGTTGTTGAGGAATAAAAATGTCTCGATCATTGTCTTATTTTTATCAGCTGATTCTGTTTGTAAGGATACTTGAATGCCTTGCAATCATACGTTTTTGTTCAAGCTTTTTACGTTTTTAGAGGAGATTACTTGTGATGATGAGAAAAAACCAAAGATCGAGACCCATCCGGAAAAGGGGACCCAATAACCGTGCGGATAGAAATTCGCCGCTGAAAAGACCGGACTCAAAACACGTGAAAAAGAACCCTGTATTCAATCGCAATTTTTCTGAAAAACTCTTTGATTTACCTGCCGAGTTTGGTCATCATGCTTTTCGGATATTGAGTATCGATGGTGGAGGCGCCCGTGGCATGATACCGGCCGTGATTCTCAAAGAGATCGAGAACAGATCGGGGATGCACTCCTCAGAACTTTTTGACCGGATCTGCGGTACCTCCACTGGTGCCATATTGTCCTGCGGGCTTGCCGCCCCTAAATCCGCAGGAAAACCACGGCCCAGGTTCAGTGCCGAAGAGATCGTTGAGATCTATCGCACTCTGGGAGAAGAGATCTTTTCCCGGGGGTCTTTTAACGAAACCGTACTCGAACCAATGGAAGAACTGTTGGATCGCAAGGTATCCTGGATCGCCACCCATGCCCAAAAGGCACTCGACACCGTCACTAACGCCTGGGAACGCTTGAATAGTCCTTTGCAGAATGTTTACAAACTCGCTTATGTCTTGCACGATTACCTGGGTGATCTCAAGATGGAAGATGCCTTGACCGAACTGTTTGTCTATGCCTATGACCTCGGAAGCCGGACCCCTGAAGTTATCGGTTCGCAGGAATCTTCTATTCCGGGTACCCGGGATTACAAGGATTTTCGCATGTATCAAGCTGCCACAGCCTCATCCGCGGCAGCACCTTTTTTTGCACCGTATACGATCTATAAAGATCCTCTTGATCCCCTCAAGCTCCCTAATCTTCCGCCGGGAATAAATGCCTACCCAGAGGTTGGAGGGAGCGGAGATCATTATCAATTGGTGGATGGAGGAAATGGCGGCCTCGGCAATCCTGCCTTATTCGCGACCATCGAAGAAACAGCTGATAGCCTCAATCAGGATAAAATCGTTCTATCGCTGGGTACAGGCCATTTTTCGGAGCCAGTCTCTCCGGATGCCAAAAAATGGGGCTTTGTCCAGTGGTTAGGAGAAGGCGGCGAACTGCTCAAGAGTATTTTCGATGGTGAAGCAGATGTGACGGATATGGCCTTGCGACATCTTTTGGAGAAAAATGCGACGTATTTTCGCTGGCAACCCAGTATCCCCAAGAGTCTGGCCTTTCTGGACGAAGGAAGCCGACAAGATATGGATGCCCTCGAAGATGTGGCACAGACGTTTATTGCCGAGCATGATGAAGAAATCGATATGATGGTCGAGCTTTTAACCAGACCCAAATTTATTCGAAAACCCATCGCCTCATAATGAAACTCGCCGGATCGGATCTGACATTTTGAAAACCCACTTTTGGCAATGAAATCGCTCAGATCCGATCCTGATCTTATGCCTGTATCCAAATTATATTGCTTCCCACTATCAGATTGCGTATAATGATTTTAAACAGCAAACAGAAAAGACGATTTGTTTCTAAATGATTGTTACGCATAGTCCATGGTGTTTCCGAACCAGAACCCATTAAACAGTTTAACGCTTCAACAATTCAACTCTTAGAGGCAAACGACATGATAAATATTCGGCAAACGTTTAGAGTTTTTTTGATGATTGCCCTGCTCACACTCCAATGTGCCAGCCAAAATCCCTGGGATCAGCATGGCCGATTGAAAATTTCTGAGAATGGACATTATATTACACACGAGGACGGTCATCCCTTTTTATGGATCGGGGATACCGGGTGGGCTATGTTTCAACAGTTGACCCGGCAAGAGATCGATCTCTATCTGGATCATCGCAAGGAAAAAGGCTTTACGCTCATCCAGGCTGTGGCCTTTTGGTATCCGCACGGTAATGATTTGCCATTGGGTCCTCTGAATGCCGCCAATGTTTATGGACATCGGCCCTTTCACGGAGACGCCGACGAGCCGGATACCTCTGTGCCCCTGGTTGTAACAGGAGGGTCACCTCACAACCCCAATGATTACTGGGATCATGCCGATTATGTGGTGGCTGCGACAAAAGCGCGAGGACTCTATCTGGCCCTGCTGCCGTGCTGGGGTAACGCTTTCATCAACAACCGCATGCCGGGCAGCCGTATCGAGTTTACCGAGGCGGAAGCGCGACGCTACGGACAGTTTCTGGGACAGCGCTATCGCAACGAACCGCATATTATCTGGGTTCTCGGCGGGGATGTGGATCCGGTCAACTTTGGTGATCAGGATCAGCGTCCCGTTTACCGGGCCATGGCCGAGGGGATTGGCCGGGGCGTATCCGGCAATCAGGCTTTGCGGTTCGATGTTGCGCATGCGGATTGGGATCAGACGTTGATAACCTTTCATGCCGTACAGGCCCCCTACCTGAGTAACGGTGCCAGAGGCGGTTCATCGTCGATCTGGTTTCATCATGATGCCTGGCTGGATGTGAATATGATGGAGACATTCAGCTGGCTCGACCGGATCTATCCCCTTGTTTCCGAGGATTATCAGCGCACCGACCCGGTCAAACCCACGATTCTCGGTGAAGGCGCTTATGAAGAGGGCAAGTATGGCCATGATTGTGGCTGGCTTACGCCGTTGCGTGTGCGGCGTCAGGCCTATCATGCGTTCTTTGCCGGTGCGGCCGGACATACCTATGGTCATTGGGCGATCTGGCCCTTTCGTGGGATGAATTGTGAGAAGACCTGGAACACCGCTCTTGATGCACCCGGTGCAGAGCAAATCGCCCGAGTGTTGAAATCTTTTTTACTCGATCATGAATGGCAAACTTTGATTCCCGATCAATCCATTATCTTTTCCGATCCCGGCAATGGAGAAAAATTAGTGTGTTCGATGCGTACCAGGGATTTTGGGAAATTTCTTGTTTATTTGCCTGAAATAGAACCCCTTGAAATTCATCCGGAGCACCTCGAGGCACTAGAGCCTTTCCAGGCAACCTGGTTCGATCCGGCCACAGGGAATACCCGACTTGTCACCAACCTAAAGTCCAATCGTTTCGTGCCGCCAGCAGAGTGGCAGGATGCTGTTCTCGTGATTCATTGAGAGATCAAACCTTTCATTTTAACAAGAAAAATCAAAAACGATGGTTGCGGATTGGAGAAGGGATTATTATTTTAAATACCTCAAAGCTTGCTCAGCCGGGTACTGAAAAATAACTGCACTTTACAGGCTCTATTTCTGCTGTTCGTTTGGAAAGAATCGCAAAATAAAAGAAAGGATTGATGTGACACGTTTTCTGGTATTTTTAGTCTCCTGTGTTTTGATACAAACTGCCGGTTCTCAGGTCAAGACCGGCACCAAAAAGGGGGATCTGGAATCGAATTTATATGTACTGAATCTGTTTGGCGAAAAGCCCCAGGGGATTCAAGAGTTTTACCGCACCGCCTATACCCTTCTTGCTGCCGGTCGGCGGTGTGCTGCTTATTTCCGGAGATCGCCACGGAGCACGCGGATTTCGCATTCCACAGCCCTCGGGATTCGAATTTTACGAGTTTGAAGCGGCCAGCCTAGGCGGCCGGGAGGGTCCTTCTGTGACGCGTCCGGAATGGACTACCCAGCTATACGGATTTGAGAATACCTATGCATTCGGCGAATTTACCATCGATGCGACCCTCCAAGACCCCAGGGTCACCATGCGATTGATCCGGGACGATGGCCAGGTGATCTATGAAAAGACGCTACACTGCAGCGAGTTGACACCCAAATAGAAAGAAAAAGATTATTACCAGCGGATTATAAAGACAGGAAAAACAGTGCGACTATTGAATCATCTCTTTGAAAAAAACAAACAATGGGCAGAGCGGGTCAACGCTTCCAATCCGGGTTTTTTTGCACAACTCGCCCAACAACAAAATCCCGATTATCTATGGATCGGGTGTTCGGACAGCCGGGTATCGGCCAGCCAGATTATCGATGTGGCACCGGGTGAGGTGTTTGTGCATCGCAATATCGCCAATGTGGTGGTGCATACGGATCTCAACTGTCTGTCCGTCCTTCAATATGCGGTTGAGGTCTTGCAGGTCAAGCATGTCATTGTCTGTGGCCATTACGGATGCGGCGGCATCCGCGCGGCCATGCAAAACCGCGAGCACGGTCTGATCGATAACTGGCTGCGACACATCAAGGATGTGTATCGCTATCATCAAACCAAAATCGATGCCTGTGAAACCGAACATGAGAAAATAGAGCTGCTTTGTGAACTCAATGTCATCGAACAGGTCGCCAATGTATGCCACACTACGATTGTACAAAATGCCTGGCGAGCCGGACAACAGCTGGCTGTACACGGCTGGATATACAGCCTGGAAAACGGCATTCTCCGGGATCTCGATGTATGTATCACACGTCCTGAAGAGATTTCGAGGACGCATCGGTTAAGTTAGGGGTCTTGTTTTTTGGGTTTTGATCACAAAATTAGACCGCGAATGAAGTCGAATAAACTCGAATACTGCTATAAATTCCGTGTTTAATATCGTTTATTCGCGGTTTACCTTGTTTGAAAAAACTATGTCAAAATCGCTCTCCATATGACGTCTCAATAATGACAACACGATCCTTTATGAGGTTTACAAAACCAGAATCCTTTTTTGAGAGGGATACTCGTTAAACAATTCATTACTGGGTGTAATTATCTGATGCAAAATTGCAACAATTTCGACTTTTTTTGTTGAAAATTTGATACTATAGCCAAAAGAGAGTCTTGATAATCATCAGCTTAGGTGATGTTGAATGGCATAATAATTGCTTTATATTCCGGCATTACTTGGAAGCTCTTGATCACAAGGTATGGATTGTGGGTCAAGTACTTGTTTTTTTGTGCTACTAACATTTTTCCCTTAAATACATCGCCGTGAGGCCTGTTGTCCCCGCGGCTCCTCGAGGGCAAATCACCAGCTTTTTTTTCCTATATGCGTGGTTTGCCCTCACTTTATGTTTGCGAGTTCAAACTTGTTTTCTTAATTTACCCTACCTTCATTTCTTATCATCACGAGAGCATTTTGAAGACAAATTTTCTACTCTTTTTTTCATGTTGTATTTTATTTTGTCATCAGCATCCAAAGTTGAATATCCCGGATGATTCATCGATACTTTGGAAGCTGGCTGAACATGGCGGCGCTACAGGTCAACTGGCCGGCTATACGCTTTATACATCAGGTCAATTTATCAAATGGCAAAAGTTACTGCATACAGAGCCTACAATCACCTCTCACAGCAAACTGTCCGATCAAGAGATTCAGTCTTTGATGAAAAGCTTCGAACGCAGTGGAATCCAAAGCCAAACGATCCATTCTACAGCTAACCTGACTACCACATTGACATTTCAGGAGGGGGATTCTGTTAAGAGCTGGAGTTGGCCTGGTGGTGGGAGTTGGGCACAGCCCCCGCAATGTTTGAGTGAATGGTTGCGGGTATGGAATGGGCTTTGTCGAGAAAAATTTCAGGAGAACTAGTCATGTCACGCATGGTCGTTATTTTACTGGTTATCGGGCAGTTTTCATTGTCTTTGGGTAGCAATGTGTTTGATCGGAAACGAGCCAAATCGGAAAAACAAGCAACCGGACAGATCGATATTGACCATTTACAACAGGTCGCGAAAAATATCCGGGCAGCAAAACAATCCCTGAATCGATCCCGTTCATCTGTACCCAAAACCTCGGGAATCGCTCAATCCCGCATTGCGGGGGCCCCAAAAGCCCTTATGATCACGCGAGATAATGGTCGGCCGATATTTATTTCCGGATTCGATTCGGGTCATGGCCAGAGGATACAGTCCACAGAGATCGTACCGCTGATAAAATCGGTTTATGGCCTGAGGAATCCGCAGATCCGCCTTGAGATCATCGATCGAAAAAGCGACGAATTTCAAAATCAGCATATTCGCATGCAACAAACACTGGCCGGTATTCCGGTCTATGGCCGGGATATTTATGTACATTATGATGAAAAAGGGCAATTAAAGAGTATGAATGGCCGGCTGGATCCTGTTGGTTCAGTGCAAACCCAACCCGATATCAGTGAATCAAAAGCCATAGCGCTGGCTATGAAAGCGGCGGGATTTGAGGCAAAAGCGACCAGTGAATTGATCGTTTATGCCCCTGAACTGGGTCTACATACTCTGGCCTTTCGTATCGAGTGTGTAGGCAAGTTGGATGAACGAGTGCAGTTTTTTGTCGATGCAGAGAGTGGAGAAATTTTACGCCAGCAGGATCTTGTGGTTTATGATGGGCCGGTTATCGCGAGCGGCAAAAACTATTTCGATCAGATGGTTTCCTTTGGTGCCTATCAGAGCCAGTCAAAGTATTATATGATCGATGCTTCAAAGCCCATGTTCGATGCCTCGGCATCTTCTTTACCAGATGATGGGCAGGGCGTGATTTATGTGCTCGATGCAAATCATGCTGACGAGACCCTCTATTATATCAACAGCAATGATGTAAATGCCTGGGCAGCGCCGAATGCGGTGAGTGTGATCAGTAATGTCGGGATCATGTATGATTACCTGACCGACCGCTTTGGTCATCTTTCTCTGGATGGCCGAGGACAGACCATTACCGCTATCGTGAATTATCAAAGCAACTATAACAATGCATTTTGGAACGGTAAATTTCTTGTATTTGGCAACGGAGATGGTGAGCAGTTCGACGATCTTGCCTCTGCACTGGACATCGTATGCCATGAAATGGGTCACGGGGTGGTAGAGTACACTGCCAATCTGATCTATGAATTTCAATCCGGTGCCTTGAATGAAGCATATGCCGATATCTTTGGTGCCTGTGCCGAATTTTACTCTCTTGGGCAGAACGGGGACTGGTTGATCGGTGAAGACGTCACGACCCCGGGTGTGCCGGGGGATGCATTGCGGGACATGGCAGTGCCCAATAGTGTGAACGCTTTGGACAAACTGCCGATTCATATGGATGAATTTTATGTGACCAGCATCGACGATGATAACGGGGGGGTACATACCAATTGTTCGATCGTTTCCCATGCGTTTTATCGTTTTGCTTCTGAACTTGGTGTGGCAAAGGCTGAAAAGATCGCGTATCATGCTTTGGTCTATTATCTGACCCGTACATCCCAGTTTATCGATGCGCGTGTAAGCATGGTTCAGGCTGCTAGAGATCTCTATGGCGAGAATTCGATGGAAGAGCAGACGGTTCAACAAGCCTTTGATGCGGTGGGATTGTTTGGATCGACGGGTTCACCTCCTCCTGACAATGCCCCTGCACCTGAAGGTGAGCAATTCTTTCTCGTGGTGGAGACCGGTACCAATCATCTTTATCGCACCAATAATTTGACTGATTTTGATCTGATTTCAAATGTGCCGGTCTTGAGCAAGCCTTCGGTAACGGATAATGGTGAATACATTCTGTTTATCGGGACGGACAACAATCCCTATATGATGACGCTGTTTGGCTCTGAGGTGACCCGCCTGGATAATTCGGGACTGTTCCAAAACATGGCCATTTCTCCGGATGGCACAAAACTCGCTGCCACTTCAATCTATCAGGATGGATATATCTATGCCATCGATCTGAATGAGTTCTCTCCTGTTACCCGAACCCTGCCTATTTACACCCCGACGACATCAGAGGATACACGTTCCGGTACGGCGATGTATGCGGATGTTCTGGAATGGTCTTTGGATAACGAACATATATTATATGATGCGTTGAATCAGGCCCAGGTCGCAGGCGGAGAAATCTGGGAGTACTGGGATATAAACCTTATGCGGTTCAGTGACGGCAAGATTTTACGCGTATTTCCTCCACAATCTATAGGGATCAATATCGGGAATCCGGTGTTGGCTACCAATAATGATTACATTATGGCCTTTGATTTTATGGATGAACAAGAGGAGGTCTATACTCTGGGCGCCAATCTGGAAACCGGAGATGTCGGTCAAATTACTTATAATGGCCAGTCGCTGTCCCGCCCTCATTTTTCACCCGATGACTGGACGATAATCTACGAGTATACAGAAAATGATGTATCTGATATCTATTGGGTGTCGCTGGCTTCTGATCGTATCACCGGTGCCGGCAATGATCAAAAAATCATCCAAAATGCCAAATATCCGGTGTGGATTATTCGCGGAGAGCGGCCGACCACAGAGGTTCAGCAAGAGGAGACCGCCAAGCTTGCATACTCTATCGTTTTATATGACAATTACCCCAATCCGTTCAACCCAACGACAACGATTGAATTCGAGGTACCTGATCCCGGCTGGGTTGAGCTGGCTGTTCTTGATGTGCTGGGCCGTGAAGTCGATATTTTGATTAACGGTCCCCTCCATTCAGGTCACCATCGTATCGATTTCAATGCCCAACAGCTGCCATCGGGAATCTATTTTTACCGGTTGCAGACGACCTATGAAATGACTCTCAAGAAAATGATGGTCTTGCGTTAAGATATACACGTCATCAACCGATTGCATTTTTCAGTTCGCGCACCATTTCTGCAGCCCGACCGGCTTTGTCACTGGCCTTTTCCAATTCCTTTATCAGCCAGCTGCCAATGATGACGCCATCGCTAAAACGGCTGATCTGGGCTGCTCGATCCAAAGAAGAGATTCCGAATCCCACCATTATCGGTTTGTCTGTAAAGGGACGCATGGATTCTATCACCGATTGCAGGCCGTTCATTTGTCTGGATGCCGATCCTGTTGTGCCATATTGGGCCACACAATAGACAAAGCCTGTGCTGGCGTTGAGGATAGCTTTGGTTCGTTCGGTCGAGAGTTCCGGCGCGAGGATATAGATCAACGCCATGCCATATTTCGCGCACAGTGATTCCAGGTCTTCCCCTTCTTCATAGGGCAGGTCGGCAATGATCAGGCCGTCGACGCCGGCAGCGCGGGCGCGTTGAATAAAGTGTTCACTGCCTATGCGTAAAACCGGATTGAGATACCCCATGAGCACGACAGGCGTATCATATTCTGTGCGAAACCGTTTTACAAGCTCGAAAATTTGGGATATACCCGCGTTTTGCGCCAGGGCTCTGGCCGTTGCTCGTTGGATGACGGGTCCGTCTGCAATGGGATCGGAAAAGGGCATGCCCAGTTCGATGCAATCCACGCCTTCTCTGGCCATGGCACGCATTATATCCAAAGTGGTATCAATATCCGGATCACCGGCAGTGATAAAGACGATCAAAGATTTTTTGTCAAAAAGTTTCTGCTGCAACCGCGTCATGATCCCGCTCCTTTTCTGTTTTCATGAGTGTATGGACATCCTTGTCGCCGCGACCGGACAGATTGATGAGAATACTCTTGTCGGCTGGCATTTCGCTTGCCAGCTTGACGGCATAGGCCACAGCATGTGCGCTTTCGAGTGCAGGAATGATCCCTTCCTGCTGCGCCAATAGCTTCATTGCACTCACTGCCTCATCATCTGATGCTGTCACATATTCTGCTCTGCCACTCGCTTTTAAAAAAGCATGTTCTGGTCCTACTCCGGGATAGTCGAGGCCAGCGGATATTGAATGCGCCGGCGCGATTTGTCCCTCTGCGTCTTGAATAAAATAGCTCTTTTCTCCATGAAAGACCCCTATCTCGCCATGACTGATCGAAGCTGCGTGTTCGCTGATCCGGTCTCCAAATCCCCCTGCTTCGACACCATAAAGTTTAGCATCGGATTGCATAAAGGGATAAAAAATGCCCATGGCATTACTGCCGCCCCCAACACAAGCCACTATTGCATCGGGCTGTGGCAAGTTTTGGTCTTGAAACTGCGTTTTTGCTTCTTTGCCGATTACGGATTGGAATGTTCTTACTATCGTGGGAAAGGGATGGGGACCCACCACAGAGCCGATGATATAGTGCGTATGCTGTACATTGGCAATCCAGTCCCGCATGGCTTCATTGATCGCGTCTTTGAGTGTTTTTGAGCCTGAGGAGACAGGGATCACCTGTGCACCCATCACCTGCATGCGAAAAACGTTCAGAGCCTGGCGTTCGACATCTTGTGCGCCCATATAGATGTGGCACTCTGTTTGAAACAGGGCACATACGGTGGCGGTCGCCACACCGTGTTGGCCGGCACCGGTCTCTGCAATAATGCGGTTTTTGCCCATCTGCCTGGCCAGCATGACTTGCCCCAAACAATTGTTGAGTTTGTGAGAGCCGGTATGATTCAAATCTTCCCGCTTTAGATAGATTTTTGCTCCACCGGCATGACGGGTCAAGTTTTCTGCAAAGTAGAGCGGGGTGGGCCGGCCGGCATAATCACGATAATAATTTTGGAGCCGCTTTGTAAATTGCGGATCTTTTTGACTGTCATGAAAAGCGTTCTCCAGTTCATAGAGAGCTGGCATGAGGAGTTCGGGTACATACTGTCCGCCAAACTCTCCGAAATATCCTTTTTTACGCATAATATCTATCCTTTGATTAACGATACCAGGTGTCTGATTTTTTTTTCGTCCTTGAACCCCGGTGATTTTTCGATTCCGGAACTCGTATCCAGTCCGAATGGGTAAACCGAGTCCAGAATATTCTGTACATTATCGCTATTTACGCCCCCGGCAACGATCACTCTGTCGGGATTGGGAATTTGAGATATGAGTTCTGTTTTGATTCGTTTGCCCGTGCCGCCGGCTTTACCCGGCACAAAAGAGTCGACCAGGAGCCGCCAGGCCATGGGAAATTTGTTCATCTGCTCGAAATCTTTAAACTCTTTTAACCGAAATCCCTTGATGATGGTGCCTCCCAGCTGGCGGCAATCTCCGGGTGATTCATGACCATGCAGCTGTATGGCATCCAGTTGACAGGTTTGACGTATGAATTTGATGGTTTCGATGGATTCATCCACAAAAACGCCGACACGCATCACTCCTTTGGCGATCTGGCTTAATCTCCGAACCGTGGGCACATCGATTTGCCGTGGACTGGCAGCGAAGATAAAGCCTATGGCATCGGCCCCGCTATGAGCTATGACCTCTGCGTCTTTTTCGTTTGTGCATCCACACAGTTTCAACCACATGAGTCGCCTCGCAATGTTTTTAGAGCGCAAACACGATTTTGCTGTCGCATAAGCGATTCTCCCACCAGAATGGCATCGAAACCGGCCTGTTCGAGAAGCCGTACATCCTGCCGGGTGTAAATTCCGCTTTCGCTGACAGAGAGGCGGGTTGGGGGTAAAAGAGAGATCAGGTCGAGACTGGTTTGCAAAGAGACCTCAAATGTTCGTAAATCGCGATTATTGATGCCAATGATACGGGCGGGGGAATCGAGCACGCGCAAGAGTTCCTCCTTGTCATGGACTTCGACCAGTGCCTGTACGTTGTTCGAATGGCAATAGTCTATAAAGTCTGTGAGCCGGCGATCATCCAGGAGTGCGGCGATGAGAAGAACTGCACTGGCTCCCAGAACAATCGCCTGATCGATTTGATAGCGGTCGATGATAAAATCTTTACGCAAAAGAGGTAACGACACCTGTCCGGATATGTGTTGTAAATAGTCCGGATGCCCTTGAAAAAAGCTGGTTTCGGTAAGCACTGAAAGAGCATCTGCGCCTCCCTGTTCATACTCCCGGGCGATCGTTACCGGGTCAAAATTCTCACAAATCACTCCTTTGCTGGGCGAGGCTTTTTTGATTTCTGCGATCACAGAGATGCCTTGTCCGCTAAGGGCTGTCTCAAAATCGTTGCCATTGCCATGTTTTTCTGATGCCCTGGCGTGCAAAAGATCGGGTGAAACCCGCGATTTGTCCAGGTCCAGTTGTTTTCGACTCGAATCGACTATAGTGTCCAGAATGTTAGCCATATGCAATATCCTTACGATAGCGAATGCGTTGTTTCCACCAGTTCATCCAGTTTGCGTTTTGCAGACCCATCTTTGAGCAGCTCTTGTGCAATCTCGATCCCTTCGTGGAGGGTTTTACTTTTTCCTGCCACATAGATCGCCGCTCCGCCATTCAGTGCCGTGACATGGCCATAGCCCCCGTCCTCGCCCTGCAGGACTTGCATCATGATCCGAGCATTTTCTTCTGGTGTGCCCCCTCTGACCGTATCTGCGGGAAAGCGATCGATGCCTGCCTCTTCCGGTTTAAAGGTATACGAGTTGATTTCACTGTTTTTCAATTCTGTGATATGGGTATCATGGCTGATACTGATTTCATCCAGGCCATCATCGCTATGCACCACCATGACATGTTCACTTCCTGTGGCATGCAGGACCTGGGTCATCTTTTCAGCTGTCGGCCTGTTGAATGCCCCTACCAGTTGTCGGCGGGCACCGGCGGGATTGGACATGGGTCCCAGGATGTTGAAAACCGTGCGGATGCCCATTTCCTTGCGCGGGGCAACAGCGTATTTCATGGAACCGTGAAAGAGTGGTGCAAAGAGAAAGGCAATACCGATTTGGTTCAGGCAGATTTCAGCTTGTTGAGGGGTCAAATCGATTTTAACGCCAAGGGCTTGTAGGATATCTGCACTGCCGCTTTTACTGGAAACAGAGCGATTGCCATGTTTGGCGACGGTGACCCCGGCAGCAGCAGCGACGATGGCTGCGGCTGTGGAAATATTAAAGGTGTGACGACCATCTCCCCCTGTACCACACGTGTCGATCATATCGACCGGTCCTTTGATTTTTTGGGCGTGATCGCGCATGGCATCAACAAATCCGGTGATCTCTTGTACGGTTTCGCCCTTCATTTTCAAGGCCATGAGCAGTGCCGCAATTTGCGCTGAAGTCCATTGACCCTGCATAATGTCGGACATCACTTTTCGAGCCTGGAGCCGTTCCAAATGCTGGTGCTCGGAAATTGAGCTAAGGATTTCTGATATCATAATGGTCTCCCTATAGAGTCATAAAATTTTCTAAAATTTTATATCCGTTTTTGGTGAGAATCGACTCTGGATGAAACTGTACCCCCTCGACCAAAAACTCTTTATGACGAACAGCCATAATTTCGCCATCCTGAGTTTGGGCAGATGTTTCCAGACAGTCGGGCATGGATTCGTTCGCGATCACCAGAGAATGGTATCGACCGCCCTGGAAAGGGTTGGGGATATCTGTGAAAATGGTCTTGTGGTCATGCTTGATGTCTGTATATTTGCCGTGTACCAACTCTTTTGCCGGTATAATTTTTCCCCCAAACGCTTGTCCGATGGCCTGCATACCCAGACAAACGCCCATGATCGGTATTTTACCTGCAAAGGTGGTTATGGTTTGCAAACTGATCCCTGCTTCGTCGGGGTAGCCGGGGCCTGGTGAGATGAGGATTTTATCAGGACCGAGCGTGTCGATGTCGCATGTGGTTATGGCATCATTACGCACCACATGCAAATCATGTCCCATTGATCCGATATATTGCACCAGATTATACGTAAAAGAGTCATAATTATCGATAACGAGAATCATACCAAACCTCCCTGTGCATACTCGACGGCTTTGAGGAGTCCCATGGCTTTATTGCATGTCTCCTGATATTCGCGTTCCGGTATTGAATCGGCGACGATTCCGGCTCCTGCTTGCAGATATATCGTATTGTTTTTGACATAGATCGTGCGGATAGCGATGCATACGTCCATATCCCCGTTAAACGAGAAATACCCCACAGCGCCTGCATAAACGCCTCGACGATGTTTTTCGAGGTGATCGATGATCTGCATGGCCCTTACTTTGGGTGCTCCGGAGACCGTGCCGGCCGGGAAACAGGCTTTAAAGACATCGATGGCATTCATGTTATGTTTTAATTCTCCTTCAACGCTAGAGACGATATGGATCACATGAGAATATTTTTCAATATTCATCAGTTCACTGACGTGAACAGATCCATATTTCGATATACGTCCCACATCGTTACGACCGAGATCTACGAGCATGGTATGTTCGGCTTTTTCCTTGGGGTCGTTCAATAGATCTGCGATCAACTCTTCATCGTGCTGCTCGGTGCTACCTCGTTTACGGGTACCTGCAATGGGTTTGACGTGAACCTGGCCTTGACTCAGTTTTACCAGCGTTTCAGGTGAAGACCCCAGCAGGCAAATATCTTGCAATTCCATATAAAACATATAAGGAGAGGGATTGATGACCCGTAAGCCACGATAAATATCAAAAGGCTTTGCCTGGCTGTTTACCTCTATTCGTTGGGAGAGTACGACCTGAAAAATATCGCCTCGTTTGATGTGTTCTTTGGCCTTTTCTACCATCTGTTCGAATTCGGATTGAGTGGTGTTGCTGGTGGTAGACAATTTTTCGGAAAAAGATTCTGCATGAAATTCAGCTGTCGAGGGAGCACTGACGTGTTTCCGCATGGTTTGCAATTCCGTCAATGCGGTCTGATATTCGGTCTCTGGTTGTTGATTGGGTCGAACGAACACGATCAGACTCATTTTGTTGAGCAAATTATCAAAGACAATGATCCGCTTGGGCACAAAGAGATAAACATCCTGGAGTGGTGGTTCATCTTTGCTCTGGTCGGGCAGATTTTCTATATATCTTACTGAATCATATCCCAGATAACCGAATAATCCTCCGTTGATAAAGGGAGTATGGTTCAGGGTGGGACGAATAAAAGTTTGGTAAAAGTCTGCAAGCGTGTTAAAAGGATCCTCGTCTTTAAATTGTTTGACATTGCCGAGATCATCGATCATCATGACATGATTGTTTTTGATCCTCACCTGGTAAAGCGGGGTGTCTCCCAGAATCGAATATCTGCCTTTTTGTGTTCCGCCTTCCACACTTTCCAAAAGAAAACGATGAGGTCCTTGCATGACCTTTAAAAAAGTCGAAACCGGGGTGTCCATATCACCCAACAACTCTGCTTTGACGGGAATCAGGGGCAGAGAATAGAGGTCCATAAACTGTTCAAATGAGCTTGTCTGCACGTTAGATCTCCTTGGTAAATAAAAAAAGCGCCATGGAAAGATTCCACGACGCTTTTAAACAAAAACGCCGTGGATGCAGTGCATCCACGGCGTTGGGTTTTTATCTATTCATGGCCGGTTGGCTACACTGCATGGAATACGGTATGCCACCACCACCAATTTTGAACCATATTTTTTTGTAAGGTTTTGCTCATTTTCATGTCTCTTTATTGTTGACAGATAATACGAAAAAGATCATACTCTGTCAATAGTTTTTTTCTATAATTCGCTATCGCGGGAGTTTATTCCCTAATATTGCCAAATTTTATGAGCAACCGCTGGTTTCGCCACAATTCAGGCATTTATAGCAGGAACCATTACGAACCATGATTGCACCACAGGCATGGCAAGGAGGGGCATCGGCCTGGCTCATAAAGATTGACTTTTCATTGCTTGTTTCGGTTTGTTTTTTCAACTCTTCCTGTTCGATGACGGAAAATTTTGCCAATTCCTTGTCAGGTTGGGGGATTTCCTCTTTTTTAAGATAGCGCATACCTAACCATCGAAAGATATAGTCGCTGATAGATTTAGCCATACGGATTTTAGGATTATTGGTAAAGCCATAAGGCTCAAACCGTGTGTGACTGAATTTGTTGACAAAAACGTTCAGAGGCACGCCATATTGCAGACCAATGGAAATCGATGTTGCCAACGAGTCCATCAAGCCAGAGACAAAAGAGCCTTCTTTGGCCATGACGATAAAGATTTCTCCGGGCGTGCCATCATCGTATTCCCCGACAGTGATATAGCCCTCATGACCGGCGATACTGAACTTATGGGTTACTGCCGTCCGTTCGTCAGGCAATCGCCGGCGTATGCCACGGGTCGGTGTAGGGGTTGAGATTTCTTTTATGTTTTCGGTTTTGGGCTCTGGTTGCTGTATTTTCATCTTACCAGAGTTTAAGGGCTGCGTACGTTTCGAGCCATCCCGGTAAATCGCAATAGATTTGAGTCCCAGTTCCCATGCTTTGATATAAGTTTCTGCGATATCTTCCGAGGTTGCATCCGACGGCATATTTACGGTCTTTGAGATCGCCCCCGACAGAAAGGGTTGCACTGCCGACATCATGCGCACATGTCCCATATAATGAATGGAACGTTCGCCATTCATCGGTTTAAACGCACAATCAAAAACGGGCAAATGTTCCGATAATAAATGAGGTGCTTTTTCGATCGTGTCATTTTCGTGAATATGAGTTGTAATGTCATCGATTTGATCCGGTTCGTAGCCCAGACGTCGTAGGGCGGGTGAGATTGTATTATTGACCAATTTGATGACACCGCCGCCAACGAGTTTTTTGTATTTAACCAGGGCGATATCCGGTTCAATGCCGGTTGTGTCACAGTCCATCATAAATCCGATTGTTCCGGTAGGCGCCAATACCGTGACTTGAGAATTCCGATAGCCATATCGTTCTCCGAGCTCTATGGCATCGGTCCACACCTCTTCAGCCGTCTCGAACAGGCGTTGGTCGACCTTGTCCTGCTCGATATGATTCAATGCCTCCTGGTGCTGGCGCATCACACGCAGCATGGGATCACGATTTTTTTCAAATTCTTTAAAAGGATCCATACTGCTTGCAATAATGGCAGAAGAGAGATACGCTTGCCCGGTCATGACGGCCGTCAGAGTCGCTGCAAGAGCCCTGCCTTTATCGCTATCATAAGCCAGACCATAATACATCAAAAGCGCGCCGAGGTTGGCATAACCGAGACCGAGGGGCCGGAAAAGGTGGCTGTTTTTGGCAATTTGATCCGTGGGATAGCTTGCATTATCGACAATGATTTCCTGAGCGGTAATGAGCAGATGGACAGCCCGTCGATAGGCTTCAATGTCGAATTCACCATTATCCCGCACGAATTTGAGCAGATTCAGCGACGCGAGATTACAGGCCGAATCATCAACAAACATATATTCACTGCAGGGATTGCTGGAATTGATGCGCGAAGAATTGGGACAGGTATGCCAGTGATTGATGGTACTATCGAACTGGATACCGGGGTCTCCGCAGACATGAGCCGCTTTGGCCATTTTGGTCAAAAGATCACGAGCATCCAGCGTATCGACCGTCGAGCCGTCCGTGATCGCTTTGGTATGCCATTTCTCATGATTGATGACAGCGTTCATATACTCATCGGTTACCCGTACGCTGTTATTGGAGTTTTGAAAGAACACCGAGTTATAGGCCTCACCACCAAAAGTGCCGTCATAGCCTGCTTCGATCAGAGACCATGCTTTTTGTTCTTCGTGTGCCTTGATATCGATATATTCTTCAATGTCCGGGTGGTCGACATTGAGAATCACCATTTTGGCAGCGCGTCTCGTCTTGCCGCCGGATTTAATCACTCCTGCAAAGGCATCATAGCCACGCATAAATGAGACGGGTCCGGAGGCGTATCCGCCGGTACTCAATTTTTCTTTGGATGAACGCAATGAGCTAAAGTTTGTGCCAGTCCCTGATCCCCATTTAAACAGCAATCCTTCTGTTTTGGCCAGATCGAGAATTGACTCCATCGTATCCTCGACAGAGTTAATAAAACACGCCGAGCATTGTGGCTTTTCTTCTACCCCCATATTGAACCAGACCGGACTATTAAATGAGGCTTTTTGATGAACCAAAAGGTGGGTCAATTCATGTTCAAAACTCTCTGCATCATCTTGTGATTCAAAATAGCTCTTCTCTTCACCCCATTGGCGTAATGTTTTCGTCACCCGGTCGATCATGGATTTGATACTCGTTTCCTGAGTGCCTGCGCGGTTGTGGGTGTGAAAGTATTTTGAAGCGACAATATTTACTGCGGTTTGAGACCAACTCTTGGGAGCCTGGATATTGTTGAGCTCAAAAATCGCCTTACCCGTATCATTGGTAATATTTGCTGTCCGAGAATCCCATTCCAAATCATCATAGGGATGAACGCCTTTTTGGGTAAAAAAACGCGGGATGGAAAGTTTCTCTATTCTTTTCGTCTCATCGGACTGATTATCCTCGAGATCGAGTTGCTCTACATGATCTGCTATTTTCATGCGATCACCTCTTTCCGTTAAAGATTCGATGATATAGACTGTTTTGAGGTGAGTATGTGTAGCGCGTTGCTCGTCTATATACAGATGCTAACCGTAGATGTCCTTGCCCAAATCTCAGTCGCCATACCCCCTTTTTGCACCGTTCCCTCATTCCCTCGCTTTAATATAAAAGTTCTGGTGTGTTTGTCAAGTTAAATTGTCAATATTTTGTGTTTATTTCAGAGACTACGTCAATCTGTAGTGGTATAATCAAGGATTTGGTTTAACTCCAATGGCGGGTCTCCTGCTTTTCAACACAAAACATTCTTGACATCTTTCCACAATCCTAACTTTTTTTGCTTGTCCAAATACTTCTTGATTTGAGCCCGTATAATCAGTATATTTCTGCAGTTTTCGACCGAGGAGCCATGCAGCAGAGCCCTGAAAGATTCCTTTTAGGGCTGTTTTGTTTGTGTCATGAACATGAAAAAGTGAATAACAGCATCATCGCGATATGTTAATAAACATTAGATTCTCTGCATACCCAAGCTTGACAAGGATGGTGAAGATTTGCCGGAACTTTCCAGTTCACAACAACAAAAGCGCGACGAGCAGTTTATAAAGCGGACCCTTAGTCTTGCAGCGCGCGGTCGGGGCAAAGTCAGCCCAAATCCCATGGTTGGTGCGGTCGTTGTTAAAGAAGGAAAAATTATTGGCGAAGGGTATCATCAGCAATTCGGTGGTCCTCATGCGGAAATCAATGCGCTGAATACAGCAGGAGATGCTGCGGCAGGGGGGACGATGTATCTCAATCTCGAACCGTGTGTGCATCATGGCAAGACCCCGCCCTGTACAGAGGCCATTTTTCAAGCGGGTATCGCGCGGGTCGTGATCGGCATGAGAGATCCAAATCCACTTGTCAATGGTCAGGGAGTGACCTATCTGCGTTCAAAAGGAATCAAGGTCGTTGAAAAAGTCCTTTATGAAAAATGTACAGAGTTGAATGCCGGATTTATTAAATTTATCACCACTGGCAAGCCTTTGGTTACGTTGAAAATTGCCCAGACACTGGATGGCCGTATCGCCACCAGTACAGGTCATTCCAGGTGGATCACAGCCGAACAATCGAGAACCATGGCGCATCGTTTACGGGCTCAGCATGATGCCATTCTTGTCGGTATCGGTACGATCCTCAACGATGATCCTCAACTCACTGTTCGCTATGCCAAGGGAGTTTCACCGAAAAGATTCATTCTTGACAGCTTGCTAAAAATTCCGCTGGATGCCAAGGTGTTGTCCAAAGAGTTGTCCGTAGATACCACTATTCTTACTACAGAAGAAGCTTCCAAAGAAAAAATTTCCAGAATCGAAGAAAAAGGTGCTTCGGTTACTGTGCTTGGAGCTGACGAACGGGGATGGATCGATTTAAAGGAATTATGGACGTATGTCGCGGATCTGGGGATGACCTCTGTGTTCATTGAAGGTGGCAGTACTGTCCAGACCGCGTGCTTAAAAGGTGGGTATGTAGACAAGATTTTCGTGTTTATCGCTCCCAAATTGCTCGGCAGCGGTATTGATGCGATCGGGGATCTTGGGATACGAAATATTAACTCAGCTTTATTGCTTGAAAACGTTCAGTTCAAGCGATTAGAAGAAGATTTCATGATTATAGCAGATATCAAGAAATAACGTGTTTACCGGACTTGTAGAAGAAATCGGTACCATTGAATCGGTACATCCCAATGGTGAGGGCGCGAATATACGTATCCTCGGGGCTATCGTCTCCTCGGAGCTAGCTATCGGAGATAGTGTGTCTGTCAACGGTGCATGCCTTACGGTTATTGCCAAACAAGAAACCAGCTTTACCGTACAAGCTGTAAGTGAAACCCTGCAGCGAACAACCCTTTCAACATTCCAACCAAAGGATCGGGTCAATCTGGAACGTGCCCTGACCCCTTCCAGTCGTTTAGGTGGCCATTTTGTTCAGGGGCATGTGGACTGTATGGCGAAAATTAGCAAAATTGAAACCAAAGACCCTGGTTATTGGTTTACTATTATGTTGGAAGAAGAGTGGGCAAAAATGTGTGTTGAAAAAGGGTCTATTGCCATCGATGGGGTGAGTTTAACTATTGCGCACCTCTCTGGGAAAACCATTGCTATGGCTCTGATTCCACACACCGCCAACTGGACCACTTTGGGTGAACGAAAAGAAAATGACATCGTGAATGTCGAAATAGATATTTTGGGCAAATATGTCTATAATTTTACACAGGGAAATCAAAATAAATCATCATTATCCATCGATCGTTTGAATGATTGGGGATATTGATAAGAGGATAGAATCGTGGAAACTTTGGATTTTTTCAACACCGTCGCAGAGGCGATTGAGGATCTGAAAAACGGTAAAATGATCATCGTGGTAGATGATAAGGATCGGGAGAATGAAGGCGACATTATCATGCTCGCGGAAAAGACAAGAGCTGAACATATCAACTTTATGGCGATCCACGGCCGCGGCCTGGTTTGTGTGGCCATGACTTCTGAACGCCTCAAAGAATTGGATATCGGCCCCATGACCAATCAAAATTCATCGCTGATGGGTACGGCATTTACGGTTTCAGTGGATTACAAGATCGGAACCAGTACGGGAATCTCTGCTGCAGATCGGGCAGCTACCGTTCGGGCCCTGGTCGATGAAAACGCCGATCCCAACGATTTTGCCAAACCTGGCCACATTTTTCCTATTGCCGCAGCCCGGGGTGGTGTTCTAAGACGTGCCGGCCATACCGAGTCTGTTGTGGATCTGGCACGCCTGGCCGGTGCCCGGCCTGCAGGTGTATTATGTGAAGTGATGGATAAAGATGGAACCATGGCTCGTATGCCAGCCTTAAAGAAATTGGCTGAAGAATTTGACCTGAAAATCGTGACTGTCAAGGATATTATTGAATACCGCAGACGCGCTGAACTATTGGTCTCGCGTGTCGCCATTGCAAAACTTCCTACACGCTGGGGTGATTTCGACTTGTATGTCTATGATAATCGGGTGGATGATGCTCATCATATCGCCCTGGTCAGAGGTAAAATCTCAAAAGATGAGCCTGTTATGGTTAGGGTTCATTCAGAATGTCTTACCGGAGATGTCTTTGGCTCTATGCGGTGTGATTGTGGTGACCAGTTGCACAAAGCGCTGGAAATGATCGATAAACGCGGACAAGGCGTTTTATTGTACATGCGTCAGGAAGGTCGGGGAATCGGCTTACCTGCAAAAATTCAAGCTTATCATCTGCAGGACAATGGCAGAGATACCGTGGAGGCCAATCTCGCCTTGGGTTTCAAGCCCGATCTGCGCGATTATGGAATTGGTGCCCAGATTCTCTATGATCTGGGGGTAAGAAAAATCGATTTGATGACCAATAATCCCAAAAAAGTGGTCGGACTCGAAGGGTATGGGTTGTCGGTAGTCAATCGAGTTCCTATTGAAGTGGTCCCCAATTCTTGTAACTTGCATTATCTGAAAACCAAAAGAGACAAGTTGGGTCACCTTATCTTGTTGAACCAGGAACCCGTGGAAACAGAAAAATAGAGGATCTTGTATGCCTAAACTATATGAAGGACAATTATCCGCATCCGGCAAACGGTTCGGTATTGTTGTGAGCCGGTTTAATGAATTGATCAGCCGCAAATTATTGGAAGGTGCACTGGATTGCCTTGCCCGCCATGGGGCCAAGCTGGATGATGTGGACATTATCTGGGTGCCGGGCTCTTTTGAAATTCCTGTGGCGACTCAAAAAGCTGCTGCCAGCAAACAATATGATGCAATTCTCTGTCTGGGAGCGGTAATACGCGGATCCACCCCCCATTTTGAATATATTTCAGCCGAAGTCACAAAAGGGATCGCACAGGTGAGTCTGCAATATCAGTTGCCCGTTGCATACGGAGTCATTACTCCTGATACTCTGGAGCAGGCGCTGGAACGCGCCGGAACCAAGGCTGGAAATAAAGGCTGGGATGCTGCCATGAGTGCGATTGAAATGGCTGATCTTTTTGCCTCAATGTCATGAGAGTGTATCCCGTGTTCGCAGCACTGGAACCATTCGAGTACCCCCGCCGTTGAATAGAAAAAATCGGGAAGCTCATGAAAAATATTTACATACTGTTTGTGATTCTTTTGGCTACTCAGGCTCTCCTGGCCAAAGTCGGAGATTGGCAAACCTATACCAATACCAGCGATATTCGCCAAATGGCCGTTTCGCAGAATACTGTGTGGTCTGCGACCAATGGTGGCTTGCTGGCTTTTGATCTCATGTCAAAGACCTTCCAAACCATTACCAACAGTGATGGCTTGACCTCCAATGATCTCGTTGCCCTCGAGATAGATAACCAAAATCGCGTTTGGGCTGCGGCACAAGATGGCTGGATCAATATTTACGATCCCCTGACAAAAAATGTTTCTGTTCTTAACGATTATCGAGGATTTGAAATAGAGAATTTCACGTCATATGGTGATTCTGTTTTTGTATGCCTCGATATCGGTGTGAGCCTCTATGATTTAAACCGGGATGAAGTTAAAGAAACCTGGAAAATTGGCTCCGCAGGACATGTCCTGATCGATGGAAATGATATCTGGGTGTCACTGGATTCCGGGATCAAACGGGCTAAACTCGATTTCCCGAATCTAATGGCTCCGGATGCATGGTATACGTATAATACTTTGGATGGATTACCTCACCGCAAGGTCAATTTTGTTGTTCGCTTTGGGGATACTCTCTATGCCGGCACAGAAAATGGTGTCGCATCATATACCGGTTTTTGGTCAGCGCATGGATTGTCAGGGTTTAAAGTATTCGATTATGCTGTGACCAATGATACCCTGTTCGTTGCTACCCATAATGGCGTGTATCATCTGGATGAAAACGATCAGTGGCAGTTAAATCCCCCTCAAAATTCACTTGTTACGGGTCTCGTGCATGTTCCGGATAGCGGACTGTATATCGGCCTCGATATGCGTGGGCTGGCCCATTATACAAATCAGAGCTGGCAATCTTTTGAACCCAATGCGCCTTTGAGTAACAAATTCAGCAGTCTGGTTATCGACCCGAAGGGGAATTTATGGGCGACCTTTTCGCGTCCGAACGGCGGTGTCGCGCGATATGATGGCGAAACCTGGACCAATTTTTCATATATCAATGGTGACGTCCCGTCAGACGACTATAGAGCCGTTGCGGTGGATAGTATCGGTCGGATATGGGCAGCGAGCTGGGGAAAAGGAATCACGCGTATCACCGAGACAGAGGATGGATTTTCACTCGAACAGCTGGATCGATCAGATGGACATCTGGCAGGGATTGTCCAGGATGACCAGTTTGTGGTTACCGTGGATGTCACTGTGGATGCTGAAGGAAACGTCTGGATTCTCAATCGACAGGCTGCTGACCGCCGGGTCATTGCCGTGGTCACGCCAGAAGATGAGTGGACCTATTTTTCAACTTCTGACGGTATCCCTTCTGTACATGTCACCAGCATCTCGCGCGATGATGCCGGCCGAATGTGGGTCGCTACAGAAGATCGTGGTGTAGGCGTGATCGATTATAATGACACCCTGTTCGATCATAGCGATGATGACCTGTCTCAGGGCCTGACCACAGGAGACGGGTTGGTCAGCATGCACATCAATAGCGTTGCTTCGGATGCATTTGGATATATCTGGATCGGCACTCCCGAAGGGGTCAACTATTGGGAAGGCGGAGATGTGCGCGCAGAATACAAAGTCATCAATGAAGATATCAATTCTATCTATGTGGATATTCGTAACAACAAATGGTTTGCCACCAATGGCGGGTTGTCCAGACTCGCCTCTGATTATGTCAATTGGCAAGATTTTTCAACAGATAATTCCCCCCTGGTCTCCGATAATGTTACATGTGTGGTGCTCGATGGTAAAACCGGTTTTGCCTATATCGGTACAACTATGGGCCTCTCACAATATCATACAGCATATACACAACCAGCAATTAACCTGGAAAAAGTGAGTGGGTTCCCCAATCCATTTGTTCTGGGAGTTCATCAGCGTTTCATTATTGATAAATTGGCAGACAAGGCCGCGGTGCGGTTTTATACGTCCGACGGTTCACTCGTCAGGAATATCCCCTCGACCCAGATCTTGGGGTCCCGTGCAGAATGGGATGGAACAAACGACCGAGGAGAAAAGGTTGCCAGTGGGATTTATCTTTACTTGGTCACCACAGAAGAGGGGCTGTCTGCCGTGGGCAAGGTGGCTGTAATAAAACCCTGAGCAGTTCCATCAAATAGCAATTTTTAAAAAGGCGTCAGATTCATGATAAAAACGCTATATGTTAAAAATTTTGCTTTGATCGATGAGTTAAATGTCAGCTTTAACAAGGGCTTTAATATTATTACCGGAGAAACAGGCGCTGGAAAATCGATATTAATTGGGGCTCTGGGAGCCTTGCTGGGAGATAAATTGCACCGTGAGGTCATTCGACAGGGAACTGAAAAAGGAATTGTGGAAGGAGAATTTCAACTCGATTCCACTCCTGAACTGAGCGAGTTTTTTGAAAATAATGATTTGGACTGGTTTGACGGAGAGGTCATACTTCGCAGGGAGATCAGCAGCAATGGACGTTCTCGCTGTTTTATCAATGATATTCCGGTCACAGTGACTGCTCTTTCAGAGCTGGGAGACGTGCTCGTTGATATGCATGGCCAGCATGAGCATCAGCTGCTGCTGCGTGTGTTAAAACATATGGATTATCTGGATGACTATGGCCATTTAAACGACAAGGTCGGGCTCGTTTCGCAAGCTTTTGAAAACTGGACTGATTTGCAAAATCAATTGAATGAACTCTTGAACCAGCAAGAGGAGATCCGGCGTTCGAGAGAAGTGCTGCGCTTTCAATATCAAGAAATCATGGCAGTAGATCCGCAACCCAACGAAGAGGAAGAGTTGCTCAATGAAGAGCGGATATTGGGAAACGCAGAATTGCTTTATGAGCAAACCTCGGCCTTGTTTGATGACCTTTATGAGCAAGAGGGGGCGGTTTCTGAAAAATTGAGCATCGCTTGTAAACGCATTCGCGATTTGGCTGAAATTGATTCCACCTTTCAAGATTCTCTTAAAGAATGCGAAAATGCTTTACTTATCGTCAATGATGTCGCCAAATCCATGCAAGGATATACCAGCAATATTACGTTTGATGCTGAACGCCTGGAACAGATCAGAAATCGACTTGCCGCTCTCACCGGACTAAAAAAGAAGTATGGTGGCACGATTGATGCAATACTGGAACACAAGCAACGACTGCAAGAGCGTCTTCGGTTCAGTGAAAATCTGGATCAGGAAATCAAGACCCTCCAGGGTCAGGTTGAGAGCTCGCTTAAGTATTTGACATCATTGTGTTTAGAATTGTCGGGCGAGCGGCAAAAAGTCGGTGAGGAATTGGCTGCTAAAATTTCACAACAATTGCAACTTTTAGGAATGCCCAAATCGATATTCACTGTCTCAAATGAATACAAAGATGCAACCGGTGGTTACACAATTGTCATTAAAGATCGCAAAATTGCGGTTCATTCAAAGGGGATCGATCATATAGAATTTCTTTTTTCCGCCAATCCCGGTTCCAGTCCTAAACCTCTCGTCAAGACCGCTTCTGGCGGTGAAATATCTCGAGTCATGCTGGCAATGAAATCGCTTCTTGCTCAGGTGGATCGAGTACCGGTTTTGATCTTTGATGAAATCGACAGTGGGGTGTCCGGACGCATAGCCGAGGTTGTGGGAAAGAATCTCAAGCGTCTCGCTGCAAGTCACCAGGTCATTTCCATAACCCATTTGCCGCAGATTGCCAGTCAGGCTGATGTTCATTATCTGGTCGAAAAAAATATTAAAGATGAACATACATTTACAAATATTCGTGCCCTGAGTGATGAAGAACGTGTTGAGCAGATCGCTCGTTTGTTCGGCGGGGAACACGTTACGGAAACGCATTTAAAGAGCGCAAAGGAAATGTTGCAGCAAGGTATGGATTAGGACTCGATAATGTTGCGCCGTTTACAGACGCTTGTAATCTATATGTTGTATTGTTTTTACTTTATTGCTACAATATGCAAAAAATTCACGACTAGCACTTGCATCTGAAATAATAAACGTTATATTTATTAGTAACCCTAAACTTGTACCCAGAAAAGGTCGAGGGGATTATGAACTCTAAAAAACGCTCTATTTGGTCAGTCGCAATCGCACTGACCATCATCCTCGTGGGACTCTTTTTGGTCTGTTCTCAAAGAGCCGCCACAACGAACGGCAGCGATGATCTCTCAGCGGATGACGAACAATTTCGTCAAGAATTGTTAGAGATGCTCGACCTTGCCGATGATCTGGATCAACAGGATACGGTGGAAACGACAATCACCGAGGATACCGGTGATGATGATGTTCTGAGCCTGTTGGTACCGGAAGAAGAATCCACCACTACAACGACCACGACTTTTGAGCCTGCGCAGACCATAGAGACAACGCCAACAGAAACGGCTGCGAATATGGGCATTTCTGAAGATATGTTTCGCCAAATCGAAAATGAGGTCACACGCCTCGAGAACATATTGGCAGAAAGGTCTACTCAGGCAGACAGTCTTCGTCGTATTATTGATCGCAGAGATGCCAGAATTCGTCAGCTGGAAACACAATTGGTCAATACCTCTCCGGTCTCGCGGGCCAATACGTCTTCTGCCGGGTATAGTCAGACTCTGTCAACAAATGCAGAAGGTGGCTTTATGGGTGCCTATCATAATGCCAGGGCTCAGTATGAAAGTTTCCAGTATGCACAGGCGATTGCCTCTTTTCAAGATCTTTTGAACCGCTATCCCAATCATTCCATGGCAGACAATTGTCAATACTGGATTGGAGAATGTTATTTTGGGTTACGACAGTATCAAAAAGCGATACTGGAGTTCCAGAAGGTCTTTGCCTTTTCTCAAACCGACAAGCATGATGATGCACAGCTCATGATCGGTATGAGTTATTTCAAGATGGGACAACCTATGGAAGCCAGAGAACAATTTGAAACGTTTCTCAATACATATCAGGGTAGCGAGTATACAAGTGTTGCCCGGAGACTCTATAGAAATTCCTGATGGTTCAATATTTTGTGGAATAAATAGTCTTTACAAACATGTTGGTGCGTTTGCAGTCCAAAGTTTAGTTTCGTTGGGAGAATTGAAAGTGGTGCTCAGGGGCGTAGGACCATTGACAATTTCTCCCAACGAATTTTCCTCTTTTATGCCATCCTTTATCCTTTTACTCTTTTGAGGGTCGATCGTGTCGGATTTTGTACATCTCCATAACCATTCACATTTTAGTTTACTCGATGGCGCATGCCGCATCGAAGATTTGGTCAAGATGGCCAGAACCAATAACATGTCTGCCCTGGCATTGACAGATCACGGCAATATGTTCGGGGCCATAGAGTTTTTTACCAAGGCTAAAAAGGCTGGCATAAAGCCGATCATCGGCGCAGAGGTCTATATTGCCCCGGGAAAACGCACAGACAAGATCGCTGACCCCGGAACGTCAATGACCAACTATCATCTTGTCTTGTTGTGCAAAGATTCACAGGGCTATCGAAATCTGATGAAACTGGTATCTGCCGGTTATCTCGAAGGATTTTATTATAAACCGCGTATAGATAAAGAATTACTGGCAAAACACAGTACGGGCTTGATTGCACTGACAGCATGTCTAAAGGGTGAAGTGTCCAGTCGTTTATTGCGACAAGAATATAAAGATGGCCGGCAGGCCGCCCTGGAATATAAAGAAATTTTTGGCCCTGATTTTTATCTGGAAATACAAAATCACGGTATCGACGATGAAGATCGGGCAAGACCTCAAATTCTCGAACTGGGAAAGGAACTGGATATCAAGGTTGTAGCGACCAATGATATTCACTATCTCAAGCGCGAGCACAATGAGGCCCATGATGTATTGCTTTGTCTGCAAACAGGTAAGGATTACCATGATCCCAACCGTATGCGATATACCACGCATGAACTCTATTTTAAAACCTACAAAGAGATGCACGAGCTGTTTGCCGATACACCAGAGGTCCTGAGCAATACTCTGGAGGTTGCGGAAAAGTGTAATCTGGAAATCGATTTCGATACCTATCATCTTCCTCATTTTGAGATCCCAGAGGAGGATGAGAGCAAGGATTTGAACGAGTACTTGACCAAACTGTGCTGGAAAGGGCTGCGCGACCGATATCCTCAGGTCACAGCGGAACTGAAATCCCGTTTGGAAAAAGAACTGGCGATTATCATTGAAATGGGCTATTCGGGCTACTTTTTGATCACCCAGGATTTTATCAATTGGGCCAAGGACCACAACATACCGGTTGGACCGGGTCGTGGATCTGCGGCGGGCTCCCTCGTCGCTTTTGTACTCGGTATTACAAACCTGGATCCGATGGCCTATACGCTCATTTTTGAGAGGTTTCTCAATCCTGAACGCGTTTCTATGCCTGATATCGATATCGATTTTTGCTATGAGCGACGTGAAGAGGTCATCGATTATGTCAAGGAAAAATATGGCAAAGATAATGTTTGTCAGATTATCACCTTTGGAACGATGGCGGCCCGGGCAGTGATCAGGGATGTTGGCCGGGTTTTGAACATGAGCTATGGGGATGTCGATAAAATCGCAAAGTTAGTTCCTCAACAACTCAATATCAAGCTCAAGGATGCGATCGATACGGTTCCAGAACTCAAAGAATTGGAAGCAAAGAGCGACACACATCGAAAATTGATACAATATTCTCTCGTACTCGAAGGGTTGGCCAGACATGCAAGTACCCATGCTGCTGGCGTCGTCATCACCCCGGAAGAACTCACCCACTATGTTCCCCTGTATCGGACTAAAGATGGCGATATAACCACACAATATGATATGAAGTATCTGGAAAGCACTGGCTTGTTAAAGATGGATTTTCTGGGACTTCGGACACTGACAGTTATCCAAAAAGCAGTGGATGCCATCGCCGATAAAGGCATCGAATTGGATATTGAAAACATTCCTCTCGATGACAGTAAAGTCTATCAATTGTTTGCCCGGGGCGAAACGATCGGGTTGTTTCAGTTTGAAAGTTCGGGAATGCGCGAGTATCTGAAAAAGCTTCAGCCTGAAAGTCTCGAAGATCTCATCGCTATGAACGCGTTGTATCGTCCGGGTCCTATGGACATGATCGATGATTTTATCGATTATAAAAAAGGTCGTAAAGAGATCAAATATCTGCATCCCAAACTGGAACCCATTCTCAAAGAGACCTATGGGATCGCTATCTATCAGGAACAGGTCATGAAAATCGCTTCAGACCTGGGCGGATTCACTCTGGGCGGTGCAGATCTTTTACGTCGCGCAATGGGCAAGAAAAAAGTCGATCTCATGGCAGAGTTGCGGATAAAATTTCTCGAGGGCGCTGCTGAACGACAAGTTGCCAACGAGACGGCCAAAGAGATATTTGATATGATGGCCAAATTTGCAGGATATGGTTTTAACAAGTCTCATGCAGCTTGTTATTCACTGGTTGCCTATCAGACCGGATTTCTCAAAGCGCACTATCCGGCAGAATTTATGGCTGCTACGATCAGTAGTGAAATGAACAGCACAGACCGGGTGATCATTCTGCTCGAAGAGTGCCGGCGGATGGGCCTGACTGTGTTGCCACCGGATGTGAATTCCAGCTATGCCGACTTTGTCGTCACCGAAAAAGGAATACAGTTTGGCATGGCGGCCATAAAAAATGTCGGTCGCAATGCTATCCTGGCTATTGTGGATGCTCGCGATAAAGAAGGCCCTTTTGCCTCTATCTATGATCTCTGCGAACGAATCGACCTGCACGCTGTGAATCGTAAAGTCCTGGAAAGTCTAATTCTTGCTGGAGCTATGGATAGCCTCCCAGGCAATCGCCCCCAGCTTTTAGAGGCTGTAGAAACCGCTATCGGATATGGCCAAAATAGCCAGATGCAAAAGGCAAACGGACAAACTTCCATGTTTGACCTCGATGACCAGGTGGCACTGGCTCCACCTCCTTTGCCGGATGCTCAAGAATGGGATCAGTCGCGAAAATTAAATGAAGAAAAAAAGGTGCTGGGATTCTATCTTTCAGGCCATCCCCTGGATCGGTACCGGGACGAAGTAAAGAGCTTTGCCACCATGACCCTTCACGCTGCCAAGGAAGTCAAAGATGAAACTCTGGTGCGGCTCTGTGGCATCCTTACTAATGTAAAGATCCATTATGACAGAAAAGGTCGTGCCATGTCTTTTCTAACTCTGGAAGATTTCACCGGTACCATGGAAGCCCTCGCCTTTGCCGATCCATACGATAAATATCGCACACTTTTACAAACCGACGCCATTGTTATGATTATGGGCAAGATGAATGTTCCCGTGGGCGGTGAACCCAAATTAATTGTCGATGAAGTTATTGATTTGGATGATGCACGTAAACGTTTTACTCGCAGCATCTGCGTGTCCCTGGATGTTCAAAAGACAGATAACGAGGTGATGCAAGGGGTCAAAGCGCTTTTGAAAGAGCACACGGGGAATGTGCCTGTCTATATCAAACTCGTGGCTCCTGACCGTACTGATTATACCCTGAAAAGTAAAACCCTACGAGTGGATCCCAGTCTCGATCTTGTCGAAAAATTGCGCGACAGAATCGGCACTGAAAATGTGTGGGTTGGGGCATAGATAACCACTTGATTTCCCTTGCGAATGTGACTCTAGTTTGTTATTATATTTACAACCTAAACGGGTACCTTTAAGGAGGGAAATAATATGGATCGTGTGATTCAACGTGCAAAGAATTTAATCCTATCTCCGAAAAGCGAGTGGCCGGTCATTGCCACTGAAACAACTTCTTCTCTGGAAATTCTCAAACAATATCTGGTCTACCTCATTGCAATACCCGCTTTATCGCAATTTCTGAGATCGCTTTTTACGGGAAGAATTGGATTCTTTAGCGGATTAATATGGGCAATCATTTATTACGTCCTTGCTATCCTCGCTTTATATGTAATGGCCTATGTCGTACACCTTTTGGCTCCGTCCTTTAATGCCGTCAAGGATGACCAGGCTGCCTTTAAATTGGTTGCATATTCTGCTACCCCTATATTTATTGCAAGTATTTTTAATATCATTCCTGTTTTGGATTTTTTGGTCATTTTTGGACTTTATGGTGTCTATCTCTTTTATGTCGGGCTGCCTGAAATTTTAAAATGCCCAAAGGAAAAAACCCTGATCTATACCATTCTTTCGATTGTGCTCATGATCGCCATCGGAGCTGTCTTTTCCTTTATTTCTATGTTTTTCCTCTGTGCCCTGTGATGGATATTGTCCTGCTCGTTATGGGGTGGATCATCACGCTCTTTATCTCGTGGTTAATTGCCCAGCGGATTGCAGTTCATTTGGATAAACTCTGGGCCAGTTTTACTTATTTGTTCGTGGCCTTGCTTGCATTTTATTATCTTATTGACCTGGCGCTGGATAAAGAGATTAAAGCACGATGGCTCTATTTTTTATTTTGGTTATTGTTGATGATCATCGAGTTGATACTGTTTATACGAGCTCGTCAAAAAGCGAATCCTTAATATCAACATCACGCTTTGGTTATGGACTTGAAACTTGTCATTCGAGCACTATTATGGGATCCTGTTCTTGGCCGATTGGAACACGATGCTCTTTTGATTCAGAACGGTCGCATTGAGCAAATCGGTCAGTCCGATCAAATGCTTGCCGCCTTTAAATCGCAGGCCCATGTCATTGACGCCCGGCAGGGACTTGTGATGCCCGGATTTAATGATGCACACACCCACTTGTTCGATGGGGGCTTTTACTTGTTATCTGTCGACCTGAGACAGGCTCGGGACGAGCAAGATTTCCAACATATTCTCCATACCTTTGACCAGCAACATCCTCATGAAACCTGGATCACCGGAGGACACTGGGATCATGAATCCTGGCCCTCCCGTCAGTGGCCTTCACGACAGCTCATTGACCGCGTTGTGCCTGATAAACCGGTTTTTCTTGTACGACTGGATTGGCATATTGGTGTTGCAAATTCACTGGCTCTGGAACTCGCAGGAATCGACAAGGAGACAATCGACCCTGTTGGCGGGTCTATTCAGCGTGATCCGCACACTGGTGAACCCACCGGCATTCTATGTGATACGGCAATGAAATTGGTACAACGGATCATCCCACCTCCGCAAGTCAGAGAACGAATACAAGCTGTTGAGACGGCCAGTCAGTATGCGGCCAAGCTTGGGATCACTTCAATGCAGGGCCCTTTGGATGATATCGAATTTCAAATATTGTTCGAGGCGATGGAAAAAGGATCGCTGCATTTTAGATTCAATGCCTGGCAACACTTTGAGGATGAGAAAAAACGCCCCTCTTTACCCCAAAGATTGATTTCCGGGGGGATAAAAATCTTTAGTGACGGCTCGCTCGGCGCGGGTACGGCCCTGATGTTCGATCCTTATCCGGGCAAGGAAGGGTTTGCTGGCCTGCAAATCCATTCACAGTCCGAGTTGAATGAGATGGTGGAAACTGTTGATGACAGAAACCAACAGCTCATCATTCATGCCATCGGGGATCGGGCAGTGCACATGGTCCTGACTGCTCTTGAAAGAAAACGCCAGAATGGCTCTCTCGCTCCCCGACATCGCCTCGAGCACGTCCAGGTATGCCGGAAAAAAGATTTTACACGATTCAGAAACCTAAAAGCGATCGCCTCTGTTCAACCCTCCCATTGCATCGATGATATGCGCTGGCTCGATCAGCGTATCGGTGCTCGGACGGTTGATGCACATCCTATAAAATCCCTTCTCGATGCCGGTGTGGATGTGGCCTTTGGAACGGATTGGAGCGTTGAATCTCTGGATCCGAGGTTGACCTTGTATGCTGCGGTGACAAGAGAATACCCAACCGGAGGACCCGAGGGTGGATGGATGCCACAGGAAAAAATCACGCTTGCAAAGGCTTTATTTCTCTATACCTGGGGGTCAGCATATGCTGAGCGTTGCGAGCATTTCAAAGGACGACTCTTGCCAGGTTATGTTGCGGATATCGTGGGATGGGATGCCAATCTATTTGATATCGAGGTCCACGATATTTTAAGGGCGCGCATACAGTTTACGATTTTCAATGGTGAGCTGATCCATTATGCGAATTAGGTTAAGAAAATTCATTTTTGACCAATGGTTTTGAATACCCACCAATAAAGGAGAAGAAATATGCACAGATTTAAATGGGTTCTAATATTTTCTTTTTTGGCCGTATGCTCCCTGTATGGCCAAACAGAAAAAAGCTATCTCAATGAAACCAAGGATGCTCGCGATGCCCGGATGGAGTGGTGGCGGGATGCCCGATTTGGGATGTTTATTCACTGGGGATTGTATGCTGTTCCTGCCGGTGAGTACAAGGGGCAAAAAGTCAAAGGCATCGGAGAATGGATTCAAGCTTCTCTAAATATACCCCGGCAAGAGTATGAAGAGTTTGCACCGCAATTCAACCCGGTTAAATATGATCCGGATGAATGGGCCAGGCTGGCCAGTGAGGCTGGCATGAAATATCTGGTTATTACTTCCAAACACCATGACGGGTTTTGTCTGTGGGACAGCAAAGTAACGGATTATGATGTTGTGGATGCAACGCCCTATGGTAAAGAATTGCTTCCTCCGCTGGTGGATGCTTGTCGCCGGCACGGGGTAAGACCTGCTTTTTACTATTCTATTCTCGATTGGCATCATCCCTCGCAGTATGTGGATCCTGATGCCAAGAGTCCGCGAGCAGGGCATGCCCGCAACAAGATCTATGAGGAAAAGCGTGCTGAATATATCAATTATATGAAAGCTCAGCTCGAGGAGCTGGTTACGCGTTTTGATCCGGCGGTATTGTGGTTTGATGGCGAATGGACCCCCTGGTATTCCGCTGAGGAAGGACGGGAACTGTACAATTATTTGCGCAATCTCAAACCCGATCTCATTATCAATAATCGCATCGGTAAAGGTCGACAAGGGATGTCTGGGCTGGACAAGGGGGAAGGTGCTGTCGGTGATTTTGGAACCCCCGAGCAAGAGATTCCAGCCACAGGAGTGGCCGGGGTCGATTGGGAATCCTGCATGACCATGAATGATACCTGGGGCTATAAATATTTTGATGGCAACTGGAAGAGCACGGAAACTTTGCTCCAAAACCTTATCGATATTGTCTCCAAAGGAGGCAATTATCTGCTTAATGTCGGACCTACGGCTGAAGGATTGATCCCGCAACCCAGTGTCCATCGACTGAACGCCATGGGTGATTGGCTGGACAAATATGGTGAATCAATCTATGAAACCACTGCTAGCCCTTATGAGCGACCGCAATGGGGGCGTTATACAGAAAAGCCCGGCTACCTCTATGTGCATATTTTTGATTGGCCAGAAAACAATACGCTAGAGATTCCCCTGGGCGTGGATAAAATCCAAGAGGTTGGTGTGCTTTCGGATTATGATGAACACAAGCTCTATTTTGAACAAAGCAGTAAAGGAACCCAAATAAAATTGCCACCCACACCCCCTGATGAATTTTCTTCTGTTGTTGTCGTGAAATACAAAAGAAACTGAGGTCAAATCCTTTCAAATACTATTTTGACTCTCGGGAAAAGCATAAAATAGGGTGTTTTATCGCTGGGAGTCTTTAACGAGGTTTCCCCTGGCATTGCCTGCCAGGGGAGTTTTTTTATGGATACAGTGGAAGGGAGCTACTCATCCAGTCTGCCAATGATGGTCATATTTTGATGGTTCACAATGTTTTTACCTTCAGAGGTATACAAATAGTCGATACGATTGCGATAATAATCCGTAATACGCCCCCGTACCATTTTTAGGGTGCTGTTTAAGAAACGATTTTCTTCATTGAATGATTCACCCAAAATGGCCACGGCAGCAGGAAGCCATTTGGAGGGAAATTGTCTTTTTTCCAGGCTTTTGTCCCGAAAGCGATCCAATTCAGATTGGATAAATTCCAAAACGGCTTTCCGGCCTTCCTCTTTATGGTGGGAAATATCATTTTCTCTCATCCAGAGCAGCAATTTCTCACGATTTGGCACAATCAGCGCCACGGTATAAGGATCCTGATTATTGTGCAACATGACCTGATCGATATAGGGAGAAAAAGAGACCAGGGCTTCTTCAATTCCTTCCGGGCTGTATTTTTCGCCGTCATTGCTGATAAGCAAGCTTTTCACCCGGCCGAGGACATAGAGAAAGCCATCCTCATCGAGATATCCAATATCTCCGGTATACAGCCAGCCATCGCGTAATGTTTCTTTGGTCGCATTTTCATTCTTCCAGTATCCGAGCATGACATTTTCGCCTTTGACGACGATTTCCCCTTTATGTCCTGTGGATACATCATGACCGGCATCATCGAGGATTCGAACATCCAGATCCTTTACAATTTGTCCAGAGGTGCCGAGTTTATGGCAGGCAGGGACATTGGCAGAGATGATCGGTGCTGCCTCTGTGAGTCCATATCCCTGTAACATGGGCATCCCGATGGCGTAAAAAAAGCGCTGTAATTCGATGTCGAGCAGGGCTCCACCCCCGATAAAGAATTCGAGCTTGCCACCAAAACCCTCTCGTATCTTTGAAAACAGGATACGATCATAAAGAGCCACCAGCGGTTTCGCCCAGGCCCGTCCCCCTGTGCCTTTATTGTAGCCCTCTCGATAATAATAGGCAGCGAGTTTCAAGGCACGGTTGAACAATTTTTCCACTCGAGGGCCTTTTTGGCGAATCCCTTTTTCGATATTTTTTCGGAAATTTTCTGCCAAAGCCGGAACACTTAAAAGGAAAGAAGGCTTTATTTCTTTGATATTTTTCGGGATATTGCGCAGAGTTTCCAGGGGGGTATCGCCGAGTTCAACAGAAGCCATGCTGGCTCCATTTTTCATGAGTGTATATATGCCTGCGGTGTGGGCAAAAGAGTGATCCCAGGGCAGGATCAACAAGGATATATAGTCTTCCGGTATGGGTAACAGTGCTGAGGCTTGTTCGACATTCGCGGTATAGTTGCGATGAGACAAAATGATTCCCTTGGGATCTGCGGTGGTACCAGAGGTATAGCAGATATTGACAGGGTCATTTTCCTGTATATGTTGCAAGCAATCCTGTAATTTCTGCGAATGGCTTGCCAGATATTCCTTGCCTTTTAACCAAAGATTTTGTATAGTGATTTCGTCCTCATCTGTGTCAGCCAGGGCATCCAAAAGGATCACCCATTCAAGATCAGGCAGGTCTTTTTTGATGGCTTGAATTTTTGGGGCTTGACGGCCAGATACAATTGCCATTTTGCAACCCGAATGTGCTATGCGGAATTTTAGATCCGAAGCTTCGAGTTTGACAGATAGAGGGACATTGACTGCGCCGGCATAGAGTATACCCAATTCACTGATAACCCAATCATTTCGGCCTTCAGAAATCAGAGCAATTCGATCACCTTTTTGAATACCCATAGCCATGAGCGCTGCTGCAAACAAGTGAACGGTCTCTCTTACTTCCAGGTAAGTGGATCCTTGATAAGAGGTTCCCTGTTTCTCCCATAAGAGGATGTTATTACCATATTTCTCGGCGCTGTTTTCTAGCAAGTGACAAAGCGTTCGTTTCAACACCATACCTCCCTATGTATGAATGGTATTCAAGGATTTGTCAATCATAGAGAGAATTGTTTAAAAATGCAAGAATTTTTTGGACGTTTTTGGGGTTCTAGAGAAAGATTTGGAAGGTCCTTGAAATAGATGAGTACGATTCCTTCTGAAAAGATTGATCAGGTTAGAAATGCTAGTGATATTGTCGATATCATATCCGGTTACCTTTCTTTGAGGCCCCGGGGTAAAAATCTGTTTGGTCTTTGCCCCTTTCATCACGAAAAGACACCCTCATTCAGCGTAAACCCGGAGTTGCAAATTTTTCGTTGTTTTGGTTGCGGTGCGGGTGGTAATGTATTTACCTTTATCATGCGTATCGAAAAACTGACATTTCCCGAATCCGTAAAATTTCTGGCTAAAAATGCGGGTATTGAGATTGCAGAAGATGAAACTCAAATAGAGAATCTGCGGGAAAAGGAAGCGCTGTATTATGCCAACAAGTTTGCTGCAGCGTTTTTCAAGCACACTTTACTTGAGGAAGCAAAGGCTGAACAGGCCCGAGAATACCTGGCAAAGAGAGGAATCGATCGGTCCATGATCGATCGCTATGATATAGGCTATGCACCCGATCAATGGGATGGTCTGATCAAGTGGGCGAACCAAAAATCGCTTTCTATCGATGTATTAAAAAAAGCAGGTCTCATTATTCACAAGGAGGAAACGGACAGTTATTATGACCGGTTTCGTGGACGCATTACCTTTGCGATTCACAATGCCGGTGGACAGGTGGTGGCTTTTGGAGCACGTCGAATTATTGACGACAAGACACCCAAATATATCAATTCGCCAGAAACCGAGATTTATCAAAAGAGGCAAACCTTGTATGGCCTTTATTGGGCTCGTGATGCGATCCGTAAACAAAACCATGTGGTCGTTGTCGAAGGCTATACGGATCTGACGAGTCTCGGAAAAGTTGGAATTGAACAGGTGGTTGCGACTTCTGGTACATCTCTTACAGAAGATCATGCGAGATTGATGCGCCGGTATACGACTGTGGCTATTTTGCTTTTTGATAGTGATTCGGCAGGCGCTGCAGCTGCTCTGCGTGGAGCTGATATATTGCTCGAGAGCGGCTTTGAGGTCAAAATTGCGACCATGCCCGCAGGGGAAGACCCAGATGAGTTTGCTCGTGAACATGGAGCCAATGCTGTTCAAGTGCTGTTGAAAAGTGCCAAACCCTTACTCGATTTCAGAGTTGAACGGTTGCAGAGTCCAGAGTTATCACAAAATAGCGTGCAGCGCTCACAGGCAACAAGAGAATTATTGGCAACGGTGGCACGTATCCATGATCCTATTCAACGGTCATTTGTTGTACAAGACCTGGCTAATCGGCTTCATGTGGATGAAAATGTTTTGTGGCGCGAAATGCCACACGTGCGACCCCAGCGCAGGATAGCCACTGATCAAGAAACGCCCGATGACACTCACGATCCCTATCTGAAATCGCGGCGTGGAAGGGCAGAGATGATGCTTATTAAAGTTATGCTGCTTCATCCTTTACTTGCGGCTTCTATTATGAGTGTCATTACCTATGAGCATTTTCGTCATCCAGAAATTCAGCAGTTGTTTCAATCAATGGAGCAAGAAATACTCATGGATGGTGGTTTTGATGCACAGAGTCATATCCACAAGATTCAGACTCTTCAGCTTGCAGAATATCTCGTTGATGATATGGGCGAAAAAAAAGAAGAACTGAGCAAAAAAATTGCTGTAGATTGTATCATTACTCTTTATGATTCTCAGCTGGATGATGAAATCAAGTCTCTGAGAGAACAATTAAAAGAGTTCCCGGAGAGAGGATCAGAAATAACAAATAAAATCAATGAATTACACAGAAAAAAAAGTATACTCTTGTCCCGTGAAAAACTGAACGAAAAAGCTCTATTTGGGTCGTGAAATATATTTTTGAATCTGGAAATTGTTGCGAAAACGTTCATTATTTTCTTGACATTTCCGTATAACAATGATATATTATAAATGACTGTTGTTTTGGGGCATACAGTCATAGAGGCCTTTTCAAGAAAAAAAGGGACAAAAAAAGTGAGGGTAACAAAATGACCAATTCAATTACAAAGGAGTTGCGTTTGCTGGGCAAAAGTCCGGAAATCGCTCGCGTAAGAAAGGCAATCAAAGCAGCTGCAAAAGTGGATAACCCTGTCCTTTTAGTGGGAGAACCAGGAAGTGATAAGCGGTTTATCGCAGAGCATATTCATATGCTTTCAGAAAGAGCTGATGGTCCGTTTGTGATTATTCCTTGCGGGGCGATTGGAGATACCATTTCTCCAGAAAAAGCTTTGGGTGATAAACAAAACCTGGATAATTCCATGTTTTTCTCTGCGCAGGGAGGAACGCTTTACCTCGAGCGTGTTGACAAAATGTCATCGGAAATGCAGGATCGACTTTACAACATTATCGATTATGTAGAGTCATTTGATGAAAAAAAATTCGATACTCGCATCATAGCCTCTGTCAGACCCTTGTCCGACGATGAAGAGGTGCCTGATGTAACTCATCTCAAAGATGAACTCATGCAACGTTTCGCGCGAATTCGAATTCATATCCCGCCGCTACGCGATAGAAAACAGGATATCCCATTTCTTCTGACACAATATCTCGAAGAGATGTCTGCTGAATATGGAAAATCAATGCCAACGATTCCCCTGGAAGTGCATGAAGCCTGTCTTGTACATAGCTGGCCAGGAAATGTGGAAGAATTGCGTAATGCGGTACGAAATATGGTGATCATGTCCCCTGAAGGCGATCTGAGCGCCAAACATTTGCCGTTTTTTGTGAAACCCAATCCTTTGGATTTCATGGCAGGCATGGATCTTCCTTCGGCAGTTGCCGAAGTTGAACAATACCTTATTAGGCGAGCTCTGGCTAAATATGAAGGAAATCAGTCCAAAGCTGCGCGATTGTTGCAAGTCTCTGAAGCAGCATTGCGTTATAAAATGAAAAAATATGGTCTGCCGTCTGCTCGTTAGACCGTCAAGATCATTTGGAACTTTGCGCAGAATGTGAGAATTTTGTCTAGTCTCATATTTTGCGCTTTTTTTATGTCTTAACCAGAGGAAGGCTGACTGTCACTGTGGTACCCTTGCCTTGCTCACTCAAGATTTTGATCTGACCTTTGTGCTTTTCGACAATGTCCTTGACGATAGGAAGCCCCAAACCTGTTCCCTGGCCTTCGGCTTTGGTTGTAAAAAAAGGCTCGAATATTTTTTCCTGGATATCTTGCGGGATTCCGGACCCCGTATCGATGATATCCATTTCACACCTTCCATTCCCGTTTGTTCGGGTTCTCACCACAAGCGTTTGTCCTTCTTTCATGGCATGGGCGGCATTGATTTCCAGATTGCGAATGACCTGTTCTAAAAGATTGCGATCGCCATGCACCATACAGATTTCATCACATAGGTTTTTCTCGATCTCAAAGTGTTTGAGGACACCGGTGAGTTCGAGCGTCTCGGTGGTCTCTAAAAGAACCTGGTTCAGATCCAATGGCTCGAATCGCGGTTTGGTCGGACGGCTCAGAGAAAGAAGATTTTTACCATGCAAGGCGATTTTTTCCAGGTTGGATAAGATCAATTCTGCCACCTGGCTAACCTTTGCAGGATTGTCCACGTACTGTTGCAAAAGTTTGGCATGGAGCATCAACCCACCGATTAAATTATTCAGCTCATGCCCGATATTCCCTGCAATCACCCCGAGTGTGGCCTGCTTTTCGGTTTGCACCAGCTGTTCATGAGCTCTTTTGAGTTCAGTGATATCCTTGTACATGATCGATGCCGCTTCTACCTTACCGGTTTCTGTTTTAATAGGGGCTGCAGAGACCAGAACATGTCGGGAGGACCCGTCTTTGGTATAGCGAATTGCTTCGAGATTACGTATTGATTCCCCTTTCATTACTTTCTGGGACAGTTTAAAGGCCTCGGTTTCAACATCTGTCCGCACGATCAAATCATCTAGATTTTGTTTCAGGGCTTCATTTTCTGTATACCCAAAAATGTTACTCGCTCCTCGATTCCACGAAGTGATACGAAAGTCAGTGTCAATGGTGATGATGGCGTCTACAGCAAATTCGACAATGGACCGGTAGCGCTGCTCAGATTCGCGCAGATCCTTAATCATGTCCCAGATCAGATCTTCAAATGTCTTGGATATCTCTTTGAGCTGATTGACATATTGTTTGGCTTTGTGTTTCAAATCCTATTCTCCATTCAAAATGATCAAATAATATAAGGATTTATTCAATAAGATTCAAGGATTGCACTTGCCAGAACACGATTGTACCTGCAGGTACAAATTAAGATTGGGGAGAAATAGTAAAATACCTATAAAATATAGGTTTATGTGAAACTGATGATTTTGGCATCTGACTTGCATAAAATCAAGTGAATCGGAATTAAAAAGGAGCAAAAAAATGAAAAAAATTATGGCGTTATTATTCGTATTGAGTTTAACCACAGGGTGTGCAAGCCATACTCCCAGCGTCCGCAGTGGGACTGTTGTTCGTATTGCTCCACCCGCCCGTAAAGTTGTCGTGCGGCCTGCCAAACCCCACCCTCATTCGGTTTGGATTGCGGGTTACTGGGATTATCGTGGAGGTCGCTATGTATGGACCCATGGGCGTTGGGTCAATCCGAAAAAGGGCCATGTGTGGGTGGATAGTCACTGGAAAAAGACACGGAATGGCTGGGTTCGTGTGCCAGGACATTGGAAAAGACGGTGACGCAAATAAAAAGGGTCTGTTGCAAGAGCATCAGACCCTTTTGTGGTTTAAAAAAGGTGTATTCTCTATTCGACCAATTGCCAGCCCAATCGCGCAGCACCCAAAACTGCCGAATCATCCTCGAGAGTGGCGGCAACAATCTTTACATTGCGTTTCGAAATCGCAAATACGTTGTTTTCGGCTACTTTACGAACGATGCGCACATAGGATTCGCCCAATGCCTCAACAACCCCTCCACCAAGTACAACGACCTGTGGATTAAAGATGTTCAAAAGCGACGCCACAGCATAGCCGATATATGAGGCTGATTTTTCCAGAGCCAGTTTGACGGGTTTATCCCCGTCTTCAAAGGCCTTGGCAAGTAATTTGGAGCGCAGTCGCTCGCCGTCCTGAAGATAGGAAATGAGAGTGGTGGGTGTGCCGTTGAGATGAATGATCTGGATTTCTCGTTCTATCGCCAGACGACTGGCAAACGCCTCAAGACATCCATGATTACCACACCCGCATTTAGGTCCGTTGGGATCGAGGATCATATGGCCGAGTTCACCGGCATTTTCATTGTAACCATGAAGCAACTGACCGTTCACAATGACCCCGCCCCCGACGCCGGTTCCGATAAACAAACCGACCAGATCATTGGCTCCTTTGCCGGCCCCATAGGCCCATTCGCCCAAGATGCCCACATTGCCGTCATTGTCCATGGCAACAGGAACCTCTAAATATTTTTGCAGCTCATCGCGCAAGGGGGCGTCTTTCCATTTCAGGTTGGGTGTTTCGATGATTTTTCCGGCTTTTAAATCAAGAGGTCCTGGAGAACCGATACCCGCAGCTTTGATGTCTGTCATTTCCAACCCGGCATTTTCAACTGCTTTTCTTGCCGTTTTGGCAATGCGTTCCACTGTTTTCTCAAATCCTTTATCGGGCTTTGTCTTTTTACGTGCGGTGGCGATAATGTTTCCGTTCGGGTCCACAACAGCGGCATATATCTTGGTGCCACCCAAATCTATGCCGATAACATATTCTTTATTCATGATCCTTCCTCAGTTTACGGTTGTGATGAGCTGAACCAAATCAAAATTTGCGCGGTCATCGAATGATCCAATGCCAATTTGACCTGCTTTGAATGTGGTGTCCTTTGCCGTCATTACCGGGACGTCCATGTCATCGATAAACGCCTCAATAGAGCCACTGTCTACTCTTCGCACGATTCTCAGTTCATGCCAGTCATAGTCGGTTAACCGTGCAGCTGATTCGCCGGCAGGCTCGGTATTGATTTTTACTCGGTCTGCACCATCGACGATTCCGATGATATTGTGGACATTGTCGCTGACAGCGCTAAAATGGGCATAATAAAAGTGGGTTGAATCCTGAAAACCGAAAAAGAGACAAATATCTCTTCTCTTGTTGACAGTATCTGTGAGGCATTGCGCAGTGACGGTCAACTGAAAATTTTCGACCTCGATATCTTTGAGGGTTGACCAGGAGCCCGGCTTTCGAATTCCGCTCTGTTTGCCTGGCTCGAGGAGACGGTATGCCGGAGTTCCGTTGACCATTTCTACGGTCCAATTGCCAGGGTTTTTGGGCTGCCAGTTATCCGCTCCTGTTGAAAAATCATCTACGATTGAGGGTTCTTTCATCTCTCCCTGGCAAGATAAAGATACCAGCGAAAAGAATAAAATACCATAAAGAAGCTTTTTACGTTTGATTTTGAAAACGCTCATAGATTTCCTCGAGTATCGTTTTTTTGGTTTTTAACATATCCTCTTTGGTTTCACAAGAGACAATTCCTGCTCCGGCGCCTGCATGCCCGCCGCCAATATTGAGATCTCGCATGATATTGCCAATATGCTTTGCATGCAGTTGTTGATTATAATGCAGTGAGAGTGACATGGCAAAAACGAGATCATTGGTCTTGGTTTGATGCTCGAATACATTTTTGACTTCGATTACGGCCTTTGCTTCGGGATGAAACAAGTATGCTAAATTTTTAACAATTCGGGGACGATGATTATGCCGGGTTAAATCTATGATGATCAAATCGTGGGAGTGGTCTTGAGGAAGAAAAGTGATATCATCTTTGAGCAACTCTAGCATACGATCTTCTTCCTGACGATATTGATAATACCGCTTTTTTACGCTCGGCATCTTGGCAATATTTTCGAGTGGAAATTTTTTCATATGTGCTACAAGTTGTCTCAAGTATTGCCATTTCCGTTCTGCGCTCTCTTCCTGGATACGAATGGTTGCGTCGATAATATGTGCAGGGGTTTCCTGCCGCCATTCGTCGATGCTTCCATAGTTGAAAGAGTCTATGATATCTGTTTCCCTGACCAATTCTTCAAAGTGTTCGGGAAAATCGTGATCAGAGCTGAAATACTCATAGACCACACTGGCACATGAATCCCGGGTCTCAAAGTTCCCTGGTATGTTCTCTGTGTCGATCTGCCGGGTTACAAGTTCTTCCAGATTTCCCTCATGATGGTCAAACCAGAGTCCCACTTCCATGGGACATGGCAAATCACAGACCACATCCTGCTGTGTGATGGACAATTTGTTATCGAGAATGGCGCGTGGTCCTGTGAATATCAGATAATTTACTCCCAGAGCCTGCGAACAAATTGCTGCACTCGTGACACCATCAAAGTCGTTGTGAGTAATGATTCTTTTATATGACATATAATTGATTTTTCATTGAATGAACGATGATCGTCGAGCCGGATTCGTATGACTATTTTATTCGATAGGTGATGCCTGGTTCCAGGACTTCAGCGATTCCTATACCCACAAATCCCGTGGTAATAGGGAGTTCGTTGACACCAAATGCAGTGGCATTTTTCGGATTGAGAAAAAAGCGATAATTCTCTTGCACGGTTTCCCGTACACGAGTATCTGCTGATTTATCATGATAATACCAGACAAAGAGATTGATCAATCCCTGGCTGCGCTGTTGATCTTCACTTCGGAGTTTTCCCCAGGTGCCGTTTTTGTTTTGCATATTGAATAACCATTGCAAAGAAAATAGTACGGATCGTTCGATATCCAGCTTTAAAGCGGTGTCAGGTGTTCTCATGTGCACGCCCACAATTCCATCGGTCACATAGCTCATGGTATCCAGCGGCCATTGGTCCAGCGTGAAATTGTGCAAGATGTATGGAAATTCACCATTGGGTTTCCGTACCCTTAAAAGCCAACGCGTGGCATTATTGGCAATGGTAATATAATCGATATTTCCGGTCAATTCATACAATGCCGAAAAAAAAGCTGCCCCGGTGACGGCAGTGGAGATGGTATAGGGGTATTCGGATAGCTCATTGCGGTAATAGCCGCAACCCACGGCACCTTTGTCGGGCCCGGATTCGATGATCCAGCCATCGCATCCTCCGCGATCTTTGTTTTGGGGATCATCTTTGGTGCCAAAGCGGACAAAGTTAGCATAAAGCTCTAGTGCTTTTAGATACCGCTCTTGCTGTTGTGGCTCTGCGAATCGCACGGCCCCGGCAAGGGCAGTGGCAGAAGTCCCTGCATCTCCTAAATAGATATTGCCTGATGGAGAAAAATCTCCCCACCAACCCGCGGGCAACCCGTTCATCGTTGTTGTGGGTTGCTGCAGATCCACCAAACGATCAAACCATTTGAGCGCTTCTTGCAAATAATCACGGTTACCGGAGATTTCATACGCCGCGATAAGGACTCTGGCCAGGTTACTGTTGATAAATATCGAGGTGCGCCGTTTGGCATCGATTTTTAATTCTCCGCTGGCCACTTGTGCTTTGAGCGCCCAATCACTGATGCTCTCGACAAGCTGAATCACCTCTGGACGTTCATTGGAAGGAACGAGAGGAGGTTGCGCATTGGTTACCAGTGCGTAACAAAGGATCGGAAACATCAAGACAATTTTAATTTTCATAGGGATTCCCACCCAGATTGTGTTTGAATAAGCTATTGAAAATTTTAAGGATTTATTCTGTCAGAGTCAAGCTCTTCTTGATTCAAGGATGAATGATTTGTCCGGTTTTGTTGAGATAAATGATCGCATTTTTATAAGAAACACAGAAAAGTTGCGATAAAAATTAAGTTTGAAACTTTTACCCTCTTTGTCCATCTAACTATGTGATGAATGAAGAGATGAAAATAATTCGCATGTTTTGCGGTGATTTAAAGGAGCGCATCAAAGCTTGCCGCTCTCGGGAAATCGCCGAGCTGCTCAAAGATCGTATCTGTGAAGAGCTTGCAGCAATGTGCAAGAGCGACGTGATTCGATTAACGCTCAACCATCAAGTGAGCAAGCTTATAGATGAAACATTTGACAGCTCGGGGAAAAACATTTATCTGGAGGAAACATACAATGTTCAATAAACATTCCTGGCTGATTCTGAGCATCTCATTCCTGATGGTTGCCCTGGTCGGATGCGGAAATGGTACGGATAATAATAATAGCACACAAGAGAGCACCAATGTGAGCTCGGAAAATAGCAATCGCCCGCAAGCCTATAATTTTACCGTAGAGAAATTGGGCGGTGAACAGGTCTCGCTGAGTGATTATCAAGGCAAAGTATTGATTGTCAATATATGGGACACCTGGTGCCCACCCTGTCGGGCGGAAATTCCCGATTTTATAAAGCTGTATGACGAATATAACGATGATGGATTGGTTATTTTGGGGATTGCGGCAGCACAAGAAGGCGTCGATGCAGTAGAAAAATTTGTAGAGTCTTATAATATCAATTACCCGATTGCCCTTTTGAACCAGCAAACCTTTGAGGGATTTGGGCCCATCAAGGGCATCCCAACGACGTTTGTGATCGACAAGAATGGTCGAATTGCAGAAAAATATGTGGGCTTGCCCAGAAAAGCCGGGCTATCGCCCTATGAAGCCTTTGAACAGGATGTAAAAGCACTATTATAGAGATGATGGATGTTTGATAAAAATTCTCCTATTGAACATGTGACACAAGAATGTCCGCGTTCAGTCAGATTTTTAATGGAAAAGGGAATCAGATGCATCGCTTGCGGAGAACCGATTTGGGGTACCCTGGAGTCGGCTATGAAAGAAAAAGGCTTTTCTGATTCCAAAATCGATCAAATAGTACAGGAACTCAACAAGTATTGCACAAACCAGGGATAGATATGGAAGCGACAATCAAGCAGGTTCAGGGATTGACATTGACAGCAAAAGCCGATTCCGGGCACTGGATCGTTATGGATGGCCCGGAACAGTTTGGAGGATCTGATGCCGCCAGTAAACCGTTAGAGCTATTCCTGATCGGTCTGGGGGGGTGTACCTCTATGGATATTCTCTCGATTCTGCAGAAAAAACGCGTCGATTTGACCGATTATGAATGCACTCTTTTGGCTGAACGAGCAAAAGAACATCCCAAAGTATTTACCCATGTGACCATGAAATTTGTCTTTTATGGCAAGGATATCTCAAAATCCGCAGTCGAGAGAGCTATCGAATTGTCAAAAGAAAAATATTGTTCAGCTTCAGCGATGCTAAAAGAATCTGTACCGATCAAAGTGGAATACGAAATCAAAGAGCCAGGATAAACGCTGCTGGTTTAGAACGAAATTCTGCCCATGTCCATTCAACGGACATGGGCAATTATTTTTGAATAAACTGTTCACCCGCAACAAGCCGCTATCCGGACCTGGAACCCTCCCTGTTTTCCGAAACCTCTTGCACTTTTTTTCCAATATGCCTATATTTATAAGCTAAGGACATAAAGACAGGCTATTATGAACGGCGATTATAGTTCCGAAAAAAAACTAGTAGAAAAAGCAATACGAGGCGAAAAGACTGCTCAGGCAAAAATTGTCAGTGATAATGAGCGGTTGGTCTATAATACCGCCCTAAAGTTGCTGGCGAATGAAACGGAAGCGGAATGTGTGCTTCAGGAAACATTTCTCAAAGTGTTTCAGGCATTGCCTACCTTCAAAGGCCAATCCTCTCTTTCTACGTGGATTTATCGTATAGCTACCAATTATGCACTCATGCGTTTAAGAGCGCGGAAAAAAGAAGCCGCCGATCTGGACGAGTCCCAAAGCGATATAAGTCAGGATACTATTGATACTTTCAACCGGGCGCTGGGAAACAATCCCCTGAATACGGTGATCAACAATGAATTGCGTGAGTCTATGCAGCAGGCGATTGAAGAACTGCCTCCGAAATTTCGTTCGGTCTTTATTCTCAAAGATATCGAAGGATATTCCCTTAAAGAGATCGCCGAAATGCTGGATATGACCCTGGCTGCCGTAAAATCTAACCTGCACCGCGCTCGCTTGTTTTTGCGAGATCGTTTGGCCAATTACGTGGGCTCTGAACCCTTGATCCAACCTTAAAGTGCTGATTTTGCTTAATCATCATACTCTTTCCGATATTCTCTCCTTTTTCAGGCCATTAGATGAACATGTATTTCCCCGAATGCCTGTGATTTTAAATATTTTTGTCTTGCGAACATGATTTTCTTGTTATTCGCCTTATGATTAAGTATAAAAAAAAATTGTGTAATTCATTAGATTTGGTTATTTTAGGAGGTATCATGCAATATAAAAGATGGATATATGCGTTCTTTGTCATTGTTTCGAGTTGTGCACCCCTGAAAAAAGCAACACAGTATTATGACACGGGAGACTATCGACCGACCATCAAAGAATGTAAACGACTGGTCAAAGAAGACTCTTCTCGCGCAGATGCATACTATTTGATGGGACGAGCCTATCAGCAGATCGGTGTACTGGATAGTGCCCGATGGGCATTGCATCAGGCCTGGCAAAAGAGTCCGAGTGACACCACATTTCGACAAGCCTTGGCAACCGTGATTACGACAATTGCCGATTCTGGCAAAAAACAAGCGAATGAACGTCAGGCGATCCAGGACTATACCAGAGCACTAGAGATCGATTCGACCACTGTGCCTGCATATCTGGGCCTGGCAGGCCTTTATCAGGATATGGGATGGCATGATCGCGCACAGGAGACGTTTCAAAGCGGCCTGCAGGTTGCCACAGATAAAGAACCCTTTTCTGTGGCCATTTCGGCACTGGACAGCCTTGAACAGGCATCCAAGGAATTGACTCAAAAAGGAGCTGCTCTCATACCGGATAAAAAATTTGATCTGGCGATTACTTTGCTTGAACAGGCACTAGAGTTGAAACCCGATAACGAGGATGCCAAATATCATTTTCATATGGCCATGGGCCGCAAATTATCCAAAACCCGGAACGATAGCCAACTCTGGGATGCCATTGAACATTTTGGGCTTGCAGCAGCTCTCAGACCCAATTTAGGTGCACCGCACTATTTTATGGGTCTGGCCTATCACAAAAAAAATAAAAAAGAGTATGACAATGCTTTGAGCGAATTGGATAAAGCCGTCTCCATACAGCCACAGGGTCCTTATGCAGAACAGGCTGCAGAGACTGCCAAAGAAATTCGTCGCAGGCGCAAACTACTCAAAGAGTTTTGGGGTCATGAATAGGAGAAAATCATGAACAGACGTCAATTTATCGGTACTTCTTTAGCCGGGGCCGCTGCCGTCTCGGCAACCATGAGTCATTCTGCCCAGGCCGCAGGTAAACACGACTTTAAACTCAAATATGCGCCGCATTTTGGCATGTTTAAACAGTCTGCAGGCCAGGATCTGATCGATCAACTAAAATTTATGGCTGACCAGGGATTTCGGGCTCTGGAAGATAATGGGATGAGAAAAAAATCCGTCGACATGCAGAACACGATCGCAAAAGAGATGACCCGTCTGAACATGGAAATGGGTGTTTTTGTCGCCACTGCTGATTTTAATAATGTGACGTTTGCCACAGATGATAAAGACGTCGTAGAGAAAATCATGGCGGATATGCGCGATTCTGTGGAGGTAGCCAAACGGGTGAATGCCAAATACTGTACCGTGGTACCCGGCCGTTTCGATCTCGGACTGGAATGGGACTATCAGACCGCTCTTGTGATCGAAAATCTCAAACGCTGTGCTGAAATTTGTGAACCCAGCGGACTCGTCATGGTACTCGAACCGCTGAATCCCTGGGCAAATCATCCCGGACTGTTTCTCACAAAAATCCCACAGGCCTACATGATATGCCGCGGGGTCAACAGCCCGTCATGCAAGATTCTTTTCGATATTTATCACCAGCAAATCACCGAAGGCAACCTCATTCCCAATATGGAACGGGCCTGGAGTGAGATCGGTTATTTTCAGGTGGGTGACAATCCCGGGCGCAAAGAACCCGGCACCGGTGAAATAAATTATAAAAATATTTTCCAGTGGATTTACAAAAAAGATCCCTCGTTGATTGTCGGAATGGAACACGGTAATTCAAAGCCCGGCACAGAGGGCGAAAAAGCCGTTATCCAGGCGTACGTTCAGGCTGACAGTTTTCAAGTCTAACGGTTAATCGTAAATCTCTTTTGCGAGGTGAGAAATGGGTTATTCAGCTTTGGAGAGCAGATACCAAAACATGACCTACCGGCGATGTGGAATGAGCGGAACTCGTCTTCCCGTTCTGTCGTTGGGTCTGTGGCATAACTTTGGCGGTGTGGATTGCCTGGAAATCGGCCGCGAAATCATTTATCGGGCCTTTGATGCAGGAATCACGCATTTCGATTTGGCCAACAATTATGGACCTCCTGCCGGATCCGCTGAAGAAAACTTTGGCCGTATCCTGCGCGATATGCATTTATATCGCAATGAAATGATCATTTCTACCAAAGCGGGCTATTATATGTGGCCAGGTCCCTATGGTGAGTGGGGATCGCGTAAATATCTACTTTCCAGTCTTGAGGACAGCCTGAAACGTTTGCAAATCGAATCCGTAGATATTTTTTATTCGCATCGATACGATCCGGATACGCCGCTGGAAGAAACCATGGGTGCCTTGCATTCTGCCGTTCAACATGGCAAAGCCATTTATGCCGGTATTTCCAATTATCCACCCGCGCAAACCGCAGAAGCTGCCGAACTGTTGGAAGATATGGGAACCCCTTGTCTCATTCATCAGCCTAAATATAATATGTTTCACCGAAATCCTGAACAGGATCTGCTGAGTGTATTGGAAGATTATGGCATTGGCTGTATCTGCTTCTCACCCCTGGCACAAGGCCTTTTGACCAATCGCTACCTTGACGGTATCCCGCAGGATTCCAGAATAGCCAAACCTCATGGATTTCTCACCGAGGATCGACTTGGCCAAGAGACTCGCGATAAAATCCGGGCTCTCAATACCGTGGCCGCCGATCGTGGACAGACCCTGGCACAACTCGCTTTGACCTGGATTCTAAGAGATAAACGAATAACGTCGGTGGTGGTCGGCGTCAGCAAAATCGAACAGCTCGAACAGAATTTAAAAATCCTCGATGCACCAGAGCTGACAGAGGAAGAACAAAAAATCATTGATGATATTTTGACAGATCATGAATAGACTGTGATAATGAGGAGTAACACATGGCGAGACAATCCTCAGCAACAAATCCCTACATACGGATACTGTTTTTGCTCGTTTGGGCGGTGGCCTCTACAGTGATGGGCCAGGAATCTTTTCCATTTATGAATCCGGATCTCTCTTTTGAAGAGCGTGTCGATGATCTGATCAGCCGAATGACTCTGGAGGAGAAAGTCTCTCAGATGCGCTACGACGCTCCGGAAATTCCCCGCTTGAATATTCCCGAGTACAATTGGTGGAACGAGTGCCTTCACGGGGTTGCCAGAGCTGGCGTTGCCACAGTTTTTCCTCAAGCCATTGGCATGGCAGCCACATTTGATGAACAGCACATCTTTAAGGTCGCTACCGTCATTTCAGATGAAGCCCGTGCAAAACACCATGAATTCGTTCGACGTGGAAAACGGGGGATTTATCAGGGCCTCACGTTCTGGACACCCAATATCAATATTTTTCGCGATCCCCGGTGGGGCAGGGGAATGGAAACATATGGTGAAGATCCATTTTTGACTGGTCGTATCGGCATGGCATTTGTTAAAGGAATACAAGGTGATCATGAGCGATATTTTAAAGCCATTGCTACGCCCAAACACTTTGCTGTCCACAGTGGACCCGAATCAGAGCGCCACACCTTCAACGCTCAGGTGAGTGAACGCGATCTGCGGGAAACCTATTTACCTCATTTTCGCGATTGTGTCGTTGATGCCAAGGCATTTTCAGTCATGTGCGCATATAATCGTTTCCGTGGCGATCCATGCTGCGGAAGTAATCTTTTGCTGCAACAGATCCTCCGGGATGAATGGGGATTTCAGGGCTATGTGGTTTCTGATTGTTGGGCCATCGTCGATTTTCACAAAAATCATAAGGTGGTGGAAACACCGGAAGCAGCTGCGGCGGCAGCTGTACAAGCCGGAACCGACTTGAATTGCGGCAGCACTTATCCGCATCTGCAGGATGCCGTTAAAATGGGGCTGCTGGATGAGGCTCAACTCGATGTGTCATTAAAGCGCCTGTTTATGGCTCGCATGAAACTCGGTTTTTTCGATCCTCCGGACAGGGTTCCTTATACACGGATTCCATACTCTATGAATAACAGTCCCGAAAACGACCAATTGGCGCTGGAAACTGCTCGAAAATCTATCGTCCTGTTGAAAAACGATGATGATGTTTTGCCATTGGCAAAAGATATTGGCACTCTGGCAGTAATCGGCCCCAATGCCGATGAACTGGATGTATTATTGGGGAATTATAATGGCTGGCCTACCCGTCCGGTGACCCCACTGAAGGGTATTCGTGATAAAGTATCCCTCAGCACCCGTATCCTGTACGCTCAGGGCTGTGAATTGGCAGAGGGGCTGCACAAAGTGGAACCCGTTCCTGGCACCCTTTTGACCACACCCGATGGCGAACGTGGACTTTTGGGTGAATATTTTGATAATAACGAACTCGAGGGCGAACCTCTCTTGACACGCATCGATGAGAGAATTGATTTTTACTGGGGCGACGCTGCACCTGATAACCGACTGCAAGATGACAATTTTAGTGTGCGATGGACTGGATACCTGCACATCCCCAAGACCATGGATTATGAATTGGGTGCATTTGCGTTTAATGAGTACCGGGTGTATTTGCAGGATACGCTCCTGGTCAAAGGCCGCAATGTTCATCATCCGAGCGTAAACACCCGTACTCTACGACTGGAAAAAGGTAAAAAGTACAAAATCCGGTTCGAGTTTATCGAGTTTCAAGGTGATGCACACGCACAGTTGGTTTGGGCTATGCATGGTAAAAACTTGCGTCAGGAAGCACTTATCAAAGCAGAACAAAGCGATGCCATTGTGATGTGTCTGGGTCTTTCTCCGCGACTCGAAGGTGAAGAGATGAAGGTACATGTCGAAGGATTTAGCGGAGGGGATCGAGTGACGATAGACCTGCCAAAAGTGCAAAAAGACCTCTTGAAAGCGATTCTCAAACTCGATAAACCCACTGTCCTCGTTTTGCTCAATGGCAGCGCCCTAGCCATAAACTGGGCTGCGGATAATGTGCCGGCAATTGTCGAAGCCTGGTATCCCGGACAGCGTGGAGGCTCGGCCATCGCAGATGTGTTGTTCGGTGACTATAACCCTGCCGGACGTTTACCGGTTACCTTTTACAAATCTGTTGATCAACTTTCGGATTTTGGCCAGTATGATATGCAGGGTCGTACCTACCGTTATATGGAAAAAGAACCCCTTTTTCCTTTTGGGTATGGCCTGAGCTATACGCGCTTTGAATATGACGACCTAGAGGTCCCCAATTCCGCGCAAACCAACGAGCAAGTCAAGGTTCAGGTGACAGTGAAAAACGACGGAGATGTGGCAGGCGAAGAGGTGGTGCAGCTTTATATCACGGATAAAGAAGCCTCTTTTCCGGTGCCTGTCCGTTCATTGAAAGGAATACAACGCATCTTTTTAGCCTCCGGTGAGAGGCGATTGGTGACTTTTACACTGGATCCAAAAGCGTTCTCTCTTATCGATGATAACGGTCTGCGCATCGTCGAGCCGGGCGAGTTTAAAGTTTTTGTAGGAGGTAAACAACCCGGATTTGACGATCTGGCTGATGCTTCGACCACCGAGGTGAAATCTAAAGAAATCGAGTTGACCGGTGAGATCTATACTCTTGAGGAATAGATCAAAGGAATATCGCCCGCTTTTTCATCGTTCGACTTGAAAAAATCGGGAATGCCGTAGGCGTCAGAATCCTGGCCCACGTATTCTTTGCCCATTTACTTTTTGGACGTCCGGCCATCGAACGTTTGGTACGGACTCGAGATGAACGAACCAGAAAGGATAACATTTTGGATGTCTTTAATAAATTTAATTCTTCCCTAACCAATGCAGCCAGTGAGATCGGGTTTGAAACGCCCAATGATCTGCAAACGGCAATCATTCCTCCCATCTTGGAGGAAAAGGATTTGGTGATTTATACCAATGTGGAGGAAGGCCGATCAATTGCCTATTTGATGCCGATTCTGGAAAAAATCGATCCTGAAATTTCTTATGTTCAAGCGCTCATTTTAACGCCTTCCTCCGAATCGGCTCAGCGTATCCATCAGGACCTGGAACAATTGAATACACGCCCTGAAATCCAGGTTGCCGGCATCTATGGCCTTCAAGAGTCCATCTCCTCCGAGCCCTGGAATAAGGGTGTTCATATCATCATCGGGACTCCCTCGAGCATACAGATACAGATCAGCAAAAGGGCACTCGATCTCTATCATATACAGGTTCTCGTTGTGGAAAAAATCGATGAATTGATTTCCTGTGGGATGGCACCGGATCTCGAGAAATTAGTGGGGAATGTATCAGATGCCCGACAAAATATCATTTTTACCGAAAGCGGCTCCAAGCTGGTACACAAGACGATCAATCACATTTCACCAGATCCCGATTTTTTAGCCTTTCCGGTGAATTTCTTCGATACCGGAAACCCTCATGTCGAGTACTTGCTTGCGGAAAAAGCAGAAAAAGAACAATTCCTTTTTGATTTTCTCGAAGCGGAAAATCCGATTTCGGCTCTTATCCTCTTTTCATCTCAGAGCGATGTCAAAGAGTGGATCAATCGATTTAATCGATTCGGCTATAGAGTGAGTTTTATCGTGCGGGAAGCCGGTAAAGAAAGGTTGCTTGCCCGGGCTGAAAAGGGACAAACGCGCTTCATGATCGCTACAGATATTGCTGCCAGACATGACAAGGCTTTGGCCTTTAGCCACCGAATCATCATGGATCTGCCTAGTGACCAGTCACAATTTGGTGAAATGATAAAATGGTCGCACGAGCCTGCCATGCCGCCGAGAAATATTGTCATTCTCGATCCTGTAAAAATGCCTGTATTGCAACGTCTGGCAAAAGAATCCGGTGTGACGTTGCAGGAATTCTACAGACCTTCTGAGGAATTTTTGGCCATCAAACTCGCAGAGCGCATACACTCGTTGCTGGAACAGCGTTACCGTAGCATGCCAGAGTCAATGGCCCAGAACCACTATCGCTATTTTCCTGTGGTCGAACACTTGTTGCAAGCAGAGGATGGGGGGCGATTATTGGGATTATTGGCCAGAGAATTTTTACAACGGGCAGTGCACCATCCCCTGACCCCGGATTCACGGTCGAGCAAACCCCGACATGGAAATCGGGGAAAACGCAGGTATCAGAGCGGAACCGGACAAAAACCCAGACGAGGGAGACCCCCTCACAAAAGAAGCAGAAAACCGGGTGAACCATCAACACAGCAGCCGAGTAAAAAGGAAGAAAAACCCAAACCATCGATTCTGTCGCGCCTCTTTAAAAAATCATAATCATTGAGAGTGCGCTTTATTCTTTGAGTCATACGTCTTCCGGTGCTATGTTTGGGCTTTTCTCTGCAAATAAGGGAGAATATTCAGGGTATACAACCAAAACTTTTTATACATTCAGCAATGTTTTAACGAGTCAAATGGATTTCTAAAGGAATTACCCTTTAATCCTATACAGTTACAGTCCGGATTGGGGTACTTAAAGTATCAATCCAGCTGTACAGTCATGCCCGGTGTTGACGACTGGAATCAGGAGATATGTATTGCAACCCTTTAAATTGAAAGGGAGTCAAATCAATTCCCAGCTCGGTTTGACCTGACTGCCGGTTTCTTCATCATTCACGATGCGCAAATAGACATCCAGTTCTTGTTGCAGCTCTTCCACATGCGAGATGATCCCGATGATGCGATTTTCTTTTTGCAACGCCTGCAAGGTGTCGAATACGGTCTGTAAAGATTCTTTGTCCTGTGAACCAAACCCCTCATCCAGAAAGAAAAAGTTTTGCTTGCTCTTGTTGTATTGCTGCAGGTTTTCGGCCAGTGCCAGAGCCAAAGACAAAGCTGCCTGAAACATTTGTCCGCCGGATAATGTTTTGATACTTCTCAACTTTCCTTCATTGAGATAGTCCCTGATCTGAAATGAATTGTCTGTACCCAGTACCAGGCTCAGGTTCTGTCTGGTCAAGTGGTGAAACCGGTGATTCGCACCCTGACATAAATTTTGCAAATAAACCGAAGAGATATAATTTACAAAACCACTGCCTTTAAAGAGCTGCCGCAGGGTATTAATATTTTCATGTCTGTGATCGAGTTTCACCATCTCCTTTTCGAGCTTTTTGCGTTTTTCAAGTGCCAGGCGCATTTGTTCGATACGAGATTTCTTGGCTCCTGCCTGTTCGCGCCAGTCATCGATTTCTTTACCCAGTTGTTCCAGTTGCTCTTCACACTCTCGGTGCAATCCGGGATCATAGTTTTTGTCTTTACAGGCTGCCGTCAACTCGGAAAAAGCTTGTCTGGCCGCAAAGAGGGCATGCTGGAAAGATTTGAGTTCCTGCTCTGATTCTTTAATGTCCAGCTCTGTGGCGAGTATCGCTTTGATTTCATCGATAGAGTCGTAAGGAGAATCGACCAGCCGGGTTTGCAGAGTTTCGTTCAACGAGCCGGTTTTATCGTAAAGTTGTTGTAGAAATTTTTTATCTGCTTGCTGGTCAGCGATCACCTGCTGAACGCTCGATTGAATCTCCTGAAATTGTGTTTCTGCCTGTTCGAGATCGCTCTGCATCGAAAGTACCATTTCATTCCCCCTGTCGATAGCGTTCCTAAGCCACTCTGGGGATTTGTCTTCATATTGTTGAAATTGTAAATGCACCAGTTGCGTCAAAAGCGTTTCTTGCTGAACTTGGATTTGATGCAGACCCTTTGTTGCCTGATCGAACCGGTGTTTTGCAGACTCTGTTTCTTTTTGTGTTTTTTCGGTCTGCTCTCGGGTCTTTTTGTACTTTTTTTCCAGCGTCGTGATTTTTTCTTTTATCTCTTGGGCCTGTGCGAGCTCGCTATCGATCTTTCCCGGATCTTTTTGAGCCTTTATTCCTTTAAAAGCCTTGGCATGATCCTCCAGTTCATTAGAGAATTGTTTGAGCTTTTTATTCAGATTCTCTCGAATATGGGTATAGTGCCGGTAACTGGTTTGGTTTTGTTTGAGATGGTCTACTTTGTTATCAATGTGTTCGAGCGAGTGGTCCAACTGATTCAGTCGCTGTTGCAGTTCTTGTACCTTTTGCTTGTGTTCAGCGCCGTCAAATTTTTTCTTGTGTTCCAAAGATCCGCAAAGAGGACAGGGGGATCCTTTTTTTAATTCTTTGGCAAACTCGTCCAGTTTCGCATAGACCCATTTGTGCTGAATTTGTTTTTGCTGATGGCTTTGTTCTGTTTGCAGCCGCTCTCTTTCTTTGCTGAATAAATCGAGCAGCGCTTCAAAATCGGGTAACAAATCGGCGTATTCAGGTACAAGTTCTTTGCTGTGTTGTATCAGGTCGTTTATTTGCTTGTTCTGGTATTCAAGATCCTCCTCGACTTGGCCTTTTTGTTTCATCAGATCAGCTTGTTTCTGATGCCATTGTTTGAGGTCCTTAAGAGCTGAAACATCCGGGAGGTTTTGATAAAGTGCACTCAGATCCTGATAGGTCTGCTTTTCTTCCTGCGACATTGACTGATAGAGGGTTGTGGCCTGTTCAGCTTTTTGTGACTGTTCATTGACTTCGTTCTGCAGATTTTGGGATTTTTCTTTCAGCTGCAAAAGTTCGAGAATAGTTTGCAAATCGCGTGTTTTTTCTCTGGTTTCATCTCTTTTTTCAAACCTCTCCCGGGCTCGCTGTAGGTCTGTTTGCGCCTTGTCCCGCGATTCCAGCAATTTTTTGATTTCGCGTTCTCTCTGTTCGATCTGTTTTCCTAGATCGGAGTGCTGTTGCTCTGTCTCTTGCATGCGTTCGATCAGATCTGCAAACTGCAATCGACAGGTCTGAACGTCTTGAATTGTTTTTTCGAGCTGGCTGTATTCTTTTTCCTGTGCTTCGAGTTCTATTTTGCGTTGCTCTGATTCGTTTAACCTTTTAAAAAGATCCTGTAACTCGCGATACCTGAGCAATTCTGCCTGGTGTTCTTTGGCCTTTTTTTCATGCGACAGGATTCGCGCTGTCAGCTCTGAGACCTCATTTTCTTCTTGTGCAATCTCTTGTGCATCCGCTTCTTTGATTTGCGAGAGCTGGCCTTTTAACAGAGTGCGTTGTTCATCGTTCTGCCTTTCCAGTCTGCTGACCTGTGGCAAGAGTTCATATTTTTCCAATCCAAAGAGTTCCTTGAGCATGGTGGTGCGGTCTTTGGGTCTGAGTTGTAAAAATTCTTCGAATTTACCCTGCGGAATAATGATGGTGCGGCGAAAGTTTTTATAACTCAACCCTAAGACTTGTTCGGCATCTGTGCTCTCGAGTGGAATCCACTCGCCATCTTTCATTTCATAGGCATTCCGGTCGAACGCGGATATTTTTTCAAATTGCTGTTTGTGGCGTTTGCCGGAAACAGTGAATCGATAGAGTCTGTCAGATGTTAGTCTGAACGTAAAATCGATCCATAGCTCTCTGGATTTGAGATTCATCATATTGTAACTGCGGTCATCCTGTCGGTTCAGCCGTTCGGTTTCTCCATAGAGAGCATAAGAGACGGCTTCAAGAATGGTTGATTTGCCGCTGCCCACAGAACCAAAAATACCGAACAGGTGTGCCTCAGTCAGCTTTTCAAAATCGATGATCTGTTCTTCCTGATATGAATAGAGTCCCTTGAGCACCAGTTGCACTGGAATCATGCCTCATCCTCCTGTTCCTGCGCCAAAAGTTCCCGAAACAGATCCAATAGTTCATCCGAGGGATCTTGTTGATGTTTGCTGCGAAAATAGTCCACAAAAAGATCCTGTATGGAACGGTTGAGATCTATCTGTGTTTCTGATTCACCGGCAAATGCATTTTGATTTTTTATTTCCGGAATGATGCTGGTAATTCCTTCGTGGCTATCGAGCAATAGTCGTTTCTCTTTTGCAGATAAAAACGTCTCGGTGTTCATGGTCAGTTCGACCCAACTATCCTGATGTTGATTTAGCCATTGTACGGCATCTCTTACGTTTGAAAACCGTTGCCGGTAAAGCCGTTTCCCGGAGGTCAAGACATGGCGGGTCCATTCGATGGGGCGGCCGGGTTCTGCTTGTAAAAGCATGAAATATTTATCCTGATCTGCCTCGGCAAAACTATACGCTAACGGGCTGCCGCTGTAAATCACCGGATGGGGCGATTCCCGAATAACTTGCTGACGATGCAGATGCCCCAGAGCTGTATATTGAATTTCCTCCGGAATCGCAGCTGTGGTAATGGCTTCGGCCCCGCCGACATGCAAGATAGGCTTTTCCTCATCCGGTTCTTCCGGTGGATCTTGGCCTGGCTGTGTGATCATGAGATGGGTTACCAACAGATTAATGCCTTTGGCATCACAGTATTTTTCGGAGAGGTTTTGCCAGTGTTGGCTCAACACCTCTTGCAGGCTTTTCCCGGAATCGCCTCCCAAATAGGTTTGCAGACGCACCTGGTTTGCATAGGGAGTCAACAAAATTCGCACTGAATAGTCATAGCGGGGGAGTGACAACTCTATGAACCCGGGTTCGCTGTTGAGCATGCTAAATCCATCCAATAATTCAAACGGTGTGATCAGCGTCTGTGGATATCCCGCAAATACGATTCCGCATTCCCGGGCCAACGGATTTGGGGCTTGAATGCGTTCGGGTGAATCATGATTGCCTGCAATAGCGATCACGGCCCGTTTGCCATAGCCTGATAAGCGGACCAGTGAGCGGTAAAACAGATCGATGGCCTCTGCAGCCGGATTAAATGTGTCGAACAGATCGCCGCTGATCAAGACCAGATCGATATCGTGTGATTCGACTTGCGCAACCAGTTCATCCATAACGAGTTTTTGCTCTGAAATACGCGAGAACCGGTCCAGTCGTTTTCCCAAATGCCAGTCTGATGTATGCAAGATTTTCATGTGTTCCTCCATTCTGTGCAAAAGATAACAAGCCTTGATCAGAGAATCAAGTCCGGCTTTTCACTTTGCCGATTGGAACGTTCTTGATTGTTTGATGAAAAAAATGTAAGTTTAATGCACTCGAAAAATGGTCAAACCACAGAATACACTGAAACCACGGAAAATTGTGGCTCAACCTCGGATGATGTATTCATTTATAGGTTTATTCTTGGAATACATCGAGTTTGTTGGCATACAAGTTATTTTGATCGGTGTATTTTTACTTGACACAGATGCAAAATTCCTGTTACACATACAAAATTTGTCCAATGGACAGTGGAGAAAGTCTTGAAAGATAAACATCAAAACATCATATGGATTCTATACGCAGTCATTGTGGGGGCGAGCCTTTGGGCTGGTTGTGGCCCGCAGCTTTCAAAGCATTATGATTATACAGGCATGGACAAGCAAACTCTGGATGTCCATTTAAAAACCGAGCAATTCTTAAGAGTATGCATTCAAACAGGATCTCCCTTACAGTTGTCACCCGCTGTGAGGATCGATTCTATCTTTGTCAATGCCAACCAGGAAACTATCGAGATCTTTTTTAATAAGGTCTTTTCCTATCCGCCGTTTCGACCTGAAAACACGCAAAATGCCTACACTGTGCTGCGCGAAATTCTCGGACGCAAGTACAGAGATTTCAGTCTAAACATGTATTCACTGGATGTACCGATACAACAACTGGTGCCGAATTTGTATCGTGATGCCATGATGCCGATCGACAGCACAAGAATGGCCCGGGTTCCAGAACTCAAAGTAAAACCGTTGGTCCGCCGGATATCGCGACCGCTAAATATCTCGCAAGGATTGCAAGACCAGCATCTTGCCCTGTGGCACAGTCACGGATGGTACTATTCACATAACAAGCATCGATGGGAATGGCAGCGACCACGCCTGTTTCAAACCGTGGAAGATCTGTTGCCTCTATCCTTTGTACTGCCCTTTCTGACTCCAATGCTGGAGAACGCCGGCGCCACGGTGTTTCTGCCAAGGGAAAGGGATTGGCAGATTCACTGGGCCATTGTAGATAACGACAAGCCAGATACCGACCCCAACAGCCGGTATCTGGAAACCAGTGGATCTTGGATACAGGGTAATCAAACCGGATTTGCAGTGGGTGATACTCCTTATGTCGGCAATGAAAATCCGTTTCAGCAGGGCAGTTATCGCGTGGCTTTGATCGATTCTGCAGAAAGGCCTCGAGCCGAATGGATTCCCGACATCCCGGCAAAAGGAGATTATGCAGTGTATGTGTCTTATCATCCCTCTGAGCAAAATGTCGACGATGCTCAATATACCATACATCATCTCGGCGGGCAAACAAAATTTTTGGTTAATCAGCAAATCGGCGGCAAGACATGGGTCTTTTTGGGCCGGTTTCGTTTTCCCCGCGGTGTGAACCCCGATTCTGCCAAAGTGGTCTTGACCCCTGGCAGCCACAAAACAGGTCAACTTTTATCTGCGGATGCGGTACGGTTTGGAGGAGGTATGGGGGTGATCGCTCGGGGTGGCCGCACCAGTGACCGTCCCCGTTTCATGGAGGCGGCACGATACTATCTGCAAGCCAGCGGGATGCCTGATTCATTGGTATGGAATCTGAATGAAAATGATGACTATCGGGATGACTATCAGAGCCGTGGCGAATGGGTCAATTATCTCAAGGGAAAGCCTTTTGGTCCAAACAAAAAACGTGATGTTGACGGACTGGGTATCCCCATCGATCTTTCCATGGCCATGCACACCGATGCCGGAATTACCCGTAATGATACGACCGTGGGGACTCTGAGTATCTATAGCCTGGAAGGAGCAGACACGACTATTTTTTTTCCGGATGGACAATCCCGGCTTGCCAATCGTGACCTTGCGGATATTATGCAGACCTCTATTGTGCGTGATTTACAGGCTTTGTATGATTCCACCTGGTCCCGTCGCCAGCTCATGGATGGGCAATATAGTGAAGCTTATCGTCCTAATGTGCCTGCTGTTCTGGTAGAATTGCTCTCCCATCAAAATTATCTCGATATGCAGTTTGCCCTCGATCCCCGGTTTCGGTTTGATGTCAGTCGTGCCATGTACAAAGCGATCCTAAAGTTTGCCTCGTTTCAGCATCAGGATGAGTACATTGTACAGCCTCTGCCAGTCGATCATTTTGCTGCCCGGTTTAATGACGCCGGGAATTTGGTTCTTGAATGGCAGCCTCGTAAAGACCCATTGGAACCTACGGCCACACCCGAGGAATATATTGTCTATACCCGTATCGAAGATGGGGGATTTGATAATGGCCAGATAGCCAGAGAACCGAGGATGATCTTCAATGATTTGGAACCCGGCAAGATTTACAGTTTCCGGGTGACGGCAGCCAATCGCGGGGGAGAAAGTTTTCCGTCAGAGACCCTGTCGGTTTGCCGGTTTGAATCCAATCCTGAGGTCTTGATCGTCAACGGTTTTGATCGTGTGTCAGGTCCCCTGCGTGTTGAATCCGACCAAATTATGGGATTTATCGATCAGGGGGTCGCAGCGTATTGGGATCTGGGGTATACCGGGATGCAATGGGATTATAATCCGGATTCTAAATTTATCAGCAATGATGCCCCGGGACATGGTGCCAGTTATGCGGATTATGAAACCAGAATCCTTGCCGGCAATGATTTCGATTATCCATTCATTCATGGTAAAGCATTGCGGGCCAATGGCCAAGGGTTTGTTTCGATGAGCGATGAAGTGTTTATGAAACTGGATTCCGTTTCCCTGGATTATTCACTCATCGATCTCATTCTGGGAGAGGAACGAGCCACTCCTGTTCGCAACCGTCTGGTCGATTCAGTGGAATTCAAAGCATTTCCTGTCTCATTGATCGAACGTCTGAGATGGGCAGCGCAGCAGAATATCGATCTTTTTATTTCAGGCGCATATGTGGGGTCTGAACTGTATGGTGACCAAAACAAGGATAGTACTGTTGCTGAATTTGCACACTCTGTTCTCAAAATAGAATGGGCAACCCCACGGGCTGCCGGCCGCGGCAAGATTTTTTCCGTGGATCCGGAATTCTTGCCCGTTAAAACCGAAATGGTCTACAATGCAGGTCAGGACCTGGACATTTATCCGGTCGAAGCTCCGGATGCACTTGAACCGGCTAAAAAAAGTCAGGCAAAAGCGATCTTGAGGTTTTCTGAAAATGAATTCGGCGCTGCCATAGGGTATCAGGGCGAGTATAGTTCTGTTGTCATGTCCATTCCTTTTGAATCGATTATTCTGGAAAATGAACGAAACCAACTCATGGGCGCCGTGTTGAACTTTTTTGTTATGTCTGGGCAATAATAGAAAATATTCTGAACAATCGGAAATTTGAGAATGATCTAAAACTGCTGCATCTTTCTGCTCATGAGGCACAAGGGAATGGGATTCACAGATCCGAACGGGCAAATGTTTTAGAATCACAGGATTTATTATGTTTATATGCTTGGAATCGAGGTTTGTAAATAGTATATTATCAAAGCTTTTAGGACAAGAAACGCAAAATTTAACGGAGATTCAATGAACTATAACAGCGATAATGGACGCAGAATTTTGCAATGGGCTGTATTGGCGGTTATCTCTTTTTTGTTGATACGCACATGGATTGATGACCAATTTTTAGTCGATTTTGAAGCTTATTGTCCTTTTGGCGGCATGCAAGCTCTGTCCAGTTTTTGGGTTAGCGGATCTCTTGCGTGTACCATGACCTCTACACAAATTTTCATGGGTCTGGCTCTGATTGCCGGGGTCGTGTTGATGAGCAAGCTTTTTTGCAGTCATGTATGCCCTTTGGGAACGATCACCGAATGGCTCGGAAAACTGGGCCGCAAACTCAAAGCAAGCCTTACCCTGAAGGGGTGGCCTGATCGTCTATTGCGATCTTTAAAATATCTGTTGTTGTTCCTGGTGTTTTATTTTTCCGTTTCCAGCAGTGAATTATTTTGCAAAACATTCGATCCCTATTATGCATTAACCAGTGGATTTGGCCATGATGTTGTTCTGAAATATGCCTTGCCCGCGATCGGTTTAATGATCATAGGGTCTGTTTTTATCAGACAGTTTTGGTGCAAATATCTTTGTCCGCTCGGTGCCGCAACCAACATTTTTGGCAATGCCATCTGGATGCTCCCTGTCATTGTCTTGTTTTTGCTTTTGAATCTATTGGGTTGGGGCGTGAGTTGGATCTGGCTTTTGGCCGGTATCGTGATCACCGGTGCCATTCTCGAAATCAGCCGAATGCGATTTGACATATTGCCCCCAATCAAGATCACCCGGGTTACTAATAGTTGTAACGACTGCAAGCGTTGCGATCGGGTTTGTCCCATGGATATTCCGGTGTCAAAGTCAGAAACCATCCATCATATTGACTGCCATCTGTGCAACCGGTGTATCTCTGCTTGCCATGAACGCAACTCTTTGCAACTGAATCACAAAACACCGCGCTGGACTCCTGTTGCACTGACTCTCTTGCTGGCGGTTGTAGGACTGGCGTTTGCCAGCAAAGTAGAATTGCCCACCATACAGGAACTCTGGGCCAGTGAAGATCAGTTACAGCGTGCAGAGATTTATAGCCAGTCCGGACTCAAAAATGTAAAGTGCTATGGCAGTTCTATGGCATTTGCCAGTCAGATGCGGCAGGTAGAGGGAGTCTTGGGTGTAAAAACGTATGTGGGTTCGAATACGGTGGAAGTATATTATGACTCTCAAAAAGTAGATACACATGAGTTGCGCCAGGCAATGTTTCAGCCCATGCAACTCTTTTTTACAGCACCGGCTGATCCCAAAGAACCCATCATCGTTACATCCATGAAAATCGAGCGTTTTTTCGATACTTTTGATGGCTATTATCTTTCCCAGCTTATGCAACAGCAGTCGGGGATTTACGGTCTGGAAACAGTGTATGGCGAACCTGTCCTCGTCAAAATATATCACGATCCTGAACTGTCTTCCGAGGTGTTGGTCAGACTTGCTTCAAAAAAACAGGTCAGCTATACCAGCGGTGGACAGCAATATACTCAAAAGATCGATTTTCAGGTTAAAGATGACCCTGAACGAGAAGCGCAAATATCCAGAAATGTGTTGATCCAGCGTCTTTTTCGCGCAACCCATCAGATCCTCAGACCCGAGCAAGATATCAACAATATTCCTTATCGGGTATATGAGATTGAAATGCCTCAGGCAGGACAGTCGCAGAGCCAGCGAGCGATATCATTTTTGATCAGCCACCTGTCCCAGTATCAGGGCGTTATTTCATTTAAAACAATGTTTACGGATCGACCTGTCGCACGAATCGGTTTCAATTCTGAACGTGTTACGAGTGAGCAACTGTTGCAATGGTTACGTTCCGAGTCGCTTACTGTGCAATTTCGTGACGGTTCGGTAAGGCAGATCCCCAATTCGTTGGAATTTCCTCATGCCGGTCAGATAATCGAAAATCCTTCTTTGGCAAAAGCAGAGGTTAGCTCATGACAAAATCATATGATCCAAAAAGCAATCCGATCTATAACTATATCCCTTCTGTCAAGCCTCGTCATGTGCCTGAGGAAGGTGAAATTCCTTATGATCATCCTTCTCTTTATTTCAATATCGAACTGGGATGGCTGGATTTCAATTGGCGTGTCTTATACCAGGCTCTGGATGAACGGTTACCTCTGATGGAGCGCATACGCTTTATTGCAATCACGGCCAATAATCTTGATGAATTTATCCAAAAACGAGTGGGCGGACTCAAACGACAGTTAGCCGCAGGTGTGCAACGTCTGTCTCCTGATGGGAGATTGCCCACACAGCAGTTGGATCTGGTGCGTAAAACCATCGATAATATGCAGCAACTCTATACCGATACCTGGCAAAAAGAGTTGATGCCACAATTAAAATCAAGGGCCAAGATAGAGATCTGCGATTGGAGTGATTTATCCAAAAAAGAGAAATCCTTTGCAAAGAAATATTATCACGATCATATTTATCCGATTCTGACACCTTTGGCAGTGGATCCGGGGCATCCGTTTCCATTTATTTCAAATTTGAGTTTATCATTGGCCATTGCCATGCATCACCCGGTGCGAGGGACCACCCATTTTGCACGTGTCAAGGTACCCGCAAGCCACGGGCGTTGGTTGTCTTTGACCGAGGGAAAACGCTATCGCCTGGTACCGATCGAGCAGGTCATAGCCAACTGCGTGGATGAACTCTTTGTCGGCATGCATGTGGATAGTGTTCATACCTTTCGCATCGCGCGAAACGCAGATGTACGTCGCGACGAAGAAGAGGCTGAAGACCTTCTTGCAATGATTTCCGAAGAACTGCGCGAACGCCGGTTTGCGCCAGTTGTTCGACTCGAATATGAGAAAGGAATGCCCGGCGATGTCAGACATTTGTTGGCCAGAGAATTGGAATTGGAAAAGGAAGATCTGTTTCAGATTGACGGACAATTGAATCTGTCAGATTTGTTTTTTATTGCAGATTTGGATCGTCCTGAATTAAAGTACGAACCCTGGGCACCGGTTATTCCCAATTCTTTTATTTTGAACACCGAACACAAAGAAGCAGAAGATGTCTTTTCAATTATTCGCAAACGAGACATTCTCGTTCATCATCCCTACGAGTCGTTTACAGCCAGCGTACAGCGGTTTATCGAAGACTCTGCTTCAGATCCTCAGGTGATCGCTATCAAACAAACCTTGTACCGTACTTCACAAGGCTCTCCCATTGTGGATGCATTGATGAAAGCCGCAGATGCCGGAAAACAAGTCGCTGTATTGGTAGAGGTAACTGCCCGATTCGATGAAGCCAAGAATATCGAATTCGGTCAAATGTTAGAAAACGCAGGTGTGCATGTCACCTATGGTCTGGTGGGTTTGAAAACGCACTGCAAGACCACACTGGTCATACGTGAAGAGGATGATGGTCCCCGTGCATATTGCCACATCGGGACGGGAAATTATCATGCCACCACCGCTCGCCTGTATACAGATTTTGGATTGTTTACGTGCCGTCAAGATATCGCCAACGATGTCATTAATCTTTTTCACTATTTAACCGGGCATGCTCCGGATCAAACATATCGACAGATGTTGATCGCACCCCGTAACATGCGCCAAATCTTTCATAACCTTATTGACCGCGAGATACAGTTTCAACGGGAAAAGGGAACAGGGAAAATTATTTGTAAAATGAACGCCCTCGATGATATTACGATGATACAGTCCTTGTACAGAGCATCTCAGGCCGGCGTAGAGATCAAGCTGATCGTTCGCGGTCATTGCCGTTTGCGACCCGGCATCCCCGGGGTAAGTGACAAAATTGAAGTGATCAGCATCATCGGACGATTTCTTGAACATGACCGGCTGTTTTATTTTCATAATGATGGCGATCCGCAAGTCTTTTTCGGCAGCGCGGATTGGCGACGTCGTAATCTAAGCGATCGCGTGGAAGCGATTGTCATGGTTCAGGATAAACGCTTGCGAAACCGTTTGATTTCAATATTGGAATATTCGTTGCGCGACAACAGATTGGCGTGGGATTTACTTCCGGATGGGCGTTATATTCAGCGCATGCCAGCCAAAGATGAACGGGAGCGAAATTTTCATACCATTCTCATGCGTCGTGCCTCGAGATATTCAAGAGCCAAGGATTTACATATTCAACACTGATAATCTATGCAAGTACGAAATTTATGTTATTCAATAGGCGAGCGGGATCTGATCGATAATGCTTCTTTTGTGATCAATCCGGGCAAACGCGTCGCACTGATCGGTGCGAATGGATCTGGCAAAACAACACTGCTCAGAATTCTGAACGGAGATCTAAAGGCCCACAGCGGTGAAATGATCAAACCCAAAGAATACAGCATTGGCTATCTTCCTCAGGAAGATACACTGTTTAGCAATGGATCTGTTCTGCAAGCCGCGATGACCGGCAACCAGGAAATCATGTCCCTGGAAAAAGAAATGCAGGCCATCCATGATAAACTGGATAAAAGCAGGCAACACGACACACAGCTCATCACCAAATTAGGACAGCTGGAACATCGGTTCGATCTCTTGGGTGGATATGCCCATCAGGCAGAAGCCAAAGCCATTCTGGCCGGACTCGGGTTTGACGAAACAGAGTATGAACGTCCCTTGCAGGAACTCTCCGGTGGCTGGCGGATGAGGGTCTATTTGGCACGGCTTTTATTACAAAAACCTGATCTGCTGCTGCTCGATGAACCGACCAATCACCTGGATTTGCCCTCCCTGGAATGGCTCGAATCCTATCTGACCTCGTTTCCCGGCAGTATGATTTTGGTTTCACATGACCGGTTTTTCATCGACCGCCTTGCAGACGAGATCCTGGAATTGCTCAAAAGTAAGCTCTATCATTATGTCGGATCTTATCACGACTATGAGCAGCAAAAAGAGTTGAGGCTCGAACAACTCGAAAAAGCCGCCCAAAAGGAAATGAAAGAACGCCAGCATTTACAGCAATTCGTTGATCGCTTTCGCTACAAAGCCACCAAAGCCGCCCAAGTCCAGAGCCGGCTCAAACGCCTTGAAAAAATGGATCACGTTGAGCCGGAAAAAGAAGAGGCTGCGATCCGGTTTCAACTCAGGGTCAATATGCCCAGCTATCAGCATGTACTCAAGGTCAAGAATCTCTACTTTTCCTATGACAAAGATCCTGTCCTAAAAGATGTCAATTTCGACCTCTATCGTGGGGACAAGATTGCACTCGTGGGTCCCAATGGTGCGGGTAAGACTACTTTTACAAAGCTGGTCTTTGGCGATCTGGAACCCACCTCCGGGGTGTGCCAGGTCGGCGAACGCGTAAAAATGGGATATTATGCTCAACATCAAATTGATGCCCTGAAACCGGATGCCACCGTATATGATGAAGTGGTCTCTGCCATTGCCGATGAACTGGTCGGTCAGGTAAGAAATATTTTAGGGGTCTTTCATTTTCATGGAGACGATGTCTTTAAACCCATCAGGGTCTTGTCAGGGGGAGAAAAAGCGCGGGTCTCGTTGGCAAAAATTCTTTTGTCACCGGTGAATTTTTTAATCATGGATGAACCGACGAATCACCTGGATCTGAAATCCAAACAGGCGCTGGAACATGCCCTTGCGGGTTATGACGGATCTTTGTTACTGATTTCACACGATCGTTATTTTCTTGACCAACTCGTCAATCGGATCGTGTCTGTGAAAAAAGGCGAGTTTAGTGTCTATGAGGGAAACTATAGCGATTATCTTCGGGATCGGGAGGAAAAGAATCAAAACTCACAACCGGATACCGGTACCCCTGACGGCAAAGGAAAAGGGGGTCGAAAGAGTCGGGATCAGAAACGCAGTGAAGCCCAGGCCAGGCAAGCTGTCAGCAAGACTCGAAAAGATCTGGAAAAAGCGATAAAAGAACACGAGGACCGTATCGATCACCTGGAAAATGAGAAAAGTACTGTCGAAGCACGCCTGGCAGACCCTTCGACCTATAAATCCGAACAGGCTGCTGATTTTCAGAAATATTATGCTGATATTCAGAACGAGCTGGAGCAGCATTTGAAAGACTGGGAAATCAAACATAGGCAGCTGGATGAGCTTTTAAAAGACTTGCAATCGTAGGAAAGAATATGAAAAGAGCTGTTTTTATTGTTTTGGCCGGTTTATTGGGACAAAATTGTGCCGAGTCTGACAGGGTTGGCATTGCCTATGTCCGGACCATTATACATCACCGGCAACAAAAAGACCAGGACTATAAGCGCAATAATTCACCGATTCCCGATGAAAAATTGAGCCAATTTCAAGGATTGAGCTATTTTGATGTGGATCCCGACTACAGAATTGCTGTGGAACTGATTCGGTATGACCATCCTGACAGCTTTGATCTAATCACTAGCCGAGGTGAACAGAGACCAGCCATTCGATATGGAAACGTTCGGTTTACATTGCAGAACAAGCAGCAAGATTTGCAAGTTTATCAATTATTGGATATACGCGAGCAATATCCCGATCACTTGTTTTTACCTTTTTTAGACAAAACATCCGGCCAGGAAACATATGGGGGAGGGCGTTACGTTGAGCTTGAAGCGGATTCGTCGGTTGCCGGTCGATACATACTGGATTTCAATCTCGCTTACAATCCCTTGTGTGCTTATGGGCGAATGATCTATCGCTGTCCGGTGCCTCCACAGGAAAACCGGCTCGATACTGCCGTGCGGGCAGGAGAAAAGGGGTGGGCACATTGAGTCAAGTGGTCAGTGCCTCTTGATTCCAGCCGGCTTTTGCACCAAGAGCAGAATCGAAGTGGCCAAAAATGGAATTTTTGTCGAATCGTTTTTAAATACCGTCCCGAGTAAAATCCTTTTCAGTTTCCCCTCTTTTAAAACATCCATCGGTGCTGTAACATAATATATTTTGAGTATCTTGAACCCATGCAGAGTGAGCAGGTGGGTGATTCTGCGCTTGGTATAGATACGGGCATTGGCGAATTTTTCATGAATGCATTTGGGGAGCCACGAGAAAAGAGGCACTCTGTTCCAGGGCAGTAAAGGCAGATTGGCTCCATGAGTTTCAAAAATCCACCATTTGTTTGGAACCGAAATCGCGGCCAATCCTCCGGGTTTTAGGGTGTTGAAATAAAACTCGACACTTTGTTCGCTTGACAGATGCTCGATCACTTCAAAGCTGATGATTCTGTCGTATTGCTGTGCCAGGGTTTCGGTTTCGATATTTAACACCCGGAATTCGCAATTCGCCAGCTCTTTTTCCTTTTTTAACTTTTGAAACTCTTTTGCATATTTGTCATGGATATCGATACCGAGGCATTCCTTCATTTTATCTGCTATCAGAAACAGAGAAGCGCCGTTACCGCATCCTACATCCAGCAGTGTTTTGTCATTACGGATAAAATTTACAAAGCTACTTACCAGATTAATCCGACGTTGAACGATTTTGTCTTGCGCTTCAGCAGGTTTACCGAGATAATGTTCATCCTGAAATAATGATGTATCGACTCGTTTGGTATTAGGCATCTTTTTCATTAACCTATAGTTTTTTCGCGACAACAATCATTTCATCACCTATCTTAAATACAGATAAAATCTTGTAGATGATGTTGTGAAAAAATACAAATAGCTTTTTAATTATGGTTGATTTTTGAGTCATTTGATTGAATTCGCGTTGCCTGTCTTCAGGTTTCCAGTCAGTCTTTTTTTTCAGTTTGGGTACAATGGCATATAATAATACATTTTTAATTTCGAGCGATGATATGATTTTCTCAACCTGAAAACCATTGCGATGAAAAAGATTCTCTATTGTTTTTTTTGAAAAATAATTGACATGATCCAATCCCATTTCCCACCAGCGTTCCTTGAGTAATTTTGCGAAAAAACTATCTATTTGTGGCACCTGAAGAAAAACATAGCCATCCTTGCTTATCATTCTGGAAATTTTTTGAATGACCAGATCAGCGTCATCAATGTGTTCCAGCACATCCCATAAGGTAAAAGTGTCGAACTTTTGTGTTTCACTTACTTTTAAAAAGTCTTTTTGCTCTACATCGAGATCTAAATACTTTCGGATATATGCTACACTCGCCATATTCATTTCTACACCGGTTACATGGTTAATTCCTAGTTCTTTACCGGTGTATAGAAAATGCCCAAATCCACAACCAATATCATAGAGTTTTTGAGGAGTATGAAATTTTTTGATAAGATTATAGCGAAGTTTATTTCTCTGTATTTTTAGCCATAAATCTGATTGTATAATTTCATCTGCAACTTTTTCAGATTTGTAAGCAGTATAATTGACTGTTTTGCGAAAATGAGAAGGGATAAAATGGAAACTACACCGCTGGCATTCTACGACCAGGCAGTCCGGTTTGGAGTATTTAATACTAAAATTCCAGGGAAAGTCATTTTGGCATACTATGCATCGGATAGAATCGAAATATTGAGAAGACATGAGAATCTCATTTACCGGATTATTAAAACAAACAAAAATTTTGATCAATATACTATAAAAATCACCAATAATCAAGTAATTGATTAATTGACAACCCGTCTTAAATATACACTACTTTATTACATCGAACCTGATATTATCAAGATAAATTGTTTTTGGATTCAATCGAGCTTCGTCATAAATACTAAATGTGACGACATTAACGCCAGTCAATCTTCCTTCTTCAGCTAGATAATCGAATTCACCGATGAAGATTTCTTCTCCACCAGAGACTTTAGGGGTCATCCACACTGAATATTTTCCTTTGCTTCCTAGTTGATCATTAAAACTAATTCTGAACTGATACCATTGATTAATTTCATAAGGAATATCAGTATTTACTAGAATTCTTTCAGAGCCATTCCATTGATGAACTTGTATTGTTCCTTCCTTCCATTTAAAATAAATCCCCCAGTTTTGTCCTCCGGATTGTTCATACGGCCCTTTTGTTTCAAAGGTATATACTCCCTCTCCAACTTTGACATCGAAATTTATTTTTCCTTTAGAGTAATATGAATTATTTACTCTGTCTATGCTCTGCCATATCCAACCTTGTGTTGACCATGCTTTCAAGACTCCGTTAATAATTTCATATGCTGCACCTCCAGTGTTGAATTGGAAGCTCGGATCTTCAAAATTCCAGATAAAAGAATCCCCAATTTCTTGTTGATTCCATTTTATGATCACTTCAAGAGTGCCTGTTTGGGGATTCAATGATAATGTTACTGCTGTTTTTTCTCCTTTTTTTATTTCTACATCTGTTTCTCCACTAAATAGTAC
>WJME01000300.1 GCA_014728115.1 Candidatus Zhuqueibacterota bacterium | reverse complement strand
TATAAAAATATTGAATTCCAAATGGAACATGATGGAGATGATTTTGTGAACCCTCATATTGAACGAGATGCATTTACTATAGGCATTTTGCCCACTGTAGGCGTCAGAATTGGCTTTTAATGATTGAGTAGATATAAAAAGATCCATAATTATTCTGTGTACTAGATGTTTTTTTATAATACACCGGTGGTATTACACTCGCTGTAGGCTGCCTGATCTGAGTTTACTCAAAATTTCGGGGATCCGATCAAGACTGCCACCAGACCACCAATATCTTGCTTTTTTTTATTGGTCTATAAATCTTAAAAATTTATGTGCTGGAAACCGTGCTGAACTTTTGACTGATAAGAAAGTTGGAAAATTTTGCTTTCCCGGTAGGGTATTTACCCTGTTTATTCGTATACTATTATAGACAGAGATGCACTGAGGAGAGCCTATGAAAAATGGCTATCGAACATTTGCTGCAAAATTGAACCGGTCTCTGAAATCCAACAATGACCAGACAAAAGACGACCAGACGTTGCATACCCTGTGGCAAGCCATTCCTGTGCCGGTTGAACCCGAATCGCCGCCTAACGAGTCCGAATGGCAGGCCGTGCAACAGCGGCTCGCGGCTGCACAGACCCAAAGGCACAATGCCGCCCTGCGGCTGCCTCGCCGCTGGCAGCTCATTCCTGCTGTCGGTATGGTGCTCGGACTGGTCATTGCCGCTGTTGTGTTTCTGCACGATCCATCCGTCACTCTCTCCACCGGCCGCGGAGAAACCCTTCGGATGGCGCTAAAAGACGGCTCGATTCTGTGGCTGAATCACACCACAAAGGTGCGCATCGAAGGAGAACGTCAACGCACAGTGGTTCTGCAAGAGGGACAGGCCCAGTTCCAGGTGCAACCCGCAGAGTCCCCTTTTCAGGTCACCACCGATCAAGCCACGATAACGGTGCTGGGCACCCGGTTCGACGTGCTGACCCGAAAAGCAAAAACCCGAGTCATCGTGCAAGAGGGAATAGTCAATGTCATTCCCTCAATCAATAACAAAGACATCGAGCTCTGTGCCAATACCCGGCTGCTCGTCCAGGACGATCTCTTGCAGTTGCAGCCCGAGCCTGTGAATGCCGAAATGCTCTTGGGCTGGGTTCGCGGCGATCTGGTCTTTGAAAAAACACCGTTGCATGAGATCATTGCAGAGCTGGAGAATCGCTATGATGTCGAGATCAGTATTGCGAGTGCGGATCTCGCCTGCAAAACACTGACCGCCACCTTTCGTGATCTCGCCATCGACCAGGTGCTGCGCTCCATCAGCCTGACCATGGGAGTCGAGGTGGTGCGGACCGGAAATCATTTTAAACTGCAAAGCAAGTCCGAGGATCGATCATGACCCGAATTTTTCTTTTTGTGCTGCTGTCGAGTATCATCGTATCGAGCCAACCAAAGGTAACCGCTCAGTTCGACCAGGTCCCCCTGCGTACGGTGCTGCAGGAGATCGGGGAACAGGCCCGGGTGGCGTTTATCTTTCAGGACGAGCTGGTAGAGGGCAAAACCGCGAGTCTGGATGCTGAACAATGGTCGATCGATGAGGTGCTCGAACGCATTCTCTTACCTCACCAGCTGCACTATCAAAAGCTGACCGATCAGCAGATCGTGCTCACTGCACAACCGGTCGATTCTATCCGGGGTGTGGTCTATGACCGGCAAACCGGCGAAGGATTGGCGCGGGCCAACATCACCTTCAAGGGCACTCCACACGGCACGGCCAGCGACGGATCCGGATATTTTGTTTTGGCCGATCACAATGTAGAGGCCTGCACCCTGACGGTCTCTTTTGTGGGCTACCGGCCGCGGCAAGTGCTGGCCGATATTCCGGCCTCGACGGTACCGCTGGCTATCGGTCTCGATCAGACCGTACTCTCTATGCCGGAGGTGCGCGTGGTGGAGGACAAGGACATTCGGATGATCCGGATGGATGGGGAGAGGATCGCCCTCGAGATGGCCAATAGCGCCTGGCTGCCGGCCTCATCCTATGCCGATCTGCAAACCCGGCTCAGGGCCCTGCCCGGCGTCAGTGCTGGCGAAGGTGAGCGCGCTCAGTTGTCCTGGTGGGGCGCTTCGTCCGATCAAGTGCGGTTGTTGCTGGATGGCATCCCCCTGTTCAAGTCCGATCACTTTTACGGATTCACCGGTATCGTTCCTGCCAGTGCTATCGACAGCGTCAACTATTTTTTGCCGGGTCAGAATATCGGAGTGGCCGACGGTCTGGCAGGAGTGGCCCGGTTAACGTCCCGGTCTGCCCTCGGACAGCCGCTGCAGATCGAGGCCGGCATCGATTTTTTCAGCGGTCAGGTCTCTGCCAGCGTTCCCTTGTCTGCAAAATCCGGACTGATGATCTCCCTGCGTCGATCTTATCAGGATAAGGAAAAGAGTCCGGTCTATAATGCGGTCTATCGTGCCCTGCCCGGGGTGCGGGAGCCGGTTGTCCCTTCCATCTCGAGTCCGGCGTTTGTATTTGCAGATGCCCTGGCCAAATTCGAATTCGGCAAGAGATCGGGTTTTTATTTGAATGCCACAGGATTTCGTGCTACCGATGCAGTGGACCGTCGTGACAATTTCGGCAGTTATTATGCCGTTCAAAACATCAATCGCTGGAAAACCTGGGGGGCCGCTGCAGAGATGTCCTGGCCATGGGCCCGATGGGCCCGATTGCAGGTGCAATCCGCTGTGTCGGTGTTGTCGTCGGACTATGAAAATGACGACGAAAACACCTATGGCAGGCCGTATGGCTTTAATCAGATTTATGAAAAAATGTTCAATGAAATCAAGGAATTTCGCTGGAGCATCAGCAATCGGTTCAGGCTGGTGTCCAATACCGGCCTGCATTTGGGTGTAAAGCGCCAACGATTCGATTATGTCCTTGAAAATTCAAAGACATTGTTTGCGAATACAGATCTTGCAATCATTGACGATCCCCGCTCGATCCGGGGATCCGGTCGTCAGGACATTACCGCCAACACCCTGTTCGCTAATCTGGACTGGCACCGCCGCGCGTGGTTCGGCAACGTCGGATCAAAGGTGTTGACAGCAGAGGGTATGGAACGCGAAATCCTGCCGGCCATTCAAATCGGATATCACAAAGAACACTGGCAGGTTGACGCCTCCTGGGCCCGGCAGGCTCAGCTGCTGCAGCAACGATTCGGCTATGCCATTTTTAACGGACTGGGAGGGGCATGGATCGTTCTGGATCAACCTGCCTTGTCCGAGCAAACCACCCTCTCGTCGTCTGTGCGATTTGCTTCGCTTGCAGCGCAGCTTTCATTTTTTCAGCGTGATATCGATGCCTGGCCGGTGGCCCTGAATGATCAGGCCAACGCATATGATTTTGTCAATGCCGGTGGACATTGCAGAGGCGTTATCGCATCGCTGAGCCATCAGAATGTGATGCTGTCATATCAGTGGACGCGGGCCCGTTTCTCATCTTTGCAAATCGATAACGGCCACTCTTTTCCTGCTGATGCCCTGCGTGAGCATGAATTCAAAGCCGCGACCACGTTTGCATTGCCCAAAGCCTGGCGGGTTTCTCTGTCCGGTACCCTGGCCAGCGGCTTGCCTGTCACCGAACCGCAGATGATCCAGCGCATGACCGACCTCGCCGGCAATCCGGTGGATTTTTTGCAGCCCGGTCTGCATAATGGGGCGAGATTGCCTGTTTATCATCGCATCGATCTACAGCTGGATAAACGATGGTCAGTGCGTTCCATAAACATTCATGCCGGTGTTTCGATCATGAATGTTCTGGCCAGGGTCAATATCCGGGATCGGTATTATTTAACAGGCTATGGTGTTTTGCAAAACGATCATTACATGATGCCCCGGCTCTTTATATGTTATGCACAACTCAATTGGCGAAATATAAAGTAGCGGGCCACCCATTCATAAGGGAGTGAACAATGACAAAAACTGTTATCCTATTTATGCTGGTTCTGCCGTTCCGTCTCTCTGCAGGTGAACTGGGTGGATATATTGCCGGATTTCACGATTACACCACCGCTCTGGGGGTGGGGATGCAGGTCGGGTCCAGAGTGATCGGACTGGATTTCAGATTCCGGCTGGAATACTTTGGCCAAAAGCAGAGCGAGGTCGATATGGTCACAAACATCCAGACGTGGAACCCCAGATCCATGCTGAACGGACTGGTTGAATATTGTTACGCGTTCAATCTCAATGCAACGAATAAATTGTATGCGGTCTGGGGATTTGGATATTCGCGCCTTCAGGAAGAGCATACACGAGTGAGGTATAATTTTGAAACCGATACCCGATCGGCCTCTGCTAAAACATCTATTGAAACCGGTCCTATGGTTTCGTTCGGAGGAGGATGGAGAACCGCCTTGTCCGAAACCATGCATCTTTTGATAGAGACCCGTCTGGATCACCCCAGGGATTATAGTTCCCATTTAAAAATTCTCATTGGTGTGACGAGATCATTTTGACAGGATGAAAAAATGTGTAAATTTATACGTTGGTTGGCAGCTACGATGTGTTTTTTTGCTCTTTCCGGCTGCAATACAGAGCAGGCTCTTAATCCGGATTATGATCAAAATTTTGTCGTTCAGTCTATTCTGGTCGCCGGGAAACGGATCGATCGTGTTCATATCTATGAATGGATACCCTATGCTGATGGACTATCGAGCGATTCCCTCAAGGGAATCGAAAACGCCGAAATCGTGATCTCAAAGCACGATCAGGACATCCGGCTGGATCCCATTCCCGGCCGCCCGGGATATTATCACGACAGGCAACACCGATTTAACGTGAGTCCGGGCGACTCTCTTTATCTGTCTGTTACCGCGATGGGAACGACCGTTTATAGCCGCACCATGGTTCCCATGGTGCCGGAAATCGAACAGGGTCCCGATACCTTGCGCTTTGCAGGGGAGCACCTTTCCTGGGATGAGAAAGAAAATCAATCCGTATTGCGTTGGTCCGGATCGTTTGATCCGCAGGGCCTTTATTATGTGGTGATTACCCCGCATGGTAAAGACAAATTGCCCTGGTATGGCAGGTTCTCCGGACCTTTGCCATATCAAGGCGACTCTTTTTATGAGCGCTGGTCATTCGATTCCTATACCATTACCCTTAAAAATCTGGATTACAGGGGCCGATATACCGCCTATGTCTATCGGGTGAATAAGGAATACGCCCTCATGGATGATCCCTTGCAACGGGACTGGCAAGGGGTGACCAAAGCGCCGGGCAATATCGAAAACGGCTATGGGATTTTTACCGCCACAAGTGTGGATAGTATGGATTTTTATGTAGAGTATAGCCCGGATTAGAGCCTATAATGATTTCTAGAGTGAACAAATAAAAGTGACATTGACACCGGAAACCACAGACAGAGTGCTGGTCAGGGCCCTGCGCCGGGACGATCAACAGGCCTTTCGCCTGCTGTTCGACCGGCATTACGCGACTCTGTACCGGTTTGTTTTTTATCGGCTGCACGAGCGCGAACAGAGCCGGGAAATCGTTCAAGAGGTGTTTTGCCGGCTGTGGGAACGGCGGCAAAAACTGAATGCAGAGTTGTCTGTGCGCGGATTGCTTTTTCAGATGGCGCGCAATCTTTGTTCGGATCATCTGAAAAAATTCAAGCCTGTCAATATCCTGGACCTCGATTTTCCCTCTGATGACCTGTTACCGGATCATAAACTTGTCCTGCAGGAGCGAATCCTGCACATCCTCACCACGCTTCCCGAAACGGTCCGCGAAACATTGTTGCTGCACCGCTGGCATGGCCTGACCTATCGTGAAATCGCTGTGGTACAGGGGATCAGTGTCAAGGGCGTGGAGAAACGAATGTCCAAAGCCTTAAAGATCCTGCACCGCCACACCGCCTCCCTGCTTAAAAATCCTGTTGCATAACGCCTTGATTTTCCGTTTATTGAATTTTCAACGGTTTTGATCTCGTGCTTTCAACGCAGAGTGCCAGAGAACGCAGAGACTGAAAACAACAGAGAAAAAGACGGATCCCATAAGCAGATATAATTTGAGCCTAAATTAGCATACGAGAGCACCAAAACAAAAAAGTCATTTATATTATTGTTTTCAAGCGTTGTTATTCGTGGCCTTGGTGAACTTGAGTACCTGCTTGACATAGGATGTTGATTTATAAATTGGACTTTTTTGTTCTCGAGTTTGTGGAGCATGCGGACTGGCTGTTTCGTTCAATTTCGAAATCTGTTGATTTTTAGATATAGAAACTGTGAGGAGTATTATGCCAGACAAGCGTTTTCCCTTTGCGTCATTGACAGAAACATTGGAATCGATCTTGACCGGATTGGGATTTTCAGATAGTCGCGCGCAGCGCATTGCCCGTATTTTTGTAGAGAATAATCGCGACGGCGTCATGTCACACGGTCTGAACCGGTTTCCCCGGTTTGTGGGCGATGTGCAGGGGGGGTACATTGATCCTGAAGCGAGTCCGGTTTGCATGGCTTCGCTGGGAGCGCTGGAGCAGTGGGATGGCCGGCTGGGGCCGGGGTTGCTGAACGCCGAGTTTGCCATGCAACGGGCCATCGATTTGAGCAAGACACATGGTGTCGGATGTGTGGGCTTGCGCAATACCAACCACTGGATGCGGGCCGGTTATTATGGCTGGCAGGCGGCAAAAGCCGGATGTGTGGCCATGTGCTGGACCAACACCGAGCCCAACATGCCGGCCTGGGGCGGCAAAGACGGGCGCATCGGCAACAATCCCATGGTCATGGCTATTCCGCGTCCAGGCGGACATGTGGTGCTGGATATGGCCATGTCCCAGTTTTCTTATGGCAAGTTAGAGATCACCCAGCAGGCGGGACAGCAGCTGCCGATCCCTGGTGGATTCAACGCGCAAGGTCAGCTGACCACCGATCCCGGTGAGATTCAGCAGACACGGCGGGTCATTCCCATCGGCTACTGGAAAGGTTCGGCCCTGTCCATTGCCCTGGATATGGCCGCAGCATTGCTCAGCGGCGGCGAGGCCACATATCAGATCGGCCAACGGGATGTGGAGACGAATCTGTCACAGGTCTATCTCTGTATCGATGCCGAACGGTTGACCGCGGGAAACGAGTCTGATTTCCTAAATACCATTATCGATGATCTGCACAGAGCCATCCCGGCGAGCGAACAGGATCGCATTTACTATCCGGGCGAGCGTACCCTGGAGACGCGGCGCTATAATGAAGAACATGGTATTCCGGTGAATGAAGAGACGTGGAACACCATTCAGGGACTGGCCAAAGAGATAAACAAATAGATTGCTCATCTGTTTATTTGCCGGTTTTTTGCCATTCCCCGATCAGCTCTGCCAGGCGGTGGACCGTCTTGCCGGCATCGCCCAGAGGGGGAGTAAAATGCCAGTGATCTGAATCCTCGGTGTCGTGATTGACGAGGATCGTCTCATAGGATTCACTCATTTTGAGCTCATCATAGGCTTTGGAGGCACGCATCTGAATATCTTCCAGTTCGGTTTTTGTCAACACTTTTGCCTGAAAGATTGCCCGACGGATTTGTTTGTGCATCATGATCGAGGTCATGGCCGCCTGGGGGGTGGCAAAGTTCATGTGGTGTTGAATATCTGCCAATTCTTGTTCGGCCAGCGGAGCGATAAAAATCCGGTGAACCGAGAGATCCGGAATGCGGGAGTCAAGGTCCGTTTTGAATAATTCATCCGCAAAAGTGGGATAGATATCGAGTATGGCGGTATGGGATTGCAGGGTGTGCTGCAACTCTTCAAGTTCAAGGGCCTGCCAAAGATGGCGAACCGGTGCCACCACGAATCGCTCCTTGTCCAGCGATCTGATCTCTTGCTCGTCACGAAAATAGAAATCCTTGCCGTCTTTTTCACCCGGTCGAGGAGCCCGGCTGGTATACAGTACGGGCGCTTTGATATTCAAAGATGGATAGAGCTGTTTGACCGAATGAATCAGGGGCGTTTTGCCGGCGCAGGAAGGGCCGGATACGATCACGAGCAGGGCCATAAATATTCCTTTTACTTAAAATACTCGAAAAATGTGTATTTATCAATACTTAAAATGTTGTCGGGAAACCAGATGAATGTAAGGGTATTGTCCGAATCGTATGGGCAGAGATTGTGTTATATCCCGCATTGACCCGGTGTGAGCCGATTATTCCGAAACCTGGATGATTCCCGTGGCGTACAAATAAGGAACTGAGCCGAGGAGATTATGAAATATATATCGATATTTTTTGTCACGAGTTTGTTTTTTATTTCCTGTTCCAACAGAATTCACAAAATCGCTTATCCGACCCTGAGCGACGGAAAATATGACAGCGAATTTCCGTATAAAAACTGTTCGGATGAATTGGAGGCGATCACCGAGACGGTCAAGCTGCTCAACTGTACCGCCTTTTACGAGAGCTTTCAGTTCGAGCTGGATTCTCATATCACACCTTCTTCCATCGATGCCAACACCATGGACAAGGCTGTAGGAAAAGTCTTTTTCGAAAATTCAAAATCCGGTACAGCCACGATGATCTATCATGAGGCGGACAAAGTCGCGCTTTTGTCATGTGCGCATGTCATTAGTTTCGCGGATACGATTTTTTCTTATTTCCCGGATCAACCCGGATTCATTCAATCCATTGCCATAAAACGACGCCAAATGAATACCGTGGTCGAAATGCCTGGCAGAGAAGAGGCTGTGCCTCTTATCATCGATGAAAAGCTGGATGTGGTGGTGTTGGGTAAAAAGCTGGATCGTATTCCTGAGCAGGCCCTGCCTGTTTTCCGGTATCCGTTCGGTTATGCCCGCTCATTGGAATGGGGGACCTTTGTCTATGTGGTTGGATATCCCAAAGGTTATCGCATGATTACCCGGGGAATCGTCAGCAGTCCGAATCGCGACCGAGACGGCTCTTTTATGGTGGATGCCTTGTTCAACCGTGGATTCAGCGGAGGAATTATTCTGGCTGTGCGTGATGGGGTGCCCAATTTCGAACTCGTGGGCATGGCCAAAGCAGTGGCAGCAGAGACCGAGACCAATCTGGTCCCGGAAGCGGGTACAGTGTTGGATCCAACCATCCCCTATGAGGGGCCTGCTTTTGTGCAATCCAACCGAGTCATCAATTACGGCATCACCTACGCAATTTCGACCGATGCGTTACTCGATTTTTTTCAAAAAAATCGCTCGACATTGGAAAATGCGGGTTATTTTTTAACGTTTGACAGAGCAGAGAATTGAGCTAACCGGGTGAACTCGATACATTTGATCGCATCTAGTATTTTCTCAGTGAACGGGGACGGATGTGGCGGATATTTTCTCTGCCGAGTGGAGGAGGGTCGATCACTTCAACCAACAGACTCACATTTTGGCTGCCGTTCTTGGGAAAATATTTTTTATTGGCAAATTCTGTTTTTCCATGCCGGTCTAGATCAAGCGTATAAATGCCTTTATCATTGGGAAAAAACGTCAGATAAAGATGAGTATAATCGTCAAAGGCCACTCTGACTTTGATGTCGGTCGGGAATTTTTGAATACTGAAAAATTTAAAATAATGTTCACGCCAGGCTCTTACGATAATACAGGGAATTCCCTCTTCAAAAATGACCCTTTCCATATTACTCTCTCTGACCACTTGCATTTGCAACGAATTTGTGACCCGTTTTGTTAACGAGTTTGTCGGGCCTTCCAATACAATCCGGTCCTGGAGATAATATTGAAATTGGGTGAGATCTTCTTCTTTGAGGTTGTATTTTTTGATCAAATTTTTACTCAGGGGGACCCGGACGTATTGCTGAGCGGGCTCGCGTCGACGGCCCGGGGGACCGGGGTGATGACTGCATGAGAGCAGAAAAAGCAAACAAAGTAAAAATGTCGACCAGGTCCTTATCATAGAGTGTCCAAAGGTTTATTTCTAAATGTAAGTCATGCTGAGAAAAAAACAAACAAAAATTTCAATTTTCTTGTGTGACATCATGGAGTAATTGGGATACTTGTTGAGCAGTGACTTTGCTAAAGACCTGATCATTGATCATCACCACCGGAGCCATAGCACAGACACCCAGACAACGGCTGCCTTCGATAGAGAAAAGCCCGTCAGAGGTGGTTTCACCGACTCGAATTCCCAGTTCACGTTCAAAAGCATCCAAAACCTGATCTGCACCTTTGACAAAACAGGCTGTACCCATACAAATCGAAATAGCAAATTTCCCACGAGGTTGCAACCGAAAAAAGTGATAGAATGTGGCGACACCGCTCACCGTCGAGGTGGGGACTCTGAGCAGATGGGCCACCTCATCCATATGCTCCTGGGATAAATAGCCATATGTTTGCTGAACTTTATGAAGAACAGCGATCAGGTAACTTTCCGAGTGCTCTTTTGAGAGACACTCTTTTATATAGGTGATAATATTTGAGTCGAGTGTATATGCAGCATTGTCTATCATGAGTTTATTCCTCTTGGTTCTCTGGGATGATATGTGGTATGCAAGAGTTGGTGCGCTTTTTCACTTCCCGGGGTGTCCAGATACTCTTTATAGAGTTGTTTGATAAAGGGATTTTCATGTGACTTTCTCAGGGTCTTTTTTTCATCGATATCATAGAGCGCATTCGCTCGCAGCGTAAGGACCTCGGGATCCAGCACATAATGATCACCCGGGGGATAGGGTTGACCGCCTCCGCCGATGCAGCCGCCGGGACAGGCCATGAGTTCCACCAGATGATAGGTTTTTTCGCCGGTTTTGATCTTGTCCAGAATCGTTTTGGCATTGGTCAAGCCATTGGCCACTGCAATATTCAGCGTTTTGCCGGCGATCTCTATGGAAGCTTCTTTCAGACCTTTGACATGCCTGACCTCCTTAAAATCGAGCTCGTCCAGGGACTCGCCGGTAAGTGTCTCGGACGCGGTGCGCAGAGCAGCTTCCATGACGCCGCCGGTGGTTCCAAAAATATCCGCCGCCCCGCTAGAGACGCCCAGGGGATTGTCCAGTTCACCGGGTGGCAGGTTTTTCAGATCCAGTCCATATGCTTTGATCATCCAGGCCAGTTCCCGTGTCGTCAAGACGGCATCGGTATAGGGCGTCTTTAGCTCGGATTGATGCTCCGGTCTTTGAGCTTCAAACTTTTTCGCCACACACGGCATGATGGCGACCATATAGAGTTTATGGGGATCGAGATTGTTCTTTTCAGCGTAATAGGTTTTTAACAGCACCGACAACATGCTCATGGGCGAGCGGCAAGTGGATGCATGGGGAATCAGTTCCGGATAAAAATGCTCGAGATATTTTATCCATCCCGATGAGCAGGAGGTCAAAAGGGGCAATTTTTCATTGCTTTCAATACGTCTGACAAGTTCATGTGCTTCTTCGACGATTGTGAGGTCTGCGCCGAAATTGGTATCAAAAACCGCATCGAATCCCAATCTGCGCAGGGCCGTTACGGTTTCGCCGGTCATCCCGGTGCCCGGTGCCACGCCGAAATCTTCTCCGATGGCCGCCCGGATCGATGGGGCGATCTGAGCGATGACTTTGATCTCAGGATCTGCCAGGGCATCCCACACCCGGTCGGTATTGCTCTTTTCCAGGAAGGCGGCAACCGGACAAACATTGATGCACTGTCCGCAATTGATGCAGACCGATTCTGCCATGGGGCCTTCATAGGCCGGAGCCACCACCGTTGAAAATCCGCGATAAAGCTGGCTGAGATTGTGCACGCCCTGTACTTCTGAGCAGACTCTGACACAGCGCCGGCAAAGAATGCATTTTTCTGCATCGCGAATCACGGAATCGCTCGAGGTTTCCAATTCATGATGCTTGCGTCTGCCTGCAAAGAGCCGTTCGCGCACTCCCAGGCTATAGGCGAGATTTTGTAGTTCACAGTGGCCATCCCGCTCGCAGGTTTGGCACTCTTGCGGATGATTGTCCAGGATGAGCTCCAGCAAGTCCCTGCGGGCCTGCCGGATCTCCGGTGAATGGGTTTGAATATTCATGCCTTCACGTACCTTGGTTGCGCAAGAGGGAAGAAAAGTCCAGTATCCTTCAACCTGTACGATACATATACGGCAGGCCCCTTCCAGCGAAAGATCAGGATGGAAGCACAGTCTGGGGATTTTTATGCCCAATTTCTCTGCTGCCTGCATAATGGTGGTGCCGCTGGTCACTGTAAGGGGTGTATGGTCAATCGTGATTTGAATAGAATCCATTAATAAAACCTTTATATTCAGTCGATAGTGATGGCATCGAATTTACAAGCATGATAGCACTCGCCACAGTGAATGCAAATAGACTGATCGATCTCATGGGGTTGGCGGGGTTTTCCGGATATACAGTTTACCGGACAGCGTTTGGCGCACAAGGTACAGCCCGTACATTTTTCAGGGACGATCTCATAGCGAATCAGGGCTTTGCATTTGTGTGCGGCACAATGCTTGTCTTGAATGTGTTCGATAAATTCCTGGCGAAAATTATTCATCGCACTCAAAAGAGGATTAGGCGCGGTTTGACCGAGTCCGCACAGTGATGTGTTTTGAATCAGCTTGCCCAGCCGTTCCAGTTTGGCGATATCCTCTATTTCGCCTTTGCCTTCTGTAATTCGTTCCAGAATTTCCAGCATGCGCAAAGTGCCTTCCCGGCAGGGAACGCATTTGCCACAGGATTCATTCTGAGTGAATTCGAGAAAGAATTTTGCTGTAGCGACCATACAATCGGTATCGTCAAGAATGATCATCCCACCGGATCCCATAATGGAACCGATTTCTGCGAGGGATTCATACTCGACGGGAGTATCTATGAGATCTGCAGGTATACATCCTCCTGACGGCCCGCCGGTCTGCACGGCCTTTAGAGTGCAGCCAGGATCCAGGCCCCCGCCGATGTCAAAAATGATTTCTCTCAGCGTCGTGCCCATGGGGACTTCAACCAGCCCGGTATTTTGTACTTTGCCGGCTAGCGCAAAAACTTTAGTGCCCTTGCTTTTTTCGGTGCCGATGCGGCTATACCAATCTGCCCCATAGAGAACGATGGTGGGCACATTGGCCCAGGTCTCAACGTTATTGATGACCGTGGGATGGCCCCACAAGCCATACTCTGTCGGATAGGGGGGCCGCATTCGGGGTTGGCCCCGTTTGCCTTCAATAGAATAGATCAGCGCAGTTTCCTCTCCACAGACAAAGGCGCCGGCGCCCAGGCGGATTTCCAGATCAAAGTCAAAACCGCTTCCCAAAATATTTTTACCGAGCAGTCCATACTTTTTTGCTTCGGCTATGGCGTGCTCTATGCGTTGGATCGCAAGCGGATATTCTGCCCGAATATAGGCATAGCCTTGATGAGCGCCCACAGCAAAGGCTCCGATGGTCATTCCTTCCAAAATGATAAACGGATCGCCTTCAAGTGCACTGCGATCCATAAATGCACCGGGATCGCCCTCATCTGCATTGCAAATCACATACCGTATGGGATCATCGGTATACGTTCGAGCATTGTTCCATTTCAGGCCGGTGGGAAAGCCTCCACCACCTCTTCCTCGCAACCCCGACTGGCTGATCTGATCGATGGTTTTTTGGGGATCATTATCGTCCAGGGTTTTGGCCAGGGCTTCATACCCTTTGTTATGGATATAATCACTCAGACTTGTCGGATCGATCAATCCGCTGTTTCTCAGGGTCAAACGGGTCTGTTTGTTGAAAAACGCCACATCACCATAGAGGGAAAAAAACTGCTCGGTGATAAAGTCGGTTTGTGTTTTGTATTCCTGCGCGATTTGATGGTTTATAAAGTGCGTTTGGATGATTTGATCCAGATCCTCTTCATCCTGAAATCGGTACACTATTTTTTGCGGAAAAACCATCATGACCTGCTGCTGGCCTGCTTCGCTGGTAGAACAGAGTCCCAAGCATCCGCCAAAAAAGACGCGTACAGAGTCGGGAGGTACCCCATTCGCTTCTAGCCGGTGGTTCAGAGCCGTGGCCCAGTCTTTCTCTTTTTGGGGTTCACAACGGCTGGAAGAACAGAGTGTGACCACATATTCATACCGTCGCTCTGTTTTTTTATCCAGAACCATCCCGGTCACCTGTTCTCCTTTGATGAGGTGGTCGTGGAAAATGGTCTGTACTTTTTCAACGGTAACGTTTTCATATTTGATAGGAATCTGATCCGGAGAAAAAATTCCCACGATGGGCTCGCGGGCACAGCGGCCTGTACATCCGGTTTGTTTCAGGATAATATCATTTTCGCGGCCAGAGGCCCGAATCAACTTTTTGAACTCGTGCAAGACTTTATCTGATCCGGCTGCTTTTTCGCATGTCGCGGATCCTACATGGACAATCGTCTTTGCGGCATTTTCAGGTGTTTGGGATTGGGGTAAAAGTTTCTCAACGAGGGTTTGATAATTCTCTAACGCCTTTGCCATGAAGCTCCTTTCAAACTGGCGGGATAGTTCCTTGAACTATGTTAAATATAGAAAAAATATTACCAAATCAAAAGGTAAAAACTCGCCATGGCAAAAG
>WJME01000299.1 GCA_014728115.1 Candidatus Zhuqueibacterota bacterium | reverse complement strand
GGGGCGTAGTGCATCAGCCCAGGGCATCGCCCTGGGAAAAAACGCCGACCCATTCAAGCCCCAAAGGGGCGAAGTCAGGATCTCACGTAATCCTATATTAAACAATCCAACAAATTCACGATCCTCCACCAACATGATTATGCTGCACTGCACCCTCTATATGCAATGCCCGGAGGAATGGGCTTGATTCTCTTCCGTTATTGACTTCGCCCTTTCAGGGCTTGAAATCGATCTATCCACTCATTCCCAGGGCGTTGCCCTGGGCTGGGTTACCTCGCCCCTTTGGGGCTGGAACGGGCTATGGTGAATGAAATATGACATCTATTTTGCATTTTCGTTTCTCTACCCATTTTGATAATAATACACAACTCGCATGATCTTAACAATGGACTGGCACCCAATCAAGCCCAAACGGGACGCCGCGGATTAGCCCAGAGCATCGCCCTGGAAAAACATTATCGTTTCGAGAACCTATTCTCCTAATAATCAACAACTCACATCATCACCACCATTTGCTCGCATACAACCAAGCCCCAAAGGGGCGTAGTGCATCAGCCCAGGGCATCGCCCTGGGAAAAAACGCCGACCCATTCAAGCCCCAAAGGGGCGAAGTCAGGATCTCACGTAATCCTGTATTAAACAATCCAACAAATTCACGATCCTCCTTCCGTCACTGACCCCGCCCTTTCAGGGCTCAATCCTTCCACTCTTTCCCAGGGCGATACCCTGGGAAAAACACCAACGAGATTCAATTCAAATTCTCCCCCCTCCCCCCAACCATCACCACCAACACCGGCGTCACCAGAAGCACCAGAATCGTTGAACTGGCCAGGCCGCCTACTGTGGAGAGGGCCAGGGTGTCCCAGGTGGAGCCGGGACGGGACGAGGTGATAAGAGGCAACAGAGCCAGGATGGTAGTGGCCGAGGTCATGAGGATGGGACGCAGTCGCGCCTGGGCTGCCAGGCGTGTGGCAGTCAGCAGGTCAATGCCGCGCCATTGCTCCTGACGGATCTGGGAGACCAGCAGGATGGCATTGTTGACCACGATGCCGCTCAACAATACTACGCCGATATAGGCACCCCGATCAAAGCTGGTATTACTCAGCCAATAGGCCACACTCACGCCGATCAGAGCCATCGGCACGGTGAGCATGACCACAAAGGGATGAATCAATGATTCATACAGTCCGGCAGTCACCATAAACACCAGTACCAGCGCCAGAATGATCACCCAGAGGATCTCGCGTTTTTCTTTGTCCGGCAAGAGCCAGCGCTGGCTTTCGAGCTTGTATCCCGGCGGCAGCTGGGTGGTCTCGAGGATAGAGTCGACCAGCCGGTTGCCGAGCTTGTAAGGCCCCCGGAACTCGAACGCCAGTGTGCGGGTGTACTGTTGATCCTCGCGCTCGATCTGGGTGCTGATGAGCTGGCGCTCCAGCGCAGCCACATCGGACAACCGTACCGGCGAGCGATGGTCATCGTATAGAATCAGGTCTTCCAGAGCCAGCAAGTCAAAGGTATTGGCTCCGGCCATCTTGATCTGCAGGTCGTGCTCATGACCCTGGACGGTGAGACGCTGGCGGTTCAGGGTCTCGCGCAGATAGGGCTGGATCTGGGTCAGGGCAGAACGGACACTGAGATCAAAGGCCGACAGACGCTCGCGATCCATGCTCAGGATCAGTTCATACAGATCCTTGCTGAACCAGCGGCTGGAGGTGATCCGGATGTCAGCCACGCGCGGATAGCGCTGCAGCCGGCGTCCCAGGGCTTGTGCGATGTGGGTCACCTGTACATAGTCATAGCCCTGGATCTTGAACCGATACGTCGGTGAAGAGCCTCCGCCGCCGGACGAGAATCCCTGTCCGAATCCATAGACACCCGTGGTGGCACCGCCGATGCCGGCGGCGCGGGCAATGAGCTTTTCCTTGAGCATAAACGGCGTGGCTGTCATGGCCACGCTGTCATCAAAGCTGATGCGCATGCGGATCTGTTCGGCATAGATATCGGTCTCGATTTTCTCGCTGTGGCTCACCGCCAGCGCCACCTCTTCGAACGACCGGGCGATATCGCGGGCATAGCCGATCTCATTGCCCTGGGGGAGTCCCACATAGACCATCACATAGGTATCGGGGTGCCACTGCCAGATGGGACCCTGTTCCACATACCGATCAAAGATCCACCAGGCTGCGGCGGCGAGCAGCAGAACCACCAGAACGGTGCTCTTGCGAAAACGCAGGCACAGATTCAAAACGGACAAATAGCCGTTGTTCAGGCGTTGCAAAGACCGGGATGGCGGTGCAGCGAGGTGCAGGCGCGTGGTCAGGGTGGGCGTCCAGGTAAAGGCCACGAGCAGCGAAGAGACCAGAGCGAGTCCCACACTGACGCTAAAGGGCCAATAATAGAGCCTTGTCTCGGCCGACATGGTGAGAAATGGCAACAGGGCGACCAGTGTGGTCAGGGTAGCGGCGACCACCGGCATGATCATCTCGGCAGTGCCACGGCTGGCCGCGAGGTGCGGGGCTTCTGTTTGGCGGTGGCGCTGGATATTGTCCAGCACCACGATAGAATTGTCCACCAGCATGCCAAAGCCAAGCGCGAGTCCCGCCAGGGTGAGGATATTCAGGGTAGCCTTCAAGATCCACAGGCCGATAAAGGTCATCATGACCGCGAAAAAGATCGTCGAAAGAATAATCACCGGGGCCCGCCACTGGCGCAGAAACAGCAACAGCACGATCCAGACGATAGCCAGGGCAAACAAGGCTCGCCAGGAGAGATCGCCCAGCTCCTGGCGGATGCGCGTACTGCTGTCCCGCACCTTGAGCAGGCGCATCCTGTTTTTGAATCCGGATTGCAAGTGCTCGACACGCTCATAGATCCGGTCGGCCACGGCAATGGTATTTTCGCCGGCCTGTTTATGAATGATCAGCTCGACAGCAGGCTGGCCATCGATGCGTTTGAGATGATACGGTGTACGGGTGGTCATGCGCACGCGGCCGATATCGTCGAGGGTGATGTGTTTTGTGGTGGTTCTGACGATGGGCAGGGCCTGCAGGGCGGACAATGATTCGATGCGATGGTCGATGCGCACATAGAGGCGCTGGTCATGACGCTCCAGCGTGCCGGCCGAGACCTGCAGCTGGGCGTCGTGCAAGGCCCGGGCTATCTCTTGCGGGCCGATCTGCAGAGCGGACAGTCTCGAGGGGTCCAGTTCGATCTCGATCACCGGATCGAGTCCGCCGCGCACCTCGACCTCGGCCACGCCGGGAACGCTGAGCAGGGCACCTCGGATCTGTTCGAGAGCGATCTGGCGCAGCTCTACCAGTCCCAGGTCGGCTGCCAGATGATAAGACATAAAGTCGCCGGTTTCGAATTCCTTGGGCACATATTTGCTGATGCGGGGAGGCTCGCAGGTGACGGGCAGATCCTGGCGCACCAGAGAGAGTTTTTCATTGAGCTCCAGGGCACTGAAATCCATATCCGTGCCCTCGCCGAACTCGAGGGTGATACGGCAAAAGCTCTCTTCCGAAACAGACGAGACCCTGCGCACACCTTTGACCGTATTGCAGACCGCTTCGATGGGCGAGGTCACCAGAGCTTCCATGGTCTCCGGGGTGGTGCCGGGCCACGAGGCTGTGACCGTGAGCCGCGGATAATCCACACCCGGCATGAGCTCCAGGGGCAGGCGCCAGAGCGACGCGAGTCCGGCTGTGAGGACGACGAGATAAATCATGGACACGGCCACAGGCCGGCGCACCAGGTGTTGCAAGAAAACGAACAAAAACCCTCCCGTATTTGTTCGAAGGCAAGGACGTCAAACGTCAGACGGATAATACTATGTTGGGTTGAAAAAATCAAGTGAAAAAAGAAAATCGTTGAAATTCGCTCGAAAAAAAATACGGAATTGTGTTTTTTATCTTGACAATGAATTCGAAAAACAGTATGATAGAAAAACCGGGGTTCAGAATCCAACTGCGAATGGACGCTGATGCTTCCAAATAATGATCTGACATTCCTATCAAAAGTGCGATCGTTTTTTTGCAGGTTGAATTGTTTAATTGTTGAACTGTTTAAGGAAAAAGTTCACGAGAGGAAATACACAAATAAAGAACCCATGAGGTAAAAGACTTTGCGGCTTGCCATGAAAAGTCTCAGCTCCTCAGCAAGAGTTTACCTTGTGGACCTGGGAACGGTGCACAAGAATACTCTTGATGGAGCACCGATCATGCTTTTGCAAATTATGATCCGGATTTAAAACCATTCATTCGCGGAATTAAGATACCTTAAAGCAGACAGCAACCAAAATCACAACGCCTCATGATCAGCAGAAACGTTCGATTGGAGCAAATCAACCACGCTCTCGATACCCATCAGATTGTTATCCTGACCGGGCCACAGGGGTGCGGCAAAGGAACCCTGGTTCGTCGTATTGCCGGTCAGCGATGCGGACATTTGTACGATCTGAGCGATCCGGTAACAGCGCTCGATCCCGAGATTGTGGAATCGGCGACCAGAGAGTTGCAAGGGCTCTGTATATTCAAAGAAATGCAGTTGCTCCCTGAACGAGTGCACTGGATACGGTCGGCTCTCAGGGATAGCCATCAGCGCCGCTCTATTCTCCTTGTCTGCAGCGCAATGTCTAAAGAGCTGAGGCAATTCATCGAATCACTCACGGGAGAGATAAAATGGATCCACATGAGCGGATTGGCTATCGATGAGGTCGATTCCACTGCCGTGGAAAGAGTGTGGCTCTGCGGTGGATATCCGCAATCCTTTATGTCAGTATCTGATGAGGCGAGCATGAACTGGCGCACGACATGGATTCACTCGCATCTGGAATCCATTGTATCGAAAAACGGATTTCGAATTCCAGCTGCCAAATTGAAGAGATTCTGGCACATGCTCGTCCATGTGCATGGCTCCATTCCCAAAACCGCAGACCTGGCACGCTCGATGGGGGTAAAAGAGAAATCGGTCAAGAGCTATCTCCGGGTGCTCGACGATTCTTTCCTGATTCGGCGACTCTTGCCATGTTCCTGTGAAACCGGCAAACGGTTGATCAAATCACCCAAACTCTATATCCGGGATAGTGGTCTGTTGCACGCAACTCTGGGCATCACCAACCGCTCTGAACTCTTTACGCACCCCTGCCTGGCTCTTTCCTGGCAGGGGTTTGCTCTCGAACAGGTCATCCAGCTGACCGGGAGCGAACAAAAGGCCAGGTTTTATCAGACCCATGCCGGTGCAAGGCTCGAATTGGTGATTCAAAAAGACAGCATCCGGGTTGGATTTGACTTTCAGTTCCGTGATACGCCCAAAACGACCAAATCCATGCACAGCGCCATTCACGATCTTGCTCTCGACAGGCTCTTCATCGTTTATCCGGGCCGGCACTGTCATCAGCTCTCGGACAAGATCCATGCCATCCCCTTGACCCAAATCCGGACGCAATTGCAGCAGGAGCATTTGATATTCTCTTCCCAATCCACACAAAAGACCCGCTGAAAAACCGCCGAGTCATTTTCCTTGAAAAACTGCCCCTATAGGGGTCTTTTTTCAAGGAAAAATAATTAAAATCGAAAAAAAAAACGAAATTTGCACATTTTAACTTGACAATCATTGAAATATAGAGTATCATTTGGGTGTCAAAGGATGGTTTTGATTTTATTATGGGGATTTAAAATCTAATGCACAGAAAACCTCTTCACGATGATCCGGCAAATATATTTTTATGAATAAAATTTCCAACAGACCTTTCTTTTCAGAATGTATATCAGCCAAAATTAAAAGCAATTAATCATATTTGATATTTGGATAGGTAAACGGCTAAAATGAATATTGCAATTATTGGTGCAGGAAGCTACAAATGGGGACCACTAAATATACGTGATATTATATTAACCCAGTGCCTATCTCAGAGCAAAATTACTTTATATGACATCGATGCTGAAGCCTTGGAACTTGTATTCCAATACTCAAAAATGATAGAGACACAAGCTCCATATGGTATTAAAATATTTAAAACCTCTCATTTAGAGCATGCATTAGATGGGAAAGATATTATTATATTGTCAATTTCTGTTGGCGGCTTAAATGCGATGGAACAAGATTTACAATTAGCAGAAAAATATGGCTATTTCTACCCTGTCGGAGACACAGTGGGAATACCAGGATTTTCACGAGGTCTAAGGCACACAAAAACTATTATAAAATTAGGACATTTAATGGAAAAATATTGTCCACAAGCATATCTAATAAACACAACGAATCCAATATATATTATTACTTAAATTTCTAAATTGAAATATTTCTCAAAAAATTTTATCCCATTTTTGGAATCACGCTGAATTTACTCTTTAAAATTCACTTATGAGTTCAATACGCGAGTTTCAATAGCTAATAGAAGCTTTTTCTTTT
>WJME01000298.1 GCA_014728115.1 Candidatus Zhuqueibacterota bacterium | reverse complement strand
TCCAGGTTCATGGCGTTTGCCATCGCCTGCATATCTTTCCTGGTTCCAACTCTGAAACAGACCTTGGCATTGCAGTTGCCAAAGATCACGTTAGGGACAGCGCTTGGCTCTTGATCGATTGCCACCAGCCCAATCCCATACTTCCTGATCTCGCGGAACGCACCGCTTACCAGGTTGTCCTCACTTCCACGGATTGCCAGGTTGTGGAACTCTTCCATGATTATTACATTGGTCAGCCGGTCAAACGTGATTCCTCTGGCCTGAGTGAGAAGAGACAGATAATTCAAAATGACATGGATAAGGAACTTCCTGTCGCGTGGTGATTTGACACCACCAAATTCTAGGACTATGTTTTTCTCAAGCAGTTTCTCGATTGGAAACGGCTTGTCTGCGCCAAGCACGTTAGCGATTGCGCCGATTGAAAGGAACTGAGTTATCCGCTGAACGGTCTCCTTCCACAACCCTGACCTGCCTGCGAGTTTTCCCTTGCCTTTCATGTCCTTTTGGATCTCGCGTAGGATGATCTGCTTGAGGTCTTCAAAACTGGGATTCTGTAATTCCGCAAATGCGGTAGTGATGTAATGCAGGAACATGGTGTCTGACCCTGCTCCGCTGAGATAATCTTCACTGATGAGCGCGATAAGCGACTTGGTATATTCCTCTTTAGTGATGCCTGGCGGCACTTCCAGCATGTTGATATGGATCGGATGGATGCTCTTACCTACTGTGAACACCTCTACATCGTCATACTCCTGAGCCAGCGTCCGATACGACGTCTCCCAGTCAATGATGAGAAATGGTATGCCGCGCTCGCGAAGCTTCCTGATGAGGTTGAGCGCAAACGTGGTCTTTCCAGAGCCGGTTGCCCCTGCGATGAACATGTGCCGGTTGATATCTGAGAGGTTTGCAGCGAAGGGATAAAGGCTGCTTCCCAGGTAGGTTACGTCTCCGAGTTTAATTTCGCCGGCGCACTTGTCCTGTGCTGGTGGCGGGAGAATTATCTCTTCATCCTGTGAGCGCTTGACCAGCTGTGAGATCTTCAAATCTATGAACGCTTCAATCTCGCGCTTCTCACGCGGATCAGTCTCGCAGAAATAGGCTTTCCTAAGCTGTGCTACCTTCCCACCCATGACCGGCGCAAGCAGGCGCAGCTTTTCATCTATGTCAGGCCGCATCGCCCACCTCACTGTCTTCAGCGCTTGCTGGTTCGGGATCTGTGCAGTGGCCGCAGATACACGGGTAATCAGATTTATCTTTGGATTGCGTGTTTTGATGGGTTTCTAAGATAACTCGTTTGACGCTCTCTATTGCATTGTCTGAGACTGTGAACTGGCGAAAGCCGTCCTTGAATAGCAGGAAATGAGCTGCCACGTTAGGGCGCACCCTGAACGCTTCCTCATACATGAAGGCGTAGCTGACAAGCTGGCGCTTGATCTGTGCTGTGGTCTCTTTTCCTTTGGTGACTTTCCAATCAACGATGAGCGGAGGGTGTGGAGAGCGGTCAATCAGATCGACCCTGCCCCTGATCCGGTAGCTGTGGTTGAAGATATTCTTCTGCACCCACGGCTGCGTGTAAGCTGTTCCGCTGCCACCGTTTGCAAACCAATCCAGGAAATGAAGGACCGCTATCTTTGCTTCATGGAAGTAGAACGCCAGGTCTGAATCGGTTAGCTTGAGCTCACGGAACTCATCCATGTGAGTGTTCCATTCCTCTGTAAGGATACTCAAGACTGTCTGCCGCAGATCTGCATAATCCATCTCCCGCGAAGCCCTGTTGATCTTGAAGCGGTAGAACTGGGTCAGTACCCGGTCTACCACGCACCCTCTGATGAGATAGATGCTCGCCTCACCTGGCCGCTTTGCTATATACCGGTTGTAGTATTTCCTTGGACAGGTGAGGTAGGTATTGATAGATGACGGTGATTGCCAGCCAGGCTTGGAACTTCTGGCCTTAGCTATAATCCCCACCCCATGGAGCGTATGACTGCGCCAATGAGTCTGTCTGGTTTGGAACCCCAAGGCTTGATTCAAGGCTCTCTAAGCTGTCGAATGCCGCCCCATCATCATTCATGAGAGCGGTCTTCATGCCTTGCAGCTTTGCTTCCAAGAGGCTTTCCCTAAGTTCTTTGTGCGCAAAGCCAAGCTCTCTGGATGCATCTTTGAGTTCTCTCCTGATAAGGTCATGAGCCTGCATCTCCATCTTATGAAGGTCAAGCTTGGTCTTGTCAGGAAGGTAATCTGGATGCGTGCTCATCTCTAAACGCAGGCTGCCGATCCGCGCAAGATCATCATAGAGCCTTTGCAGGTTGGCATAGGTGAGCTGGTCTCTGGCTTGGATATCTCCTAAAATCAGATCGATCTTGTCTGTTGAGAGCTCTGCCTTACCGCTGATAAGATCGACTTCATCTGCTGATTTCTGAGCCTCCTGGAAGGTTTCCATGAACCCTCTTGCAATATCACCGATAGTATATCCGGTTGCGTTGTGGGGATCATGCGCTACCGCATACTGCTGCCATGGGACGCTTGAAATGCTTGCATCCTGGAGCTGATTGAATGTTGCCGGGTCGTATATACCCGTATAAGACTGACTGATTGCATAGTTTTTTTTCTGGCCTGAACCCATAGTATCACCCACGTTTTGGCGCTTTGACATCGCCTCTAATGAGTGGTAACAGGACAGCTTATATAAATATGTGTATGGCTCAGGCTATAGATTTAACTTTTAAGTGATAACAATATTGGCTTCATTTCTGACTTATATCCCTTATCCTACCCCTGAATTAGCCTATTATGCCTGGAATTAGGCTTCTCAGCCTTGAATATTGCTGTTTTTAGCATCATTTACTCTCCATATCTCACAATTTCTTTCAAATATGAATTCTTGCTCCATTATGAGCTCTTACTACACCGGT
>WJME01000297.1 GCA_014728115.1 Candidatus Zhuqueibacterota bacterium | reverse complement strand
ATCAGAAAATGTTGCCAAAATCTTTGAAAAAGATTTTCTAAAAAAGGCACTGAATACTGCAAATTCCAAATTGAATTGGGAAGAGCTCCCGCAAGAAATAGAAATCTTGAAACCAGACTCGAAACTCGATGTTGAAGTCGGATATATCGGCGGTGGTAATGCATTGCTCATATTTCGCCATGGGAGATCAATTGCTGCGCAGGATTTCGTTAAAAAGTGGAGCCGAGAGGTATTGCTGCAGTTTCCTGGAATTGTTCCGGCTGCAGTAATAAGAGAATTTAAACCAACCGATACGCAAGTGAATGCTGATAATTTGAATAAGCTGTTTAGAGAACTGAGCATAACCAAGAACCAGATGGTACCCATAACGGAATTGCCGCGATATGGAATCACGACGGATTGTGTCCAGAGCGGTTTATCGGCTGAGGTGTTTGATAGCGATATAAATGTGCAAAAATGGGTGTCCAGTGTCTCGAAAGCGAAAATCAATAATGCAGCAAAAAAGATCAATAATGATTTTGAATCTCCGGATGAAAAGGACGTACTGGATTCAATAGCAGGAAAATCATACCGTTTTACACATACCGAAGAAAAAATGGGTCAGTTGGAATCACAAAACCATATTGCTGTCGTTCATATCGATGGCAATAGTATGGGGCACCAATTTCAAGAATGTGAAAATTTGTCAGAGCGGAAAAAGCTCTCTTTGGCGGTTGAAAACAGAACTCGCGAAGCCTGGGAGTTTATGATTGAATCGCTCATGAAGAATATTGTGGATTTGGAAAAAGATGGAATTATCAACCCCATGAAATCCGAGGATAAAAAATATGATCTCTTGCCTGTGCGCAAGCTTATCCTAAACGGCGATGATCTTACCTTTGTTTGCAATGCTCAATTGGCTTTTTGGCTCACAGAAATATTTCTTGAGAAATTGACTCGATCTGCTTTGACTTTTCAAAATGCTGATATGATGAATAGTGAAAATAAACCCATCTATATATCAGCCTGTGCCGGAATCGCTATCGTCAAAACCAAATTCCCATTTTACCGGGCTTATGAACTGGCAGAAGATCTCTGCAGAAATGCCAAGGAAATTGGCAGGGAAAAAAAAGAATCCTGGTTCGATTTTGAGATTGTTTATGGTGGTGTTTCCGGGGGATTGAAGAATATCCGAAAGAAAAAATACCCGAGAGGCCAGGAAACTCTCCGCCGACCCTGGCGATTATTTAACAAATTCGGAAAAAAAGGAACAGGAACAAATTCAGATTGGTCAAGCCTGAAAAATGCATTAAAAGAATTTAATAGAAAAAACAATGGCCGACCAATTTGGCCACGATCTAAACAAAAAGAGCTTTTGCAAATGATTACGCGAGGGGAACAAAGTTTTCAAGATTATGCCGGTATTTTACTTGCCGGTGGAACAAAACTGCCAAATCTTCCTGTGGATAATGAAAAAACCAAAATACAATTCTTCTACGACTCTCTTCAGGCCATTGAATTTTATTCAAATTTTTTGCTGGAAGGAGGGAATAGCCATGCCTGAGTATCGACTCAAAATAAATACAAAAACGGCTATATGCCCGGCATCTGGTGAAACATGGGGTGGTGTGATCGACAATGATGTTGTCTATGATGAGGTTGGCCTGCCGATTATTCCAGCGAAACGCATCCGTGGCATTCTGCTCGAGAGTGCCATCGATGTCGCACAAGCTTTAAGTACAGTTAAGCCTGAATACTGGTCACCAGAAAAGATAGGTGGTCTGTTTGGTGAACGAGGCCAAGTATCAAGCTCTCCTTTGATTATCGATGATGCCAAACTTGAAAATTATGATGAGAAAAAGAGTTGGCTGAAATGGGCACAACACCAGGTTCTGGACATTGCATCGCGCATGCAAGTTTTATCGCTTTTTACCTCCGTTCGTGCCCAAACCGCAATTGCACCCAGCCTGGCTGAGGATAATAACGAGTCTTCGTCAACGGGAAAAAACAACAAAGATAAAAAATTCCTGTCGGCGGGAGTTGCCATGCCTCACAGTTTGCGCATGCAACGGGTATTAAAACGCGGATTGGTCTTTGTCTGTCCGGTTATAGTAATAGACCATGAACAGTCTGACTTTTTTGAATCATTGCTGGCTCTTTCGGCATCAGTCTCTCGGCGCACGGGCTTGAACCGAAATCGGGGGCTGGGCGAAATTGCCATGACCTTATATGACAACTTTGGAAATGAAATAAATGTCTCGGATATCGTTGATAAGGAGGTGCCACGTGACTGAGAAAAAATGTTTTCAACTCGTGGTCGATATCGAACTGCAGGCACCGGTGCTTATCGCACGCACGGTCGGGGACGAAAACATGGTCGCGAGCGAAGACTATATTCCCGGCGCGGTACTGCTGGGTGCGCTCGCGAATCTATATAATGGTGGTCAACCAAAGGCAGGTGTTCCGGAACGTGAATTTGCTGAATTGTTCCTGAACAATGCCGTGCGTTTTCTGAACGGCTATCCCAGAGTTGAAGTAGATGGCAAAAAGGACCTTTTTTGTAGAGCTTTGCCAGTCCCCCGATCGATTCAATATAAGAAAATAAAGGACGCGCCGGCCGAAGAACAGTTTATTAAAAAGGAGGGCGATTTATATAAATTGGTCACATTTAAAAGTCTTGTGGGAAATGTTGATATCAACAATATCGCTCCTGTGACCAAATACAAATCCGGTTTTTGTATATTGCGGGCAAATGGAGAAAATGTCGAATATTCAGAATATCAGGTTTCAAAACAATACCAATTTCATCACCAGCGCACCGATCAGCGAACCGGCCGCAGTGCTGATGCCGAGATTTACAACTATGAATCCATCAGGCCTTATCAGTGCTTTCGATCCATGATATTAGGATCGAAAGAAAAACTGGAAATACTAGAGACACTCATTCAAAACAATAACGGTCGAATTCGTATCGGACGCTCTAAAAATACACAATATGGCAATGCCCGTCTTGTTTGTGTCGGTGCCGTTGAAGAATATGAGCAGGAATGCCCCGGCTTGCGAAATGCAAAGGGTAAAGCGCTGACGAATCAGCAATTTATTCTCACATTGTTATCTGATTGGATACCTGAACAGGCTGGTCAAATAACTATAGCGCATGTTTCCCGGGAAATAGCTCGAGCATTGAACGATCTCCGGGTGGTTGACGATAAAAAAGAATTAGATGCTCCCAAAGATGAAATGACCTGTTGCAATGCTTTTTTCAAGACCGATACCGTGGAAAAATACAATGCAGCCTGGAAGGCGCGCACCCCGTCCCAAATTTGTTTGACCAAAGGCAGTTGTTTTGTTTTTGAACTGCCCTCTAATTTGTCCATATCAGATATCAAAAAAGAGTTAAATTGTTTGCAGATTGAAGGCTTGGGCCTGCGCCGAAATGAAGGATTCGGCCGCATAGCTATTGATTGGCAAGGGAATCACTTGTCCTCAAAAGAACCCAATAAAAATGAACCTAAAAAACCACAAAGCGCGCCGGAAAGTGTGAAATCTATTTTTAAAGGTTTATTTACGCAATGGTTGCTTGATAAAACGCGTGCCAAGGCTTCTCAAGAGGTTCAGGTTT
>WJME01000296.1 GCA_014728115.1 Candidatus Zhuqueibacterota bacterium | reverse complement strand
GGGTGAACAAGATTTTAGGGTTGTGTCGTGCTATAAATATTCTGCCCCTATCGGGGCAGGATGCCCGGCTGATCAAGGAAATGGTTTGATATTTTGAAAAGGCTATTGAAAAAAGAGTCATGTGGTGAGGTTAGATTAAAGATTGACAAGAGGTTTGCTTTTTCAGCGAGTCGAGACCTGAAAGGTGAAAAAACACCTTTCAGGTCGTCTGGGGTATGGATATTGGGGATCGTTTAAAAAAATGGGGCTATGGCGAGTTTTATGAGATCAAACTCTATATGTCATTCCCGCAACAACAGGCTGTTGCAGATTACTTGCGGGGTCGTCATCCCTGCGGACGCAGGGATCCATGGCTGCGAGCGGGAGTGGTGGATGATACGAGTCATCCGACTCTTGCGATGGACAACCTGTTGTCGATTAGAGTCAGAGCGCTAATACCCCGGCTGGTCCCGTTAGGGACCCAATATTTATAGCTATGAATAACCTATATTTTTCTGCGTCCCGTAGGGACGCGATATTATTTTTCAAGCCAGAGCGGTCGTTCGATTCCGCCAAAAGAATATTTCACCCCTAGCGGGGTGAACAAGATTTTAGGGTTGTGTCGTGCTATAAATATTCTGCCCCTATCGGGGCAGGATGCCCGGCTGATCAAGGAAATGGTTTGATATTTTGAAAAGGCTATTAAAAAAGAGTCATGTGGTGAGGTTAGATTAGAGATTTACGCGAGGTTTGCTTTTTCAGCGAGTCGAGACCTGAAAGGTGAAAAAACACCTTTCAGGTCGTCTGGGATATGGATATTTGGGGTCGTTTTAACGGGAATGGGGTAGTCACGAGTTTTGGGACCCTATAACACGATCCCGGATGAGGTTAGATTGGAGATTATTGAATGGGTTTATGTTTTCCGCGGTCGAGACCTGAAAGGTGAAAAAACACCTTTCAGGTCGTTTGGGATATGGATATTGGGGGTCGTTTTAACGGGAATGGGGCTGCCGCGAGGTCTTTAAGATCAAAACACACGATCCTTTCAAAAATTTTAATGCACCCTCTTTGCCAACAGCTTTGCTTTACTGCTGTTGACCTGGCAGGTTTCTATTTAACCTGCCAAGCCGGGAACGAAATGTCTCCAGTCACTCCGAGTCCTGGCGTGAGGGGTCGAACAGGCGGTCCAGCAAAATCGCTGCTTCTTTGCGCGAGATCGGTTTGTTTTGTTGCAGCTTGCGGCCTTTTGCGATGCCCTTTAACCATCCCTGTTTTGTCGCATATTTTATCGCCACGACCTTTTCCTGTGGCGAGTCTTTATCGTCCAGTCCGGAAAACGAGAGCTGTGCTCCGGGCCGGTCGTGCAACACCCACACCCAATGGATAAAATCTGCCCGACTCGGATGCTCTGGCAGGCGGATCGCAATCTCTGCCGCTTGAAGGCCCAACACCCGAAACGCAGCCATGGCATCCTGTTTTGTCAATGGCTTGTCCGGCTGAAACAGCATCTGGTTCTCCCAGGGCCGGGGCAAGAGTTTGCCCTGGAAAAGACCTTGTAACCCGGTTCGTTGCACGGCCTGAAACGCCGGATCCTGCGGTGTGATATCGGCAAACGGCATCAGCCACATGCCGGCATCCAGCAACACCTGCTGCAGGTTGCAAACATTCACGGCCCGCGGTTGAATGTTGTCGCGAACACACAACGCTGCACTCGCACCGGCAGCCTGACCCAGCTGCATCACAACTGGTTGCAGACGGGTGCAGCCATTGACGATATGCGTCACTGAAATGCTCTTTTCGGCCACCAGCAGGCCATCGACCTGTTCCGGCACCAGACAGCCATAGGGGACGTTGAATGCCGGGATATCCGGATAGGACTCGTCGATGCGCTCAGGCGCCTTGTCATGGTGATGATCCAGCGGATAGTCGCCTACGGCGATGCCATGGGCATATTTGCCATGCTGATAGGGATCTACGACATCCTGCACGCGCAATGTTTCCACGCCTTTTAGCCGGCGGGCTTCACGGATATAGGGGATATAGGGCAGCCGGTCCGGTGTGTCGTATTCGTCATCAGCCAGTCCCAGATGTTTCATTTTTAGCCGTGTTTGCATATGATAGAGACAAGAGAGGGTGAAATTTTTCGCTGTCTGGAATGCGGCCTGGCGTTGCTCGCGGTTCATGTCGATATAATCGGCGTAAGCGTCATTGCCCTGGATCGGCCAGTTGAGCATGATCTTGTTATTGGGCAGCCGTCCGTACTCGAGCATCTTGGTACAGTCCACCCGGGCCTTAGCCGGGTCCGCGGCCAGTTCTTTGCACATGCCGTCGAATGCCTCCGGATCATAATCCGGCGGTTGCTGGATCGTTCTGTCCTTCTCGGGATCATATTCTTTCAAGATGGCGGTATAGGAGAGATCCTGGATAACGCGATCCTGTTTTTCAGGTGCAAACGGTTCATCGAAATCAGACTGTGCCTCTCTGCCGATGCGATATTCGCATCCGGCCATGGCCAGTACATCGCCATATTCGGTGGCATCGATGGTCACCTGTGCATCAATAGAAAGTTCGTCGCCACTGTTGTTCACAAAATCGGCTCCGCAAACAGCATTGCCTTGTTTTTGCGCGGCAACAGGCCAATAGCCGTAATGAACCGTGATCGAGGAGTGCTCTGCGACCATCTGTTTGAAGATCGTATCTCCCACCCGGGGCTCGAACTGGGTGTGGCTGACCCAGCCGGTTTTCAGCGCCCGGGGTCCGCCGTAATGGTCGCGTAATCTGGTTCGAAATTCTCCCCACAGTCCGGAGGGCAGATGATGATTGCCATCGATGGCACTGACGCCGGCGGCGGTGAGCATGCCGCCCAGCCAGGGTGTTTCCTCGACCAGGATCACTTGTGCTCCCATTCTCGCCGCCTGGATGGCAGCACACACCCCGCTGGCTCCGCCGCCCACGATCAGAATCTCTGTTTGCAGTTTTTGTGTCATGGTGTCCTCATTTTTTCTGGGATTACAAAATAGTAACCCTGGATTTAAGAGCCAAGTAAAAAATGGTTCTCGCCGAGGCGCTGAAAAACTCGGCGCCTTTAGCGAGAGCTTTTTTTCCTTGACACAAGGGATTTAATGGCTTATTTTCGTAACCATATTTCATCCCTTAACTCGAGTGGCCCCGGTATGGAAACGCTGCAGATCATTCTCTTTATCGCGCTTTTCATCATCATGGCTTTGTCCATGTTTTTACGCAAGATGCCGGCATTGATTGCGCTTCCGGTGATGGCGTTTTTCATTCCCCTTATCGCCGGTGTCTCGATCGACGATACGATTCAACTGGTGATCGGCCAGGGCTCATTAAAACTGCACAATGCCTATACCGTGGCATTGTTCGGCAGTATGCTGAGCATTCTGCTGCAGCGCACAAAAGTTGCAGAAAGCTTTATCAAAAAAGGCGCCGAGTTGTCCGGTGACAACCCGTGGCTGATTGCAGTGATCATGATGCTGCTCATCACCATGCTGTTTACGACCCTGAACGGACTGGGAGCCATCATCATGGTCGCCACCGTGGTGCTGCCGATCATGTCCTCTGTCGGTATCGGTCCCATGACTGTGGTCGGTATCTTCCTCATCGGACTGAGTATGGGGGGCACGCTCAATGCAGCCAACTGGGCGGTCTATATCGATGTCATGCAACTGCCTCTCGATGTGATCCGCTCTTTTGCCCTGGTCATGTTTGCGCTGACCTTTATCACGGCGATCGTGTATATTACCCTTCAGCTTTATCGAGACGGGCATGATTTAAACCTGCGAAAGATTATTCTGACCAGTGTTGCGATTTTTATCCTGATCGGAGGTGTTGGGATGGTCTATGTTCAATTGGACCCGGACGTCAAGACAGCGATATCTCAGGCAGCGTCTGTCCTGGGCGTCGCCCTGAAATATGCTTCCGCAACCCTGGTTGCCCTGTTGTTCATCATGAGCGTTTATCGCATGCTGCGACGGAAAACCGGGTCATCGGATGTTCACTGGACAGCCTATTTTACACCGGTCATTCCCTTGTTCCTGATCCTGCTGTTCAGCATGAATTTTATCGCTGCATTTATCATTGGCCTGATCTACGGATTCGTGTCTACCTATAAAAAAGGCAGTTTGAATACCCTGATTCAGTCGATTCTGGAAGGGGGCAGTGTGGTCATGCCGGCGGTGGTGCTGATGCTCGGTATCGGCATGTTGCTCAATGCCATCATGGGACCCGGTGGCGAATGGGCTGCTTCCCATCCCGAGGGCTGGCCGGTGCTCAATTTACTGCAGCCGCTCATGGCCCAGATCATTCCTCAAAACGCACTTGCGTTTGTGCTTATATTCGGACTGGCTGCGCCTCTGGCGCTCTACCGGGGACCGTTGAATGTGTGGGGCATGGGCTATGGTCTGGCTGCCATTTTTATGGCCAGCGGCATGAACCCGGCTGCGGTCATGGGATTGCTTATGGCTGTGGGTCCGGTTCAGGGCGTCAGCGATCCCACCAACACCCACAATGTCTGGCTGGCCAATGAAATGCAACAGGATGTGCAAAAAGTATTGTGGAATACCCTTCCCTATACCTGGAGCCTGGCTGTCATAGCCCTTATTGTGGCAGGGGTGTTTTTTATGTAATTTTTTGTAACTATTTGTGTTCATTGGTGTTGATTCGCGGTCCGAGTTCCACCACGCATCAACGCCAATACACGCAAATGATAAATGACGAAAATGCCAAAAAATGAAAATTAAAATCGGTATCGATGTTGGCGGCACCTTTACGCATGCCGTGGCAGTGGATATTTCAGACTATTCCCTCCTCGGCAAGGCCTGCGTACCCACCACGCATACAGCGACTGAAGGGGTTGCCCGGGGCGTGATTGAATCGTTACTCGAATTGATCGATAAAGCCCGGATCGATACAAAAGAGATTGTATTGATTGCCCATTCCACGACGCAGGCGACCAATGCGCTGTTGGAGGGCGATGTCGCCACCGTGGGCATCATTGCCATGGGCAAGGGCACCGAAGGCCGGATTGCCAAAAGACAAACCCATCCGCGCAACATCGAGCTGGCGCCGGGCAAATTTTTGCAGACACGACACGTCTATCTGGACCTGAGCCAGCCGCTGACAAAAGCGCGCGTGCGATCCGCGATTCAGGATGTTCTTGACCGGGGAGCAGAGGTCATCGTTGCCACCGAAGCGTTTGGGGTGGATGATCCTGCGAATGAAGAGTTTGTCACCCGCCTGGCCGGCGAGATGGGGATTCTGGCGACAGCAGCCAGCCGGATTTCACAGTTATACGGCCTGGTGATTCGCACCCGGACAGCCGTCCTCAATGCCAGCATGATGCCCCGGATGCTGGAAACCGCCAACATGACCGAACGATCGGTGCGCAAAGCCGGGATCGAGGCGCCCTTGATGATCATGCGCTCCGATGGTGGCATCATGGACATCGAAGAGATGCGTAAACGTCCGATTCTGACCATGCTCTCGGGTCCGGCTGCCGGCGTTGCTGCCGCGTTAATGTATGTCAAGATTTCCGATGGGATCTTTATTGAGGTGGGAGGTACGTCTACCGATATTTCGGTGATTAAAAATGGCAAGCCACAGATCAAGAGCGCACGCATCGGTGGGAATCGTTTGTTTCTTAAAACCCTGGATGTGCGCACCGTGGGGATTGCCGGTGGATCCATGCCACGTATTCAGCAGGATAGAATTATCGATGTCGGGCCGCGCAGCGCCCATATCGCCCGTGTTCACTATGCTGCGTTCACGACCGAGACTGAATTCGATGATATCGAATTGACCCCCCTGCAGCCGCTCAGAGGGGATCCGGAAGATTATCTGGCGATCCGCACGCATTCTCAGGCGG
>WJME01000295.1 GCA_014728115.1 Candidatus Zhuqueibacterota bacterium | reverse complement strand
GGAATACGCGGTTTCAGATTTTGAGTCCAGCCATATCCCGATAGCCAGAAAAATCAAGGTAGGTATCGCCACAGACCACCCCACCATACCGAACATCCCGAGTCCGAACCAAAAAGTTGAATGGTCTTTATCCTGTGCTTTGATCTTGCGCTTGCTCTTTTTGGCGATATCATCCAGTTTTTGTTTCAAATCATCACTCATAGGTCGTCCGGTTCTGTTCCTGGAACTGTTTAATAATACTGCCTTCGAGCATGGCCAGAGAGGATCTGGCCTTTTTCTCTTTTTGCTCGGTTTCTGTATAATACCGTTCAAGAGATTCTTCCAGCTGGGGTAAATTATCAGACTGTAATGCATGACGAGTAGAAATATCTATCGTGTTTGCTTGTTTGACCAAAATCCCTTCAAACAGGGCAACATATTCTTCTCTGCCATCTTTATTGCGTAAGGTCAGTATACCTGGTTCGATGGCCGTGACAAAGTCGATATGTCGTTCCAAGAATCCCATCGATCCCATAGCTGTATCTACGATTACAGCAGATACCTCTTTTGAAAGATATACTTTTTCAGGTGTCGAGATCTCTAGTTTCATGTTTTTACAATGCCTGTTCGATATTTCCAATCATATAAAAATCACTCACCGGATGATCGGCAAATTCGTCATTGAGAATTCGTTCGCATCCGTTCAATCCATCCTCGAGTGAAACGTACTGTCCCTTTTTATTGGTAAATTGCTCGGTCACAAAAAAGGGCTGGGTCAGGTATCTTTCCATCTGGCGAGCACGTTGTACGGTTTTCTGATCCTCCTCTGAGAGTTCTTCCAGTCCCAACATGGCAATAATATCTTTCAATTCTTCATATTCGGCCAGCGTACTTTTTATTTGCTGAGCAATACGATAATGTCGTTCTCCCACGACTTGAGGAGAGAGCATTTTGGAATGGGACTGCAGAGGATTTATGGCCGGGTAAAGCCCCTGACTGGCGCGTTTTCTCGATAAAACGATTGAAGCGGATAGGTGTGAAAAGGTATGTACGGCCGCGGGATCCGTAAAATCATCAGCTAGTACATACACAGCCTGTATCGAGGTAATAGATCCCGATTCTGTGCTGCAGATACGTTCTTCCAGCTCGGATAATTCAGTGCCCAATGTAGGTTGATACCCCACGCGTGAGGGAAGTCTGCCCATGAGCCCGGATACTTCAGCACCCGATTGTACAAACCGAAAGATATTGTCCATCAGCATGAGCACATCCTGTTTGCGATCATCGCGAAAATATTCGGCCATTGTTAAAGCCGAATGTCCTACGCGCAAACGGGCACCAGGTTGTTCATTCATTTGACCGAATACCAGTACCGTATTTTTAAGAACATCTGCTTCCTGCAATTCGCGATAGAGTTCTTCCGCTTCTCTTACCCGCTCTCCGATGCCGCAAAACAAACTCACCCCTTCATACTCGCCTACCATATTATTGATCATTTCCATGATCAGTACAGTTTTGCCGACACCGGCTCCGCCAAACAATCCTGCTTTACCTCCTTTTTCCAGAGGGGAAAGAATATCTATAGCTTTGATGCCGGTTTCAAAGACATCCATAGAGGTGGTTCTTTGGGAAATGGGCACGGGATGCTGATGAATCGGCCGTCTTTCGAGTTCTGGCAAGGGCTCTTTGCGGTCGACCAGATCGCCAAAGACATTAAAAATGCGACCCAGAACTTCTTTGCCCACAGGCACTGAAATCGGCTGTCCCGTATCAATGATCAGAGATTGCCGCTCCAGTCCCTGGGTTTTGTTCATGGCAATTCCTCGAACCCTTTGCGGACCGAGATGATTGAGCACTTCGATAAATACGGGCTGATCATCGTCTGTTTTTAACAAATGATGGATGCCGGGCAGGTTCTCAGGAAAACTCACGTCGACCACACTGCCTCTGATCGATACGACTCTGCCGGTATTTTTATCCTGCTCGCTCATGTGGTGCTGTCCTCTATTTGTTTTCTGTTTCTGCGATCCGCTTTTTTGTTCCGACAAGGCTATCCGGATTCAAAGAGATCGAATCGATACCGGTTTTCACGAGGAACTCGGCGAATTCAGGATAATCGCTGGGTGCCTGACCGCAAATCCCTACCTTGCGGTTCTTTTTGTGCGCTTTGTCAATAAGCATTGCGATCATATTTTTCACAGCATCATTCCGCTCATCGAACAGATCCGAGAGTTCAGCAGAATCCCGATCGATTCCCAGGACGAGTTGGGTGAGATCATTCGAGCCAATGGAAAAGCCGTCGAATCGTTCTGCAAACTGTTCAGCCAGAATAACATTGGAAGGGATCTCGGCCATGACATACACTTTAAGGCCATGCTCCTTTTCTGATCGTTTCAAGCCATTGTCTTGCAGCACCTCGAGGACATGGTCAGCTTCGTCAAGCGTCCTACAAAAGGGAATCATAATAATGACATTGGTCAATCCCATTTCTTCCCGCACTTTGCGAATAGCACGGCATTCCAGAGAAAATCCTTTACGGTACCGATCGCTGTAATATCGGGAAGCGCCTCTGAATCCCAGCATAGGATTATCCTCTTCCGGTTCGAAATGAGATCCACCAATAAGGTCGGCATATTCATTGGTTTTAAAATCGCTCATGCGAACGATGACCTGATCCGGATATTGCGATGCAGCGATCTTGGCAATACCCCGGGCCAGATGATCGACGAAATAGTCTTCCTTATTATCATATCCCCGCGTGAGTCGTTCGATCTGCTTGCGATCTTTTTTATCTTTGACCTTGTCAAAATCAACCAGTGCCATGGGATGGATTTTTATGGCATTATTGACGACAAACTCCATACGGGCGAGTCCGACTCCCTGATTGGGTAACCGCCACCAGCGGAACGCTGCATCCGGGCTTGCCAGGTTGATCATCATCTCTGTTTTGGTATCCGGAACATCATTGAGATTGACCTCAGAGGTCTCAAATTCCAGTTTATCGTCATAAATCTTGCCGGTTTCGCCTTCGGCACAAGAGACCGTGATTTTTTGACCATCTTGTAAGTCATCCGTTGCATTCTCTGTACCGACAATGGCGGGAATTCCCAGTTCGCGGCTGACAATAGCCGCATGTGATGTACGCCCACCATAATCCGTAACAATGGCAGCTGCTTTTTTCATAATCGGCACCCAGTCGGGATCGGTCATACCAGTCACCAGTATCGATCCTTCCTTAAATGTATCGATATCATCGGCGCTTTTGATCACCTGTGCCTCGCCATTCGCAATGGCCTCACCAATAGCCAACCCGGTTAATATGTCATTTCCTTTCTCTTTGAGCTTAAAAGTTTGCATGGTGCTGGCCTGTTTCTGAGACTGTACCGTTTCCGGACGTGCCTGAACAATATAGAGATCACCCTCATTTCCGTCTTTGGCCCATTCGATATCCATGGGTTTCTCATAGTGATCCTCGATCGCCACTGCCCAGCGGGCAAGCTGCAAAATTTCATCATCCGACAATACGATTGCATTGCGCTCTTTTTTGGATGTCTCTTCGTTTTTTGTGGTCTTTGATCCTCCTTTGGCATAGACCATCTTTTTTTCCTTGTCGCCAAGACTTTTTTCGATGATCGGCACCAGAGACTCGTCCTGGAGCAACGGTTTAAAGACTCTGTATTCATCGGGATTTACAGTACCTTGTACGACATTTTCTCCCAGACCCCAGGCAGCATTAATGACCACGACATCCGGGAATCCTGTTTCTGTATCCAGAGAAAACATGACCCCTGAACCGGCAAGGTCAGAGCGCACCATCTTTTGCACACCCACCGAGAGAGCGACTTTTATGTGTTCAAAGCCTTTTTCTTCGCGATAACTGATGGCACGATCCGTAAACAGCGAGGCATAACATTTTTGGCATGCATCCAATAGATCATCCTCACCGGAAATATTAAGAAAGGTTTCCTGTTGACCGGCAAAACTGGCTCCCGGAAGATCTTCCGCGGTTGCACTGCTGCGAACAGCCACATCCAGATCATCTGTATGATATTTTTCACACAGAGCTCGATACTGTTCGCGTATCGCCTTTTCTACAGCCTCTGGAAAAGAATTTCTGGTAAAAAGCTGACGAATGGCTTTGCCGGCTTTGGATAAAGATTCATCCCCTGAATGCATTTTTTGCAGATGGGAATTGATTTTTTCTTCCAAATCATTCTCTTTGAGAAATTCTCTATATGCATGAGCCGTGGTCGCAAATCCACCTGGCACTCGCACCTTTTGCTTTTTCAAGGATTGCAGCATTTCTCCCAGCGAAGCATTTTTCCCGCCCACAAGTGAAACATCCTCACTGGATAGCTTATCCAATGGAATAACAAAAGCTTGCTCCTTACTCATTATAACCTCTAAATTTATAAACTCTTGGTTTGATTTCGCCGACCTCTGGACAACAAATTATAAATCCATGCAAAGATAGCCCCCCCGACCAGTCCGTCTACAAATCCCCATAACAGTCCCCACAAAGCGCCTGGTAAACTGATATTATATCCTCGATAGATATATCCAATAAGGGTCAATTCTCTGGTGGCCCCCTCAAAGGCCATAACCCAAACGGTTAAGAAAAACAGACCAAACCCCCACACAATGGCACAGGTCAGAGCAAAAGACCTTATGTGAAGCTCCATCGCGACCTCCTGACTGTCTGCACGTTATCAATACTGTCTTTTCTAGCAACGATATCGATAAAAAGAATCATCCATATAGACGGAAAATTGGATCTGTTAAAATTGTTATTATAATATAGAATTCATATAGGAGATCAGCTATGTCTGGAGGATCCAAAGAGTTTTTAAAAGAGTATCGAACAAAGCGTGATTTTGACCGTACCCGTGAGCCCTTTGGAGCAGAGTCAGGGCGAGGTCAAACTCCGGAACCCATATTTGTCATCCAAAAACACGACGCCAGCAACTTGCATTATGATTTCAGGTTAGAGATCGACGGGCTATTGAAATCCTGGGCCATCCCTAAAGGACCTTCACTCAATCCCAAGGAAAAACGTCTGGCCATACCTACCGAAGATCATCCCTTAGAGTATGCCCAATTCGAAGGAGTGATTCCGGAAGACGAGTATGGTGGGGGTACAGTGATGATCTGGGATGCCGGAACAATCAACCCCGTAAAAGAAGATCATTCACTCGCTGAAGAATATAAAGAGGGACATATAGAGGTCTGGTTAAAAGGCAATAAACTCGAGGGAGGATATGCCTTGATCAGAACCGGAAAGGGCAAGGACGCCAAGTGGTTATTGATCAAAATGGATGATGACAAGGCTGATGCCCGCCGCAATCCGGTAAACAGTGAACCCAAATCCGTCAAATCCGGTCGCACATTGAAAGAAATTAAAAAAAAAGAATCCTCATGAGGATCGATAATCTGGTGGAGAAAGGGACTCGAAAAAAGATGCCAGAATGGACGAGTCCCATGCTGGCCAAACTCGCCCATGAGCATTTTGAATCGCGGTACAAAGGGGGTTAAAGAGGAGCCTGATCATGAGTGATTCCATAACCATAAACGGGCACAGAATTGAACTTTCAAAATTGGACAAGGAATTTTATGGTGATCAGCATATTACCAAGGGGGATGTCATCGATTATTATACCGAGATAGCAGAGATCATGCTGCCCTATCTCAAAGACAGACCTGTCAGTATGCATCGTTTTCCGGATGGGATTGAGGGAAAGAATTTTTATCAAAAAGAACGACCAGATTATTTCCCTGACTGGATATCAGGTATCGACATAAAGCTGCGCAAAGGGGGCAAGATCAACATGGTTTTGTGCAATTCGGCCGCGACACTGGTTTATCTCGCTGACCAGGCCAATCTCGTATATCATGTCTGGCTCAGCCGGCAAGATCGCCTGAACGAGCCCGACCGCATCGTTTTTGATCTTGACCCGTCTGATGGAGATAACGAACGGGTGCGTCGTGCTGCACTGGCTGTACATGACTTTTTCAGTGCAATGGGACTGAAAACGCTTGTCATGACCAGTGGCTCCAAAGGCTATCATGTTCACATTCCCATTCGTCGCGGTCACGAGTTTGATGAAATCCGAAAACAAGCCCGGCGTGCAGCAACTCTGATGGCCAAACAGCATGCCGATCTTTTGACCACAGAACAGCGAAAAGAAAAACGAGGGAAGAAAATTTTTATCGATACTGCCCGAAATGCCTTTGGTCAAACATCCATTGTTCCGTATTCCTTACGAGCCAGACCAGGGGCTCCGGTGGCCACTCCACTTGAATGGCAAGAGCTGCAGGATAAAAGGGTTGAACCACAAGAATATACTCTGAACACGATCCAAAAGCGACTCTCACAAAAAAAAGATCCCTGGCAAAATGCAGACCTGCAATCGGTGAAAAAATTGCAAAAGGGACTGGATGATTTGGGAGACTGATATTATGTCCGGTGTACGCATTGGCCTGCCAGCCAGGTTTCCTTGACCTCCAAAGACTCGCTGGATCGTTTAAAGCGAATGATATCAGCCCGTTGGCCGGGTGCAAAACTCTCGCGATCCATCAGCTCATACAATTTGGCGACATTTTTACTGGCCATATGAAATGCTTCTTGCCAGCTACAACCGCTCAGGCTGACCATTTTCGCGACATTTACCGAAAGAGGCAGGGCTGCTCCAAATAATACTTGCTGTACCGGATCATGCAATTTTCCCTCCGGAGACAATTCCACATCCACTCCATCTATTTTATAGCTTCCGGGTGGCAAACCGGCATGACGCTGCACATCGGACACGAGAATCAGACGGTTAGGCCCTTTGACCTTGAAAAAAACTTGCACCTGCTCAGGTGTGAGATGAAATCCATCCACAATAAGACTCGCCCATAACCGATCATCGGCCAATTGTGGCCATAAAGGATTATAGTGACGGTGTATGGTATTTGCACAGCCATTGCCCAAATGCGTGGCAATGGCAGCTCCGGAATCAACGGCTTTCCTGATGGTCTGGGCATCGGCATTATGATGCCCCAAACCGATGACGATACCTTGTTTGGTGCACTCGAGTATGCATTCGAGGCTGTTTGGTAACTCGGGTGCGAGGGTCAAGTGGCGAATGACACCATTGGCTTGTGAATTCCATTCTTGCACTTTATCCCAGGAGGGCTGCTGAAGCCATTCTTTACGGTGTGCACCCCGATAACCGTCTTGCGGCGACAGAAAAGGACCTTCGATATGGAGACCGATGATCGATTGATGTAACGATTTCTTTTTCACGGCTGCGGCAAACAAGCCGAGATTTTTATTCATTTGTCCGGGGTCACAGGTATAGATGGTCGGCAAATACCCGGTCACCCCTTCTTTCCAGAGGGCACGTGTCGCATGATCGATACCTTCCAGAGTCAGATCTTTATCTTTGAATCCAACTCCTGCAAAACCGTTCACCTGATTGTCGATCAGTCCAGGCCCAATGAAAAGTGACTCATCTGTGCGCTCTATGGGCGTGATTTTCGATATCCGGTCATCAGTGATCTCGACCTCGATCGGTTCACCTGACCCATAATCAAGTCCCTGAAGCCGGGTAATGTCTGCAACACTCATGGATACCCTCAGTTCAAATATTCAAGGCGTTTTTGTATTTCGTAATCGCTCATCCCATCGGCTCCCGGTACAAACCGTTTGACAAGATCCGGTGCCTCTTTAGGATCCACCAATGAGAGTCGAATCGCATGTTTCAAAGGAAGAAAATAATCTTCTGGTTTGACGCGATACCGCGATTCACAGTCAGGATGGGGTAAAGCATAATCGATGAGCCCGGTCATCGCTAAGAAAACACCAAGATAATGGCGATAAACACCCACATTATTGGGAGTCCAAAAATCCTTGGCCAGCGCTTGCAAGTCCTGTTCCAGTGCCAGAGCACACGGTTTTGCGGCTTGGACAAAATCTCGCCAGAGTTTATAGAGCCGGGGACTCGATTGCGAAGCGCCCAGGAGATAGCCGAATTTATCGATATATTTGCCATATCTGGCCAGACTGATAAACCAGTCATTTCCCGTGGAAAATTGTATGCGATCCGGTGCCACAGTTTCGACAATACGAATTCGCACCATATCATCGCAATAGTCATATTGGCACTGATAATAGGGCTTTTGAGTAATCAGAGCGCTTTTATATTCCTGAATCTCTACAGTCTCTGAAAGAATGGCAGCAATCTCCTGGGTCGTAAAATTCGATCCAAATCCTTTGATACCGATATCGAGCTCAAAAAAGACCAGTCCAAAATCGGTAAATTGCCCGATAACACGTCCCATTTCGCGGTAGGTTTTGATTTTTGTATCTGTATCTGCCTCATAAAGCCGGTGATCAGGAACAGGCATATAGCGGATTCTGTGGGTAAGGCCCCTTTGCCGCAGTCCTGCATCGATTTCTTTGATCTGATCATACAAGACAGAAGCAATCTCTGATATGGGGATATCAAAGGGATTGGTATTCAAGCCGGCGACAACCAATGGCCGGTCTGCAGTCAATCCGTTTTGATATTCTTCAGACCATTCTGCAGTTTTCCAGATCAATTCTTTGGTCAGCGACCAGTCGTTATAAATCGCCCAGGTGGTATCCACATTCGTAGCCGGTACGCTGGCTGTCTGTACGGTCTCTTTGACCAGGCGTTCATAGCTGCCCCAGTCAAAAGAATGATCTGGTTTCCAGGGGCCATAAAGAGCAGTCGTTGCCAATATCTCTTTATTACACTGACGGTCATACACATCATCGAGCGTAATTTGCCGGCGGTTCAGCAGAGTAGGCAGGGAAAGATAATCAGTTTCCATTAAATTCATCTCTTATTTATTCACATGGTACACAGGGATTTGGCACCCTGGCCAGGAGGTTTTGATGCTTGGGTGATCTATAGAGATCAATGACGTTTTTGCAAAAAAGACAGATCTGTTTTCCATCCCATGACCAGTGCCTTACAGAGTGTATAGAGCGTATTCTTATCATGCAACCTTAAAGACAGATGAGATATTTCCAAAACCCGGCGCGCTCGATGATATCACCACGTTCGTGTCAAAGGGTGAGCTTGAGTATTGAAAATGACTTTTAAAATCCAGAATCAAGGAGTTTTGGTGTGAGCACACTCTTGCCATAGGACAAAACGTCATGACAAATTATTCGAACTCTGGCTCGGGGGGTGAGCCAAAAAATTCTGTATGGATGGCACATACTGCTGTTTTTACATCCTGTTGATTAATTATAAAATAGGTAGCTACTCTGGATGCGCCGGAAACGATCATTTCAACATTGACATCGGCCATTGCCAAGGCTTTAAATGCACGGGCAGCCAATCCTTTTGTCTCTGCCAATCCTTCCCCGACCACGCCGACAAGTGAAGCGTGAAGAATCGGTTCGATCTCTTCTACATAGCTGATTTTCAAAGAAGCGATGATCTCTTTGCTTTTGACAACATCCCTTTTATTCAGCAACAAATTCACCGCGGTTTGGGCCGTGATAACGGAAATGATATTGATATCGGCGTCTGTCAGCGCCGTCACAACCCGTTTTAAAAATCCGATTTGATATCCCAGACTCGGGCCAATCAGTCTCAAGGCACCGATTTCATGATTAAAGGTGACACTTTTAATGATCTGTTCATGTTGTTGTTTCTCAGGCCCGATCACAGAGCCCCGCGCAGAGGCTTTAAAAGTATTTTTAATCACCGCCGGAATATTTTTTTTAGCCAGGGGTTCTACGGAACGCGGATGGAGAATTTTTGCACCAAAATAAGAAAGCTCTGCAGCTTCATCATATGAGAGATGAAGCAGGGGTTTAACCTGAGCTGCCATCTTTGGGTCTGCGGTCATAAAACCGTCTACATCTTTCCAGATCTGCAATTCATCGCAAGACATGGCATATGCCACCACTGCAGCGCTATAGTCTGTGCCTCCTCGGCCAAAGGTAATCACACGATGATCGGGCGTCCGGCCAAAGAAACCGGTAATCACAGGTATGACCCCTGCTTTTAAAAAGGGATTCAAATGATCAGGTAATTTTTCACTGATGGCGTCCAAATCTGCATTGCCATACCCATAATCACCGGTCGCAATGATATCGATCTGATCGGCATCCAACGCAACCGCTTCCTGATTCTTGTCTTGCAAACATCCGGCAACGAGCTGTACGGCCAACCGTTCGCCCATGGAGACGACCAGATCCCGGGTTCGGGAGGTGCATTCCCCTGTATAAGCGATGCCATACAGTAACTTTTCCAATCTGGACAGGAGATAATCTGTTTCATCCAGGACTTTACGTCGATAAACGGGTGAGGTTATAGAGCCCAGGATCAATTCATGGTGCAAGACCTGCAGGTAATCGAGCAATCCATTAATTTTTCGATCCGTCTCGAGTGCCTCGCGTGTGCTTTTGAGCAGGTGATCGGTAACCCCGTGCACAGCGGACAGGACAACGATTTTTTTGCGGTCAGGTTCGTGGATAATAATATCAGCGACCTGATCCAATGATTCAAGGCTTTTGAGTGACGAGCCTCCAATCTTCATGGTGATCATAGAAGATTCTCTCGCCTGGCAAGTTCGGCATTCAATATCGACCCCCCAGCTGCGCCGCGGACCAGATTATTTGAGAGGGTTACGAACCGGATGACCGGCCCATCGACGGAGAGTCTTCCCACAGTGACAGCCATACCGCGAGCACGATCGGGCGATCCGGCATCTACATCCAGGCGGGGTTGTGGCCGCAGAGGATCTTTGCTAAAGAGTACAGGCTTTAGGGGTGCCGTTGCAAGTCCTTTTACGGCATCCGGGGATTCATACCCCTGAAAAAGAGATTGCACCCTCTCTTCATCCGTTTCATTCTCCAATTCGACATGAACAGAGATCATATGGCCCACCACAGTCGCGACACGAAGACAATGCGCATGAATCTCCCATGTTGTGGGGCTGATTTGTGACTCTGCAACCTCGCCAAAGATTTTCCTGCATTCAGCAAGCACCTTGGGCTCTTCGCCGGCAATATAAGGCAGAACATTGGCAGTCATATCCAGAGCCGAGTGACCGGGATATCCGGATCCGCTGATGGCCTGATAGCTGGCAATAATCAACTTGCGAATTCCGAGCGGTTGAATAGGCAAAAGAGCCATCGCCAAACCGGTTGTTGTACAATTGGCATTGGTGACGATATACCCTTTTTTATGGCTCAACTGACCCTGTAGTAATTGTAAATGATCATAATTGATTTCGGGAATAAGAATGGGCACTCCCGGATCCATGCGATAAGCGCTGGCATTGGAAAAAACTTTGATTCCCTTGTCAGCGGCTTCCATTTCAAAATCCTTTGCAATACTGGCCGGCAAGGCAGAAAAAACCAGATTTATATCTTTTGCAAGCAAAGCATCCACTTGCATGGGATCGAAAACAATGTCCTTGAACTGAGCTGGAATCCCACCGGGAATTAATTCTTTGGCGCTGACCAGAGGCTGCCCGGTACGGGCATCGCTGGCACAAACAGCAGCCAATTCAAATTCAGGATGATCTGCCAGTAATTTTAAAAAATGTTGTCCAACTACCCCGGTGGCTCCAAGGACCGCGCATTTCATATTCGTCTCCTTTTTCAGTAAAAAAAAGGCCCACTGAATACGACCAGTGGGCCTGTATGTTCATTCAAAGCCCATAGAAATATTAATCGAGTTGTGCTTGTACCCATCTCTGCCTACAATTATTCAAAGTAAGAAATTAATTAAAAATTGTCAATACCTATTCTTTTTTAAGCCCTAAAAGTCATTTACATAAACAATTTACAAAGCAAAGCACAGGATGCATAAATGAACATAAAACAAAACGCTTGCATCTATTCGAGTAGCTCATTATTTTGTATCAAACAGAAAAAGGCATGAAGACACACATTGTTTCCAGACATAAAGATGAACTGCTACCAGGGGTAATGGTGGCGATGATTTCATTGCTCGGCGCAGTCATTGCTCGCTTTTTTCCTGCCTTGCTCGGTATGATTCCTGCATGTTCGTTTCGGGAATGGACAGGCATACCATGTCCCACTTGTGGAGCAACGCGGGCAGGTTACCACTTGCTGCATTTGCATTGGGGACAGGCAATCATTTACAATCCACTTTTTGTCTTGATTTACCTTATTCTGGCATTTTGGGGAGTAAATACGATCTCGGGATTACTTTTCGGTAAAAATATCTATTTTCACCTAAACGATCGTGAGAAAGTTTGGGTACGCAGATTTGTATTATTTGCCATCCCGGTTAACTGGTTGATTTTGATATCGTTGAATATATAATGATTTATATCGGCTTTACAGTTCAGCACTATAAGGGATTGCCACCGTCGATGATTGTGGCATGGATGCGGTCAATTGGGGTTAAATTTATTGAAATCAATACCAATACCCTGTCAGATCTGTCTGCTTTGCTCCCCAAAATTAAATCAATCAAAACCGCATTTCATCTTCCATTGATACATGAACAAGGATGGGATCTTTCCACATCACAGTCTCAGGATAAAATCGATCGTCTGATCGAAACCTTGACAGCAAATCGCAATGCCTTGAATATTCAACATGTCATATGTCACCCCCCAGAATCCAATGGAATGGAAAAGGCCCAGCCAGCCTCTTTTGACTTGCTTTTCAAAAATCTGTTAAAACTCGACATTCCAGTGTATTTTGAGAATGTGCCATCGATAGATCAAGAACGATTTACCGAATTTTTTACAGAGGCATCAGCCAGATTGGGTAGCCTGATAAAAGGGATCTGTTATGATGCCTCCCATTATTTGATTTCAGGAATAGACCCATTAAAAGCGTATGAAAATCATGTCCATCTCATAAAAGCGGTTCATTTATCCGATTGCACCGAAAAGTCGGATGCTCATCTTCCTTTTGGACAGGGTATTCTCCCCGTGGACGATATTCTCGATTTAATGCAGAAAAATCATTTCAAAGGATTTATCACCCTTGAAATCAAACCAAAATCACTGTACGATCTTGGTGATTATCTGAAAAGCTATTTAAAAACCATTAAAAAGTTTAATCTTTGGCAATACTGGATAACGCGTTTGCGTATTCTGATTCTGAGCCCAATTCTTCGCCGCTTGCTGGCATAATTTTTTAAAAATATCTTGATTTTGTCACGCAAGGCGGCTAATTTACTCAAGAGGGTTATCTTAACCACGGCAGGTACAATGTTTACAAGATGCTTTCCTCCTGGGAATTTAAAAATTCACCTCCCTGATGAAAAATCAAATCCAAATAAATATTCATAAAAAAACTCGTTAATGAGAGGAGATATAATGGCCAGATTTCATGATCTCATCCCGGTCTTTAAAGAACGCATTGAAAAAGAGTTCATTCGCGAACAGACCAAAGATACTGATGAGCTATTTGGCGTTCCCTACCCCTATCTGGCAGCAGGAAAAAATGAAAAAGATGGTTTATATTATTTCGACACTTATTTTGCAAATATCGGCTTGATCCGGATGAAAATGGTCGACTTGGCTCGACATAATGTCGATAACCTGATTTATCTTTTAAGAAGTCACGAGTATGTTCCGGCATCGAATCGTAAATCACTTCCTTATATCTCTCAGCCCCCTATGCTTCCGTGGATGGTCAGAGATATCTATCGTGCAACAGGAGAAAAAGAATGGCTTAGACGGGTGTTGCCTGATGTGGTGAAAGAATTTCAATATTGGACAGATAAAGCACATCGAACTCCCAGTGGTTTATATCATTATGTACCTCTGGGTGTCAGTACCGAAACCACAGCAGCCAAAGATGAGATGGCTTGTGTCAATGGTCCCAGATTCAAAGACAGCCTGGATATCAATCCTGTGGATCTCAATGCCATTCTTTCCCGAAATGCGGAAATCATCTTTGACCTGCAAAAAGAGGCCGAAGGGAATGGAGATGAAAGCATGCTGAACAGATCCGGAACGATAAAAAAAATGCTCGAGCTGTGCTGGAATCAGGAAGAGAATTTTTATTTTGACAACAAATATATCGAAAAAACATTGAGCGATGTCAAAGCCCTTACCAGCTTTGCCCCGTTATTTACCAAGCTTGTTCCCAGGGAACGGGCCGGCGTCATGCAAAGTAATCTTGCTGATTTTGTGCAGCCCGGTGGACTGACATGTCTGGATAAACCCTATAACAGCCCTTCTGCCTGGAACTATCCCCTCTGTTATGCTCCTTGTTTCTACATGACGGTGCGCGGACTATTTAATTATGATTTTATGGAGGATGCTGCCGATCTCGGAACCAACTGGCTGGAAATGGTCACGCAAATATACGAGCAGACAGGAGAGCTGTGGGATTGGTATAATGCCAAAGATCAATCCCATCAGATGGAAAACCTTGTCAACTCACCGGTTATGGGCTGGACCATGGGGGTATACGTGGCACTGGCAGATGAGCTTGGATTGGAATAGTTGATTTGAGGAATCTCACGAGGGCCCTTAAAAGGCATGGGTCCTCGTGAGTCATGTTCGAATCTTTATCAAAACGAACGATCAGGGGGATGAAACCAAACCTTGTATTCGATTCCGCAGACTGGCGGCCAATTCATAGTCTTCTTCTTCAACAGCCTTTTTCAATTCCCTTTCTAATGCCAGACGCGACAAACGAGGAAATTGAGATTCCAAATCAGATTGAAATTGTGATAAAATCTTGATCTCCTGAGAAGGCCGGTTTGCAGACAATACTACAGATTCGTTGACAAAGCCATCAATTTTTTCTATGCCTTGAACAAGGTATTTTAACGCTTTTTCATAATGTTTCTGATAACAACTCATTTCTGCCAATGCACGCTGATAGACCATTTGCAAATGGGGCCGAATCAATTCAAACTGTTCTGTATAATTATTATTATGCCTTACTAAAAAATTGACCACATGGAGATTTGTCAAGGCATCCATGCTGCTTTTGACGTATTCTTTTAAATGCAGATAAGCCAGTGATCTGGCATTGAATAATATGATTTCCTGCAAGAGATTCAATGCATCACTATCCTGGATATAATCCTTTTCGGATTCAGCATACTTTTGTTGGAAAAATTCCCAGTAGGATTGAAATCCAGCCGGTTTGGTTCCGTCTGGTCGACCGGATGGGCTCATAGTGATACAGCCCGTCCCAAGAAAGATATGGATGCGTCTCCCCAATTGCCCCTTGTCTTCCAATTCTACCGTCATATTTTCGTTTATATATTCCCAGTATTTGAGAATGGGTCCGATATCAATACTCATATCCTCTCCTCGCCAATCCCTGTTGTTTGTTTTTTTCTCTTTTATGCAAATTGAATGCCAATAAGCATAGATCAGCCAGGGAAAAAGATATTTATAAATTATTGTTTTTTTAAAGGCAAAAAGAGTCACGAATCTTGTAGACAGAGTTGAGGGGGGAGTGGACTTTGGTTAAATGCCCAAATTACGATCATGGATTCGTCATTTCACAGGGCCAATATGTTTCAGAATATGATTGGTCATCAACCGGTACAAATGCAATTGTGTTTCTGTTCCTTTAATTCCATGCCTTTTGTCGGGATAGACCATGATTTCAAATGATTTTCCTCTCTGCTGCAGTTCGTGCGCCAAATGCATAGTATGAGAAAAGTGTACATTGTCATCACCTGTCCCGTGAATGAGAAGAAGGGGATTATTTATCGAATTCACATGATCGAGCACTGAACCCGCCTCATATCCCAGTGGATTATCATCGGGTTGATCCATATACCGTTCAGTATAGATTGTATCATACAAGCGCCAATCGGTCACCGGAGCAACACTAATCGCGGTTTTGAACCCCCCTCCTTTTATACATGCTCTGAGAGCATTATAACCGCCATAACTCCAGCCCCATATTGCAATTCGCTCAGGATCCACAAAAGGCAATGACCGTGCATATTCAGCAACTGCCACCTGATCACTGGCTTCCAGTTGACCGAGTCGACGGTAAACCTGATGTCGCCATTGTCTACCTCGCCGTGCGGTTCCGCGACCATCAGCTGCAATGACAATAATACCCAGCTCATTGAGATGATGGTACCATAATCCCCGTCGACCAAACCAATAGTCTCTGACGATTCTCGATTCTGGCCCGCCATAGGTATATATGAGCACCCCATATTTTCCATTGGTTTCAAGCCGATCTGGCATAATGATCCAACCATCCAGAGAATCGCCTTCAGCATTGGCAATTGGAATAAACTCGACATTGGGTTTTGGGCAAGATTCCAGTTCTCCCTTATTCAACCAAACGCGCTCCTCTTGCCCTACTCTTTGCAACCATTGTTGATCAGGTTGATCGACGCTGGAAAATTCATCAAAATATACCTTGCCACAATCAGAAAAGTGAACATCATGTGTTCCTGTTTCCTGGCTGAGACGACTTTTTATCCCCGAATCGATATCCAGACTCCACAACTGTGTTTCCTGCCGATGAGGGAGAAATGCCGAAAAATAGATAACTTGATTGTCATCTCCCAGAATCTCATCAACCTCCCATTGTCCCCGCGTTAGTTGTTTAATCAACTCTCCATCCAGGGAATGTAGATATAAATGTCGATAACCATCACGTGACGAGAGCCAGACAAATCCTTTTTCATTTTTGGGAAAATAGGGAACGCGCGTGCCATCCAGCCAGGAATCCCAATTTTTCTCAACCAAAACTGTGTGTTGCTCAGAATTCTCAAACTCTACTGAAATCAATTCCAGCCTATTTTGATCGCGGTTCAAAACATTAATATACAACAGGGGTTTTCCTGGATGCCATGTGATTCTCGGTATATAGTCGTCAAAAGCCAGATCCAAATCCAGCCATTGTATATCTTTGTCGGCAACAGAGACGATGCCCAATCGGACAATGGCGTTTGGCTGTCCCGCACGCGGATAAGACAGGTTGTCAAAATCTTGTCCATTCAAAAATACAGGTATCCCGACATACGGCTCCTTGCTGATATCGAGTTCGAAAAAAGCCAACATAGACCCATCATGAGACCAGTGATATCCCGTTCGAATGCCAAACTCTTCTTCGTAAACATAATCAAATTGACCGATCAACGTTTGGGGATCATGATTGTGTGTCAATTGGGTTTGTTGCTCAGATAATAAATCAAAACAAAACAGATTTCCGGACTTTAGATAGGCTATTTTTTGACCATCCGGTGAGATGACAGGATCACGAATTTTAACAGTATCTTGTATGATCAAATGAGGTGAACCATTGGGTATGTCTAGTATATATAGTTCATACTCGTGCGGCACAAGAATACGACTTGCATCGGGAAACCATATATAAGAAGGTAATGTAAACCTTTTTTCCTGTTGCGCAGATCTAAACAGACCGTGCTGCCGTGCAAGCAGCGTTTCTTTTCCGGTGACAGCATCAACACGATAAAGTTCGCTATGCCCATGTTGATTAG